>NZ_PKFT01000009.1:0-179368 GCF_002870005.1 Lelliottia sp. F153 | reverse complement strand
GCCAGCTTCCACTAAAAGAGGTGTGAAGGGAAGGCTCTCAGAGTCTGGACTTAGTACGCCCCTATGGGGCGTTATCAATGCCACCTGCTATGCAGGTGGTTTTTTACGTCTGATTTACAGCAGTAAGGGGAGGGTGGCACTGGCCGTCTGCTGACTGACATCGCCATAGTGATCGTCGAGGGTAATCAGACTGGTTGCCAGCAGTTCCACCAGCAGCATCACACCCACTTTGGCATTTAACGCCCCGGCACTCAGCGGCCCTTCCGGTTTCGCTGCCACCAGCAGCATTTCGCTTATCGATGCCAGCGGGCTGCGCGGCGTGTTGCTCAGCGCCAGCACTTTAGCTCCACGCTTACGCGCCAGCTTCACCACATGCAGTAAGTCACGCGTCGAACCAGAACTTGAAATCGCCACCACCAGATCGTCCTGAGTGAGCGTCGTCGCGTTCATTGATGCCCGATGCATATCGCTGAACAGTTGCGCCGATTTCCCCAGCCGCAATAATTTGTAGTGCAGATAATCTCCGATGATGGCGCTGGCCGCGACGCCATAAATGTAGACTGACCGCGACTGATGCAGCGCCTGCGCCGCCTTCAGTAGCACCTCTCTGTCGAGCAACTGGGCGGTATCGCGCAGCGCCTGCACCGACTCTTCCACCACCTCGTCGATCTCATCGCCTTTTCTGGCAGGTGCCTGGATCCGCTGTACATCCAGCGCCAGCGCCATTTTGAATTCCGTATATCCCTTACAGCCCAGCGCGCGGCATAAGCGCGTCACGCTCGCCTCACTGGTTTCACTTTCGCGCGCCAGTTCGGTGATCGTCAGATAAAGCACTTTCGCGGGATCGTTTAAGACGAACTCTCCCAGTTTTTGCTGAGTGGGGCTGTATCCCGAGACGCTCTGGCGCAGCCTCAGCAGCAGATTTTCATTTTCTGACATGCAAGATCCTTAATGCGTTTCTCTGCGGCTAGTGTGGCGGAAAGCGGGGGAGAGATGCCAGTCATTTTAAAAAAGTATGATCCGCTTCCCGATCTTTGGTGATAATTTTCGGTTTATATAATTTATGTGGTAAAAATTTTCATCATTACTCGGGGGAAGTGAAAATATGATGCAGATGTTTAGTGGTGCCTCTTCAGGGGCGTGGTTTGAAAAGGCGCAGCGGTTCGGTAAATCGTTCATGCTGCCGATAGCGGTATTGCCCGCGGCGGGCTTGCTGCTGGGAATTGGCGGGGCGTTGTCCAACCCCAATACGCTGACGGCATATCCGTTCCTGGATGTCGGCTGGCTTCAGGCCATCTTTACCATCATGAGTAGCGCCGGATCGATTGTCTTTGCCAACCTCTCGGTGCTGTTTGCGGTGGGTGTTGCGGTCGGGCTGGCGAAAACGGATAAAGGCACCGCCGGGCTTGCGGCGCTCCTCGCATTCCTGGTGATGAATGCCACCATCAATGCGCTGCTGATCCTCACCGGCACACTGGCCCATGAAAATCCCGGCGCGGTGGGGCAGGGAATGACGCTCGGGATCCAGACGCTGGAAACCGGCGTCTTTGGCGGCGTGGTGATTGGCCTGGTGACCTGCACGCTACACCATCGCTTTAATAAAATCGCTCTGCCGCAGTTCCTCGGCTTCTTCGGCGGCTCCCGCTTTGTGCCGATTATTAGTTCGCTGGCGGCGATTGTGGTTGGCGCGCTGATGACGGTTGTGTGGCCTCATTTCCAGAAAATGATATTTGGACTGGGCGGGCTGGTGGACGCGACGGGTTATCTCGGCACGTTTTTGTACGGTTTTATCCTGCGCATGCTCGGCCCTTTTGGTCTGCACCATATCTTCTATCTGCCGTTCTGGACAACCGCACTGGGCGGGAGCGAAATCGTCAATGGCCAGCTGGTGGAAGGCACGCAGCGCATCTTCTTTGCGCAGCTCGCCGATCCGAATACCCAGCAGTTTTATATCGGCACCTCGCGCTTCATGTCCGGGCGCTTTATCACCATGATGTTCGGCCTGCTGGGCGCCTGTCTGGCGATGTACCACACGGCTAAACCGGAGAACAAAAAGCGCGTGGCCGGGCTGCTGCTCTCGGCGGCGTTGACCTCCTTCCTGACCGGGATCACCGAGCCGATTGAGTTCTCATTCCTGTTTGTCGCGCCGGTGTTATACGTCATCCATGCGTTCTTTGATGGGCTGGCGTTCATGATCGCCCATATTCTGCACATCACCATCGGGCAGACCTTCTCGGGCGGTTTTATCGATTTCATCCTGTTTGGCGTTCTGCAGGGCGAAGCCAAAACCCACTGGATGTACGTCCCGCTGGTCGGCGTTCCGTGGTTCTTCCTCTACTACTTCACCTTCCGGTATCTGATTAACCGTTTCCGGTTCGCCACGCCGGGCCGTGAGAAAGAGGCCGTGGTTGAGAGTGCGCTTCCACAAAGCGAACGCGCAGCGGCGGTGATTGCAGGATTAGGCGGTCGGGAAAATCTGGAAGAGGTGGATTGCTGCGCCACGCGTCTGCGCGTCACCGTGAAGGACGGCGGCAAGGTCAACGAAGCGGCGCTAAAAGCGACCGGCGCGCGCGGGGTGATTGTGCGCGGGAACGGCGTTCAGGTGATTTACGGTCCGCACGTTACCATCATTAAAAACGAAGTCGAAGAGAGTTTAGCGTAATGAAAACGATACTGGATGTATTGAAAGGCAAATTGATCGTCTCCTGTCAGGCACTGGAAAATGAACCGCTGCACAGCCCGTTTATCATGTCTCGCATGGCGCTGGCGGCGGCGCAGGGAGGGGCAGTCGCTATTCGCGCCAACAGCGTGGTGGATATCGCGGCTATCCAGGCGAGCGTCTCTTTACCGGTGATAGGCATCATTAAGCGTGATTATCCGGACAGCGAAGTATTTATCACCGCCACCATGAAAGAGATCGACGAACTGATGACGGTGACACCGGAAATTATCGCCCTCGACGCCACCGCGCGCCCGCGTCCGAACGGAGAGACGCTGGCCGATCTCGTCGCACAGATTCGTGCGCGTTATCCCTCTCTGCTGCTGATGGCGGATATCGCCACCGTTGCCGAGGCCAAAACGGCGCAGGATTTGGGCTTCGACTGCGTGGGCACCACCCTTCACGGCTACACGGCGCAGACGGCAGGTCAGTCTCTGCCGGATAATGACTGCGCCTTTTTACGCGACGTCCTTGCGGCAGTGACGGTGCCGGTGGTGGCCGAAGGGAATGTCGACACGCCAGAACGGGCCGCACGATGCCTGGCCCTGGGCGCGCATACCGTGGTGGTAGGTGGTGCAATCACCCGTCCTCAGCAGATTACGGCGCGCTTTGTGGCGGCGATTGAGGCGTAAAGCACCGATCGGGCATGATACTTAGGCGGGGATCTGCGATACTTAACGTTTATCCCCTTAACTGAGATGACTATGCAGTACCCGATTAACGAGATGTTCCAGACCCTGCAAGGCGAGGGTTACTTCACCGGCGTTCCTGCTATTTTTATTCGTTTACAGGGATGCCCGGTCGGCTGTGCCTGGTGTGATACCAAACATACGTGGGATAAACTCGCAGATCGGGAAGTGTCGCTGTTTAGTATTCTGGCAAAAACCAAAGAGAGCGATAAATGGGGTGCCGGGAGTGCCGAAGATCTGCTGGCGATCATTGGCCGTCAGGGCTGGACTGCGCGCCACATCGTGATTACCGGTGGTGAACCCTGCATCCACGATTTAATGCCGCTCACGGAGCTGCTGGAGAAGAACGGCTACAGCTGCCAGATCGAAACCAGCGGTACCCATGAAGTCAGATGCTCGCACTCGACCTGGGTGACCGTATCGCCAAAAGTGAATATGCGTGGCGGATATGACGTGCTCTCTCAGGCGCTGGAGCGCGCGGATGAGATTAAACACCCGGTAGGGCGCGTGCGTGACATTGAAGCGCTGGATGAACTGCTGGCGACGCTGACGGATGAAAAACAGCGCATTATCGCCCTGCAGCCAATCAGTCAGAAAGAGGACGCCACCCGGCTATGCATCGAAACCTGTATCGCGCGTAACTGGCGTTTGTCGATGCAAACGCATAAGTATCTGAATATTGCCTGATATAAAAAAGCCCGGATATCCGGGCTTTTTTGTCTTATTCGCCGCGATAAACGCAGCCCGCTGTACAGGTCTCTTTGATCATCACCGAGCTTAGCAGGGGGACAAGCGGCTTCATCTGATCCCAGATCCATTTCGCCAGCACTTCGCTGGTTGGATTTTCAAGCCCCGGAATTTCGTTCAGGTAGTAGTGATCCAGACGATCGTAGGTCGGCTTGAAGGCGGCTTTCAGCTCGGAAAAGTCCATGATCCAGCCAGTATGCGGATCGACTTCACCGGTAATTTCAAGACGCACCATGAACGAGTGTCCGTGCAGACGACCGCATTTATGTCCCTCAGGAACGTGCGGCAGGCGATGGGCGGCTTCGAAGATGAAATCTTTAAACAGTGTGGTGGACATCATGTGCTCTCAGTAATACGAATGCGGAAAAAACCGCCGCATAGTACCGGAAAGACCCTTTTTTAGCATTAACTAAAACGGCCCTTGTCCCGGATGAGAGATTTTCTCATCGCTTATACTCATTAAATTTAAGAAATTCAGTGGCTTGCTTTATCGGTTTTAATGTTAAGAACCATGACTAAAAGCGGTTAGTTCTTTTGGTTATTTATTATTTCCATCCCTTCTTTAATTGTTATTATCCCCGCCGTTAACCTTATCTCTAGTTTGGTCTTTTTGCATAAATTCCGCTTTGCTACTGGAACATAACAACGCATGACAACACAGGCCCCACCTTCGAATTTGCTTCCCCTGAACCAGGAGCAACTGGCGCGCCTCCAGGCGGCCACCACCGATTTTTCACCTGTTCAGCTTGCCTGGGTCTCCGGCTATTTCTGGGGGATGCTCAATCAACAACCTGGGGCTGTTGTCACCGCAGCGCCTGCCGCCGTTGAAATCCCGGCGATAACACTTATCTCTGCCTCGCAGACCGGCAACGCCCGGCGCGTGGCGGAAGCACTGCGCGACGATCTGCTGGCCGCCCAACTGAACGTGAACCTGGTCAACGCCGGGGATTATAAATTCAAACAAATCGCGTCAGAAAAACTGTTGGTTGTGGTTGCCTCCACGCAGGGCGAAGGCGAACCGGCCGAAGAAGCGGTCGCGCTGCATAAATTCCTGTTCTCGAAAAAAGCGCCAAAACTCGATGGCACCGCGTTTGCCGTCTTTGGCCTTGGCGATACCTCGTACGAATTCTTCTGCCAGTCCGGCAAAGATTTTGACAATAAGCTCGCGGAACTGGGCGCTGAGCGCCTGCTGGATCGCGTCGACGCTGACGTTGAATACCAGCCTGCCGCCGCTGAATGGCGCGCACGCATTGTGGAAGTGCTGAAAGCTCGCGTGCCGAAAGACTCCCCAGCGCAGGCCGTTGCAACGGCATCGGGTGCGGTGAACCAGGTACTGACCAGCCCTTACACCAAAGAAGAACCGCTGACGGCGAGCCTGTCTGTTAACCAGAAAATCACCGGCCGCGACTCCGAAAAAGACGTGCGCCACATCGAAATCGATCTGGGTGATTCCGGTTTACGCTACCAGCCCGGCGATGCGCTCGGCGTCTGGTATCAGAACGATCCGCAGCTGGTCAAAGAGCTGGTGGAGCTGCTGTGGCTGAAAGGCACTGAAACTGTCACCGTGGACGGCAAATCCCTGCCGCTCTCCGAGGCGCTGCAGTGGCACTTTGAACTTACGGTCAATACCGCCAATATCGTTGAGAACTACGCCACGCTGACGCGCAGCGAAACCCTGCTGCCATTAGTGGGCGATAAAGCCAAACTGCAGCAGTACGCCGCGACCACGCCGATTGTGGATATGGTGCGTTTCGCGCCCGCGCAGCTGGATGCAGAGGCGCTCATCGGCCTGCTGCGTCCGCTGACGCCGCGCCTCTACTCGATCGCCTCGTCACAGGCCGAAGTGGAAAGCGAAGTGCACATCACCGTCGGCGCGGTACGTTATGAAATCGAAGGCCGCGCCCGTGCGGGTGGGGCATCCAGTTTCCTCGCCGATCGTGTGGAAGAAGAGGGCGAAGTGCGGGTGTTCATCGAGCACAACGACAACTTCCGCCTCCCGGCCAACCCGGAAACGCCGGTGATCATGATTGGTCCTGGCACCGGCATCGCCCCGTTCCGCGCCTTCCTTCAGCAGCGCGCGGCAGATGAAGCGCCGGGCAAAAACTGGCTGTTCTTCGGCAACCCGCACTTTACCGAAGATTTCCTTTACCAGGTTGAGTGGCAACGTTACGTCAAAGAGGGCGTGCTGAACCGCATCGATCTGGCCTGGTCCCGTGACCAGCAACAAAAAATATACGTACAAGACAAACTGCGCGAACAGGGCGCAGAGCTGTGGCGCTGGATCAATGACGGTGCCCATCTTTATGTCTGTGGCGACGCAAATCGCATGGCGAAAGACGTCGAGCAGGCTTTGCTGGAAGTGATTGCCGAATTCGGTGGTATGGATGCCGAAACGGCGGACGAATTTTTAAGTGAGCTGCGCGTAGAGCGCCGTTATCAGCGAGATGTCTACTAATGAGCGAAAAACACCCTGGCCCACTGGTGGTCGAAGGCAAACTGACGGACGCCGAGCGCATGAAGGTAGAGAGCAACTACCTGCGCGGCACCATTGCCGAAGATTTAAATGACGGTCTGACCGGCGGTTTCAACGGCGACAACTTCCTGCTGATCCGCTTCCACGGCATGTACCAGCAGGACGACCGCGATATCCGCGCCGAACGTGCTGAGCAAAAGCTGGAGCCGCGTCATGCGATGCTTCTGCGCTGTCGCCTGCCGGGGGGGGTCATCACCACCAGGCAGTGGCAGGCCATTGATAAGTTCGCCCATGACAACACGATTTACGGCAGCATTCGTCTGACCAACCGTCAGACCTTCCAGTTTCACGGCATTCTGAAGAAGAACGTGAAGCCGGTTCACCAGATGCTGCACTCCGTGGGCCTGGATGCGCTGGCGACCGCCAACGACATGAACCGTAACGTGCTTTGCACCTCGAACCCGTTCGAGTCTGAGCTGCATGCGGAAGCTTACGAATGGGCGAAAAAGATCTCAGAGCATCTGCTGCCGCGCACCCGTGCCTATGCGGAGATCTGGCTCGATCAGGAAAAGGTCGCGACCACCGACGAGGAGCCGATCCTTGGCCAGACCTATCTGCCACGTAAATTCAAAACGACCGTGGTGATCCCGCCGCAGAACGATATCGATCTTCACGCCAACGACATGAACTTCGTGGCGATTGCCGAGAACGGAAAACTGGTGGGCTTTAACCTGCTGGTGGGCGGTGGTCTGTCGATTGAGCACGGCAACAAGAAAACCTACGCCCGCACGGCGAGCGAGTTTGGTTATCTGCCGCTGGAGCACACCCTGGCGGTGGCGGAAGCGGTAGTCACGACCCAGCGCGACTGGGGTAACCGTACGGATCGTAAAAACGCGAAGACCAAATACACCCTTGAGCGCGTCGGCGTTGAGACGTTTAAAGCGGAAGTGGAGCGTCGCGCAGGGATCAAATTTGAGCCAATCCGCCCGTATGAGTTCACCGGTCGCGGCGATCGCATCGGCTGGGTAAAAGGCATCGACAATAAATGGCACCTGACGCTGTTTATCGAGAATGGCCGTATTCTGGATTATCCAGGCCGTCCGCTGAAAACCGGTTTGCTGGAAATTGCTAAGATCCATAAAGGCGAGTTCCGCATCACCGCGAACCAGAACCTGATCATTGCCGGCGTGCCGGAAAGTCAGAAAGCGAAGATAGAGAAGCTGGCGCGCGAGCATACGTTGATGGATGCGGTTAAACCGCAGCGTGAAAACTCAATGGCCTGCGTCTCCTTCCCGACCTGTCCGCTGGCGATGGCTGAGGCCGAACGCTTCCTGCCCTCTTTCACCGACAAAGTGGAAGCGGTGCTGGAGAAACACGGCATCGGCGACGAACACATTGTGATGCGAGTGACGGGCTGCCCGAACGGCTGTGGCCGCGCGATGCTGGCAGAGCTGGGGCTGGTAGGTAAAGCGCCGGGCCGCTACAACGTCCATCTTGGCGGGAACCGCAGCGGGACGCGCATTCCGCGTATGTATCGCGAAAACATTACCGAGCCGGAAATTCTCGATTCCATCGATGAACTGGTCGGACGCTGGGCGAAAGAGCGCGAAGCGGGTGAAGGCTTCGGCGACTTTACCGTACGCGCGGGCATTATTCGCCCGGTGCTCGATCCAGCGCGAGATTTCTGGGAGTAATCCTGATCGCCCGGTGGCGCGCGCCTGATAAGCGAAGCGCCATGAGGCAAGGCAAACAGTGAGGAACTTATGTCCAGACTCGATCTAAACGCCCTAAACGATCTGCCCAAAGTGGAACGTATCCTGGCGCTGGCGGAAACGAACGCCATGCTTGAAAAACGCGATGCGCAGGGCCGCGTCGCGTGGGCGCTGGAAAATTTGCCGGGCGACTATGTGCTCTCGTCGAGCTTTGGCATTCAGGCGGCGGTGAGTTTGCATCTTGTGAATCAGATCCGCCCGGACATTCCGGTGATCCTCACCGATACCGGCTATCTGTTTCCGGAAACCTATCAGTTTATTGATGAGCTGACGGATAAGCTCCAGCTGAATCTTAAGGTCTATCGCGCGGAGCAGAGCGCAGCGTGGCAGGAAGCGCGCTACGGCAAACTGTGGGAGCAGGGTGTTGAGGGCATTGAGAAATACAATGAGATCAACAAAGTCGAGCCGATGAATCGGGCGCTCAGCGAGCTGAATGCGAAAACCTGGTTTGCCGGCCTGCGCCGCGAACAGTCCGGCAGCCGGGCCAGTCTGCCGGTACTTGGGATCCAGCGTGGCGTATTTAAAGTCCTGCCGATTATCGACTGGGATAACCGCACCGTTTATCAGTATCTGCAGCAGCACGGGCTGAAATACCATCCCTTGTGGGATCAGGGCTACCTGTCGGTGGGCGACACCCACACCACCCGCAAATGGGAACCTGGAATGGCGGAAGAAGAGACACGATTCTTTGGGCTTAAGCGTGAGTGCGGGTTGCACGAAGGCTGATTCACCGGTCCGCTGTCATATGCCTCTGCTTGTCACGAGCAGGGGCTTTTTTTATTGCGAGACGCATTCCGTAAAGGATGACTGCGTGCAGAGGAGACGTCAGAATCCTTATAAATAGCTGCTGAGGGGGATTGTTACTGACTTATTTCTCCCCGCAGGCGTCTGATATCACGTTGCGGCGACTCACCAAACTCCCTGCTGTACTCGCGGCTAAACTGGGACGCACTCTCATAGCCCACTTTTACCGCCGCCCCCTTATGCCTGAAACATAAAAAAACCCGCTCAAGGCGGGTTTTTTATCACGTTCACTTATCTGCTCAGGCTGATGCCATCATCGCTGTCGTAAGTATTCGTGTCATTATCAGCTATTACAGCGTGATAACGTTGGCAGCTGCAGGGCCTTTGGCACCATTCTCAATTGAGAACTCAACCTTCTGCCCTTCATCTAGTGTTTTGTAATCGTTGCTCTGGATAGCAGAAAAATGTACGAATACATCTTTGCTACCGTCTTCTGGCGAAATGAAGCCGAAGCCTTTTTCAGAGTTAAACCATTTTACTAAACCAGTCATTTTATTAGACATATTTACTTCCTTAAATTTTCTTGAGCCACACGTGGTGGCAAACATGGCCTGCTTGCAGATGAGGACTTATTGGGCACTTAGGAGAAGGCTCATGCAGAAGAGTATCTAAGGAACACGCTTGAAATGAGGACTGCTTTACTAAAACTGCTTTCATAAGGTCTGTATGCCAAACCGATGACGCATAGTGGGCTCATATGACTTGATAAGCAAGATTATTTTTGTCAGTAATCTGTTGGGGAAATTTACAATTCAAAAGGGCAGTCATCTTAAAAGCCCTGACCATTACAGACAGGGCTTTTAAGATACTACAGACTTCTGATTTAACATTAATGGGCTTAATAAAGTGATACTGCTATTTATACTGCTTTTAAATGTACCCGTTCACTTCAGATAATATTTGGCATTATTACTAAAAAGCCTCCCACTATTTATTGTACCAATCTACCGACAACGTCCGCTGCACGCCCTGAAACATTCGACACGTTTTATGGCTTAAATAGGGGCGGTTTTCGTGCTTCGAGCGCCTGCAACTATTTCTCCTCATCGTAACGGCTTGTGATCGTCCAGCAGCGGTAAATGAATCTTTTCAGACATAACATCCTCGGGAGAGTGTATGAAGGGTGTTAATCCAACAAAGTTATTGCTGAGGCAGAAAAGTCAGCAACCAGCGGAATGGAGGATACGGTTGCAGAATTGATTTTTTAGACAGGCATGAAACGAAAAGAGCCCGTACACCACATGGACTCTTTCTTTAGTGCCTCGGCTATTCTGTCCAGATTAGGGGGCAGTACATGACCTCTTCCCCCATTCTCACCTTTCCGTTTACGCTTTACCCGCTTTCGTCAACTCTTTCACCAGCGGCAGCATCACTTTCACCACGTCACGGCTGCGGTGCTCAATGCGTTGAGGCAGCACTTTATCAATGTGCTGCTGGTTATCCAGTCTCACATCGTGCCAGCTGGTGCCATCCGGGAAGGCTTTCGATTTAGCGCGCTGCTGATATCCGTTTTTGTCCCCTAAGTTCCAGTTCGTCGCCTCGACGTACAGCACGGGAATGCCCGCTTTATCAAACACTTCGCCGTCGCTACAGCAGCCGGTGCCTTTGGGGTAAGCCGGATTACGCCCAGGATTGACTGCCGCCAGAATACCGTGGCTGCGGGCAATGGCCAGCGCGCGGTCGCGCGTCAGTTTGCGTACAGAGTTGGGGGTGCTTTTGCCGCTGTTGAAATAGAGCTTATCGCCGACGATCAGGTTATCGAGATTGATCACCAGCAGGGTATTTTTCTTTTCCGCCGCGCTCATGCGGTTGAGCAGGTTCTCCGCCCCGAGTTTGCCTTCCTCTTCGCCGCTGGTGGCGACAAAGCGAATCCCGTACTGGGTCGGAACATCTTTCATCCGTTCGGCCAGCTCCAGCATCACGCCAAGGCCTGCCGCATTATCGTCGATACCCTGAAGGGTCAGGCCGCCGAGATTATTATCAATGTCCGCATCGCTCTGGGGGGCGAAGGTATCGAGATGCGCCATAATAATAATTTGCTGCGCCGATTTGCCTTCGTGGGCCGCGATAACCGTACTGCCGGTCACGTTGTGCCAGTTTTTGCTGTTATTGCGCGACGTAAAAATGTAGCGGCTGTGGAAGGCCCGAATGTCGTTCTGGTAGCCCATCTGTGCAAACTGCTGGCGCAGATAGTCTGCCGACAGCATCTCTGCAGGCGTGCCTGTCATTCGTCCTGGAAATACCGTGGCAATATGGCGCGCCTGAGTGGATGCGATTTCACCCAAAGGTTGAGTGGTTGCCTGAGCCGGGAGGATACAGCAAACGCCGATCGCCAGGGCAGCGATACGGTGGCGCATTGCGCAAAACATAGTGAGTCCTTAAAAAATCGAACAAAATTTTAACCTGCCTAGTATGAAACTGTGACGGCGCTTACACAATTTCATTTGCTCTTAAATGCCCGTTATTTCGCAGGTTAAGCACTTTTTGATATTAGCTTTCTCAACTCGTTATTCCATTGAGTAACTACTCATTCCAATTCGTAATTTCATTCACTCTAAGCCGCCCCCTATAGTCCCACTATTCCTGTTGTTGAGACGAGTTACCGCATCGTGGACTATCTGCCGCTGTTTGCTTTATTGAAAGACCGTCCGGTGCTGGTTGTCGGGACGGGCGAAATCGCCGATCGCAAAATCGCTTTTTTACAGCGGGCCGGCGCGCAGGTGCAGAGTGTTACGGCGTCAGAATTCGATGAGTCACTGCTTGATCAGGTGGTACTGGCCATCGCGGCGACGGATGATCCGACGCTGAACCGTCGGGTGTTTGAGGCGGCCAATGCCCGTCATCGGCTGGTGAACGTGGTGGACGATCAGCCCTTGTGCTCGTTTATCTTCCCGTCGATTGTCGACCGTTCGCCGCTGCTGATTGCAATCTCATCCGGCGGCAACGCGCCCGTGCTGGCGCGCATGCTGCGAGAAAAGCTGGAAGCATTATTACCTGTAAGCCTCGGGCGTATGGCTGAAGTGGCGGGGGGCTTTCGTGAACGACTGAAAGCGTACCGTACCACTACCGCCGATCGCCGTCGTTTTTGGGAGAAAGCCTTTCGCGGGCGTTTTGCCAGCCTGATGGCAGCGGGAAACGAACAGGCTGCCAAACGCGAGCTGGAGGACTCCCTTCACGCTTCACATCAGCAGCAGGGCGAAATTATTTTAGTCGGTGCCGGGCCGGGTGACGCCGGGCTGCTGACGCTGCGCGGTCTGCAGGTTATTCAGCAGGCCGACGTGGTCTTTTACGATCATCTGGTAAGCGACGAGGTGCGTGAGCTTATCCGTCGCGATGCCGAGCAGATCTGCGTCGGCAAACGCGCGGGCGAACACTCAGTGCCGCAGCATGAGACCAATCAGATGCTGATTGATGCCGCGAAAGCCGGGAAATCCGTGGTACGCCTCAAAGGCGGCGACCCGTTTATTTTCGGGCGCGGCGGCGAAGAGTTGCAGGCAGCCGCGCAGGCGGGCGTGCCGTTTCAGGTGGTCCCGGGTATCACGGCGGCATCGGCGGTCACCGCCTACGCCGGTATCCCGCTCACTCACCGCGACTATGCCCAGAGCGTCACCTTCGTTACCGGACACTACAAAGCAGACAGCGTGCCGTTTGACTGGGTCCAGCTGGCGCAAAGCCGTCAGACGCTGGCGATCTACATGGGCACCCTGAAAGCCGCTGACATCAGCGAACAGTTGATTCGTCATGGGCGCGATAAAGCGACGCCGGTGGCGGTGATTTCACGCGGGACACGCGCCGACCAGCACGTCGCGACCGGAACCTTACAACAACTTGCAAACCTGGCGAAAAATGCCCCCATGCCCGCCCTGATTGTGGTGGGAGAGGTGGTGGAGCTGCATCAGACGCTCGCCTGGTTTCAACACAACCAACAGCAGGAGGGATTCAACTCTTCTGTGGTGAATCTGGCTTAAGGAATGGTTATGGACCAAAAACGACTTACCCACCTGCGGCAACTTGAAGCGGAAAGCATCCATATTATCCGCGAGGTGGCTGCCGAATTTTCGAACCCGGTGATGATGTACTCGATCGGGAAAGATTCCAGCGTCATGCTGCATCTGGCGCGTAAAGCGTTTTATCCGGGCACTTTGCCGTTCCCGCTGCTGCACGTGGATACCGGCTGGAAATTCCGCGAAATGTACGAGTTCCGCGACCGCACCGCCAAAGCCTACGGCTGCGAACTGCTGGTGCACAAAAACCCGGAAGGGGTGGCGATGGGCATCAACCCGTTCGTGCACGGCAGCGCGAAACACACGGATATCATGAAAACCGAAGGGCTGAAGCAGGCTCTGAACAAATACGGTTTTGATGCGGCCTTCGGCGGCGCGCGCCGTGACGAAGAGAAATCCCGCGCCAAAGAGCGTATCTATTCTTTCCGCGACCGCTTCCACCGCTGGGACCCGAAAAACCAGCGCCCGGAGCTGTGGCACAACTACAACGGCCAGATTAATAAAGGCGAAAGCATCCGCGTCTTCCCGCTCTCCAACTGGACCGAGCTGGATATCTGGCAGTATATCTATCTGGAAAATATCGAAATCGTTCCGCTGTATCTGGCGGCAGAGCGTCCGGTGCTGGAACGCGACGGAATGCTGATGATGATCGACGACGATCGTATCGATTTGCAGCCGGGCGAAGTGATCAAAAAACAGATGGTCCGCTTCCGTACGCTGGGCTGCTGGCCGTTGACGGGCGCTGTGGAATCAAACGCGCAGACGCTGCCGGAGATCATCGAAGAGATGCTGGTCTCCACCACCAGTGAGCGACAGGGGCGCATGATTGACCGCGACCAGGCAGGCTCAATGGAGCTGAAGAAACGTCAGGGTTATTTCTAAGGAGCCGCCATGAACACCACTATTGCACAACAAATTGCTGATGAAGGCGGCGTGGAAGCTTACCTGCACGCCCAGCAGCACAAAAGCCTGCTGCGCTTTCTGACCTGCGGCAGCGTCGATGACGGGAAAAGCACCCTGATTGGCCGACTGCTGCATGACACGCGTCAGATTTACGAAGACCAGCTCTCCTCCCTGCACAATGACAGCAAACGTCACGGCACCCAGGGCGAAAAACTCGATCTGGCGCTGCTGGTGGATGGCCTGCAGGCTGAACGCGAGCAGGGGATTACCATCGACGTGGCGTATCGCTATTTCTCTACCGAGAAGCGCAAATTCATCATCGCCGATACCCCAGGGCATGAGCAGTACACCCGTAACATGGCCACGGGCGCATCGACCTGTGAGCTGGCGATCCTGCTAATGGACGCGCGCAAAGGCGTGCTCGATCAGACACGTCGCCACAGCTTTATCTCCACGCTGCTCGGCATCAAACACCTGGTGGTGGCAGTCAACAAAATGGATCTGGTGAATTTCAGCGAAGAAAAATTCGAGGAGATCCGCCAGAGCTATCTGACTTTCGCCGCGCAGCTGCCGGGTAATCTGGATATTCGCTTTGTGCCGCTCTCCGCGCTGGAGGGCGATAACGTGGCCTCCCAGAGCGTGAACATGCCGTGGTACAGCGGCCCGACGCTGCTGGAAGTGCTGGAAACCGTCGAAATTCAACGCCCCGTGGAAAGCCAGCCGATGCGCTTCCCGGTGCAATATGTCAACCGTCCAAACCTCGATTTCCGTGGCTTCTCCGGGACGATTGCCTCCGGCGTAGTGAAGGTTGGTCAGCGCGTGAAAGCGCTGCCCTCCGGTGTGGAATCGACCATTGCCCGTATTGTCACCTTCGACGGCGATTTGCCGGAAGCGGGCGCGGGCGAAGCGGTGACTCTGGTACTGAAGGACGAGATTGATATTAGCCGCGGTGATTTGCTGCTGGATGCGCAGGAGAGCGTGCCGGCCGTGCAAAGCGCCTCCCTGGACGTGGTGTGGATGGCGGAGCAACCGCTGACAGCGGGCCAAAGCTATGACATCAAAATCGCGGGCAAGAAAACCCGTGCGCGCGTCGATAGCATTCACTATCAGGTGGATATCAACAATCTGGCGCAGCATCAGGTTTCAGAATTGCCGCTGAACGGCATTGGGCTGGTGGATCTCACATTTGATGAGCCGCTGGTGCTCGACAAATATCAGCAAAACCCGGTAACGGGCGGCCTGATCTTTATCGACAGACTGACTAACGTCACCGTGGGTGCCGGGATGGTGCGCGAGCCGCACGAGCAGGCAACCGCAGCGCCTTCTGAATTCAGCGCCTTTGAGCTGGAGCTGAACGCGCTGGTCCGCAAACACTTCCCGCACTGGGGCGCACGCGATTTGCTGGGAGGAAAATAATGGCGCAGCACGATGAGAACGTCGTCTGGCATCCTCATCCGGTAACCGTTGCCGCGCGCGAACAACTCCACGGTCATCGTGGGGTTGTGCTGTGGTTTACCGGGCTGTCTGGCTCCGGTAAATCCACCGTGGCCGGAGCGCTGGAAGAGGCGCTGCATCAGCAGGGGGTCAGTACCTATCTGCTCGATGGCGACAACGTGCGCCACGGCCTGTGCAGCGATTTGGGATTTAGCGATGACGATCGTAAAGAGAACATTCGCCGCGTAGGGGAAGTGGCGAGCCTGATGGCTGATGCAGGGCTGGTGGTATTAACCGCCTTTATCTCGCCACATCGCGCCGAGCGACAGATGGTGCGCGAGCGCGTGGGTCACGAGCGGTTTATCGAAGTGTTTGTCGATACGCCGCTTGCGGTGTGCGAAGCGCGCGATCCGAAAGGGCTTTATAAAAAGGCCCGTGCGGGCGAGCTGCGTAATTTCACCGGCATTGACTCGGTTTACGAAGCCCCTGAATCACCAGAGATTCACCTGGAAGGTCAACAATTGGTAACAAATTTAGTAGGCCAATTATTAGACCTGCTCAGACAGGGCGATATTATCAGATCCTGAGACGGTATCGAACGGATAGCTCGCTGCCCGTAAGATGTGTCATGGTCACAGGATCTGCTATGCGTAACAGTGAGAATTACATTATCACCACGTCGGACACCGTATCGACTGATGACGACACGACCTGGTCACTTCCTGGGGCCGTGGTCGGCTTCGTCTCGTGGTTGCTGGCGCTCGGCATCCCGTTTCTGATCTATGGCCGCAATACGCTGTTTTTCTTCCTCTACACCTGGCCTTTTTTTCTCGCGCTGATGCCCGTCGCGGTTGTGGTTGGCATTGCGCTGCACTCGCTGCTGAATGGCCGCCTGTTCTACAGCACCATTATCACCATTGCCACCGTGGTCATCATTTTCGGCCTGCTGTTTTTATGGCTGATGGGCTAACTTGCGACATAATTAAAACCCCAGAGTAGAGTCGAACGGAAAGTTATGGGATGATGATGCCGTTTTTCAGGGGGCTGGATGGGTAAATTAACACTGCTGTTGCTGGCTTTGCTGGTCTGGCTACAGTATTCGCTGTGGTTTGGTAAGAACGGTCTTCACGACTACAGCCGCGTCAATGATGACGTCACGGCACAGCAGGCAACAAACGCAAAACTCAAAGCGCGAAACGATCAACTCTTTGCCGAAATTGACGACCTCAATGGCGGGCAAGAAGCGATTGAGGAACGCGCACGCAACGAACTCAGTATGACTAAGCCGGGCGAAACTTTTTATCGTCTGGTGCCGGATGCGTCTAAACGCAGTCAGGGCTCAGCACAAAACAATCGATAATCAGGCCCAGGATTACGACATGGCAGTGACTTTTTCGGATGTATGCGCTGTGGTACCGGCAGCAGGTTTCGGTCGGCGCATGCAAACAGAGTGTCCTAAGCAGTACCTTTCCATTGGCGATAAAACGATCCTTGAACACTCCGTCGCGGCGCTGCTGGCGCACCCACGGGTGACGCGCGTCGTGATCGCCATCAGTCCGGGCGATGCCCGTTTTGCCGATCTACCGCTGGCAAATCACCCACAGATTACCGTCGTTGATGGTGGCACAGAGCGCGCCGACTCCGTTCTTGCAGGCCTTCGCGCGGCGGGTGATGCCGAGTGGGTGCTGGTGCACGACGCTGCACGCCCCTGCCTGCATCAGGACGATCTGGCCCGTCTGCTTAAGCTCAGCGAAACCAGCGCCACGGGTGGCATTCTGGCCTCGCCCGTGCGCGACACCATGAAGCGCGCAGAGCCGGGCGTTCAAGCTATCGCTCATACCGTTGAGCGCGTCGATTTATGGCACGCGCTGACCCCCCAGTTTTTCCCCCGCGAACTGCTCAAAAGCTGTTTAACCCGCGCCCTTGATGAAGGCGCCACCATCACCGACGAAGCCTCGGCGCTGGAGTATTGCGGTTTTCACCCTGAGCTGATTGAGGGGCGCGCTGATAATATAAAAGTGACGCGCCCGGAAGACTTACAGCTCGCGGAATTTTATCTTACCCGTACGATCCCTCAGGAGAAGGCATAATGCGAATTGGACACGGTTTTGACGTACACGCCTTTGGCGGCGTTGGCCCGATTATCATTGGCGGCGTACGCATACCCTTCGAGAAGGGCTTACTCGCACACTCTGATGGCGATGTTGCGCTGCATGCCTTAACCGATGCTCTGCTCGGCGCGGCGGCGCTGGGCGATATCGGTAAACTGTTCCCGGACACCGATCCGGCGTTTAAAGGCGCGGACAGCCGCGAGCTGCTGCGTGAAGCCTGGCGCCGGATTCAGGCGAAGGGCTATACCCTCGGTAATGTCGATGTGACGATCATCGCTCAGGCGCCAAAAATGCTGCCGCACATTCCGCAGATGCGCGTTTTTATCGCTGAAGATCTCGGCTGCCATATGGATGACGTTAACGTCAAAGCGACCACCACCGAGAAGCTCGGCTTTACCGGTCGCGGCGAAGGTATCGCCTGTGAGGCTGTGGCGCTGCTGGTGAAGGCGGCCAAATGATCGACTTTGCTAACCTGACGTATCTGCACGGCAAACCACAGGGAAATGGCCTGCTGAAAGCCAGCCCAGAAGATTTCGTGGTCGTGGAAGATCTCGGCTTTGAGCCGGACGGCGAAGGCGAGCATATTCTGGTGCGTATTCTGAAAAACGGCTGCAACACCCGTTTTGTGGCCGATGCGCTGGCAAAATTCCTCAAGATTCATGCTCGCGAAGTGAGCTTTGCGGGGCAAAAAGACAAACACGCGGTCACGGAACAGTGGCTGTGCGCGCGCGTGCCGGGCAATGCGATGCCTGATTTAAGCAAATTTGAGCTTGAAGGCTGTAAAGTGCTGGAGTACGCCCGCCACAAGCGCAAACTGCGCCTGGGGGCGCTTCAGGGCAATACGTTTACCCTGGTGCTGCGTGAAGTCACAGACCGTGATGACGTCGAAAAACGTCTGACGGCCATCAACGAGCAGGGTGTGCCGAACTATTTCGGTACCCAGCGTTTCGGGATTGGCGGCAGCAATTTGCAGGGCGCGCTGCGCTGGGCGCAGAGCAATGCCCCGGTTCGCGACAGGAATAAACGCAGTTTTTGGTTGTCGGCAGCCCGCAGTGCGTTGTTTAATCAGATTGTGAGCGAACGACTGAAAAAAACGGACGCGAATCAAGTTGTTGTCGGCGATGCGCTACAATTAGCGGGACGCGGCAGTTGGTTCGTCGCCACAAGCGATGAGATGGCCGATCTGCAGGCACGCGTCGAGAATAAAACGCTGCTGATTACCGCCGCGCTGCCCGGCTCGGGAGAGTGGGGAACGCAGGGCGACGCGCTGGTCGCGGAGCAGGCGGCGGTTGCAGAGGCGGCAGAATTACAATCATTGCTGGTGCGGGAGAAAGTTGAAGCGGCACGCCGCGCGATGCTGCTCTATCCGCAGCAGCTAAGCTGGAACTGGTGGGATGACGTAACCGTAGAGTTACGTTTCTGGCTGCCGGCAGGGAGCTTTGCCACCAGTGTTGTCAGGGAACTAATCAATACGTCGGGTGACTATGCGAATATTGCTGAGTAACGATGATGGGATCCATGCGCCTGGAATTCAGACGCTGGCTAAACACCTTCGCGAGTTTGCCGAGGTGCAGGTTGTTGCTCCCGATCGTAACCGCAGCGGTGCCTCCAACTCATTAACGCTGGAGTCGTCCCTTCGCACTTTTACTTATGAAAACGGCGATATCGCGGTGCAGATGGGGACGCCAACGGACTGCGTTTTCCTCGGCGTTAACGCCCTGATGCGCCCGCGCCCGGACGTGGTGGTCTCAGGCATCAACGCTGGCCCAAACTTGGGCGATGACGTGATCTACTCCGGAACGGTTGCGGCAGCGATGGAGGGGCGTCATCTCGGGTTCCCTGCGCTGGCGGTCTCGCTCAATGGTTATACCCATTACGAGACGGCCGCTGCCGTCACCTGTTCGATCCTGCGCGCCCTCAGCCGTGAGCCGCTGCGCACCGGTCG
Organism: Lelliottia sp. F153; assembly: GCF_002870005.1. Taxonomy (NCBI): domain Bacteria; kingdom Pseudomonadati; phylum Pseudomonadota; class Gammaproteobacteria; order Enterobacterales; family Enterobacteriaceae; genus Lelliottia; species Lelliottia sp. F153. The sequence continues at coordinate 159,767 of NZ_PKFT01000009.1, read as the reverse complement.
CATTCTGAATATCAACGTGCCGGATCTGCCCCTTGCCGAGATCAAAGGTATTCGCGTGACGCGCTGTGGCAGTCGCCATCCAGCCGATCAGGTGATCCCTCAGCAAGATCCGCGCGGAAATACGCTTTACTGGATTGGTCCTCCTGGCGAGCAGTGCGACGCCGGGCCAGATACGGACTTTGCGGCGGTGGATGCAGGCTATGTGTCCGTTACGCCGCTGCACGTAGATTTAACCGCCTATAACGCGCAAGATGTGGTCTCAGGCTGGCTGGAACGTGCCGGGGTGAACACACAATGGTAAGTAAACGTGTACAAGCTCTTCTGACTCAATTACGCACTCAGGGCATCACCGACGAGCGTGTGCTTGAGGCAATCTCACAGGTTCCGCGTGAGAAATTTGTGGATGAGGCGTTTGAACACAAAGCGTGGGAAAACGTCGCTTTGCCGATTGGGCAAGGGCAGACGATTTCACAGCCGTATATGGTTGCGCGTATGACGGAGCTGCTGGAGCTGACGCCGGAATCCCGGGTGCTGGAAATCGGCACCGGTTCAGGGTATCAGACGGCGATTCTGGCCCATCTCGTCCATCATGTCTGCTCCGTCGAGCGGATCAAAGGCTTGCAGTGGCACGCCCGTCGTCGCCTTAAACAGCTCGATTTACATAACGTTTCCACTCGTCACGGCGATGGCTGGCAGGGCTGGCAGGCCCGTGCGCCATTTGATGCCATTATCGTGACGGCAGCACCGCTTGAGATCCCGGCCGCGCTTCTGGGGCAGCTGGATGATGGCGGTATTCTCGTTTTGCCGGTGGGCGATGAACAACAGCTTCTGAAGCGTGTTTGTCGACGGGGCGGCGAGTTCATTATCGATACCGTTGAAGCCGTGCGTTTTGTGCCTCTTGTTAAGGGAGAGCTTGCCTGATACTCGGAATTTTCCAGGGTTATTCGGAAAAATTCAGCGTATGGTGTGGCGCAAAAGGTTCGAGCCATCACGGTTAATTTTAAGTCACTGGTAGTTAACACATTCCTGGGGGATAAATGAGCGCGGGAAGCCCGAAATTCACCATCAGCCGTGTCGCGGCATTGTCATTGGTTTCGCTTTGGCTGGCAGGTTGCACGAGTTCTAATAACCCCCCTGCGCCAGTGAGCTCAGTTGGCGGGAGCAGCAATTCGGGGAATACTTCCGGTGGAATGCTGATTACGCCTCCGCCTAAAATGGGCACTGCGGCACCGCAGCAAACTCCGCAGATCCAGCCTGTTCAAACGCCGATCACGCAGCCAACTCAGATTCAGCCAGTGCAACAACCTGTGCAGACCGAGAATGGCCGCATAGTCTATAACCGCAAGTATGGGAACATTCCGAAAGGAAGTTATACGGGCGGCAGCACCTACACCGTAAAACGTGGCGACACGCTGTTCTATATTGCGTGGATCACCGGGAACGATTTCCGTGACCTCGCCCAGCGAAACAACGTACAAGCCCCGTATGGCCTGGAAGTCGGCCAGACGCTGCAGGTCGGTAATGCGACCGGTACGCCGCTGACCCCAGGCAACTCTGTTTCAGCCGCGGATGTCACCGCGCAAAACAATAGTGTGAAACCTGCGCAAAATACCAGCGCGGTGGTTGCTTCACAACCAACAATTACGTATTCTGAAGACTCAGGTGAACAGAGTGCTAACAAAATGTTGCCGAATAATAAGCCGTCTGCGACTGTCGTCACAGCACCGGTTACGGCACCTGTGGTTAGCTCTTCCGTACCGACTGCCAGCAGTCAAACCGCCAGTGCGCCAATTTCAACCTGGCGCTGGCCGACTGATGGCAAGGTTATCGAGAACTTCTCTTCCTCCGAGGGGGGAAACAAAGGGATCGATATCGCAGGAAGTAAGGGACAGGCAATCATCGCGACCGCAGATGGACGCGTTGTATATGCCGGTAACGCTCTGCGCGGTTACGGTAATCTTATTATCATCAAACATAACGATGATTACCTGAGTGCCTACGCCCATAACGATACAATGCTGGTCCGGGAACAACAAGAAATCAAGGCGGGGCAAAAAATCGCTACCATGGGTAGCACCGGCACCAGTTCTACACGCTTGCATTTTGAAATTCGTTACAAGGGGAAATCCGTAAACCCGCTGCAATATTTACCGCAGCGATAATTTGACGGGACATACCACTTCAGGGTGTCTCGTTCAGGGATCACGGGTAGGAGCCACCTTATGAGTCAGAATACGCTGAAAGTTCATGATTTAAATGAAGATGCGGAATTTGATGAGAACGGAGCCGAGTCTTTTGATGAGAAAGCCTTGGTTGAAGAGGAACCCAGTGATAACGATTTAGCTGAAGAAGAGCTGTTATCGCAGGGCGCCACACAGCGTGTGCTTGACGCGACTCAGCTTTACCTTGGGGAGATTGGTTATTCCCCACTGTTAACGGCCGAAGAAGAAGTCTATTTCGCGCGTCGCGCATTGCGTGGAGATGTAGCCTCACGCCGCCGCATGATCGAAAGTAACCTGCGTCTGGTGGTGAAAATTGCTCGTCGTTACAGCAATCGTGGTCTGGCACTGCTGGATCTGATTGAAGAGGGCAACCTGGGCCTGATCCGCGCCGTTGAGAAGTTTGACCCAGAACGTGGGTTCCGTTTCTCTACGTACGCGACCTGGTGGATTCGTCAGACTATCGAACGGGCGATTATGAACCAAACCCGTACGATCCGCCTGCCGATTCACATCGTCAAAGAGTTGAACGTCTATCTGCGTACTGCACGTGAGTTGTCCCATAAACTGGATCACGAGCCAAGTGCGGAAGAGATTGCCGAGCAGCTCGATAAACCGGTTGATGACGTAAGCCGTATGCTGCGTCTTAACGAGCGCATTACCTCCGTCGACACCCCGCTGGGTGGCGATTCCGAAAAAGCGCTGCTGGACATCCTGGCCGATGAAAAAGACAACGGCCCGGAAGACACCACGCAAGACGATGATATGAAACAGAGCATCGTCAAATGGCTGTTCGAACTGAACGCCAAACAGCGTGAAGTGCTGGCACGTCGTTTCGGTCTGCTGGGGTATGAAGCTGCGACACTGGAAGATGTTGGCCGTGAGATTGGCCTGACTCGTGAACGTGTTCGTCAGATTCAGGTAGAAGGTTTGCGTCGCCTGCGTGAAATCCTGCAGGGACAAGGGCTGAATATCGAAGCGCTGTTCCGCGAATAAGCACCTTTTCATCAAAAAAGGCCCGTCGAGAGACGGGCCTTTTTCTTTTCTAACGTTCGACTGTTTCGTGAAGATGGCGCCAGAGCACGCTATCCCCTTGTTGACGTAATACCACGGTTGACCATCGCAGGGTCGTTGGCGCTGAAGGCTGACGTTGTACTTCGCGATAACGTAACACTGCGCCATGCGGCCACGCCTCCAGCACGTCCACATTGTCGACTAAAATGGAAAGCCCCGGACGGCTGCCGCGCTGTGCCAGAAAGAACGCGCTCAGGGCAGGATAATCCAGGCATGCCCCGGTCGGTGTCACCATGGTAAATCCCTCGCAGAAATGCGCCATTAGCGCGTCGTGATCGCCTTCGCTTTTGCCGAGCCAGTTTTCAATGGCAATGTGCGCGTCGATGATTTCATCTTTAAACAGATTCATGATGGTTCCTTATGAAGGTGGATAAGTACCTGCTGGTTGTTCAGTCGGATCGCGCTAAACAGCGGTACAAGCGTGATGAGGCCTGCAAGAATGAATGTCCCGTGCCATGCCTGAAGGGGGGTGAAAATCTGTTGCAGAGTGCTCAACATCACGGCCAGCAGCGTAGCCCCCAGAAGGAAACTCAGCTGGCGATTGATATTCCACAGGGCGCTGGCGTCCGGCATCTCGTCAAAGGCTACGTTAAGAAAAGCGGTGCTTTGAGCGGTGCTGCTGCACAGACTGCCACCAGCTCCCATCAGTACGAAGAGGGCGATGATGATGTATTCAGGGGTTGTCGCTGATACCACTGATAAACCCGCGATTCCCGCCGCCTGCAGCAGACAGCCGGTCATTATCAGAGGGCGTGGGCCAAGACGGTTGAAATATTTGCCGGTGGTGGAAATGGCGATAAACGAGGCGAGCGACCAGGGGAGCATCAGCGCACCCGTTGCCGCCGGGGTCATCTTCACAACACTCTGCAGATAAAACAGGCCGACCAGGTTCACGCCAATGAAAATCCCCGGTACGCATAAATAGATCAGCATCGCGAAGCGCAGCAGCGGGTCGGACAGCAGCGGCAAATGCAGTAAACGAGCAGGCCCTGATGGCGTGGTGTCGTTTTTGAGCCACAGGCAGGCCAGCAGCAGCGTGACGACCGCAAGCGGCAGCGGTGCAAAAAAGATCCATCGCCAGCTAAAGAACTGAATAAGCACTCCCCCCAGCGCCGGCGCACTCGCGGGAGCGAGCAGGGCGACCAGCATTACCGCTGTCGATAATCCGGCCCGCTCATGGGGTTTAAACTGTTGCCACGCCAGGGCCTGCCCAACCGGGATCAACAGACCACCACCCGCTCCCTGAAGCACCCGCCAGAAGATCAGATGGCTCAGTGACTCCGCCAGCCCGGCGGCGGACGCCGCAGCAAAGAACAGGGTCAGAGAGAGAATAAAAAGGCGCTTTGCGCCAATCCTGCGGGTGATAAGGGCGCTAAAAGGGATGACCAGCGTCATGCCTGCAATGTAGCCATTACTGACCCATGCCAGCGCAGGGGCGGATGAGTTTAGCTCCACCGCCATCGCCGGGAAGGCGACGCTGGCGATAAACATATTGATGAGGTCGAGAAAAAAGCCCAGCAGAAACACGATGGCGACTTTATGGCGATACGTCATGATTTACCCTCTGTTAAGGAGCGGTAATGTATCTCCCAGAAAGCGTGGGATAAACGGCATCGCTGGCGATATACTGTCAAAATAATTTTGACAGTAATGGCTTTAAGCAATGCTCAATCTACAACGAATGACGATTTTCGTGGCGGTGGTGGATACCGGCAGTTTTACCGCGGCGGCCACTACGCTTGGGCAAACCAAAGCCGTTGTCAGTTTTAATATTCGCCAGCTGGAGAATGAGCTGGGCGTAACGTTACTTCTGCGCTCTACGCGTAGAATCACCCTCACGGAAGCGGGCGCGCTCTTTTATCAGCGTGGCGTCGAGCTGTTAAAAGCGGCGGAGAATTTGCAGGATGAAGTCAGGGCCAGCCACGTTGGGCTGAGCGGTGAGCTACGAATCACCTCCACGCCGGAGTACGGTGCGCAGGTGATTATCCCGATTCTGGCGGAGTTCAGTCGGCTTCATCCGGATTTACGGATACGCCACGTTGCGTCGTCGCATCATGCCGATTTGATTGCAGAGCGTTTTGACGTCGCCATTCGATTGGGGACGCTGGCCGACTCTCGCTATCACGCCGCGCAGATTTCGCGTTTCGCGATTATGCCCGTAGCCGCCCCTGAATGGCTCGCTAAACACCCGGTTGATTCGCTGGACGTACTGGCGCGGGCCGAGTGGCTGATTCATGACCGCCTTACTGCGCCATTACGCTGGCAGGTGACGGATGCCTGTGGAAAAAATGCGCTGTTAGAGATCACGCGCCCTGCGCGGCTGTTTGCCGACAGCGCTCAGGCGCTGATGGCCTTTGCGCTCGCGGGAGCGGGCGTGGCATTGCTGCCAGAATGGCTGGTAAAAAATGCACTGGAAAAGGGGCGTCTGATACACGTCTTACCCGACTACACCTTTGCGCAGCAGGGCATTTATGCGGTCTATCCCGATGCGCAGCATGTCTCGGCTAAGGTGCGCGTGTTTATCGACTATCTGCGCACCCGAGCCGGTTAATGCTGCCTGAGATAATTTACGCCAGATTCTTCAGGCGATAGATCCACTCCAACGCCTGACGCGGCGTCAGAGAGTCTGGATCGAGATTCTCCAGCGCTTCGAGCGCCGGTGAGGTCTCTTCCGCCAGCGTCAGCAAAGACATCTGTGAGCCGTCAATCTGCGTTGCAGCAGCGTTCGGCGACAGGCTTTCCAGCTCGCGGAGTTTCTGGCGCGCGCGTTTAATCACCTCTTTTGGCACGCCCGCCAGCGCGGCAACGGCCAGGCCGTAGCTCTTGCTGGCCGCTCCGTCCTGCACCGTATGCATGAAAGCGATGGTATCGCCGTGCTCAAGCGCATCCAGATGAACGTTGGCGACACCCTCCATTTTCTCTGGCAGTTGCGTCAGTTCAAAGTAGTGCGTCGCAAACAGGGTCAGCGCTTTGATCTTATTCGCCAGACTTTCAGCGCACGCCCATGCAAGGGAAAGGCCATCGTAGGTAGAGGTACCGCGACCGATCTCATCCATCAGCACCAGGCTGTTTTCCGTCGCATTGTGCAGAATGTTGGCGGTTTCGGTCATCTCGACCATGAAGGTCGAGCGGCCACTGGCCAGATCGTCCGCCGCGCCCACGCGGGTGAAGATGCGATCGATAGGACCGATCTCCACGCTCTGCGCCGGAACATAGCTGCCGATATAAGCCAGCAGGGCGATCAGCGCAGTCTGACGCATATAGGTACTTTTACCGCCCATGTTCGGGCCGGTGATGATCAGCATGCGACGCTGGGCAGAGAGGTTCAGCGGGTTGGCGATAAACGGCTCGTTGAGCACCTGCTCAACCACCGGATGACGCCCTTCGGCAATGCGTATACCCGGTTTGTCGCTGAACGTCGGACAAGTGTAATTGAGCGTATCAGCGCGTTCCGCCAGGTTCACCAGCACATCCAGCTCGGCAAGCGCGCTTGCGCTCAACTGCATATCAGCCAGGTGCGGCAGGAGCGTGTCGAACAGCTCTTCATAAAGCTGCTTTTCCAATGCCAGGGCTTTGCCTTTGGAGGTGAGAACTTTGTCTTCGTACTCTTTCAGCTCTGGAATGATGTAGCGTTCGGCATTCTTTAGCGTCTGGCGACGAACGTAGTGAATCGGCGCCATGTGACTCTGTCCACGGCTGATTTGAATGTAATAACCGTGAATCGCGTTGTAGCCGACTTTCAGGGTATCCAGGCCCAGACGCTCGCGCTCGCGGATTTCAAGCTTATCCAGATAATCAGTGGCCCCGTCTGCCAGGGCGCGCCATTCGTCCAGCTCTTCGTTGTAACCCGGGGCAATCACACCGCCGTCGCGAACCAGCACCGGCGGCGCTTCCACAACCGCGCGCTCCAGCAGTTCGCGCAGCTCGGTAAATTCACCCATGCTTTCGCGCAGCTTTTGCACCGGCACGCTGTCGACTTCCGCCAGCTGCGCGCGCAGTTCAGGTAACTGCTGGAAGGCGTGGCGCATACGGGCCAGATCGCGCGGACGCGCAGTGCGCAGCGCGAGACGGGCCAGAATACGTTCCAGATCACCCACCTGGCGCAGCACGGGCTGTAATTCTGTAAAGCGATCCTGCAGCGCGCCTATGGTCTGCTGGCGGCTTTTCAGCACGGCCGTATCGCGCACCGGCATATGCAGCCAGCGTTTAAGCATACGGCTGCCCATCGGCGTGACGGTACTGTCGAGCACCGCCGCGAGCGTGTTTTCAACCCCACCGGCCAGATTCTGAGTGATCTCCAGATTACGGCGCGTAGCGGCATCCATGATGATGCTGTCCTGCTGACGCTCCATGGTAATTGAGCGAATGTGCGGCAGGGTGGTGCGCTGCGTGTCTTTCACATACTGCAGCAGGCAGCCTGCAGCGCAGAGACCGCGCGGGGCGTTCTCTACACCAAAGCCAATCAGGTCGCGGGTGCCAAACTGTAGATTTAACTGCTGGCGAGCCGTGTCAATTTCGAACTCCCACAGTGGGCGACGGCGCAGACCACGACGCCCTTCAATCAGGGCCATCTCGGCGAAATCTTCGGCGTAAAGCAGTTCCGCCGGATTGGTGCGCTGCAGCTCTGCCGCCATGGTTTCACGGTCGGCGGGTTCGCTCAGGCGAAAACGCCCGGAGCTAATATCCAGCGTGGCATAGCCGTAGCCTTTGCTGTCCTGCCAGATGGCGGCGAGCAGGTTATCCTGACGCTCCTGCAACAGCGCTTCGTCGCTGATGGTACCCGGCGTAACGATGCGCACAACCTTGCGCTCAACGGGGCCTTTGGAGGTCGCCGGATCGCCTATCTGTTCACAGATGGCAACGGATTCACCCTGATTCACCAGCTTCGCCAGATAGTTTTCCACTGCATGATGCGGGATCCCGGCCATCGGGATCGGTTCACCTGCTGACGCGCCACGTTTGGTCAGAGAGATGTCGAGAAGCTGCGACGCCCGTTTGGCATCGTCATAGAAAAGCTCGTAAAAGTCGCCCATACGATAAAACAGCAGAATTTCCGGATGCTGAGCTTTCAGTTTCAGGTACTGCTGCATCATCGGGGTATGCGCGGTTAAATTGTCGATTGTGCTCATGGAGTTATGATATCCATTTCTTTGAAATTGTTGCGTTTTGAGCGACCCACAGCTCGTTAATTCCCTCTATTGTCGCATGAAAAAATGGCGTGGCGCAGTAAAAAGTCGCGAGTTTACGCCGCCGCTTCATCCATCAGCTCAATGAGCAATTTCCCGTGTTCGACCCTCACCCGCACCTGCGAATTTGTTTTAAATCCTGCCTGTTCCAGCCAGTCGCCTTTCAGACTGAGGGCGGGGTGTACGCTGTAGCGCTTCGGAATTTTGGTCTTCCGATCTTCGTGACGCTTTCTGAAGTAGCCCACTTTAAGATGGCGATGGGGTTGAGCAATGATCATGTCAGACATAAAAACTCCCTTAACAGCGGCCAGGATGGCTTTAGATTTACCTGTATAAAATACCAGTAAAATGCGCCGGGAGTCGGTTTAAAACTGGAAGCGGCCTTCAGAAAATGAAATGCAAATGATGAAATCGGGCTGAAACAGGGGATATAAAAATGTATTATAAATGCACTTTATTAACCGGTAACGTGATATGTCAGGAAAACGCCTCTTCCGCGAAAAAGAGACTATCGGGAAAATGATTGCGCTGTATGAACAGCAATGCCCGGCGGCCACACATGAGGCAGGGCATTATCAGGCGCTGAAAGCCTATGCGGAAAAACGTCTGGATAAATGCGTGTTTGGTGAAGAGAAGCCCGCCTGCAAGCAGTGTCCGGTGCACTGTTACCAGCCCGCAAAACGCGAAGAGATGAAGCAGATTATGCGCTGGGCAGGGCCGCGAATGCTGTGGCGTCACCCGATTTTGACGATTCGTCATCTGATTGACGATCGCCGCCCGGTGCCAGAGCTGCCGGAAAAATATCGTCCGAAGAAGTGATGCCGTGCCGGGCACGGCATATTGCGTCTAGACCAGCATATCCTTTTCAATACCCAGCCGTTTCATGCGTGAAAGCAGCGTGGTGCGCTTCAGCCCCAGGCGCTGCGCGGCACCTTTCGGCCCGGCGACCACGCCGTTGGTCTCTTTAAGAATGCGGACTATCAGCTGGTATTCGTCCTCACCCTCCTGCGGAAGTTCTGCCGCAGGCAGCGGATTTTCTGCAACCATCAGCTCCGGCAGAGAGAGCTGTAACACGTTACCGCGCGTTAACAGCACCGCACGCTCAATAACGTTTTCCAGCTCACGGACGTTGCCCGGCCACTCCATCGCGGAGAGCGTGCGCAGGGTTTCCGCCGGAATACTGTCGATATTGCGCCCCATCCGGCGGGCGATTTTGGCGGTAAAGGCTTTGACCAGCAGCGGAATGTCGTCCGGGCGTTCGCGCAGGGGAGGCAGGCAAATCGGGAACACGTTCAGACGATAGTAGAGATCGTTACGGAACTCGCGATCGGCAACCATCTTTTTCAGATCGCGGTTAGTGGCGGCGATCAGGCGCACGTCGGTCTGGATCAGTTTGTTACTGCCGAGGCGTTCGAACTCCTGTTCCTGCAGCACGCGCAGCAGTTTTGGCTGCAACTCCAGCGGCATATCGCCCACTTCATCGAGGAACAGCGAGCTTTTATCGGCCAGTTCAAAACGACCGATGCGCTGGGTACTTGCGCCCGTAAACGCCCCGCGTTCGTGACCAAACAGATCGCTCTCGAGCAGTCCTGCCGGCATCGCCGCGCAGTTCATTTTCACCATTCGGCGGCTGTTGCGGTTGCTCAGATTGTGGATCGCGCGGGCGATCAGCTCTTTACCGGTGCCGGTTTCGCCGAGGATCAGCACCGTGCTGTCGCTCTGGGCCACCATCTCCACCTGCTTGAGCACGCTGAACATCGCGTCGCTGCGGCCAATGATCTCGCCGAATTCGCTGTCGACATTGTTCAGCTGTTCCGTCAGGGCCAGGTTCTCATCCACCAGCCGCTCTTTCAGGCGGTGAATCTCCTGATACGCCAGCGCATTATCGAGGGCGATGGCGATGCGCTCGGCAATCTGGCGCAGCAGCTTTAAGTTGGTGGTGGTAAAGATGTGCTCTTCACACTGGGCCAGTTTCAGTACGCCGAGCATGGTGTTGCCGGACATCAGCGGCAGCAGGCACAGGGTCTGGATCTGGTTGCCCCAGGAGTTAAACAGCATTCGCTCGTAGGGGGCCAGTTCGTCGCGCTCGCTCAGATTGAGCAGCAGCATCTCTTTGTTTTTAAACACCTGTTCCGACAAGGTTCCGGCTTCGTCAACTTCGCTCTGCTCATGGGCCGGATTAGTTTCATCCAGATAGTGGGTGGAATGAATCGTCAGTTTGCCCTTGCGATGACCCCGCAGCACGATGCTGATGGCGTCTATTTTGAAGTAGTGATGGATCTCTTTAGCGACTTCGCTCACCAGCTCGTCCATGTCCAGCCGGGAGAGCACCGCGTTGGTAATGGCGACCAGAATGCGGAAATTATCACGCTCGCGGCTCAGCAGATCGTAGTCGACATTATCCGTGACCCGGCTGTGGATCTGCTCCGCCACCACGCTGACAATTTGCGTAAAGGTATGCAGGCGCTCGTACTCCGCCTCGCTCCAGGGCTGATCGGCGTTACGGATAAACTCACAGCCGCCAAAGATACGCCCATCCACCGCCAGTGGCAGCAGACAGTAATGACCGAAGGGCGCATACAGCGGGCTTTCGGCAAGCCGTGGCCAGGCTTGGCGAAACTCGTCGAAATTGCAGTGCAGGGCGTCCGGGCGCGACAGAATACGACGCACAGGGCCGTGCGCCAGCACCGTTTCATCTTCATATTCGACAGGCTTGCCGTTATCGCGCGTAGCATAGTAGCTTGCGCGATGACTGGTGCTGTTCCAGAGCACAATCGCGGCGCTGTCTGCGAGGGCAGACTGCCTGACCAGCCGTGTGAGGGCATCGCTCAGTGAACCCAGGTCGGGCTGCTGTAAAAGTGTACGCGTAATATCAAACAGCCCTTGCTGTCCAAGATCGCTCATCGGTGTATACGACATATCGCTTCCAAAGAAACTGGCAAAAAAAAAGAAACAGTGCTGACCGCTGTTCGCGCGGTTCTAGCAAATTCGGGGTAACGGTTCTGAGTGTGGTAAATCCAGTGTGCGCTTGATGCCATACAGGCCGGTCAGTCGCACCCCTTTGCGCTCCACCACCTCCCCAATGATCGCGGCGTTCTGCCCCAGCGGATGGCTGCGCAGCTGTGCCAGTATGTTTTCGGCTGCGCTGCGTTCAACGCCAATCAGCAGTTTGCCTTCGTTGGCAAAGTTTAGCGGATCCAGGCCAAGCAGTTCGCACAGCCCGCGCACCGCCGGTTTGACGGGCAGTTGGCTTTCTACCAGCTCAATGCCGCAGCCGCTGGCGGCGGCGAACTCGTGGGCTACCGCATTTACGCCGCCGCGCGTGGCATCGCGCAGGGCTTTTACGCCTGCGCAGTTGCGCAAGGTCTGGATAAGCGGTGTCAGCACCGCGCAGTCGCTGCGCAGTTCGCCGTCCAGCCCCAGCCCTTCGCGCAGATTCAGGATCGTCGCGCCGTGACAGCCCAGCGTTCCGCTCACCAGCAGCACATCACCGACGGTAAGCTGCTGCGCCCCCCAGTGGATCTCCGCCGGGATCGCGCCCATGCCTGCGGTATTGATAAACAGTTTGTCTGCCGCACCGCGCTGCACCACTTTGGTATCGCCAGTGACAATGGCGATGCCTGCGTCGCGCGCGGTCTGCGCCATGCTGTTGACGACGGTGGTTAACGTTTCCATCGGCAGACCCTCTTCGAGGATAAAGCCGCAGGAGAGATAGCGTGGGATCGCCCCGCTTACCGCCACATCATTCGCCGTGCCGCACACCGCCAGCTTGCCGATATCACCGCCGGGGAAAAACAGCGGGTCGATGACGTAGCTGTCGGTGGAAAACGCCAGCCGATCGCCCTGCGCGGTGAGGGAGGAGAGCGCAATACGCGCCTGATCTTCCTGCTCAGCCAGCCAGGGGTTATCGAAGGCCGCCATAAACAGCCGCCCAATCAGCTGCTGCATCGCCTGGCCGCCGCTGCCGTGGGCCATTTCCACCGTCTTCATGCTTCACACTCCTGATTGCGGTACTGATACCACGCGGCGCAGGCCCCTTCGGACGAGACCATAAGCGCGCCAAATGCCGTTTGCGGATTACAGGTGTTGCCAAATAACGGGCATTGATGCGGTTTGCATTTGCCGGTTAACACCGCCCCACAGCGGGCACGGGGATCGTCGCACACCTGCTGCGGCTGCGGGCGGAAATGCGCTTCGGCGTCGAATGCCTGATACGCGGCGGTCAGATGCACGCCGGACTGCGCGATTAAACCCAGTCCGCGCCATTCGCTGTCGCCTTCGACGCTAAACACTTCGGCGATGGCCTGCTGCGCCAGCCGGTTGCCCGCATCGGGGACCACGCGGCGGTACTGATTTTCTACCGAACTCAGGGCTGCTATTTTCTGCTCAACCAGCATGTTCACGCCTTGTAGTAGATCAAGTGGTTCGAATCCAGCCACCACTAATGGGCGATGATACTCTGCGGCGATAAACCCATAGGCCTCGGTGCCTATCACCATGCTGACGTGGCCCGGTGCCAGAAACGCATCGATCCCGTTGTCAGGTTCGTCCAGCAGGCTGCGCAGGGTCGGGATAAGCGTAATGTGCTGACAGAAAAAGAAAAAATTGGTCAGATTCTGCTTTTTTGCCTGCTGTAGGGTGATGGCCGTGGCGGGCATGGTGGTTTCAAACCCCAGGCCGAAAAAGACCACTTTGCGTGCCGGATTCTCTGCCGCCAGCTTCAGGGCATCCATCGGCGAGTAGACGATACGCACATCCGCGCCGTGTGCGCGGGCCTGCATCAGCGAACCGTTTTTCCCCGGCACGCGCATCGCGTCGCCAAAGGTGCAAAAAATGACGTCCGGCTGGCGGGCAATCTCAATGCAGCTGTCGATGCGGCCCATCGGCAGCACGCACACCGGACAGCCAGGGCCGTGGATAAATTCAATGTTATCGGGCAGGAGCTGATCGAGACCGAATTTAAAGATCGCATGGGTGTGGCCGCCGCACACTTCCATGATGCGCAGCGGTCGCTCTGCGGTGTAATCCAGCCGGGCAGCGCGCGTTTTAAGGTGCGCGATAAGCTGCATCACCTGTTCCGGCGCGCGATATTCATCAACGTAGCGCATGATTTATCGCTCCTCGCCAAACAGCAGGGCGCTGACGTCTGGCTCCACTTCAAACATATTTTGCAGCGCCGCCAGGGTGTCACGGGCCTCGGCTTCGTTAATCACGCTCATGGCAAAACCGACGTGCACCAGAACCCACTGGCCGAGGCGCGAGGCACCGTTTTCGTCTACAGTGCCCACCAGCGTTAAATCGACATCGCGCAGTATGCCGCAGACGTCCACTTTGGCCTGATTACCGTCGATATCGCGGATGTGTCCCGGAACGCCTATGCACATCGTTCGTTCTCCAGCCAGGCCAGCCAGCTCTCCATGCCGTCGCCCTTGGTGGCGGAAACCAGCAAAATTTCAATCTCCGGGTTCACTTCCCGGGCAAAGGCCAGGCACTTCTCAACGTCAAAATTGAGATACGGCAGCAGGTCGACTTTGTTAAGCAACATCAGCGAGGCGGCGGCAAACATATGCGGATATTTCAGCGGCTTGTCCTCGCCCTCCGTCACCGACAGCACCGCCACTTTATGCCGTTCGCCGAGATCAAAACTGGCCGGGCAGACGAGGTTGCCGACGTTTTCGATAAACAGAATGCCGTTATCGGCAAGAGGCAGACGCGGCGCGGCGTCGGCAATCATCTGCGCATCCAGGTGACAGCCTTTGCCGGTATTCACTTGAATGGCCGGGGTGCCGGTTTCACGAATGCGCGCCGCGTCATTAACGGTCTGTTGATCGCCTTCGATTACCGCGCAGGAGACGCGGTGATTCAGACGTTTAAGGGTTTCCGTCAGCAGCGTGGTTTTACCGGAACCGGGGCTGGACACCAGGTTCAGCACTAATTGCTGGCGAGCGGCGAAACGCGCACGGTTGCGGGCGGCGAGCTGGTTGTTCTTATCCAGCACGTTGATTTCGACCTCCAGCATTTTGCGCTGGCTCATGCCCGGCGCATGCGTGCCCGCTTCGCCGTGGCCGTAGTGCAGATCGCCCGCGTCAGACTGCTTCGGGGCAAAAGTGATGCCGGTCAGTGCCGCCACTTTGCGCGGGGCGGGAGAGAAGGGTGCGGAGCGAAACGCGGAGTGGGGGCGATGCTCGTCCCCTTCGATATACAGGTTGCCTTCGGCGCAACCGCAGGTACTACACATGATTTACTCCTGGTCTATTTCGAGGCGCTGGATCTGCAAACCGTCGTCCGCGACGATGCGAAGCCCGGTGTTCTGACACTGCGGGCAGCTTCGCACTTTCGATGACAGCAACGTGACGTACTGCTGGCAGGTCTCGCACCAGCATTCGGCCTGCTGCTCTTCGAGATGCAGCTTGCAGCCTTCTGCCAGCGTGTCGCGACATACCAGCTCAAAGCAAAAGGTGAGGGCACCTGGCTCGACGCAGGAAAACGCCCCGACTTTGAGCCATACGCCGGTGACGCGTTTTGCGTGGTGCTGCTTTGCCTGCTGTTCGATAAGTTCCAGCGCTCGCTGGCAGAGGGTGATTTCGTGCATGACGCCTCCTCGGTGATTTGGGGCGGTGATGCAATAACGATGCCAGCCTGATTTAGGAAAGGGAGTGTCGATGACGGCGCTGACGAAATGACACGTCGACACACGCGTTATGACAGTCTGTTTTATTTTTAAATCGTTAATTATCAATTGGATAAAAACTGGCACAAAATCTGCTTAACAGCCGCTATCTCCAATAACCGGATACCTGAGATGACTATTTGGGAACTTAGTGAAAAAGCGGATTACATCGCGCAACGCCATCAACAATTACAGGAGCAGTGGCACCTCTACTGCAACTCACTGGTTCAGGGCATCACCCTGTCAAAAGCCCATCTGCACCACGCGATGAGCTGTGCGGCGCAAGAGGATTTGTGCTTCATCCTGTTTGGCCACTTTACGATTTACGTCACCCTGGCCGATGCCTTTAACAGCCACATCATTGAGTATCACGTCGAGACCAAAGACGGCGACAGGCAGCGGATTGCACAGGCGCAGCTGATGATCGACGGCATGGTTGACGGCCACGTCAGCACCCGCGATCGCCACCAGGTGCTTGAACACTATCTGGAAAAAATCGCGCCGGTTTACAACGGCCTCTATTCCGCGGTCGAGCACAATTTGCCGGTGAATCTGCAGTCGCTTACCAGCGAACCGCACACGGCCTGATGCTTGCGTGTCGAGATGTGTCGATATGGCACGTCCGTCGTCAAAAATGACACTGTCCTGAGGACTACCCGGTGAACCGTTTTGTAATTGCTGACTCGACGGTCTGTATTGGCTGCCACACCTGTGAAGCGGCGTGTTCCGAAACACACCGCCTGCACGGGCTGCAGTCCATGCCGCGCCTGCGCGTTATGCGTAATGAAAAAGAGTCTGCCCCGCAGCTCTGCCATCAATGTGAGGATGCCCCCTGTGCGGGCGTCTGTCCTGTGAATGCCATCAACCGTATCGATGGTGCTGTTCAGCTGAACGAAAGCCTGTGCGTAAGCTGCAAACTGTGCGGCATCGCCTGTCCGTTTGGCGCGATTGAATTTTCTGGCAGCCGCCCGCTGCATATTCCGGCCAATGCCAATTCGCCAAAAGCGCCACCTGCGCCTCCCGCACCGGCTCGCGTCAGTACCCTGCTGGACTGGGTGCCGGGCGTGCGCGCCGTGGCGGTGAAGTGCGATCTGTGCAGCTTTGACGAACAAGGCCCCGCCTGCGTACGCACCTGCCCAACTAAAGCGCTGATTCTGGTCAATATCCACGATATCGCTCGCACCAGTAAGCGCAAACGCGAACTGACCATTAATACCGACTTTGGCGATCTGTCGCTGTTTCAGGCGCAAAACGAGGGGGCGAAATGAACGCTGTCTATCTGATTAACAGCGCCGTAGCCTGCTTTGCTGCGACGGCGGTGCTGGCGCTGGTCTTCTCTTTTCACAAACCCCTCAGCGGATGGATTGCCGGAATCGGCGGCGCGGCGGGGAGTGTCATCACGGCGATAGCCGGATTCATGGTGTTGACGCAGGGTGTCCATGCAGAAGGCGTCATGCCGCTGATTCGCCACACTCTTCAGCTCACGCCGCTGAATGCGATCTGGCTGGTGACCTTTGGCCTATGCGGGCTGTTTGTCAGTCTGTTTAATATTGACTGGCACCGTCACCCGCAGACCAAACCGAACGGTCTGCTGGTCAATCTGCTGCTCGCCGCCGCCGTCTGTACCGTGGTGGCCAGCAACCTGGCCGCGCTGGTTGTAATGGCGGAGATCATGGCGCTGTGCGGGGTGTTCCTCACGGGATGCAGCCCGTCCGGGAAACTGTGGTTTTTCCTGGGGCGTCTCGGCACCCTTTTGCTGGCGCTCACCTGCTGGCTGGTGTGGCAGCGCTACGGCACGCTTGACCTGGACCTGCTGAGCGCCCGCGCGCAGTTGCTGCCGTTTGGGGCCGATATCTGGCTTTCTGGCGTGGTCGGCTTTGGTCTGCTGGCAGGAATTATTCCGCTGCACGGCTGGGTGCCGCAGGCGCATGCCACTGCTTCAGCGCCTGCCGCGACGCTGTTCTCGACGGTGGTGATGAAAGTCGGTCTGTTTGGCATCCTCACGCTTTCGCTTATCGGTGGCCAACCGCCGCTGTGGTGGGGCGTGGTGCTGTTGATTGCCGGGATGATCACCGCCTTTGTCGGCGGGCTGTACGCCCTGATGGAGCACAACATCCAGCGCCTGCTGGCGTATCACACCCTGGAAAACATCGGCATCATCCTGCTTGGCTTAGGCGCGGGTATTACAGGGCTGGCACTGAACCATCCGGCGCTGGTCGCCGCTGGGTTTATCGGCGGGCTGTACCATCTGGTTAACCATAGCCTGTTTAAAAGCACCCTGTTCCTGGGGGCGGGCAGCGTCTGGTTCCGCACCGGGCATCGCGATATCGAAAAGCTGGGCGGTATCGGCAAAAAAATGCCGCTGATTTCGCTCGCGATGCTGGTGGGGTTGATGGCGATGGCCGCACTTCCGCCGCTCAACGGTTTTGCCGGTGAGTGGGTGATCTATCAGTCCTTCTTTGCGCTGGGTCAGAGCGACCTCTTTATTGCCCGTCTGCTCGGGCCAATGCTGGCGGTCGGCCTCGCGATCACCGGCGCGCTGGCGGTGATGTGTATGGCGAAAGTTTACGGCGTCACCTTCCTAGGCGCACCGCGTACTCCGGAGGCAGAAAATGCTCACAGTGCACCGGCGCTGATGACCGCAAGCGTGGTTCTGCTGGCCCTGTGCTGCATCGCGGGTGGGATTGCCGCGCCGTGGCTGCTGCCGCTGCTGGGGAGTGCAGTTCCGCTACCGCTCACGACCGCGCACACCGCCGTTTCCCAGCCGATGATTGCCCTGCTGCTGATCGCCGCGCCGCTGTTGCCGCTGGTGCTGATGATGTTCTTCAAACGCGACCGTCTGCCTGCGCGCTCACGCGGAACGGCATGGGCGTGCGGGTACGAGCATGAACAATCGATGGTCATCACCGCCCACGGTTTTGCGATGCCTGTGAAAGAGAACTTCGCCTTTGTCCTGAAACTGCGCCACGCGTTGAACCCGGTGAAGGTGATTCCCGGCTGGCAAAGCGCGGCTGCACCGACGCTGTTCCGTCGTCTCGCCGTGATCGAGCTGGCGGTGCTGGTGGTGATTGTGATTTCACGAGGAGCCTGACATGAGTCTGTTACTGGCATTACTTCAGGCGCTGGTGTTATTCGCCGTTGCGCCACTGCTTTCAGGCATTACCCGCGTGGCCCGCGCCCGGATGCACAATCGTCGCGGTCCAGGCGTGCTTCAGGAGTACCGTGACCTCATCAAACTGATGGGTCGTCAGAGCATTGCCCCGGATGCGTCCGGCTGGGTGTTCCGCCTGACGCCGTTCGTGATGGTCGGCGTGATGCTGACCATCGCCACCGCGCTGCCGGTGGTGACCGTCGCGTCGCCGCTGCCTGTGCTCGGCGATCTGATCACCCTGATCTACCTCTTCGCTATCGCGCGCTTTTTCTTTGCGATTGCAGGGCTGGATACGGGCAGTCCGTTTACCGGTATCGGCGCCAGCCGCGAAGCGATGCTCGGCGTGCTGGTGGAACCGATCCTGCTGCTGGGCCTGTGGGTGGCCGCGCAGGTCGCGGGTTCCACCCATATCAGCTTTATCACTGACACGGTTTATCACTGGCCGGTTACGCGCACCGTTCCGCTGCTGTTGGCGCTCTGCGCCTGTGCTTTCGCCACCTTTATTGAGATGGGAAAACTGCCCTTTGACCTCGCGGAAGCGGAGCAGGAGCTGCAGGAAGGGCCGCTCACGGAGTACAGCGGCTACGGCTTTGCGGTGCTGAAGTGGGGCATCAGCCTCAAACAGCTGGTGGTCCTGCAAATGTTTGTCGGCGTCTTCTTCCCGTGGGGGCAGATGACACACTTCTCGGCGGCGGGTTTGCTGCTGGCAGTGGTTATCGCCGTGCTCAAGCTGGTGGCGGGGGTGCTGATTATCGCGCTGTTTGAAAACAGCATGGCGCGACTGCGTTTCAACGCCACGTCGCGCGTCACCTGGGCCGGTTTTGGGTTCGCATTTTTAGCCTTCGTCTCCTTGCTGGTGGCGTGATTACAGAGAGTCTTAGCATGTCTGAAGAAAAAGTAGGTCAACAGTATCTTGCCGCACTGCATCAGGCGTTTCCCGGCGTGGTGCTGGAGGAGAGCTGGCAGACCAAAGACCAGATCACCGTCACCATCAAGGTGAACTACCTGCCGGAAGTGGTGGAGTTTCTCTATTACCAGCAGGGCGGCTGGCTGTCGGTACTGTTCGGCAACGATGAGCGCCAGCTGTGCGGCAACTACGCGGTTTACTACGTGCTGTCGATGGAGCAGGGCGTGAAGTGCTGGCTCACGGTGCGCGTCGAAGTCGATCCGAATAAACCGGAATACCCGTCCGTCACGCCGCGCGTGCCTGCCGCCGTCTGGGGCGAGCGCGAAGTGCGCGACATGTACGGCCTGGTGGCGGTTGGCCTGCCGGATGAGCGCCGTCTGGTGCTGCCCGACGACTGGCCGGATGAACTCTATCCGCTGCGCAAAGACAGTATGGATTATCGCCAGCGTCCGGCGCCGACGACCGACAGCGAAACTTACGAGTTCATCAACGAACTCGGCAGCAAAAAGAACAACGTGGTGCCGATTGGCCCGCTGCACGTCACCTCCGATGAACCGGGCCACTTTCGCCTGTTTGTCGATGGCGAAAATATTATCGACGCCGATTACCGCCTGTTCTACGTCCATCGTGGCATGGAAAAACTGGCGGAAACCCGTATGGGTTACAACGAAGTCACCTTCCTGTCGGATCGTGTTTGCGGGATCTGCGGCTTTGCCCACAGCACCGCCTACACCACCTCGGTGGAAAACGGCATGGGCATTGTGGTGCCTGAGCGGGCGCAGATGATCCGCGCCATTCTGCTGGAGGTCGAGCGCTTGCACTCGCACCTGCTGAACCTCGGCCTCGCCTGTCACTTCGTCGGTTTTGATTCCGGGTTTATGCAGTTCTTCCGCGTGCGTGAAGCGTCGATGAAGATGGCGGAAATCCTCACCGGGGCGCGTAAAACCTACGGCCTGAACCTGATCGGCGGGATTCGCCGCGATCTGCTGAAAGACGACATGATCCAGACCCGCCTGCTGGCACAGCAGATGCGCCGCGATGTGCAGGATCTGGTGGATATGCTTCTGAGCACGCCAAATATCGAGCAGCGTACCGTCGGTGTGGGCCGTCTCGATCCGCAGATCGCCCGCGATTTCAGCAACGTTGGCCCAATGGTGCGCGCCAGCGGTCACGCGCGTGATACCCGCGCCGATCACCCGTTTGTCGGTTACGGTCTGTTGCCGATGACCGTACACAGCGAGCAGGGCTGCGACGTTATCTCGCGTCTGAAAGTGCGTATCAACGAAGTCTTTACTGCCCTGAATATGATCGACTTTGGTCTGGATAATCTGCCCGGCGGTCCGCTGGCGGTGGAAGGCTTTACCTATATCCCGAACCGTTTTGCGCTCGGGTTCGCCGAGGCGCCACGCGGAGATGATATCCACTGGAGCATGACCGGCGACAACCAGAAGCTCTACCGCTGGCGCTGCCGTGCGGCGACCTACGCCAACTGGCCGACCCTGCGCTACATGCTGCGCGGCAATACGGTCTCTGATGCGCCGCTGATCATCGGCAGCCTCGATCCTTGCTACTCCTGTACCGACCGCATGACGGTGGTGGATGTGCGCAAGAAGAAAAGCCAGGTGGTGCCGTACAAAGAGCTTGAACGCTACAGCATCGAGCGCAAGAACTCGCCGCTGAAATAAGGAACCGTCATGTTTACCTTTATCAAAAAAGTGATCAAAACCGGTACGGTCACCAGCCGTTATCCGCTTGAGCCGATGCCGGTCGATAAAAACTTTCGCGGCAAACCAGAGCAGAACCCGCAGCAGTGCATCGGCTGCGCGGCGTGCGTTAACGCCTGCCCGTCGAATGCCCTGACGGTGGAGACGGATCTGGCGACGAATCAGCTGGCCTGGCAGTTCAACCTCGGACGCTGCATTTTTTGTGGCCGCTGTGAAGAGGTCTGCCCGACGGCGGCGATTAAGCTGTCGCAGGAGTACGAGCTGGCGGTGTGGAAAAAAGAGGATTTCCTCCAGCAGTCGCGTTTTGACCTGTGCCACTGCCGCGTTTGCCACCATCCGTTCGCCGTGCAAAAAGAGATCGACTACGCCATTGCGTTGCTGAAACACAACGGTGATGCGCGCGCCGAAATGCACCGGGAAGGGTTTGAAACCTGCCCGGAATGCAAGCGTCAGAAATGCCTGCTGCCGTCCGACCGCATTGATATCACCCGCCATATGAGAGAAGCCAGCTGATGAATAATTTACTCGGCCCGCGCGACGATAACGGCATTCCGGTGCCGATGACGGTGGACGAATCCATCGCGAGCATGAAAGCCTCCCTGCTGAAAAACATCAAACGTTCCGCCTACGTCTACCGCGTGGACTGCGGCGGCTGCAACGGCTGCGAAATCGAAATCTTCGCCACCCTGTCGCCGCTGTTTGATGCCGAACGTTTTGGTATCAAAGTGGTGCCATCCCCGCGCCACGCGGACATTCTGCTGTTTACCGGCGCGGTGACGCGCGCGATGCGATCTCCGGCGCTGCGCGCCTGGCAATCGGCGCCGGATCCAAAAATTTGTATCTCCTACGGCGCCTGCGGCAACAGCGGCGGGATCTTCCACGATCTCTACTGCGTGTGGGGCGGCACCGACAAAATCGTGCCGGTGGATGTGTATATCCCTGGCTGCCCACCGACGCCCGCGGCGACGCTGTACGGTTTTGCTATGGCGCTGGGTCTGCTGGAGCAGAAAATTCACGCTCGCGCCCCGGGTGAGCTGGACAATCAGCCCGCGCAGATTTTGCATCCGGATATGGTGCAGCCTCTGCGCGTGAAGGTCGATCGCACGGCGCGACGCCTCGCCGGGTATCGCTATGGCCGCCAGATTGCCGATGACTATCTGCGTCTGTTGAGCCAGGGCGAGCATCAGGTGGCACGCTGGCTGGAGGCGGAGAAAGATCCGCGTCTGAACGAGATCGTGGCAAACCTGGATCAGGTGGTGGACGAGGCGCGTATCCGATGAGTGAAAAGGTGGTGTTCAGTCAGCTGAGCCGTAAATTTATCGATGAGAACGACGCGACGCCGGATGCGGCCCAGCAGGTGGTCTATTACAGCCTGGCGATTGGCCACCATCTCGGGGTGATCGACTGTTTAGAGGCGGCGCTGAGCTGTCCGTGGCAGGACTATCTGGCGTGGATCGGCACGCTGGAGGCGGGTAGCACGGCGCGACGCAAAATGGAAGGTGTGCCGAAGTATGGCGAGATAGTCATCGATAGCAATCACATCGCCATGCTGGCGAACGCCTTCGATGCGGCGCTCGCAGTGCAAACCCCTGAGCAGCAGGCGTGGAGCAAAACGGTGCTCAGTATGCTGCACGATATTCATCAGGAGAGTGCCATCTACCTGATGGTGAGGAGATTACGTGACTGACGTTTTACTGTGTGTGGGTAACAGCATGATGGGCGACGACGGCGCAGGCCCTTTGCTGGCGGAAATGTGCTTTGCAAATCCGCAGGGTAACTGGCAGGTGATCGACGGCGGCAGCGCGCCGGAAAATGACGTGGTTGCCCTTCGCGAGCTGCACCCGGACCGGCTGCTGATTGTCGATGCAACCGACATGGGGCTAAACCCCGGCGAAATCCGTCTCATCGACCCGGACGATATTGCTGAGATGTTCATGATGACCACTCACAATATGCCGCTCAACTATCTGGTCGATCAGATTAAAGACGACGTGGGCGAGGTGCTGTTTTTGGGCATTCAGCCGGATATTGTCGGCTTTTATTATCCGATGACTTCCGCGATAAAAGCGGCGGTAGAAACGGTCTATTCCCGGCTTGCAGGATGGGCAGGGGACGGGGGTTTTGCACAGCTCTGAGAAGTGAATGCCCGGTGCGCGACGTGCCACCGGGCAGAACCCCGTTACGCTAAATCCGCCCCGTTGCTCGCAATCACTTTCTTATACCACCAGAACGATTTCTTGCGTTTACGATCCAGCGTGCCGTTGCCTGCGTCGTCACGATCGACATACACAAACCCGTAGCGCTTGCTCATCTCGCCCGTGGAGGCTGCCACCAGATCGATACAGCCCCAGGTGGTGTAGCCCATTAGCGGCACGCCGTCTTCAATCGCATCGCCCATTGCGCGGATATGCTCACGCAGATAGCTGATGCGGTAGTCGTCGTTGATCTCGCCGCTGGCGTCGATCTCGTCTTTCGCCCCGAGGCCGTTTTCCACCAGGAAAAGAGGTTTCTGGTAGCGGTCATACATCATGTTCATGGTGATGCGCAGGCCCAGCGGGTCAATGCCCCAGCCCCATTCGCTCACTTCAATGTGCGGGTTGCGCAGGGATTTGACGATGTTTGCCGCGCTGGTGTTATTGGCGTTCATCTCCGCAGAGGCGCAGCGTGACGCGTAATAACTGAACGACACAAAATCGACGGTATGTTTCAGGATCTGGTCGTCGGCCGGGTCTTTAACAATCGTCACCCCTTTATCGCGGAACACGCGCGCCGAGTAAGCCGGATAGGTGCCGCGTGCCTGAACGTCAATAAAGAACAGGTTTTCGCGATCCTTTTCCAGCGCCGTCCACACGTCTTCTGGCTTGCAGGAATACGGGTAGAAACTGCCGCCTGCCAGCATACAGCCGACCTGGTTTTCCGGGTTCACCTCATGGGCGATTTTGGTCGCCAGTGCGCTTGCCACCAGCTCGTGGTGTGCGGCCTGGTATTTCACCTGATCTTCGTTTTCACCCTCTTCAAAGACCAGCCCCGCGCCTGAGAACGGGCTGTGCAGCATGATGTTGATCTCGTTGAAGGTCAGCCAGTATTTCACCAGACCATTGAACTCTTCAAAGCAGGTGCGCGCGTAGCGGGCGAAGAAATCGACCATTTTGCGGTTGCGCCAGGAGCCGTATTCGGTGACCAGATGCATCGGCACATCGAAGTGGCACAGGGTCACCAGCGGCTCGATATTGTACTTTTTGCACTCTTCAAACACCGCGCGGTAAAAGGCGATACCGGCCTGATTCGGCAGCGGTTCGTCACCGTTCGGGTAGAGGCGGCTCCAGGCAATCGAGGTGCGGAACACCGTAAAGCCCATCTCCGCCATCAGTGCGATGTCTTCTTTGTAGCGATGGTAAAAATCTATCGCCTCGTGGCTCGGGTAAAACTCGTCGTCGCGCAGCGAGAAACGTTTTTCCTTACCGACTTTTACCGCCATGCGGTTTGCGCCGTGGGGGATCATATCGACGGTGGTCAGCCCTTTACCGCCTTCACGGTAAGCGCCTTCACTCTGGTTGGCGGCCAGTGCGCCGCCCCATAAAAATCCTTCTGGAAAAACAGACATTTTTACCTCGTTATTCATTTATGCTCGTGCTTCTTGTGCCGGAACCGGTGCGGTTTGCAGGGCGCGTGCTTTCTCGGCCTCGTCTTCCACCGGGATATCCTCAAAGCCGAGGATCAGCGTCAGAACAAACGAAAGCACCACGGCCAGGGCCATCACGCCAAACACCCAGACGATGGTCATTGGATTGGCCGGATCGAAGAACTGTACGCTGGTGAACAGGCCCGGTGCCGCCATTGAGTGGCTGGCAAGCCCCGCCATACCGGCGATCGCGCCGCAGATAAAGCCGCTGATCAGGCTTGCAATTAACGGGCGTTTCAGGCGAATCGCCACGCCGTAGAGCGCCGGTTCAGAAATCCCCGCCATGATGGCGGACGCTGCGGCGGCGAGCGCCGTCTGGCGCAGTTCCGGGTTTTTGGTTTTCCAGGCTACCGCCAGGGAAGAACCACCAAGAGAGAGGTTCGCGCCGATTTCCGACGGCATCACCATCCCTTCTTTGCCGGTTTCGGCGATGGTCTGAATAATCGTTGGCGTAAAGACGCGGTGCATACCGGTCATTACCAGCAGCGGCCAGAGTGCGCCCATAATGGCCACGGACAGCCAGCCCAGATAGCCGTGAATGGTGTAGACCAGCGACGAAATCGCGCTACCAATCCAGATACCCAGCGGCCCAATCAGCACAATCGCCAGCGGGGCGGCAATCAGCACGATCAGCATCGGTTTCAGGAAGTTTTTAGTGACCGCTGGCGTGATCTTGTCCACCCAGCGTTCGATGTACGACAGGCACCAGGTCATTACCAGCGCCGGGATTACCGTGTAGGTGTATTTCACCGCCGTCACCGGGATAAACGCAAACTCGACGTGCTCGCCCTGGGCGGCTTTCGCCATCAGCTCAATAAAGCTCGGATGCACCAGCACGCCAGCGATGGCAATCGCCAGCGACATGTTGGTTTTGAATTTCACGGCGGCAGACGCGGCCACCATCAGCGGCAGGAAGAAGAAGGCTCCGTCACCGATCACCGTCAGAATCGTGAGCGTCGGGGCACCTTTCGGCAGCGCGCCGGTCATCTCCAGGATCATTGCCAGCAGTTTCACCATCGAGCCGCCGATGATCGCCGGGATCAGCGGGGACATGGTGCCGATCAGCGCGTCGAGCACGCCAGCGCCGATGCGGCGAAGCGTCAGTTTTTGCGGGCCTTGCGGCTCGGCAGGGCGCATCCCGGCAGGCAGCAGGTTCACCACCTCGCGATAGGCCTGAGAAACGGTGTTGCCGATGATCACCTGACACTGGTTATCGTTACGCACCACGCCGAGCACGCCGGAGAGGCTTTTGAGCGTGGCGCTGTCGATGGCGCTTTCGTCCTGCAACACAAAGCGCAGGCGCGTCATACAGTGGGTGACGGCGACGATGTTATCTTTCCCGCCGAGCGCGCTGACAATGTCTTTCGCCAGCGCGGCATAATTTTTGGCCATCGGAAGTGATCCTGTTGTAGTTGTGAGAACATGTAGGAAACCGGTTCCACAAAATCATGATGAGTTTCTTCGCATGAAACAAGATGGTGATCTATGCATTTTTTACATTCGTGATAGCGATCACTTTGAGTGTTTAAAAGCGTGAGATTCGCGCTGCGACAATTTTCGTGCAGTGCAGTACACTTCGGCGCATCAGGTTTAAAGGGAATAATCAGATGACCACGATGCTTGAAGTGGCGAAGCGGGCAGGGGTGTCGAAGGCAACGGTTTCTCGGGTGCTTTCGGGCAATGGCTACGTGAGCCAGGAGACAAAAGACCGGGTTTTTCAGGCGATTGAAGAGAGCGGTTACCGCCCCAATCTGCTGGCGCGAAACCTGGCGACCAAACGCACCCAAACCCTGGGGCTGGTAGTGACGAACACCCTTTACCACGGCGTGTATTTCAGCGAGCTGCTGTTCCACGCGGCACGCATGACGGAAGAAAAAGGCCGTCAGCTGATCCTCGCAGACGGCAAGCACAGCGCCGATGAAGAGCGCGAGGCGATCCAGTATCTGCTCGATATGCGCTGCGATGCGATCATCATCTATCCGCGCTTTTTAAGCGTCGATGAGATGGATGAGATCATCGAAAAACAGGAGCAGCCGATCATGGTGCTTAACCGTCGTCTGCGTAAAAACAGCAGCCAGTGCGTCTGGTCGGATCATAAAGCCTCCTGCCAGGATGCGGTCTCACAGCTGATTGAAATGGGCCATCGTGATATCGCGTTTATCACCGGTTCGCTCGACTCTCCCACCGGTATCGAACGTCTTTCTGGGTACAGAGCGGCGCTGGCGCAGCATCAGATCCCGCTGCGCGACGAATTGCTGGTGGAGGGGAAATGGACTCCGGAAAGCGGGGCGGCGGGAGTCACCACGCTGCTGGCGCGCAAAGCGCAATTCACCGCGCTGGTCGCCAGCAATGACGATATGGCCATTGGTGCGCTGAAGCAGCTTCACGACAGCGGGATCGCCACGCCGGGCGAAGTGTCGGTGGTGGGATTTGATGATGTCGCGATCGCGCCCTACATCGTGCCGTCGCTCTCCAGCGTGCGCATTCCGGTGACGGAGATGATCAAAGAGACCATCAGCCGCCTGATATTTATGCTCGATGGCGGCGAGTTCAGCTATCAGCAAGCCTTCCCCGGTGAGCTGATCCTGCGCGACTCCGTCATCGCCAACGTTCGCGTCTGACGTCGACAGGTGTCATCGTCATTCGTGTCGATGACACCGAGGGGCACTGATTAAATTCAGTGAAATCAGTTAATTAAAATGTGGCACGTTTTATGTATGTTTCGCCGCATAACTTAATGCTGGAGAAGCAGATGAACCGTTTTATTATGGCCGATGCCAGTAAATGTATTGGCTGTCGCACCTGTGAGGTGGCGTGTGTTGTGTCCCATCAGGCGGAGCAGGATTGCGCCTCCCTGACCCCAGAATCTTTCCTGCCACGTATTCATGTCATTAAGGGCGTGAATATCTCAACGGCGGCCATCTGCCGCCAGTGTGAAGACGCGCCTTGCGCCAATGTCTGCCCTAACGGTGCCATCAATCGCGAAAACGGCTTTGTGCAGGTGATGCAGCAGCGTTGCATCGGCTGTAAAACCTGCGTGGTGGCCTGTCCGTATGGTGCGATGGAAGTGGTTGTGCGCCCGGTGGTACGCAACAGCGGTGCGGGCCTGAGTGTGCGTGCCGACAAAGCCGAAGCGAACAAATGCGACCTGTGCAACCATCGCGAAAGCGGCCCGGCGTGCATTGAAGCCTGTCCGACCCACGCTCTGGTCTGCGTCGATCGTAACAAGCTTGAACAGATGAGCGCCGAGAAGCGCCGTCGCGCGGCGTTTGATACATCGTCATCAATGCTGTTTTAAGCCGCGATGAGCTGTAACGGCGCGCAGCTGCGGGTGCGCGGAAAAGTGCAGGGGGTGGGTTTCCGCCCCTTCGTCTGGCAGCTGGCGACTCAGCTTGGCCTTCGCGGTGACGTTTGTAATGACGGCGAAGGCGTGTTGGTGCGTCTGGCTGGTGATCCGACGGCGTTTCAGACACGTTTGTTAGCGCAGTACCCGCCGCTGGCGCGCATTGATAGCATTGAAACTCGGCCGTTGACCTGGCCCGAAATGCCGACAGAATTCACCATCCGCCACAGCGCGGGCGGGGCGATGGCGACGCAAATCGTGCCGGATGCGGCGACCTGTCCGGCCTGTCTGGCCGAGATGCGCGATCCGCGCGATCGCCGCTACCGCTATCCGTTTATCAACTGCACCCACTGCGGCCCGCGTTTCACCATTATTCGCGCCATGCCCTATGACCGGCCAGATACGGCGATGGCCGCTTTCCGGCTCTGCGCTCCGTGTGAGAGCGAATACCGCAATCCGGCGGATCGGCGTTTTCACGCCCAGCCGGTGGCCTGCCCGGACTGTGGGCCGCAGCTGGAATGGCGTGCAGCGGGCGTCCATCTGACACGAGATGCCGCGTTATCCGCAGCCGTTGAGATGCTGAAAAACGGTGGGATCGTGGCAATCAAAGGGCTGGGCGGTTTTCATCTGGCCTGCGACGCGCAAAACGCGCAGGCGGTGGCGCGGCTGCGCGAGCGAAAACGTCGTCCGACCAAACCATTAGCGGTGATGCTGCCCTGTATTGACGAGTTGCCTGCGCCCCTTCGGGAGCGTCTGCAATCGCCCGCCGCCCCCATCGTGTTGACCGCAAAGCGCCTGCTACCGGAACTGCCGCATAACATTGCGCCGGGCCTGGATTGCATCGGCGTGATGCTGGCCTCCAGCCCGCTGCAACATCTGCTGATGGACGACTGCGCGCACCCGCTGGTGATGACTTCCGGGAATCTCAGCGGTAAACCCCCCGTGCTGAGCAATGAACAGGCGCTGGATGACCTGCGCGATATCGCCGACGGTTTTCTGCTGCATAACCGCGATATTCTGCAACGCATGGATGATTCTGTTCTGGACGAGCAGGGCGCAATGCTTCGCCGCGCGCGGGGTTACGTGCCTGACGCCATTCCGCTGCCTGAAGGATTTAAGGATATCCCGCCGATGCTGTGCCTCGGCGCGGAGATGAAAAATACCTTCTGTCTGGTGCGTGGCGGGCAGGCGGTTATCAGCCAGCATTTTGGCGATCTGAGTGACGACGGCGTGGAGCATCAGTGGCGTGGCGCGCTGGCGGTTATTCAACAAATGTATGATTTCCGTCCGGAACTTGTAGTGTACGATGCCCATCCGGGCTACCGCTCTGCCCGGTGGGCCGAAGCGCTGGCGCTGCCGAAACAGACGGTGCTCCACCACCACGCCCACGCGGCGGCGTGTCTGGCGGAAAATGGCTGGCCGCTGAACGCAGGCGATGTGATTGCGCTGACGCTTGATGGCATCGGGATGGGCGAAAATGGCGCGCTGTGGGGCGGCGAGTGCCTGCGGGTGAATTATCTGGCGTGCGAGCACCTCGGTGGGTTGCCCGCCGTGGCGCTGCCCGGCGGCGATCTGGCCGCGGTCGAACCGTGGCGGAACTTGCTGGCACAGGGGCTGGCGTTTATTCCTGACTGGCAAAAGCGGGCGGAAATGCGCGCCGTTCTGGCGCACAACTGGACACTGCTGGCGACGGCGGTGGCGCGGGGAATCAACGCGCCGCTGGCCTCATCCTGTGGGCGGCTGTTTGACGCCGTGGCCTGTGCGCTCGATATCGTGCCCGACAGGCAGCATCACGAAGGCGAAGCGGCCTGTCAGCTTGAAGCACTGGCCGCGACCTGTTCAGGTGTGCAGCATCCGGTCACGCTGGATGTGGGAGATCTGTCGACCTTCTGGCAGCAGTGGCTCGCCTGGCAGGCGACGCCCGCCGAACGGGCATGGGCATTCCATGATGCGCTGGCGAAAGGGCTGGCGGCACTGATGGCTCATCACGCCCGACGTCTGGCGATATCGACGCTCTGCTTCAGCGGCGGCGTGCTGCACAATCGGCTGCTGCGGGCGCGTCTGCAGTTTTATCTTTCTGAATTTACGCTTCTGTTCCCTGAAAAATTGCCTGCAGGCGACGGGGCGATTTCATTCGGACAGGCGGTCGTCGCTGCCGCACGCACCCTTTCACACAGGAACTGACATGCAACGACGGATTCGCAACGAACCGCTTCTGATGATCCTGCTGGCCGCGAATGGTCTGGCCTGGGGCTGGGCCTGGCACACGTTTAGCGGCAGTACCACGCTGATGGCGGCCAGCCTGCTGGCGTGGTGCTACGGTCTGCGGCATGCGGTCGATGCGGATCATATCGCCGCGATCGATACGGTCACCCGCAAGCTGATGCAGCAGGGCAAACGCCCGTCTGGCGTGGGGGCGTGGTTTTCGCTGGGCCATTCAACCATTGTGGTGCTGGCCTCCGTCGCCATTGCCGCCACGGCGACAGCGTTTCAAAAGAATATGGCGTGGTTTCATGATACCGGTAGTCTCATTGGCACCGCCGTTTCCGCGACCTTTTTACTGGCGATGGCGTTGATCAACACGGTGATTTTGCTCGGCGTCTGGCGCAGCTTTCAGGCGCTGAAGAAAGGTCATACGGCGGGCGGCGAGGGGGACGCGCCGCTGTCGGGCGGGATCATGAGCTGGCTGTTTGGCGCCACGTTCCGTCTGGTGAGCAAAAGCTGGCAGATGTACCTGGTCGGTTTTCTGTTTGGCCTGGGATTTGATACCGCCACTGAAATTGGCGTGCTGGGCATTTCTGCCGCCAGCGCCTCGAACGGAATGTCGGTGTGGTCGATCATGATTTTCCCGGCGCTGTTTGCCAGCGGTATGGCGTTAGTGGATACGCTGGATAATTTATTGATGATCGGCGCGTACGGCTGGGCATTCAATAAACCGCAGCGCAAACTTTATTACAATATGACCATTACCGGCACGTCGGTTGTCGTCGCGCTCTTTATTGGCGGGCTGGAAGCCCTCGGGCTAATAAAGGATAAATTTGAATTAAGTGGGGGCGTCTGGAGCCTGGTGGGTAGTGTTAATAATAATCTCGGTAACGCCGGTTTTATTGTTATTGGTTTGTTTATTGTCTGCTGGTGTCTGTCAATGCTGAACTACCGCTGGCGCGGCTATGACGCGCTGGGGGTCTCTGACGGCTCCGAGCATTATTTAAAAAAATAATCTAAGCAAAAATTGCTTTTTTATCGCTGTTTAAATTAAATTATCCCTGATGATTTATTTATCAATTATAAAATAATTATATATTCCAAGTCGAATGAATATCTATCATAGATATATTCATTCGCTCGGTTTTATATATTCATATAAATAATGAAATAGGGATTGGTGGCGATGATTTATCTATTATGTATTTACCTCGTGAATAGAATGCGCAAAAAAAAGCCCCGGGACATCGGGGCTGCGGATAATAAAATCCTAAGGTTAAGTCAGCGTGGCAGAGGTTTGCGGGTTAAACGGGTAACGACTTCAGCAGGGAGAAAGCCTCCTTCATCCGATCTTCGCTGACCACAAAGGCGCGCAACTCACCGTCGCCATCAACGCCTTTTGCGACCATTCCCTGTGGCTCAATGGCCATGTGCCAGTGTAAATCCTGTCGCTGCGTTTCGCCCGCGAGGTGCAGCGGCAGTTCAGGCGTTTTGACCTTCACCAGCATCGCCGGCAGTTTGAGTGGCGTGTTATTCCCCAGCAGGTTTTTTGCCAGATACATTGCGCTGATCTGAATCGGCTGCAGGAACGGCAGGACCTGGCCGTTGATTTCCGCACAGTCACCCACGGCGAAAATATCGGGCTGGCTGGTTTGCAAATAGCTATCCACCTTCACTCCGCGCCCCGTTTCTGCCCCGGCGTGCTGGGCCAGTGCCGTTTCCGGACGCAGGCCCGTCGCGGCGATCACGGCATCGACCTCAACGCTGCGCTTACGATCGAGAGTCGCGCGAATGCCGCTGTCGGTTGTCGTCAGGCTCTGGAGCTGAGATTTCAGCAGCAGATGGACGCCCATCTTCGTCAGACGATGCTGTAAGCGACTGCTCACTTCCGCTGGCATCAGCGCAGAC
Source organism: Lelliottia sp. F153 (assembly GCF_002870005.1). Lineage (NCBI taxonomy): Bacteria > Pseudomonadati > Pseudomonadota > Gammaproteobacteria > Enterobacterales > Enterobacteriaceae > Lelliottia > Lelliottia sp. F153. Next base: position 127,698 of record NZ_PKFT01000009.1, on the reverse strand, counting down.
AGAATGCTGGCTGCGTGATCGACCAGAGTGACGGCTTTCCCGGCGCGGCAAAAATCCATCGCCAGTTCGGTGCCAATCAGACCGCCACCGACAATCATCACCCGCTTTGCGTCACGAAGCCGGGTTTCACAGGCGCGGTACTCCTGCTGACTGTTAAGGGTCAGCATCAGCTCGCGTCCCTCAACGGGCGGTACAAAGGCGGATGCCCCCGTCGCCAGAACCAGTTTGTCGTAGTGCCACTGATAATCTTTGCCCTTCACCACATGGGCGCTGGCGTCGATCTCCGTGACCCAGGTATGCGGAAACAGTCGCAAATTAAACTGTTCGGCGAACTCCCCCGCCGTCTGGCGGGTGAGGTCGTCGGCATGCTGATGCTGGCTGATAACATGGCTCAAATCGGGTTTGTTGTACTCGTCCATGCTGTCGGCGGCGATAAGCGTCAGCGGCACGTTCGTATCCTGTTTGCGGATATTTTTCACCAGCTGCCGGGCGGCAAAGCCCGAGCCAATGATGACAATGCCGTGATTCATTTTGCCTCCGTCGCCAGTTCGTCGAATACGTCTTTCCCGAGGGAACATTCCGGGCACAGGAAATTATCCGGCACGTCGCGCCACGGGGTGCCTGGGGCGACATCCTGCAAAGGTTCGCCGAGGGCAGGATCGTAAATCCACTGGCAGACGCTGCACTGCATGCTCGGGCCAAGATCGGCGGCTTGTGCGGCGGCACAGGCGCAGGCTTCTTGTTGCTCTGGGGTTTTCGTTGTTGCTTCCGGCAGTGGAGCGAGCGCCCACTGACGTGCGATATCGCGGCCATGCTGGCGGCAGATTTCAAGTGCGTCGATATCCGGGCGCCATTTGGCTTTCAGGCTCATCGACATTTCGAAGCCGGCATCCTGCAGACGCGTGGAGAGACGATCTACCGCACCGCCGCTCCAGCCGTGGGAGCCGAACGCGCTGGCGCGTTTGTTACGAAAACGCAGACCGGTCATTTCTTCAACCAGACCGGCGATTTTCGGCATCATCACGTTATTCATGGTGGAGGTGCCGACCAGCACGCCTTTGGAGCGGAAGACGTTGGTCAGGATTTCGTTTTTATCGCTGCGCGCCACGTTGAAGATTTTCACCGCCACGTTCGGGTCGACTTCGTTAATGCCCTGGGCAATGGCGTCCGCCATCATACGGGTGTTGTTGGACATGGTGTCGTAGAACAGCGTGATGCGATCTTCCTGATAATCCGCTGCCCATTTCAGATACAGCTCCACGATTTGGGTTGGATTTTCGCGCCAGACCACGCCGTGCGAGGTGGCAATCATTTCGACCGGCAGATTGAAACCGAGGATTTCGGTGATTTTTGGCGTTACCAGACGGCTGAACGGCGTCAGGATGTTGGCGTAGTAGCGCTGGCACTGTTCGAACAGTTCAGTCTGATCCACTTCGTCGTTAAACAGACGTTCATCACAGTAGTGCTGACCAAAGGCGTCATTACTGAACAGCACCGCATCGCCGGTCATGTACGTCATCATGCTGTCGGGCCAGTGCAGCATCGGGGTTTCGACGAAAATCAGCTGTTTGCCGTTGCCGATATCCAGCGAGTCACCGGTTTTCACCGTATGAAAATTCCATTCAGGGTGGTGATGGTGGCCGTTAATAGAGTCGATGGCGTTGGTGGTGCAGTAGATTGGCGTGTTGGGAATATAAGACATCAGCTCGGTCAGGGCGCCCGCGTGGTCTTCTTCCGCATGGTTAATAATAATGTAATCGATGTCAGCCAGATCGATTTCGCTACGCAGGTTCTGCACGAACTCGCGACTGAATTTATGATCAACAGTATCGATCAGGACGTTTTTGCCTTCGCGAATGAGATAGCTGTTGTAGCTGCTGCCGCGCAGGGTTTTGTATTCGGTGCCGTGAAAATCGCGCACTTCCCAGTCACGTTGACCAACCCAATGAATATTATTTTTAACCAGAATAGACATAGCTACCTCAATAAATACAGTATGTTTAGATAAGTTGATGTGCATATATCAAGTTGCGTGCCAGTTTTTAAAGTTATTGATATTTAATGGTTTTTAAAAATATTACTCGCAAGGGGTAGTCAGAATGACTATCTGTTTTATGGTCAATATGACAGTATGCATTGTCAAAATGACAGCGAGGCGCAAATGAGCTTTTCCGTAGATGTGCTGGCGAAGATCGCCATTGAATTACAGACCGGTATCGGCCATCAGGATCGTTTCCAGCGGTTAATTTCAACCCTGCGTCATGTGCTGGAGTGCGATGCCTCGGCGCTGCTGCGCTACGAAGGGCGGCAGTTTATTCCGCTGGCGATCGACGGGCTGGCGCAGGACGTGCTGGGGCGGCGCTTCACCCTGGAGGGCCATCCGCGTCTGGAGACCATCGCCCGCGCGGGTGACGTGGTGCGTTTCCCGGCGGACAGCGATCTGCCGGATCCCTACGACGGCCTGATTCCCGGCCAGGAGAGCCTGAAGGTCCACGCCTGTATCGGTTTGCCGCTGTTTGCCGGACAAAATCTGATTGGTGCGCTGACCCTCGACGGCCTGCAGCCGGATCAGTTCGATACGTTCAGCGACGAAGAGCTGCGGCTGATTGCCGCGCTGGCCGCCGGGGCGCTTAATAACGCGCTGCTGATTGAGCAGTTGGAGAGCCAGAACATATTGCCGGGCAGTCCGGCGGTGTTTGAGCAGGTCGCGCACACGGAAATGATTGGCCTGTCGCCGGGTATGGCGCAGCTGAAAAAAGAGATCGAGATTGTCGCGGCGTCGGATCTGAACGTCTTAATCAGCGGGGAGACCGGCACCGGGAAAGAGCTGGTGGCGAAGGCGATCCACGAAGGCTCGCCGCGCGCGGTCAATCCGCTGGTGTATCTGAACTGCGCCGCGCTGCCGGAAAGCGTGGCGGAGAGCGAGCTGTTCGGCCACGTGAAAGGGGCGTTTACCGGGGCCATCAGCAACCGCAGCGGTAAGTTTGAAATGGCCGACAACGGCACGCTGTTCCTCGATGAAATTGGTGAGCTGTCGCTGGCGTTGCAGGCCAAACTGCTGCGCGTGTTGCAGTACGGCGATATTCAGCGCGTGGGTGACGACCGCAGCCTGCGGGTGGATGTGCGCGTGCTGGCGGCGACCAACCGCGATCTGCGCGAAGAGGTGCTGGCGGGCAATTTCCGCGCCGATCTGTTCCATCGCTTAAGCGTGTTCCCGCTCTTCGTGCCGCCGCTGCGCGAGCGTGGCGAGGATGTGGTTCTGCTGGCGGGCTATTTCTGCGAGCAGTGCCGGTTGAAAATGGGGCTGTCGCGCGTGGTGTTAAGCCCCGGTGCGCGCAGGCATCTGCTGAATTATGGCTGGCCGGGCAATGTGCGCGAGCTGGAGCATGCGATCCATCGTGCGGTGGTGCTGGCGCGCGCGACGCGCATCGGCGATGAGGTGGTAATCCACGCGGCGCATTTTGCGTTGCACGACGAAGCGGTGCCTGTCTCGCAGCCGGACGTGCCAGCGATGAGCAATGCCAACCTGCGTGAGGCCACGGAAGCGTTTCAACGTCAGATGATTACCCGCGCGCTGGAGCAGAATAACCGTAGCTGGGCGGCCTGCGCGCGGGCGTTAGAGACGGACGTCGCCAACCTGCATCGGCTGGCGAAACGTCTTGGGCTGAAGGGTTAGATAATCCCGGCCTGATAGAAGTCCTGCAGGTTGATGGCGCCGCACAGTTTGCCGCTGTCATCGACCACCGGGGCGGCGGTGATTTTGCGCTTCATCAGCACTTCTTTGGCTTCGATAGCGCGGCTCTCGGCGTTGAGCGTCAGGCCGCCGGTGGTCATGGCATCGCTGACGACCGCTTCAAGCTTGCCGCCGCCCACCAGCCAGCGACGCAGGTCGCCGTCGGTAAAGACCCCTTTGACCAGCCCGTTGTCATCACACACGGCAACCAGCCCCAGCCCGGTGCGGCTCAGTTCGAGCATTGCGTCCATCACGCTGGTGGTGAGTTTAACCTGCGGGATGGCGTCGTCCGTACGCATCAGATGATGCACTTTATTCAGCAAACGTGCGCCCAGCGCGCCGGCCGGGTGTGAGCGGGCAAAATCTTCTTCGTTAAAACCGCGCGCCTGCATGACTGCCATCGCCAGCGCATCGCCCATCATCAGGGTGTTGACGGTGCTGGACGTTGGCGCGAGGTGCATCGGGCAGGCTTCGCGCTCCACGGAGATATCCAGCGTGGCTTTGGCGGCCAGCGCCAGCGGCGAGCGCGATTTTCCGGTCATTGCCAGCAGGGCGACCGATTTTTCCTGTAGACGCGGAATGATCAGATCCAGCTCTTTTGCTGAGCCAGAGTAGGAGATAAACAGCATGACGTCACGGCTTTCAATCATCCCCAGATCGCCATGCAGCGCTTCGGCGGGATGAACAAAAAACGCGGGCGTGCCGGTGCTGGCGAGGGTGGCGGCTATTTTCTTCCCGATATGACCGGATTTCCCGATGCCCGCGACAATCACTTTGCCTTCGCAGTGGATGATGGTATTGGCCGCGCGCGCAAAATCGTCGCCCAGCCTTTCCGGCAGGCGGCTGGCTTCCTGAAGCTCCAGCATTAACGTCTGACGGCCTGTGTTTAGCAGAAAATCACTCATTTCTCTCTCCGGTTACGATCACGTCGATTCCTTTCTCTTCCAGCGCTTTTTTGAACACCGGGTCGATGCCTGCGTCGGTAATCAGTGTATCGACGCTTTCAAGGCTACAGACAATATTGGGACTTTTGCGGCCAAACTTGGACGAGTCCGCCATCAGGATCACTTCCCGTGCGGCGTTGCACATGGCCTTGCTGACGCTGAACACCTCGTTGAAGGTGGTCACACCCGCGTTCAGATCAATCCCGTCGGTGCCCATAAAGAGTTTATCAAAGCTGAAATGGTCGAAGGCGTTCTCCGCCAGTTGGCCGTGAAAAGACGCCGATTTTTTACGGAAGGTGCCGCCGGGCATCAGGATGGTCTGCTCGCTGTCAAACTCGGACAGGGCATTGACGATGTGCAGGCTGTTGGTCATCACCGTGATGTTATTAAAGCGGCTGAGCATCGGGATCATCTGCAGGACAGTGCTGCCCGCATCGAGAATGATAGAGTCGCCATCGTGAATAAACTGGACGGCGGCTTCGGCAATCAGCGCTTTCTGGTGGGTATTGATCAGAGTTTTATGGTCAATCGGCGGATCGGCTTCGTCTTTGTTGAGTACCACTCCGCCATAGGTTCGAATGACTGCGCCAGAGTTTTCGAGCAATACCAGGTCCTTGCGTATTGTCGTGCCGGTGGTGTCAAAGTAGTGGGCCAAATCCTCTACCGAGCATTTTCCCTGCTTTTGCAGATGCTCCAGAATGGCCGCCTGCCGCTGACGTGGTTTCATAGGCGCTTCGTTCCTTACGTTGCGAAATGATAATTTCGCAAGCCTATAGCTTTCAAAACGAAATTATCCATGTTTCAGATTAAGCGCTAATGATAGTGCATTCTGACAGAGTGAATCATGGGGAAAGATCACATCAGGCTGTAATTCCTGCAATGAAATGCCGTTGATTGCCTGGATTTTCGCCGGTCGGGCAAATACGGTCATCCCGCGCATGATCAGTGAATCGCAGACGTTGTTGTCTTCGTCCAGCGCAATCGCCACCACCACACGGGGTTTGAAGCGTCCGCCTGAGCGCCCAACGCCCACGCGGCCTTTCTGACACAGGGCATCGAACGCCCGGTTAAACTGGTGAATTTGCCAGCCGCCAAACGCCATCTGGCAGATCCAGGCGATGGCGGCGACGTTGATGAGTGCGGTAACCATTTTAGCTCCTTTGGTATTCACTCCCCCTCACGAGGGGGAGGGGGACGTTAGCCTGTTTAATCAGAACATCACCTGCCCGCCGGTGACGTTAATTGACTGCCCGGTGCAATAAGAGGCTTTCGGGCTGGCATAAAACAGCAGCATATTTAATACGTCCTGATAGTCGCAGCCGCGCTTCAAAGGCACTTTATCGATGTAATACTGTTCCACCTCATCAGCGTTAATGCCAAGCTTGGTAGCGTATTGCGGCAGCAGAGACTGGAACATTGGCGATTTCAGCAGGTTGCCAAGCATCAGTGAATGCACGGTAATCCCGTATTCAGCCAGATCCAGCGCCAGAGACTGGGTCAGCCCGACGCCGCCAAATTTCGCCGCGCTGTAGCCGGAGTTATGCTTGCTGCCCACTTTGCCGGATTTTGAGTTGATCTGAATGATGCGCCCCTGAATGCCGTCGCGGATCATCAGGCGGGAAAACTCGCGTGCGCAGAGAAAATAGCCCACCAGGTTTACCTGCAGGGAGCGGTCGAAATCCCCCAGCGCGAAGTCGCTGATGAAGGCCGCTTTCGCTATTCCCGCGCTGTAAACCAGCAGGTCGGCGCGGCCAAAAATCTCGTCCACGCCCTGGGCGAGCGCCATCACGCTCTGCTCGCTGGTGGCATCGGCACCAAAACCATATGCCATCCCTTCACCAAACTCAGTGTTAATGGTGTCCGCCACGCGGGCGGCTTTTTCACTCTGAATATCCACAACCGCCACGCGGTACCCTTCTGCAGCAAGCCCACGGCAGAGGAACTCGCCTAAGGTTTGGCCCCCACCAATGACAACGGCAACCTGACTCATGTGATTCTCCTTAAATTACGCAACAAATTTTAATGTGCAGCCGGTGGTAACAGCCTGCGGCACCGGGCCATCCACGTGAACCGTGCCGGGGTATTCCGCCTGCGGCTGGCCGTCGAAACGCAACGTGATGTGCCCCAGCTCGCGTAGGTTTTGTTCGGCTACGTCGCCGACGGCGGTGACGGCATAGCGCGCGTCACCCAGCTCCAGCTGGCTGCCGACCTTCAGCTCGCCGTGTAGCTCGCCGTGGCAGTGGATAAAGCAAAACTCCTCGATATCCGCAGGCGCCCCTTCGCGGAAGGTAATCAGCATCTGGTCGCTCAACGCATCGGCTGCGCTCTGGCCGATGCGGGTAATGGTGGTTTGGTAAATCACGGTCATCGCAGGAACCTCTTATTGATAAATAAAGCCGGAGACAAACCAGGCAATCAGCACCGTCGGGGCGCCCGTCAGGAAACGGCTGACCAGCACGGACGGCACGCCCACGCGCACGGTGTCCTGACGCGCTTCCGCAAGGGACAGCCCAACGGGAATGAAGTCGCACGCCGCCTGGGCGTTAATCGCAAACAGAGCCGGAAGGGCAAGGTGTGGAGGGATATTGCCCAACCCAATTTGCACGCCGATCAGCACGCCGATAACCTGTGCAATCACCGCTCCCGGCCCGAGGAACGGCGACAGGAGCGGGAAGGAGCAGATCAACGCCAGCGTCACCAGCCCAAGCGGATGACTGGCGAGCGGGGCGAGGCCATGGGCAATCCAGTCGCCCAGACCGGACGCCATGATGATGCCAATAAGCGCCGAAACGAACGCCATAAACGGCAGAATGGTTTTCAGAACGGTGTCGATGGTGTCGCGCCCTGACTGGAACAGCACCGCGACGGCTGACCCCATTCCCATACCCACTTTCGCCAGCAGGCCGTCGCTCTGCTCGGTGATTTTTTTACTGGTGTCGTAATCCCGCGGCGCGGCTTTTGGCTGAGCAGGGGAGCCATCAACCAAGCGAATGTTTTCTTCTCTGACGCCGGACACGTAAATGTCTTCGAGGATGTACTGCGCCAGCGGGCCTGACTTACCGGTTGCGTGAATATTCACTGTCGGAATACGGCGCTTCGGATAGATGCCGCAGCGCAACGTGCCGCCGCAGTCGATCACCGCTACCCCAATTTCCGCTTCAGGCGGCTCGCCCTCTTTGAAGCCATCGACCGCTTCCCAGCCGGTCAGATCGCGCAGCTTGTCGACAATTGCCGGACGCGTGCCTGCGGTGATGTAGACGATTTTCTTGCCTGCAACGGCATCGAACTCCAGCGGGCCGCCCCAGCCGCCTTCACCTTTTTCAATACGAATACGGCTCATGCTGTGGCTCCTGAAAGATGGACTTTCTGTTCAAGCTGGATGCCCATTTTTTTCTCAAAAATGGCGGTGGTGAGATCCGTCACCCAGCCGCGGAAGAAGTTGGTGACCAGGCCAACCAGCAGATAGCTCACCGCCAGCGGGCCGAGCGGCAGGCCAAGTGTGGTCAGGCCGCTGGCAATGCCGAGGTAAACAAACAGTTCGCCGGGGTTGATGTGTGGGAACAGGCCGTTCATGGAGTGGCAGCTATAGGATGCGGCGGCGTAATAACTCGGCTTGTACTTTTCTGGCATAAAGCGGCCGAGGCTTAAGGTCATCGGGTTGCAGAAAACAAAGGTTCCGATGAAGGGCAGAACAAGATAGCGGGACAGCGGGTTGCCGGCGCAGCGCTGAGCGAAGCGTTCGATACGCTGCTGGCCGATAAAGTTAATCAACGCATTCATGATCACTAAGAGGCTTATCAGCAGGGGCAGGATGCCGGTCACCATACCGGTGAACACCTCTCCGCCTTTCTGAAACAGCCCGATGAACCACTCGGCGCCGTGGGTGATGGTTTCTATCATTCTTCTCTCCTGTGGGGCTTTTTTGTTTTTGTCTGACTGCGGCTAATAATAATCACTTTGAAAGGTTTTAAAGTGTTAATTGGATCTCACAATGAAAGAAAAATGGATTATTTTGAAAGTTAATTGATGGGGTGACGACTTTTTGGATGAAAAAAGCACCGATTTGCGTGGGGGAGCGTAAAGATTTTGCGGGGGAGGTGAGTACCGCTTCCTTGAGGCATTGCGGATGCTTTACCATACTTGCCACTTATCGAATTCGTTAAATGGATGTCTCATGGTCAAGCGTCGTTACGCAGCGCTCTTACCCGCGCTGATTATGCTTGCTGCCTGTAGCAGTAAGCCGAAAACAGAGGAAGTTCAACAGACGGCGGGCGCCCCATCGGGTGGTTTTCTCCTTGAGCCGCAGCACAACATGATGCAGATGGGCGGGGATTTCGCCAACAACGCGGCCGCCGAGCAGTTCATCGATAAAATGGTGAACAAACATGGTTTCAATAAACAGCAACTCCACGAGATCCTGTCTCAGGCGAAGCGTCTGGACTATGTGCTGCGTCTGATGGACCGCCAGGCACCGACTGCGCAAGTGCCGACCGGGCCAAACGGCGCGTGGCTGCGCTATCGCAAACAGTTTATTACCCCGGATAACGTGCAAAATGGCGTGGCGTTCTGGAATCAATACGAAGATGCGCTGACGCGCGCGTGGCAGGTGTACGGCGTGCCGCCGGAAATTATCGTCGGGATTATCGGCGTGGAAACCCGCTGGGGCCGCGTGATGGGCAAAACCCGTATTCTCGATGCGCTGGCGACGCTCTCCTTCAACTATCCACGTCGCGCGGAATACTTCCAGTCTGAACTGGAAACCTTCCTGCTGATGGCGCGTGACGAGCAGGACGATCCGCTCGATCTGAAAGGTTCCTTTGCGGGGGCGATGGGCTACGGCCAGTTTATGCCGTCCTCCTATAAAGAGTATGCCGTCGACTTTAACGGCGACGGGCATATCAACCTGTGGGATCCGGTGGATGCCATTGGCAGCGTGGCGAACTACTTCAAAGCGCACGGCTGGGTGAAGGGCGATCCGGTGGCGGTGCAGGCGAACGGCCAGGCGCCTGGGCTTGAGAATGGTTTCAAAACGAAATACAGCGTGTCGCAACTGGCAGCGGCGGGTTTAACGCCAATGCAGTCGTTGGGTGATCATCAGACGGCCAGCCTGCTGCGCCTGGATATCGGCACTGGCTACCAGTACTGGTACGGTTTGCCGAACTTCTACACCATCACCCGTTACAACCACAGCACGCACTACGCGATGGCGGTGTGGCAGCTGGGCCAGGCGGTTTCCCTGGCGCGCGTACCGGCGGCTTCACCGTTTAGTCAGTAATCTTGCGTTTTGCCGGGGGACAATTTCGTCTTACCCGGCCCGCACCCTCCACGAGTATTGCCCGGTAAGCGAATCGTCACCGGGCAACACTCGCCTTCGACAGAAACATTTCGCCACACTCCCACTCTTTTATTCGCGTTTACATCTGCATCGCATTTTATTATTGTTATGTTATAACATTTAACGGTGGTGCAACGATGTCTCTCTTCTCTCTTTCCGCGCTCAATCGCCTGTTACTCGCGGCAATTTTGATTGCGCTGATTGGCCTGGCGGTGCGCTGGGCGGTGGTTCTCCCATGATTGAACTGCAAAATCTGGTGGCAGGGTATGACCGCCAGCCCGTCACGCAGACGCTGAATGGCGTGATTGAACGCGGCAGTATGACGGCGATTGTCGGCGCGAACGGCTGCGGCAAATCGACACTCCTCAAAACCCTGGCGGGATTTATTCCGCCGGTTAGCGGGGGATTTCGCTGGCGCGAGAAACGCCCGACGATCGGCTGGCTGGCGCAGCGTCATATGCTGGAGGCGCAGTTCCCCCTGACGGTTCAGGACGTAGTGAGTATGGGCTGCTGGCCGCAGATTTCGCTGCTGGCGGCTTTTCGACGCGAAACCCGTCTGAAAATCGCCCATGCCCTGGAGCGCGTCGGCCTGCAGGATCTTGCAGCCGCTACCATCGACGAGCTATCGGGAGGCCAGTTTCAGCGCATGTTGTTCGCCAGAGTGCTGGTGCAGCAGGCACCGCTGGTGATGCTGGATGAGCCGTTCACGGGGGTCGATGAAGCCACCTGTAATGTGCTGATGGAATTGATGCTGGAGATGTATCTGAGCGGGCAAACGGTGCTGGCGGTGCTGCATGACAGCGAGCGTGTATCGCGCCATTTCCCGCAGACATTGCGGCTGGATACGGCGATACCCCACTGGGGCGCGGAGCGGGTGAGAGTCGCATGATCTGGCATATTTTCTTCCAGCCGTTTATCGAATACGGCTTTATGCGCCGCGCATTGGTGGTGTGCCTGGCGTTGTCCGTCAGCACCACAATGCTCGGTGTTTTTCTGTTGCTGCGGCGTATGAGTCTGATGGGCGATGCGCTGTCGCACGCCATTTTACCGGGCGTGGCGGTGGGGTATCTGGTCAGCGGAATGTCTCTGCTGGCGATGAGTATCGGCGGGTTTATCGCCGGGATCGTCGTAGCGCTGGTGGCAGGTTTAGTCAGCCGACGCACGCCCCTGAAAGAGGATGCCAGTTTCGCCGGGCTGTACCTGGGCTCACTGGCGCTGGGTGTGACCCTGGTTTCGCTGCGCGGTTCGAATGTCGATCTGTTGCATCTGCTTTTTGGCTCGATTCTGGCGGTGGATAACAGCGCGGCCCTGTTTGTCGCCGGTGTCTGCGCCCTGACTTTAATGCTACTGGCCCTGTTTTACCGCGGGCTGGTGACCGAGGCGTTTGACACCGCGTGGCTGCAGGCCAACAAACGCTGGCTGCCCGCGCTACTGCACGGTTTATTCCTGGCGCTGCTGGTGCTGAATCTGGTCGCCGGATTCCAGGTCCTCGGCACGCTGATGGCGGTAGGGCTGATGATGCTACCTGCTGTTGCCGCTCGCTGCTGGATGCGCACGTTACCGGGGCTTCTGCTGATGGCAGGCGTCAGCGGCGTGTTCTGCGCCTGGCTCGGATTGTGCCTGTCGTGGGCGGTGAGTCTGCCCGCCGGGCCTTCCATTGTGCTGACGGCCAGCGGCTGGTTCTTTATTTCGGTTTTATGTGGCTCGCGCAGCAGGCTGCGTGCGCATTTTTAACGCAAGGGGAAATGATGAAGAAGACAGGGGTAATGATGGCGCTTGCGCTGGGGCTGTTGTCGCAAGGCGCGCTGGCAAAAACGCTGAACGTGGTAACCAGTTTTTCTATTTTGGGTGACATCACGCAAGAAGTGGGCGGCGACCATGTAAAAGTGACGACGCTGGTGGGGCCGGACGGCGATCCGCACACCTTCGAGCCGTCGCCAAAAGACAGCGCGGCGCTCAGCAAAGCGGACGTGGTGGTTGTGAATGGCCTTGGGCTGGAAGGGTGGCTGGATCGCCTGGTTAAAGCGTCAGGTTTTAAAGGCACGCTGGTCGTGGCATCAAAAGGGGTGAAGACCCATACGTTGGAGGAGGACGGCAAAACCGTGACCGATCCGCATGCCTGGAATAGCGCTGCGAATGGCGCTCTGTATGCACACAATATTCTGGCAGGGCTGGTCAGTGCCGATCCGGATGAGAAAGCGGCGCTGGAGGCCACGGGCAAACCCTATATTACGCAGCTGACACAGCTCGACGGATGGGCGAAATCGCGCTTCAGCCAGATCCCGCAGGAGAAGCGCAAAGTCCTCACCAGCCATGACGCCTTCGGCTATTTCAGCCGCGCCTACGGCGTGACATTTATGGCCCCGCAAGGTCTTTCATCTGAGAGCGAGGCCAGCGCCGCGCAGGTGGCGGAGCTCATCAAACAGATTAAAGCCGATGGCGTCAAAACCTGGTTTATGGAGAACCAGCTCGATCCGCGTCTGGTGAAGCAGATTGCCAGCGCGACGGGCGCCCAGCCGGGTGGAGAGCTTTATCCCGAAGCGCTTTCCGCCAAAGGTGGCGTGGCGGATACATACGTGAATGCGTTTCGCCACAACGTCAATACCCTCGCCGACAGCATGAAATAATCAGCCTTTCCACGCCGATGCGGCCGCATCGGCTTTTTTCTGAAGCCTCCTCGTAAAACCGGAACCTCATCCCCATATCCCATGAGAAAGTGCTATCTTGTGCTGCATGTTTTTCAGGAGCCTAAAGCGATGATGACTGACCATGAATTGATGCAGCTGAGCGAAGTTGTGGGCCTGGCGTTGAAGCAGCGCGGCGCGACGCTGACGACGGCTGAATCCTGCACCGGCGGCTGGGTGGCAAAAGTGATTACGGATATCGCGGGAAGCTCCGCCTGGTTCGAACGCAGTTTTGTGACCTACAGTAACGAAGCCAAAGCGCAGATGATTGGCGTGCGCGAATCGACGCTGGAACAGCATGGCGCTGTCAGCGAACCGGTGGTGGTGGAAATGGCGATTGGCGCGCTCAAAGCGGCGCGTGCGGACTACGCGATCGCCATCAGCGGCATTGCCGGGCCGGACGGTGGCAGTGATGTCAAACCTGTGGGCACCGTCTGGTTTGGTTTTGCCACTTCCCAGGGGCAGGGCCTTACCTTCCGCGAATGCTTCAGCGGTGACCGTGAAAGCGTGCGCCGACAGGCGACGGAATATGCGTTAAAAATGCTCTGGCAACAATTTCTACAAAACACTTGATACTGTATGACCATACAGTATAATTGCACCAACAGAACAGAATTCACTATCCGGCGCACATCCCCGGCATGACAGGAGTAATAATGGCTATCGACGAAAACAAACAGAAAGCGTTGGCGGCAGCACTCGGCCAGATTGAAAAACAATTTGGTAAAGGCTCCATCATGCGCCTGGGTGAAGACCGTTCCATGGACGTGGAAACCATCTCCACCGGTTCGCTTTCTCTGGATATCGCACTGGGTGCGGGCGGCCTGCCAATGGGCCGTATCGTAGAAATCTACGGCCCGGAATCTTCAGGTAAAACGACCCTGACGCTGCAGGTCATTGCAGCCGCACAGCGCGAAGGTAAAACCTGTGCGTTCATCGACGCCGAACACGCGCTGGACCCAGTCTATGCACGTAAACTGGGCGTTGATATCGACAACCTGCTCTGCTCTCAGCCAGATACGGGTGAGCAGGCACTGGAAATCTGTGACGCCCTGGCGCGTTCAGGTGCTGTAGATGTACTGGTTGTCGACTCCGTTGCCGCGCTGACGCCAAAAGCGGAAATCGAAGGCGAAATCGGTGACTCTCACATGGGCCTCGCGGCACGTATGATGAGCCAGGCGATGCGTAAACTGGCTGGTAACCTGAAGCAATCCAATACGCTTCTGATTTTCATCAACCAGATCCGTATGAAGATTGGCGTCATGTTCGGTAACCCGGAAACCACTACCGGTGGTAACGCGCTGAAGTTCTACGCCTCTGTCCGTCTGGATATCCGCCGTATCGGTGCGGTGAAAGAGGGCGATAACGTCGTTGGTAGCGAAACCCGCGTGAAGGTCGTGAAGAACAAAATTGCTGCGCCGTTCAAGCAGGCTGAGTTCCAGATCCTCTACGGCGAAGGCATCAACTTCTTCGGCGAGCTGGTGGATCTGGGCGTGAAAGAGAAGCTGATTGAAAAAGCGGGCGCCTGGTACAGCTACAACGGCGACAAAATTGGTCAGGGCAAAGCAAACGCAATCTCCTGGCTGAAAGAAAACCCGGCCGCAGCGAAAGAAATTGAGAAGAAAGTGCGCGAACTGCTTCTCAACAACCAGGACTCTAAGCCTGACTTCGTTGTCGATAGCGCTGATGCTGAAGAAACCAAAGAAGATTTCTAATCTCTTCGTCTAAAAACAAGGGCTGCGATTGCGGCCCTTTTTGCATTTATAAAACAGCTGGTTTGTTATGAGTGAAAACACCTCGCGCCGCCCTGCCTACGCCCGTTTACTGGATAGAGCTGTACGCATTCTTGCAGTACGCGATCACAGCGAGCAAGAGCTGCGCCGTAAACTCTCCGCGCCCGTGATGGGAAAAAACGGCCCGGAAGCAATCGACGCTACGGCAGAAGATTATGATCGCGTCATTGCCTGGTGCTACGAGTACCGTTACCTCGATGACAGTCGTTTTGTCACGCGCTTTATCGCCAGCCGGAGCCGCAAGGGTTATGGCCCGGCAAGGATCCGTCAGGAGCTAAACCAAAAAGGCATCGCGCGTGCGGCCATCGATGAGGCCATGCGTGAGTGCGACATTGACTGGTGTGAGCTGGCCCACGCTCAGGCGATTCGTAAATACGGTGAACCCCTGCCGCGTGAATTTTCAGAAAAAGTTAAAATCCAGCGATTTTTGTTGTACCGCGGCTTCCTGATGGAAGATATTCAGGATATATGGCGTAATTTTGCCGATTGAGCGCATGCGGGATTTTACTTCCCTTGCAAGAAAACTTATCTTATTCCCACTTTTTCCAGTAGTCAGTCCGTCCAGGCATCAACAGAGACAGGCTGGCTGCGACATTTCGTTAGCTTGATTTCAGGATAATTATGAGCAAGAGCACCGCTGAGATCCGTCAGGCGTTTCTCGACTTTTTCCATAGTAAGGGACACCAGGTTGTTGCCAGCAGCTCCCTGGTACCGAACAATGACCCGACTCTTCTGTTTACCAACGCCGGGATGAACCAGTTCAAGGATGTTTTCCTTGGTCTCGACAAGCGTAATTATTCCCGTGCCACAACGTCACAGCGTTGTGTGCGTGCGGGCGGTAAACACAACGATCTGGAAAACGTCGGTTACACCGCACGTCACCATACTTTCTTCGAGATGCTGGGTAACTTCAGCTTCGGCGACTACTTTAAACACGATGCCATTCAATACGCGTGGGAACTGCTGACCGGTGAAAACTGGTTCAACCTGCCGAAAGAACGTCTGTGGGTGACCGTCTACGAAACCGATGATGAAGCTTACGAAATCTGGGAAAAAGAAGTCGGTATCCCGCGTGAGCGCATTATTCGCATCGGCGATAACAAGGGCGCGCCATACGCGTCTGACAACTTCTGGCAGATGGGTGACACCGGTCCATGCGGCCCTTGCACCGAGATCTTCTACGATCACGGCGACCACATCTGGGGCGGACCTCCGGGCACCGCAGAAGAAGACGGCGATCGCTACATTGAGATCTGGAACATCGTCTTCATGCAGTTCAACCGTCAGGTTGACGGCACCATGGAGCCGCTGCCGAAGCCATCCGTAGATACCGGTATGGGTCTGGAGCGTATCGCCGCGGTTCTGCAGCACGTGAACTCCAACTACGACATCGATCTGTTCAGCACCCTGATTAAATCCGTGGCTGAAGTGACCGGTGCGACCGATCTGAGCAACAAATCTCTGCGCGTCATTGCAGACCACATTCGTTCCTGTGCCTTCCTGATTGCTGACGGAGTTATCCCGTCGAATGAAAACCGTGGCTACGTGCTGCGTCGTATCATTCGTCGTGCGATCCGTCACGGCAACATGCTGGGCGCGAAGGACACCTTCTTCTATAAACTGGTGGGGCCACTGATTGGCGTCATGGGTGCGGCGGGCGACGAACTGAAACGCCAGCAGGCGCAGGTTGAGCAGGTGCTGAAAACCGAAGAAGAGCAGTTTGCGCGTACCCTTGAACGCGGCCTGGCGTTGCTGGACGAAGAACTCTCAAAACTGTCCGGCGATACGCTGGATGGCGACACTGCATTCCGTCTGTACGACACCTACGGCTTCCCGGTCGATTTGACTGCTGACGTCTGCCGTGAGCGCAATATTAAAGTCGACGAAGCGGGCTTTGAGGCCGCAATGGAAGAGCAGCGACGCCGTGCGCGTGAATCCAGCGGTTTCGGCGCAGACTACAACGCGATGATTCGCGTCGATAGCGCTTCTGAATTCCAGGGCTACGACCATCTGGAACTGACCGGTAAAGTGACCGCACTGTTTGTTGACGGCAAAGCCGTGGACAGCATCAGCGCAGGCCAGGATGCGGTTGTCGTTCTGGATAAAACGCCGTTCTACGCGGAGTCTGGCGGCCAGGTGGGCGATAAAGGCGAGCTAAAAGGTAGCGATTTTGCCTTCACCGTCACTGACACCCAGAAATACGGCCAGGCAATTGGTCACGTCGGCAAACTGGCTTCAGGTTCCCTGAAAGTCGGCGCAGGCGTGAAAGCCGAAGTGGATGAAGCTCGCCGCGCGCGCATTCGTCTGAACCACTCTGCAACGCACCTGATGCATGCCGCTTTGCGCGATGTGCTGGGTACGCACGTTGCTCAGAAAGGTTCTCTGGTGAATGACAAAGTACTGCGCTTTGACTTCTCGCATTTCGAAGCGATGAAACCGTCTGAAATCCGCGCGGTGGAAGATATGGTCAACGCCCAGATTCGTCGTAACCTGCCAATCGAGACCCACATCATGGATCTCGAAGCAGCGAAAGCGAAAGGGGCGATGGCGCTGTTCGGCGAGAAATACGACGAGCGCGTTCGCGTCCTGAGCATGGGGGATTTCTCCACCGAACTGTGCGGCGGTACTCACGCCTCACGTACGGGTGATATCGGCCTGTTCCGTATCCTGTCTGAATCAGGCACTGCCGCTGGCGTACGTCGTATCGAAGCTGTGACCGGTGAAGGTGCGATCGCCAGCCTGCATGCTGAAAGCGACCAACTGCACGACATTGCCCAGTTGCTTAAAGGCGACAGCCACAATCTGGGTGAGAAAGTACGTAGCGCGCTGGAACGTACTCGTCAGCTGGAAAAAGAGCTGCAGCAGCTGAAAGAGCAGGCAGCTGTGCAGGAGAGCGCAAATCTCTCCAGCAAAGCGGTTGAAATTAAAGGTGTTAAACTGCTAGTCAGCGAACTGGCAGGCGTTGAACCTAAGATGCTTCGTACCATGGTTGATGATCTCAAGAACCAGCTCGGTTCAACGGTTATCGTTCTGGCGACAGCGGCTGAAGGTAAGGTTTCTCTGATTGCGGGCGTCTCTAAGGATGTGACTGACCGCGTGAAAGCAGGGGAACTGATTGGTATGGTCGCTCAGCAAGTGGGTGGCAAAGGTGGTGGTCGTCCCGACATGGCACAAGCCGGTGGTACGGATGTGTCAGCACTTCCAGCAGCATTGGCCAGCGTTGAAAGCTGGGTAAGCGCTAAACTGTAATAATTACAAAGCGTAAAAAAACGCCATAACCTCACCGTTATGGCGTTTTTATCACTACGCTATCGCTAACGATAAAGTCAGGTTGAGTTTGTGTATATCGGCTAAACTTACGTTTAACAGAATGTGATGCCGTGACTGCTTACACATTACGTGTTTGTCATCGCTTACTTTTTGGCGTTATATGATGGATAATGCCGGGATACAAGAGACCCGACTCTTTTAATCTTTCAAGGAGCAAAGAATGCTGATTCTGACTCGTCGAGTTGGTGAGACCCTCATGATTGGGGATGAGGTCACCGTGACAGTTTTAGGGGTGAAGGGTAACCAGGTACGTATTGGTGTGAACGCCCCTAAAGAAGTCTCTGTCCATCGTGAAGAGATCTACCAGCGTATCCAGGCTGAAAAATCCCAGCAGTCCAGTTACTGATATTATCGCGTCTCGCCGCCCGGCGAGACGCAACGCTCTCGATATTCTTCCTGCATAAAGTTACCGTTCGATTTCATTCCTTCCGTTTTTTGTCTCTCTCAAACCCTTATCTCGCTCAAAGACCGCAATTTTGCCCGAGGATTTCTGTGCTGATGCCCGCAAAATCCGTTTATAAAACACCCTCTTTGCGGCTTTTACATGCGAATTGAGTGTGATTTGTGCAAACGATAAAAGCTTGTGGAAAATTGTTTGACTTATAAGTCCCAGAAAGTAATATATGCGCCACGCAGCGACGAGAAGCTCTTAACGAGTTACTCGAAGCACTCGAAAGAGGCGTTGTGTGGTGAGGTGGCCGAGAGGCTGAAGGCGCTCCCCTGCTAAGGGAGTATGCGGTCAAAAGCTGCATCCGGGGTTCGAATCCCCGCCTCACCGCCATTTTGCATCCGTAGCTCAGCTGGATAGAGTACTCGGCTACGAACCGAGCGGTCGGAGGTTCGAATCCTCCCGGATGCACCATCATTCTCAGTGTTGCGGCTTGTTGAGTGACATTGAATCAGCAGTAAAAGCAGTACCCCCTGATGCATCCGTAGCTCAGCTGGATAGAGTACTCGGCTACGAACCGAGCGGTCGGAGGTTCGAATCCTCCCGGATGCACCATCTATTACTTCATATTGCTTTAGAAGTGATATGACGTATCAAGCAGTAAAATAGTAAATCCCGATGCATCCGTAGCTCAGCTGGATAGAGTACTCGGCTACGAACCGAGCGGTCGGAGGTTCGAATCCTCCCGGATGCACCATATTCTCCAAGATAGCAGCCACGCTGCTGTTTCAAGGTCTGCGAGATGCTCGCGAGTACCAGGGAGGATAACGTTGCTTTAGCAACGGCCCATCGGGTGAGGCGCAGCCGAGTAATCCTCCCGGATGCACCATTTCTCTTCAGTATCTCCCCCACAGTTCAATTACTCACCATCCCCTTTGTATTACAACCAGAATCAGCGACAAAAATCCTCGTTTACGATAAAGTAATGTCTTGTTAATCGTTAGGCGAGAGCACGATGTACGCACAGTATGACGGTCTGATCTTCGACATGGATGGCACCATCCTGGATACCGAACCCACACACCGTAAAGCCTGGAATGACGTTCTGGGTCGTTATGGCATGACGTTCGACTTACAGGCGATGGTTGCGCTGAATGGCTCACCCACCTGGCGGATCGCTCAGGCCGTGATTGAGCTAAACCACGCCGATCTCGACCCCCATCTGCTGGCCCGTGAAAAAACCGATGCCGTCAAAGCCATGCTTTTAGACACCGTTCGTCCGCTTCCGCTGATTGACGTTGTCAAAGAGTGGCACGGTCGTCGTCCGATGTCCGTCGGCACGGGAAGTGAAAGTGCTGTTGCGGAAGCGCTACTCAATCATCTGGGCTTGCGTCACTATTTCTCTGCGGTTGTCGCCGCCGATCATGTTCAAAACCACAAACCCGCTCCGGACACCTTTCTGCTTTGCGCGGAACTGATGGGCGTTCCGGCGCATAAGTGCGTGGTGTTTGAGGATGCAGACTTTGGCATTCAGGCCGCGCGTGACGCCGGAATGGACGCTGTGGATGTTCGCCTGCTGTGAGTGACCTGCTGTCACTCGCCTCTTTATTTGCCAGCAGTTTTTTAAGTGCCACACTCTTACCGGGTAATTCGGAAGTTGTGCTGGTCGCGATGCTGTTATCTGGTGTGAGTCAGCCCTGGCTGTTGGTAGTAATAGCAACAATGGGTAATAGCCTTGGAGGGCTGACTAACGTTATTCTTGGGCGTTTCTTTCCGCTGCGTAAAACATCACGCTGGCAGGAAAAGGCAGCAGGCTGGCTTAAACGCTATGGTGCTGCCACGCTTTTACTAAGCTGGATGCCTGTTATAGGCGATTTACTGTGTCTGCTGGCGGGATGGATGCGCATCTCCTGGGGACCAGTGCTCTTTTTTTTATGCCTTGGCAAGGCGTTGCGCTATGTCCTCGTGGCACTGGCAACCCTGCAGGGCATGACGTGGTGGCACTAATTGGTGGAATGAAAAAGCGACCTTCAATCGTCAACCATTACAATTTATGCTGGATAACTCTTATTTTGACAGGCGGGAGGTCAATTTGATCCCGGACGTATCACAGGCGCTGGCCTGGCTGGAAAAACACCCTCAGGCCCTGAAGGGGATTCAGCGTGGGCTTGAGCGCGAAACACTGCGCGTGAATGAAGATGGCAGTCTGGCAACAACCGGCCATCCGAAAGAGCTAGGCTCTGCGCTGACACATAAATGGATCACCACCGACTTCGCCGAAGCGCTGCTTGAGTTCATTACGCCCGTCGATGGCGACATTGACCACATGCTGACTCTGATGCGTGACGTTCACCGCTTTACCGCCCGTCAATTGGGCGATGAGCGCATGTGGCCGCTGAGCATGCCGTGTTATATCGAGCAGGGGCAGGATATTGAGCTGGCGCAATACGGCACCTCGAACATTGGCCGCCTGAAAACGCTCTATCGCGAAGGTCTGAAAAACCGCTACGGCGCGTTAATGCAGACCATCTCCGGCGTGCATTACAACTTCTCACTGCCGATGGCATTCTGGCAGGCGAAGTGCGGCGAAACGGATAAAGAGGCGATCTCGGCGGGGTATTTCCGTCTGATCCGCAACTACTACCGCTTTGGCTGGGTGATTCCGTACCTGTTCGGTGCCTCACCGGCGATTTGCTCCTCGTTCCTGCAGGGCAAACCGACCACACTGCCGTTTGAGAAGACTGATTGCGGCATGTATTACCTGCCGTACGCCACCTCTCTGCGCCTGAGTGACCTTGGTTATACCAATAAGTCGCAAAGCAATCTCGGAATTACGTTTAACGAATTGCACGAATATGTGGCAGGCTTGAAGCGAGCGATCAAAACACCGTCGGAAGAGTACGAGAAAATCGGCCTTGAGAAAGACGGTAAGCGCCTGCAGATCAACAGCAATGTGCTGCAGATTGAAAACGAGCTGTATGCACCGATCCGCCCGAAACGCGTTACGCGTAGCGGCGAAGCGCCGTCAGATGCGCTGGAGCGCGGCGGCATTGAGTACATTGAAGTGCGCTCGCTGGACATCAACCCGTTCTCGCCAATTGGCGTCGACGAGCAGCAGGTGCGTTTCCTGGATCTGTTTATGGTCTGGTGCGTACTGGCGGATGCACCAGAGATGAGTTCTGACGAACTGCTCTGTACGCGCACCAACTGGAATCGTGTGATTCTGGAAGGGCGCAAGCCTGGCCTGACGCTGGGTATCGGCTGTGAAACGGCGCAGTTCCCGCTGGCGAAAGTCGGCAAAGATCTGTTCCGCGATCTCAAACGTGTGGCGCAGACGATGGACAGCGTTTACGGCGGCGAGGAGTATCAAAAGGTGTGCGATCAGCTGGTCGAATCGTTTGATAACCCGGAACTGACGTTCTCAGCGCGCATTCTGCGTTCTATGATTGATCAAGGTATCGGTGGAACCGGCCGTTCGCTTGCCGCACAGTATCGCGACATGCTGCAGCAGGAGCCGCTGGAAGTTTTAAGCGAAGAGGATTTCGTGGCAGAGCGTGAGGCATCGGTGGTGCGTCAACGTGAAATCGAAGCTGCGGATACCGAGTCGTTTGAAGAGTTTCTGGCGAAGAACGCCTGACAGAAAAGAAAAAGGCCACATCGCTGTGGCCAAAATATACATCTCTGAAATCAGGGATGATGATAACAAATGCGCGTCTTTCATATACTCAGACGCGCAGTGGAAGAAAGAGTTCATTTTATTTTAAAAATAATCACTATCGGAGGTGACGTATGCCGTTATTAGATAGCTTCACTGTCGACCATACCCGTATGGAAGCACCTGCAGTACGTGTTGCGAAAACCATGCATACCCCGCACGGCGACACAATCACCGTATTCGACCTGCGTTTCTGTGTGCCGAACAAAGAAGTGATGCCAGAAAAAGGCATTCATACTCTGGAGCACCTGTTCGCCGGTTTCATGCGCGATCATCTGAACGGCAACGGCGTGGAAATCATCGACATCTCCCCAATGGGCTGTCGTACCGGTTTCTACATGAGCCTGATTGGCCAGCCAGATGAAACGCGCGTGGCGGAAGCCTGGAAAGCGGCAATGGCCGACGTGCTGAAAGTGAAAGAGCAGAACCAGATCCCTGAGCTGAACATCTACCAGTGCGGCACTTATCAGATGCACTCTCTGGAAGAAGCGCAGGAAATCGCGCGTCACATCATCGATCGCGACGTTCGCGTGAACAGCAATGAAGAGCTGGCGCTGCCGAAAGAAACCCTGCAGGAACTGCACATCTAGCATGATGCCCGCAGATGCCCGGTGGCGCTGCGTCTACCGGGCCTACCGAAATATCGACAGGTAGGCCGGATACGGCGCAGCCGCCATCCGGCAAAACCCTATGACGACAACCTCAACCTTCTCCTTTACCCATCGCCCGTTGGTTCCCTTCGCCCATGATTATCAGCATGGCGACAGCGAGCCGTGGCATCAGCACGATTGTGCCCAGCTGTTGCACAGCCTGAGTGGGGTAGTGCGGGTCGATACCAAGGCAGGCTGCTGGGTGGTCCCGCCGGGGCGTGGCGTCTGGCTGCCCGCCGGAACACAGCACGCCATCCGTATCACCGGTAAGGTGGCGGCACGCACGCTGTTTATCGATCCCCTGGCCCGCGCCGATCTCCCCGCCTCGTGCCAGATCGTACAGATCTCCCCGTTGCTGCGTGAACTGATCGTCAGCGCATTCGATCTGCCTGAATCGTATTCTCCCGGCAGCCGCGACGAGCGCGTTTATGAGCTGATCCTCGATGAAATCCGCCTGATGCCAGTGCTGCCATTCTGTTTGCCTGAACCGGAGACGGACACGCTGCGCCAGCTCTGTCAGCAAATCCGCCGCGCGCCAGAGAATAACTGGAGCAGCGCGCAGGCCGCCAGCCTCACCAGCATGAGTGAACGTACCCTGAACCGCCATTTTCAGCAGCAGACCGGGTTGAGCTACGGCGAATGGACGCGGCGGGCGCGCCTGTTGGAAGCGCTGGTGCGTCTGGCGCAGGGTCAGCCGGTGCTGCGCGTGGCGCTCGATCTGGGCTACGGCAGCCACAGCGCGTTCACGGCGATGTTCCGCCGGGTGATGGGGATCTCACCCAGCGACTATTTCAAAGACGCTTAACCGACCGCGTTTAACAGCGCCTGAAGCGAGGCGCGCGCCACGTCGTTATCGATGCCCACACCCCAGCGGCTACTGCCATCCTGAAACAGACAGCGAATATAGGCCACCGAACGACTGTCGCTGCGCTCGCCCAGCGAGTGTTCGTGATAATCCTTAATCACAAACGGCGTACTCAGCCAGAGACGCATCCCGCTGGCCGCCGCCGATAACAGACCGTTGCCCTGGCCCTCAAGCTGGCGCGTACCGCCATCGACGGCGACAGTGGCGGTTAAGCGCAGCTGCCCGTCCTGCTGACTCTCACTGCGGTAGCTTTGCAGGGTAAAATGCGGCGTTGCCACCAGGCCGTAACGCGCCCGAAAAAGCTGCCACAGCGCGTTTTGCGTCATCTCTTTGCCGTGGCTGTCTGTTTCCTGCTGTACGTGCTGGCTGAAATCTTGCTGCAGGGCGCGGGGCAGTTTGAGTCCGTGATTTTGCTCAATCAGCCATGCGCTGCCGCTTTTCCCCGACTGGCTGTTGACGCGAATAACCGCCTCATAGGAACAGCCGATATCCTGCGGATCGACCGGCAGATAGGGCATCTCCCAGCGTTCATCCGGTTTACGGGCATCGAAGCCTTTTTTGATCGCATCCTGATGGGAGCCGGAAAAGGCGGTATACGCCAGACGCCCGGCCCACGGATGGCGCGGATGAACGGGCAGCTGATTGCAGCTCTCCACCACCTCGACGACCTGAGTCATGTTGCTGAAATCGAGGTGAGGGCTGATACCCTGGCTGTATAAATTCATCGCCAGCGTGACCAGACAGACATTCCCCGTGCGTTCGCCGTTGCCAAAAAGACAGCCCTCCACGCGATCGGCCCCTGCCATCACCGCCAGTTCTGCGCTTGCCACGCCCGTGCCGCGATCGTTATGCGGGTGAACGCTAATGCACACATCGCGGCGGCGGCTAAAGTGGCGGCAAAAATACTCAATCTGATCGGCATAGACGTTCGGCGTGCTGACTTCCACGGTTGCTGGCAGGTTGATGATCATCGGCCTTTGCGCGCACGGCTGCCAAATCTCCGCAACGGCTTCACAAATCTCCAGCGCAAATTCCGGCTCGGTAAAGCAGAAGGTCTCCGGGGAGTATTCGTATTGCCAGTGTGTCTGCGGATTTTCCTCGCACAAGGTGCGGATCTGGCGCGTTGAGCGCACGGCCAGCGCAATAATCTGAGCTTTATCCATGCCAAATACCAGGCGGCGGAACAGGGGCGCGGTGGCGTTATACAGATGAATCGTTGCCTGTTTTGCCCCGCGTAAGGATTCGAAAGTGCGCGTAATCAAATCTTCCCGCGCCTGGGTGAGCACCTGAATAGTGACATCATCGGGAATGCGGTTCTCTTCAATCAGCTGGCGGACAAAATTGAAATCGGTCTGCGAGGCGGAGGGGAAGGCGACTTCAATCTCTTTAAAACCACAGCCGAGGAGCAAATCCCAGAACTGGAGTTTACGCGCGCTGTCCATCGGTTCAGCCAGCGCCTGATTGCCATCGCGTAAATCGGTGGAGAGCCAGCGCGGTGCCTGGGTGATGCGTTGCTCCGGCCAGCGACGGTCGGGCAGGGAGACAGGCGTATAGGGTTGGTATTTTTGTGCGGGGTTTTTCAGCATGATGCGCTCCTGTTGTCTTTTCACTATCGTGAAGCGATTTCAGGAGCGCTGCTTTATCAGGACTGACAGAAGCTGTAGAGAAATGGACAACTTTCCCGGCGAAGCGGCGCGTTAGTGCGCGCCACCGCCGCCACCGCCCGCGCCGAACGGCGGTTTGGCAAACCAGATTAACCCCAGCAACAGAATGAAAATACCCGCAGAAATCCAGAAGATTTCGTTGGCGGAGATAATCAATCCCTGGTTGGTGATCTGCTGGGCAATCCAGCCAGACGCCTGCTGCTCCGTCATCCCCATACTTTGAAGCTCGGAGTACATCTGCTGGGCGTTCGGGTTAAACGGATTCACCGATTCCGTCAGCTGCGCATGATGCAGCGACTCGCGGTTAGTCCACAGGGTCGTGGTGATAGACGTCCCGATGGAGCCTGCCAGCGTACGGGTGAAGTTCGACAGGCTCGATGCCGCCGCCATCCGTTCCGGCGGTAAGCCAGAGAGCGTGATGGTGGTAAGTGGCATAAAGAAGCACGCCACGGCGAAGCCCTGAATAAACTGCGGCCACGCGGACGCGCCAAAGTCCATTCCCGGTTCGAAGGTGTACGCACGCCAGTAGAAACACACCGCATACATAATAAAGCTGAAGGTCACCAGTCGACGCATGTCGAGCTTATGGGCAAAGCGGCCAATAATCGGCGACAGCAGGACCGGAATCAAACCGACCGGTGCCGAAGCCAGACCCGCCCAGGTTGCCGTGTAGCCGTATACCTCCTGCAACAGCTGCGGCAGCAGAACAATCGCGCCGAAATAGAGCATATAGGCGAGACTGATACACAGGCAGCCGATGGTGAAGTTTCGCGACTTAAAGAGCGACAGATCGACTATCGGGTTATCGTCCGTCAGCTCCCAGACAATCAGGAAGCTGATTGCCACCACGGCGACCACGGTAAGGACGATGATCTCTTGCGACGCAAACCAGTCCAGCTCTTTACCCCGGTCCAGCATGATCTGCAGGCTGCCGATCCCTAACACCAGCAGTGCCAGGCCCACGCCGTCGATTCGCCGCTGCTCGGTTTTGGTTTCCCGACCGCGCAGGGATTGCAGCGTCATCAGCACCACTAACGCACCGATTGGCACGTTGATGAAGAAGATCCAGCCCCAGTGGTAGTTGTCACTGATATACCCACCGAGGATCGGGCCACAGATCGGCGCGACGATCACGGTCATCGACCACAGCGCCAGAGCGATTGAGCGCTTGGCGGGCGGGTAGTTATTCAGCAGCAAGCTTTGGGAGAGCGGGATTAACGGCCCGGCGACAATCCCCTGAATCACACGGAAGAAGATCAGCATGGTCAGGCTGTTGGACATGCCGCACGCCCAGGAGGCGATGACGAACAACACCGTTGACCACAGGAACAGTCGAACTTCCCCGACGCGTTTCGCAAGCCACCCGGTAATCGGAATGGAGATCGCATTCGCGACCCCAAACGAGGTGATCACCCAGGTCCCCTGGCTCAGGGACGAGCCAAGGTTACCGGCGATGGTCGGGATCGCCACGTTTGCGATGGTGGAGTCCAGCACCTGCATGAATGTCGCCAGCGACAGCGCAATGGTCATAATGACCAGCTGCGCCCCCTCCAGCGGTTTTTGCTGTTGCATACCGCTCACCTTCGGATTAACCGGCGTTCGCTTTCACGATGTCGTCAATCAGCTTGTTGACCGGATCAAGGCTGATTTCACGGGCGTTGCTTTCATAGGCCGGATGGTTTCGGACCTGATTCGCCAGCATCTGACCTTCGCGGTCAGCGGTATCTACCGTTACCAGGGTCGACAGACCGATACGCAGCGGGTGATCCGTCAGCTGTTTCGCGTCCAGTTCAATACGAACCGGCAGACGCTGAACCACTTTGATCCAGTTACCGGTGGCGTTCTGCGCAGGCAGCAGTGAGAACGCGCTGCCGGTGCCCATATCCAGACCGACCACTTTACCGGTGTACTTCACGTCGTCGCCGTAAATATCACTGACGATAGTCGCGGTCTGGCCGATACGCATGTGGGCCAGCTGCGTCTCTTTGAAGTTGGCATCTACCCACAGATTGTTCGCCGGCACCACCGCCATCAGCGGCGTCGTGGTGCTAATCTGTGCGCCAGGCTGAACGGAACGACGGGAGACGTAACCGGTCATCGGGCTGACAATTTTAGTACGTTGCAGGGCAAGCCAGGCGTTACGCACTTCGGTTGCCGCCTGTTTAACGGCAGGCTGCTCTTCAAGATGGGTACCCAGAATCATCGCCTGGTTGGCGTTGTACTGCTGGATTGCCACGTCAAGCTGAGCCTGCGCGCTGGCCACAGCGTCACGCGCGTGTTGCAGCTCTTCACGGCCAATCAGGTTGGCGGTGCCGAGCGGTACACGACGATTCAGGTCGCTCTGCGCCTGCGCGAGGGCGGTTTTCTGCACGTCGATGCTCGCCTGCAACTGCTTGCTGTTAATCATCGACTGACGGGTTTGACGCACGCTTGAGGCCAGCTGCGTCTGCGCTTTTTCAAACGCCTGCTGCGCATCGGTCGGGTCGAGCGTGACCAGCACATCTCCTTTTTGCACAAAGTCGGTATTGTCAGCCCAGACTTTCGTCACGCTGCCCGACACCTGCGCCATAATCTGAACCTGGTTCCCTGCCACGTATGCGTCATCGGTCTCTTCAATATGACGCAGTACTAAAAACCAATAGATCCCATATGCCACGGCAATAATAATAAAGAGCAAAGTCAGCAGCAGAAGGGCGCTTTTGCGTTTGCCTTTCTTAGTGTTGACCGGTTGCTGCGGGGGAGTGTTCTCCGCATTTGCGCTCATTGTAGTTCTCCACGATCTTCTTATTTTCACATCGGCTGGGCCGACCTGTTGTCAGAAAGGCCAGCAGTGTAACGTGCTGGCCTATCAGTATTTCTTATGTAATCTGGATGGTTGAGCGTGTCGTCGCGTTAGCTTAGCGCCTCGAGAATGGCGCCCTCTTCGTCCATCTGATCCAGACGGGTGAGGAGCTTGCGAGTGATGTGCTCTAGCTGGTCGCGCTCGGTCGTGCTCAGGGCAGACCAGAGCTGATGCAGACAGTTGTGCTGAGGTGGAAGCACCCCACGCAGGAATTCATGACCTTTATCGGTCAGTTGCAGATGCAGGCAACGGCGATCGTTGTCACTTTCACGGCGTTCAATCCAGCCGCGTTTTTCCAGCTCATCCGCGATGCGGGTCGCGTTAGTGCGAGAAGAACCCAGGGCGCAGCTCAATTCAGAGGGCTGAATGCTGTGATCTTCCTGAGATTCCAGGGTAATTAACGCCATAAACAACGTCTCGTTAATCCCTTGAGCTTTCAGCATTTTATTGCGGTTATCCAGCAGCTTACCCTGCATGTGCATGCAAAGACGGGTTAACAGGATCTCCTGGTACGGGAAGTCCTCGTAGCGACTGGCGCGAAATTTAAGCATTTGTTCAATTGGGGTAAACGAACTATCCATTTGGGCATGACCTCATTAATTACAGTCGATATAGTAACGACAGTGACAAATAATGTAAATGAATTATTTGTGCGGTTATATCCGCCAAACTGATATCACTGTCAGAAAGTGCCGGGCGAATCCGTGACCCGGTAAGCACAGAAATGAAAGGGCTAACGCCCACGAAAGACGGGGTCGGGTGATGAGAAACAGCATGAGGTTTCAAACAGAACGGAAATGTCGGCAATCTGATGGGGCCGGGAGCAGCCAGTAGGTCTGAACTATTCATGCGGTATTCTAATATGTCACCCACAGTAAAATTTCTGGGATAAATAATTACGCTCACCTTAACAGAGTGCGGGGCTGCTTAACACCCTAAGAAGCCCCAAACCGATGTAAAGCTTAGATAATGGCTTCCTGAAGGTGATAGCCGCGCCACCAGATGAGCAGGTTAACGGCTGCAACAAGGGTACCGACCACGCACACGCCGGTCCAGCCGTAATGCTGCCACGCGGACGCCGAGATCAGGGAGCCTGCCGCACCGCCGATAAAGTAGCTGGTCATGTAACCGGCAGTCAGGCGGTTACGAGCCTCGGGCTTCACGCGATAGATCACCGTCTGGTTAGTGATATGCACGCCCTGTACGGTCAGGTCGAGGACCAGAATCCCGACAATCAGCGACAGCACCGAGATATGCCCGTACCAGATCGCCGCCCAGGAGAGGAGCAGCATGACCAGCCCGGCGGAGGTTGTGAGATGGGATTTGCCTTTATCCGCCAGACCACCGGCAGGGCGAGCGCCCAGCGCACCGGCCGCACCCGCCAGACCAAACAGGCCAATCACCCCTTCGGAATAGTTGAACGGCGGCGAGGCCAGCAGGAAGGCCATTGAGGTCCACAGAATGCTGAAGTTGGCAAAGGTGAAACAGCCCAACAGCGCGCGCGTTCTCAGAAGTTTATCCTGGGTGAACAGGCTGAACACCGAGCCGAGAAGCTGAGGGTAGTTAAGATGATTTTCCTGCTTCACTTTTGGCAGGCCGCGCCACAGGGCAAAGGCCATCACGACCATCAGCACGCTGGCGACCCAGTAGACCGTGCGCCAGCCGCCAAGACTTGCCAGCAGCCCGGCAACGGTTCGCGCCAGCAAAATCCCCAGCAGCAGGCCGCTCATGATCGTTCCTACCACTTTGCCGCGCTTTTCTGGTGCCGCGAGCGTGGCGGCTAGCGGCACGAGGATCTGGGCCACGACCGAGAACAATCCGGTCAGCGCCGTACCGAGGATCATCATCCCCAGCGACTGGCTGGAGGCGGTAATTAACATCCCGCCCGCTGCCAGCAGCGTCATGGAGACGATCAGTCTGCGGCGTTCAAACATATCGCCGAGCGGCACGAGGAACAGCAGGCCCGCGGCGTAGCCGAGCTGGGCGGCTGTCACAATAAAACCGGCGGAACTGGCGGAGAGCGAAAAGGCGCGGGCGATGGTGTCGAGTAAAGGTTGCGCATAGTAGTTACTGGCCACCGCGAGGCCAGTTGCCACAGACATGAGCAGAATAAGTGCCGGGCTAAGCCCTTGAGAAGTTTTCGTCATGAGAGTCAGGAATCGTGAGTTAAGTGATTATTTTTTCAGAAACCATCATAACGGATGAATGTGAATGTTGGGGATTTGTTGCGTGGTGGTTTGTGCGGTTTAGGCCTGGGGGGAGTTTGATGCCCTTACCCTAACCCCCTCCCAAACGGGAGAGGGCGAGGTAAGGAAAAAGCGTTACTTCTGCGCTGCCAGCGCCTCGTTCACCCAGCCATCAAACTGCTGCTGGTGGGCTTTGATCCAGCCGTCAACGTGACCCTGGACATCGGCTTCAGACGATTTGCCTTCATGCATCATCGCATTCTGCGCGTTGATATCAGCCAGCGGCAGTTTCATCACCGAGAACAGCTTCGCCGCCGCCGGATTTTTCTCAGCCCAGGCTTTGTTCGCGACGATATGCATGGTGTTCACCGGGAAACCGTAGTTCATGCCGTTTGGCAACTTGGTGTCGATATCTTTCTGCTCACCTGGCAGAGAAGAGAACGGCACCTGCAGCCACACTACGTCTTTGCCTGGCTTCAGCACGTCGCTCACCCAGTACGGCGTCCAGGTGTAGTAGATCACTGGTTTACCCTCTTTAAAGCGGGCGATGGTATCTGCCATCATCGCGGAGTAGTTACCGTGGCTCACGTCGACGGTCTTTTCCAGATCGAAGGCTTTGTTCTGGTGGTTAATCACCGCCTCACAGCCCCAGCCCGGCGAACAGCCCATCATGTCGGCTTTGCCGTCACCGTTGGTGTCGAACAGTTTGGCGATCTTCGGATCTTTAAGCTGCTCAACATTGGTGATGTGGTATTTGTCGGCGGTTTTCTTGTCGACCAAATAGCCCTGCGCAGCGCCGGTCACGAAGGTGCCTTCGCGGTAAAACTTCTTACTCCCGCCGGCGGCGGCATACATGTCATCATGCAGCGGCTGCCAGTTCACGGCGGTAAAGGTCGCATCGCCAGAGGCAATCGAGGTGTAGCCGACGTTGTAATCCACTTCGCTCGGCTTATTGACCGTATAACCCAGTTTTTCAAGGGCGCGGCTGACGATCATGGTCTGGAAGGACTCTTCCGAAATTGTGCTCTGTACCGGTTGAACGGTAATGCCTTTACCCGGCAGGTCAGCGGCGAATGCGCTGGTAGAGACAAGGGTGGCAAACGCTGTGGCAAAAAGGATGTTATGTCGCATCGTTGTTCCTTATTTAATGAATGGACGGGTAATCAACCCGACCGGGCCGGTGCTGTACCAGCGACGGTTGCCGCGACTGCGTGAATCGCGACCGACTGCCTGAGTCAGGCGGTCAAGAATAATGGCGAGGATCACGATCCCGACGCCGCCCACGGTGGCCAGTCCCATATCGAGACGACCGATACCGCGCAGTACCATCTGGCCGAGGCCACCCACAGCAATCATTGAGGCGATCACCACCATCGAGAGGGCGAGCATCAGCGTCTGGTTCACGCCTGCCATAATGGTGGGCATCGCCAGCGGGAGCTGCACTTTAAACAGCATCTGACGCGGGCTGGCACCGAACGAGCGTGACGCTTCGATCAGATCGGCTGGCACCTGGTTAATCCCCAGAATGGTCAGACGGATAATCGGCGGCAAGGCGAAGATAATGGTCACGACCACGCCCGGTACGTTACCGATCCCGAACAGCATTACGATAGGCACCAGATAGACAAACGCCGGCGTGGTCTGCATCGCATCCAGCAGCGGACGAATAATTTTCGCCGCCCTCGGGCTGCGCGCCAGCCATATGCCCATCGGCAAACCGATCACCACGCAGAACAGCAGGGCGGTGAGCACCAGCGCCAGAGTAATCATCGCCTGAGACCAGGCTCCGATAGCACCAATTAAAATCAGTGAAATAAGTGTGGCGATCCCCATACCTGCACTGCCGAACTGCCACGCAATGAGCGCGAACAGCGCAATGGCAACAGGCGCGGGCATTCCGAGCATCATCTGCTGGAAGCCGTTGAGAATGTAATCCACCGGGACGCGAATGCCCTGGAACACCGGACGGAAGTGGGTCACCACCCAGTCGATGCCTTCGGTCACCCAGCTGTCCAGCGGGATCAGGGTTTTATGGAACGGGTCCATAATATTGAAATGTTCTGGTGCGGGCGCCGGAGCGCTGTTGAGCCAGTCGGCGGTGCTACCGCCGTCAGCGGGCGCAGGCGCAGAAGTTCCCCATGCGTCTGCCGATTGTGCGGCGCTATCTGCCGCTTCTGTGGTTCCCCACGGATTAGATTGATCAGCCATTGTTTGCCCCCTCGCGATCTAAAGCCTGCAGCAACATGCGTTTTGAGATGATGCCGACGTACTGTTGTTCTTCTCCAATGACCGGAACCGCGCAGGGTGCCTGGCCGACGTGAGAGAGCAACTCGCTGAGCGGCGTTTCGGCGTCCACGGCAAGCGGAGCGTCGAGTAACGCCGCATCGATTCCCTGGTTTTCGCTAAGCGCTTTTTTCAGAGAGTCGATGGAGACAATGCCTACAAATTTATTACCGCGCTCAATGACATAGCCATATTCGCGGTCTTCGTCCTGCAGCAGTTTCAGCGCCGAGCGCGGGCCAAACCCTGGCGTGCGGCGAATAATGCCATCCAGCGCACGGCGGGAAATATCTTTCGCGCTAAACACCTGGCTAATATCCACGCCCCGGAAGAAGGTGCGCACATAATCATTGGCCGGATTATTCAGAATTTCGTCCGGCGTGCCGACCTGCACCACTTCGCCATTTTGCATAATGGCAATGCGATCGCCAATACGCATCGCTTCATCGAGATCGTGGGAAATAAAGACCACGGTTCGCTGATGTTTTGCCTGCAGTTTTACCAGCTCATCCTGCATCTCGGTACGAATTAATGGGTCGAGCGCTGAGAAGGCTTCATCCATTAATAAAATATCGGGATTGATGGCTAATGCGCGGGCTAAACCGACGCGCTGACGCATACCGCCAGAAAGTTCATCCGGATAGCCGTGGGCATAATTTTCCAGTCCCACCTGGCGTAATGCATCCAGCGCTTTTTCCTGGCGAATCGCCGCAGGGATTCCCGCTAATTCCATACCGAAAGCGGTATTATCCAGTACCGTCATATGTGGCATTAGCGCGAATGACTGGAAGACCATCGCAATCTTTTTCCTGCGCACCTCACGAAGCTCGGCGTCAGATATTCTGGCGATATCAACGCCATCAATCAGCACCTGTCCGCGGGTGGGTTCAATCAGGCGATTGAGAAGGCGAACCATAGTGGATTTACCCGAACCGGATAACCCCATGATGACGAAAATCTCGCCTTCTTCAATTGCCAGACTGGCGTCTTTAACGCCAAGGGATAATCCTGTCTTCTCCAGGATTTGTTCTTTTGAAAGTCCTTTTTCAATATATTTGAACGCGCGCTGTGGATGCTCGCCAAATACTTTATAGAGATTTTTAACTTCTAATTTAATTGCCATGCAATAGAGTAATTCCCGTTATTTATTAGCGTCGATATCAATACCATTAAAAATAATGAACTGGCCATACCCTAACATACTGAGAATCTGAGACAACCCTTGTGCCGCGTGTGGCACGAATTTTGCCGGTGGTGAAATGGCTGAATTTCCCATGAGGTAAGGGCTGAGCGGGTGTCGAATTTTTCTGAGATTTTTGCCGCGCGGTCGGGGAATTTCTTCTGGATCGGAATGATTCAGGAGAATATGACGCTGGAATTACAGTATAGATTACAGGGAATATTTGTGGGGAGAAAATGGGATTTATATTAAATTAACGAGCGTTAGGTCTGGCGATTTGACGATCCCCTCTCCCGAAAGGGAGAGGGTTAAAATGAAGGGGAAAATACCGCGTTAAAAATCCCAGTCCTCATCCTCCGTTTCCACCGCTTTACCCATCACGTAGGATGAGCCGGACCCGGAGAAGAAGTCGTGGTTTTCGTCGGCATTCGGCGAGAGCGCCGCCAGAATCGCCGGATTCACCTCCGCCATCTCCGGCGGGAACAGCGCCTCGTAGCCGAGATTCATCAGCGCTTTGTTGGCGTTGTAGCAGAGGAACGCTTTGACATCCTCCTCCCAGCCGGTTCCCGCATACAGCTCTTCCGTGTAGCTCAGCTCGTTGTCATAAAGATCCATCAGCAAATCCAGCGCAAAATCTTTCAGCTCCTCGCGTTTTGCGTCGCTAATCTTCTCCAGCCCTTTCTGATATTTATAGCCGATGTAATACCCGTGAACCGCTTCGTCGCGGATGATCAGGCGAATCAAATCGGCGGTGTTGGTCAGCTTGCCGCGACTCGACCAGTACATCGGCAGCCAGAAGCCGGAATAGAAGAGGAAAGATTCCAGGAACACGCTGGCGATTTTCTTCTTCAGCGGCTCATCGGCCTGGTAATACTCCAGCACCAGCTGGGCTTTGCGCTGGAGCGGGGCACTCTCTTCGCTCCAGGTATAGGCCGCATCCACATCTTTGGTCTGGCAAAGTGTTGAGAAAATCGAGCTGTAGGAACGGGCGTGGACCGCCTCCATAAAGCTGATATTCGACATCACCGCCTCTTCGTGAGGCGTCAGTGAATCCGCCATCAGCGCCGGGGCGCCGACGGTGTTCTGAATAGTGTCCAGCAGCGTCAGCCCGGTAAACACGCGGATGGTCAGCTGCTGTTCGGCGTGGCTGAGGGTGGCCCACGCTGGAATATCGTTGGAGAGCGGCACTTTTTCCGGCAGCCAGAAGTTGCTGGTCAGGCGGTTCCACACCTCCAGATCTTTATCGTCCTGAATTTTGTTCCAGTTAACGGCGCTTACGCGTGACAGTTTCATCCTTTCTCCTTACAGCGCGCAGGACACGCAGCCTTCAATTTCGGTGCCTTCCAGCGCAAGCTGACGCAGGCGAATGTAGTACAGGGTTTTGATGCCTTTCTTCCAGGCGTAAATCTGCGCCTTGTTGATATCGCGCGTGGTGGCGGTATCGGGGAAGAACAACGTCAGCGACAGCCCCTGATCCACATGGCGGGTCGCCTCGGCGTAAGTATCAATAATCTTCTCCGGGCCGATTTCATAGGCATCCTGATAGAGCGCCAGGTTCTCGTTGGTCATAAACGGCGCGGGATAGTAGACGCGTCCGGTTTTGCCTTCCTTGCGGATCTCAATCTTTGAGACGATAGGGTGAATGCTCGACGTCGCGTGGTTGATATAGGAAATAGATCCGGTAGGCGGCACGGCCTGCAGGTTCTGGTTGTAGATGCCGTACTGCATGACGTCGGCACGCAGCTGCTGCCACATCTCGCGCGTCGGAATCGGGACCCCGGCACGGGCGAACAACGCCCGCACTTTCTCGGTTTTCGGCTGCCAGTCACTTTCCAGATACTGATTAAAATACTCTCCGCTGGCGTAGCGCGACTGCTCAAACCCGGCGAAGCGCTGGTTACGCTCGCGGGCCAGCATCATTGAAGTATGCAAGGCATGCCAGGTGATGGTGTAGAAATAGAAATTCGTGAAATCCAGCCCTTCGGCACTGCCGTAAGGAATGCCTTCGCGCGCCAGATAGCCGTGCAAATTCATCTGACCCAGCCCGATGGCGTGAGACGCGGCATTCCCGGCTTCGATCGACGGCACGCTGCGGATGTGGCTCATGTCCGACACCGCCGTCAGGCCACGAATCGCGGTTTCCACAGTGCGGCCAAAATTCGGGGAATCCATGGTGTGGGCAATATTCAGTGAGCCAAGATTGCAGGAGATATCTTTGCCTGTTTCGGCGTAATCCAGATTCTCGTCGTAAGTCGACGCGCTGTTGACCTGCAAAATCTCCGAGCACAGATTACTCATGTTGATACGCCCGGCAATCGGGTTAGCGCGGTTCACCGTGTCTTCATACATGATGTACGGATAGCCGGACTCGAACTGGATCTCGGCCAGCGTCTGGAAGAAGTCGCGGGCATTAATGGTTTTTTTGCGAATGCGATCGTCAGCGACCAGCTCGTCGTACAGCTCGCTAATGGCCACATCGCCAAATGGCTTGCCGTAGATGCGCTCAATGTCATAAGGCGAGAAGAGGGCCATCTCGGCATTCTCTTTCGCCAGCTGGAAGGTGATATCCGGGATCACCACCCCAAGGGACAGCGTTTTGATGCGGATTTTTTCGTCGGCGTTTTCGCGTTTGGTATCGAGAAACCGCAGGATGTCCGGGTGATGGGCGTGAAGATACACCGCGCCCGCGCCCTGGCGCGCACCCAGCTGGTTAGCGTAGGAAAACGCATCTTCCAGCATTTTCATCACCGGGATCACGCCAGAAGACTGGTTTTCGATGCGCTTAATCGGCGCGCCGGACTCCCGCAGATTCGACAGCAGAAACGCGACGCCGCCCCCGCGTTTGGAAAGCTGCAGGGCCGAGTTCACCGCCCGGCCAATCGACTCCATATTGTCTTCGATGCGCAGCAGGAAGCAGGAGACCAGCTCACCGCGCTGGGCTTTCCCGCAGTTGAGGAATGTCGGCGTGGCGGGCTGGAAGCGGCCCGAGAGGATCTCGTCCGTCAGCTGTTGCGCCAGCGCTTCATCACCCTGCGCGAGCGTCAGGGCCACCATACAGACGCGATCTTCAAAACTTTCCAGATAGCGTTTGCCGTCGAAGGTTTTGAGCGTGTAGCTGGTGTAATACTTCCAGGCGCCGAGGAACGTCTGGAAACGGAAACCGCTGGCGTGGGCGCGTTCAAACAGTTTCACCACAAAGTCGCGATCGTAGCGCGTCAGCACCCGCGCTTCGTAATAACCTTCGTTGACCAGATAGTCGAGGCGCGCCTGCTGGCTGGCAAAAGAGAGCGTGTTCGGGCGGACGTGGGCGGCAAAAAAGGCCTCCACCGCCTCGTGGTCTTTGCCAAACTGAATATTCCCCTCGCGATCGTAGAGGTTCAGCATAGCGTTCAGGGCATGGTAATCCGTTGAGCCTTGCACTACGCGTTCTGCGGTTGTCGTTGCCAAAATTCGTTCACTCCTTTACGCACGTTCTCTACGTCCTGCTGTGTCCCCATCAGTTCAAAACGATAGAGATACGGCACGCCGCACTTTTGAGAGATAACATCCCCGGCACGGCAGAACGCGTCGCCAAAATTGCGATTGCCTGCGGCGATCACACCGCGAATCAGCGCCCGGTTGTGGGGATCATTAAGAAAGCGGATTGCCTGACGGGGCACCGCGCCCGCCGTTCCACCGCCGCCATAGCTGGGGACCACCAGAATATAAGGTTCGTCTACCTGAATGCGCTCGCGCTCGTTGAGCGGAATACGCACGGCGGGCAGCCCGAGACGCTCGATAAAGCGCAGCGTATTTTCCGAGCTGCTGGAGAAGTAGACGAGCAGACTCATGCGCTGACGGCCTGCGTTTGCAGGCGATTAATCATGTCCGGGCGAAAGCCTGACCAGCTGGTTTCCCCGGCGATCACCACCGGAAGCTGACGAAATCCTTGCGCGCGCAGGGCGTCTGCCGCATCGGGCTGCAAGTCCACATTCACCATCTCAAACGCGACGCCACGGTTTTCCATTGCACGTTTCGTGGCGTGGCACTGAACACAGTCGTTACGAGTGTAAATAGTAATGCTCATGATTCGTATTTCCATTTAGAATGAGGGAGCGGCGCGTATGAGTGCGTCGGGTTGTGTGTGTCTTGTTAGAGGGAATACTAGATGTAGTTGGTGTAAGTTTCAACCATACAAGATATGGGATTTATCAATTGATTTTGCCTTGATGATGAGCGATGCGAGGAGGGGCAGGCTGCACGCGGCTTCTGGCGTTTTTTTGACCGTAAAAATAAAAACCCCCGATCGCAGAGGCGAACGAGGGTCAGCAAATGACGCGTTTTAAGGTTATTTACGCAGCGTCAGTAAGGCACCGATAAAAATCCCTACTGCGGCAACGGTCCCCACAGCGTACAACGGTTTTTCACGGATAAAGGTATTGGCACAGCCAATCGCATCGCAGGCGGCCTGCGTGGTGCGTGAGTGGCCATGCATCCGGGCGCGGGTTTCACGCAGCAGAGACTGAGCCTTACGTCTGGCGACATCCGCCTCATCCTTTGCATCAGAGCCCCAGGATTTCAATACATCCTCCAGTGTGTCGGCTAATTGGCTGACATCGTTACGAATATCCTGAGCGTCGTCATTAATATCGTTTCGGTTCGGTCTGTTAAACATACGATCCTCCATAATTTTGCGTTCACACACAGTTTAGTCCAGGTTTTTAATATCTGAAGCGAGTCACGACTTATCGTGGCCTTTATGGATTTATCTGAAAGCGTTGCTAACGATGATTATTGTAAGGTTGGCCCGCAGGAAAAGATAACGAGGATAAAATATGTATTTACGACCCGATGAGGTGGCGCGCGTTCTTGAAAAAGCGGGTTTCATCATGGATGCAGTGACTCAAAAAACATACGGATATCGCCGTGGCGATAATTATGTCTATGTTAACCGCGAAGCCCGAATGGGACGCACTGCGCTGATTATTCACCCCACCCTAAAAGACCGTAGTTTGTCGTTTGCTGAACCTGCCACGGATATCAAAACCTGCGATCATTATCAGGAATTTCCGCTGTATTTAGCCGGAGAACGGCACCAGCATTACGGTATTCCGCATGGTTTTAGCTCCCGCATGGCGCTGGAGCGATTTCTGACAGGTCTGTTTGGCGAACCGCAATAAACGTGCGACTGGCAGCGGCCAGTCGCAGCACTTTACGCCTGGGACTGATGATACTGGCTGACTTTAAACAGGCGGCGACAGTAGTCCAGGAAGTAGCCATAGGCCGCACCCATCAACATCGACACCACAATATTCGAGCTGACGGCAGCCGCAATCTGATGCCAGTCTGCGCCGACGGTCAGCAAAATCGCCACATACACCGGTGACTGGAAGGTGACGTAAGCCAGCACGTCTGCCAGGTTTTTGAGCCAGCCCGACGGGCTAACACGGCGCGCCAGGCGCATGACGGCGTCACGGTAAAAACCATACGGCCATGCAATAAGAATGTTGACCGGAATGGCCACCAGTCTGGAAGAAAGGGACTGCTCAAAAGACATTCCGGAGAGGAATATCTCGATCAGCATGTTCACTACGGAACAGTAGACGACCATCGCGAAAGTGTCTGCAACTGCATGGCGCAGGCGAGACTGCGGTGAGAACATGTCCGAACTCCTTGAGAAGAACACAAAACAGAGATTTTACCTGCAGCGCATGGTGCTTTAGGTTGGTTTGTTGAACGTGTATAGAGTATCTCTCTGCTTTGAAAGTCACAATGAGTGAAAAATATTTATTTAATGGCCTTTTGTCCATGAAATGCTCTAAAACATCCCGCTTTTTCACTGCGGCGGTGCTTTCTGTTTTTATCTTGTAAATATGCTTGTAAATCAATTAAATGAGTGAGTGCGAGCAATGAGATGTATTCGCGAAAATTATCGTCTCAGCAGACTCAACTTCCGAACGGGTAAAAACGTGGCGACGTATTATTAATGTTCTATTTTCGCCTGTTTTGTGGTGAATTGTTCTGATCGGTTTCTTGTTTAGTTATGCTTAACAGTTGAGTGATTATTCAGCATTATGCGAGAGAGGGGCGGCGTTTGCTCAAAAACGTGCTCATAAGAAATAGAAAGTGTGAGCTAAACAAAAGCAATATTGAATGGAATGCAAATAAAGGTAAGGATAATTAATTAAATATTGTTGAATATCCTTAATAAAAGTCTGGGAGGAATCTCGCTGGATATTCAAAGTAAAGTGGATTACCATATTGAACTATTGCTCATTGAATCAACTCATAAAAGGTCTTCAGTAATATGTCTTCAATGTTACAAAATCTTAATAATATCCGTACCCTTCGCGCAATGGCGCGCGAGTTTTCTGTTGATGTGCTTGAAGAAATGCTGGAAAAATTCCGCATTGTTACGGAAGAAAAACGTAATGAGCAAGATGAAATGCAGAGTCAGCAGGCTGAACAGCAGCAGAAAATTAATGCTCTGTTAGAGCTGATGAAAGCTGACGGTATTTCTCCAGAAGATCTGCTGGGTAAAGACGTTCTGAAAGGTGCCAGCCAGCCGCAAAAACGTCAGGCGCGTGAAGCGAAGTACCGTTTCACTGACGCAAACGGCGAAGTGAAAACCTGGACCGGCCAGGGCCGTACGCCTAAGCCAATCGCCACTGCGCTGGCAAATGGCCAGTCACTGGATGATTTCTTAATCTAAGTGATTTCACATCAGGGCGGTATCTCACCGCCCTGAGCTTTCAGCAGACGCCGAAATCGCCGTCTTCTTTATACAACGCCACATCCGCCGCCTTCAGCGTAAACTTCTCTCCCTGCTCATTGCTCGCCTGCACGGCAACAATTTGATCGTCATGCACTTCAACGACTTTCAGCTTTGGCCCGCCCATACGTGGCTGCACAACATCTCCAACAGTAAACATAATGTCCTCCTCGTTTTGGTATTTCTTACCTTAGCCCACGTCATCAGCCGGGTACAGGTGTAACGCGTGAATACTCCTTAATCGTTAGTCTAAGTGATTGTAAAAAGGGTAAAGGAGCGTAAAAGCAGGCTTAAGGAATGGCGCGACACGGTAAACTCGCTACGCTTAACGTTAAAACTTTTTTTAACAATGTTCTTTTTTTAGCTTGAATGGAGAAAGTATGGGTTTCTGGCGTATCGTTATTACTATTCTGATCCCGCCACTGGGTGTTCTGCTCGGTAAAGGTTTCGGCTGGGCGTTTATTTTGAATATCATTCTGACGCTGCTGGGTTACATCCCGGGGCTTATTCACGCCTTCTGGGTGCAGAGCCGCGATTAAAAACGCGCGTTAATCACGCCACAGTAAATCGCTATATATCCCGGTCAGTACCCCCTGAGGCCCAAACTGCTGTTTGATCCAGCGGGTTACCTGGCCGGTCGCGGCATGCTGCGTGGCCAGCAGCATGCGCGAGTCCTGGCGCGGATTGTTAATGCGTCGCGTCACCAGTAATCCATCTTCTACCGCTTCGCGCGCCATATGTTCCGGTAAAAATCCAATTCCCTCGCCCAAAATCTGACACTGACATTTGGTGTTAAAGTCTGGCACCAGAATCGCCTCCTGTCCGTGCAGCAACCAGCCCACTTTTTTATTGATCGTATGCGCCGTGTCTTCGACCATGATGTTGGGATAGAGTCGCAGCTGGCTCTCGGCAATCGGCTCCGGGGAAAACGCCAGCGGGTGCTGGGGAGAGATAGCAAAAACCCAGCGAATCGCGCCGATTTCCGTGTAATCAATCCCGCCGCCGTCAAGCAGCGTATCCGGCGCGCCAATCGCAATATTGGCCTGATTATTAATGATCGAATCCCACACGCCGTTATACACCTCGGTGGTGACGGTGATCTGGCAGGTGGGGAACTGTTTTTTTAAGACCTGTAACAGCCGGGCGGTATGACGCGGTGTGTATAACAGCTGGTTGATACAGATCCGCACCCGCGCTTCGATACCCTGTGAAATGGTATCAATCCCGCGTTTGATGGCGTGGAAGTCATTGAGCAAATCCGTCGCTTTACGGTAAAAGTAAAACCCGGACTCCGTCAGCTCGATGCTGCGCGTATTGCGCACAAACAGCACCACGTCCAGCCCCGTCTCCATCCGTTTGATGGTGTAGCTAATGGCGGAAGTGGTCACGCCCAGCTCTTCGGCCGCTTTGCTAAAACTGCCGAAGCGTGCGGCGGCGGTAAAGGCCAGCAGGTTCTCTTCCGTAAATATCGAATTCATGGCGCAGCCCCTCACATAAGCCCCGGCGGTATTGTTGAATCTATTTGTAATCGCCCGCAACGGCAATCAGTTTTGAACAATATTTAACACTGCAGTTACATCTCATTTGAGCACTATCACACTTCTGCTATTTTGTTTCAGGCCGCGCCAGGCAAGGCGTGTCGAGATATAAGCAGAATGCGCTTTTACGGCGGAAAAGGACGTCAACGATAAGAAAAACATTGCACCGACGCACGTTTTGGCCCGACTGTTGATTTCCATTCAATAATCCCTGTCCTTACGATGAATGAAATTTAAGCGGATTCTTTTATCACGGGGCTGTTGCTATTCTCAGGTCATCAGAAATGAAAACATCGGAGTCTGAATATGTCTGCAAATGAACTCGTTACTGAATTTCTGCTTGCGGCAGAGCAGGGCAATCTGGATGCACTCAAAGCCTGTCTGGAAAAAGGGGTGGACATCAATGCCACCAATCGCCAGAAAAGAACCGCCATTATTATTGCCAGCCTGAAAAAGCATTATCCTTGCGTTGAATTCCTTATTTCCGCCGGTGCGGATATCGATAAACAGGACCAGACCTGTTTTAACCCGTTCTTAATTAGCTGCCTGACGAATGACCTTACCTTGCTGCGCATCTTCCTGCCGGCTAATCCGGATCTCGATCGCCTGTCACGCTTTGGCGGCGTGGGGATTACCCCTGCGAGCGAAAAAGGCCACGTGGAGATTGTCCGCGAGCTGCTGGCGCATACGGATATCAACGTTAACCACACCAACTTTGTCGGCTGGACGCCCTTACTGGAAGCCATCGTCCTCAACGACGGCGGGGCGAAACAGCAGGAGATCGTCAAATTACTCCTCGACCACGGCGCCAATCCACACATGACCGACAAATACGGGAAAACCCCGCTCGAACTGGCGCGCGAAAAAGGCTATCACGCGATTGCTGAACTGCTGTTAGCCGCCGGCGCGTAATGTATTCGGCAAGCCGTTTTGGGCTTGCCTGACCTGAATTTTTTCACGTTTACCATCATGCCTTAATCATGATGGCGGCCCCCTTTTGCCCGCATTCGGGAGGAAAACATGCCCACCAAAATCGTTATTAAAAAGAATACCTATTTTGATTCTGTCTCACTGATGTCGGTCTCGACCAAAGCCAATAAATTGCCCGGTGTGGAACAGGCGTTTGTGG
The DNA here is from genome assembly GCF_002870005.1 of Lelliottia sp. F153. Lineage (NCBI taxonomy): Bacteria > Pseudomonadati > Pseudomonadota > Gammaproteobacteria > Enterobacterales > Enterobacteriaceae > Lelliottia > Lelliottia sp. F153. Next base: position 84,691 of record NZ_PKFT01000009.1, on the reverse strand, counting down.
CGATGGCGACTGAAATGAATAAAGGCGTATTAAAAAACCTGGGATTATTAACGCCAGAATTGCAGGACGCTAAAAACGGCGACCTGATGATTGTGATTAAAGGCGAGGCCGCCAGTGACGAAACGCTGGCTGCCATCGAAGCCTTATTTACCCGTAAAGAGAGCGGCGGCGCGCACGAAGCCCGTTTCGCTACCCTCGCCAGCGCCAAAACGCATCGCCCCGACAGCAACCTGGCAGTGATCTCCGTCAACGGCCTGTTCGCCGCCCGCGAAGCACGCCAGGCGCTGGAAAACGATCTCAACGTGATGCTCTTCTCCGACAACGTCAGCCTCGACGACGAGCTGGCTCTCAAGCAGCTGGCGCACCAGAAAGGTCTGCTGATGATGGGACCCGACTGCGGAACCGCCATTATCAACGGCGCAGCACTGTGCTTTGGCAACGCGGTACGTCGCGGGCCGATTGGCATCGTCGGCGCGTCGGGGACTGGCAGCCAGGAGCTGAGCGCGCGTATTCATGAGTTTGGCGGCGGAATTTCACAGCTCATCGGCACCGGCGGGCGCGATTTGAGCGAAAAGATCGGCGGCCTGATGATGCTCGACGCCATCGACATGCTGGAAGCCGACGAAGCCACTGAAGTGATCGCGCTCATCTCCAAACCGCCTGCGCCGAAGGTGGCCGAAAACGTGCTGGCCCGCGCCCGCGCCTGCCGCAAACCAGTCGTTGTTTGTTTCCTCGGTCGCAACGAACCGCCAGCCGATGAAGCGGGTTTGCAGTTCGCGCGCGGCACCAAAGAGGCGGCCCTGAAAGCGGTTCTGCTCACGGGCATCAAAGAAGAGTCTCTCGATCTCCACCCGCTCAACTGGCCATTAATTGAAGAGGTGCGCGCTCGCCTCACGCCACAGCAAAAATACATTCGCGGTCTGTTCTGCGGCGGCACCCTGTGTGACGAAGCGATGTTCGCGGCGCTGGAAAAATTTGACGACGTCTACAGCAACATCCAGCCGGACCCGACCAAACGTCTGGCGGATCTCAACGTCAGCCAGGCCCACACCTTCCTCGATTTTGGCGACGATGATTTCACCAACGGCAAACCGCACCCGATGATCGATCCGACCAACCGCATCAGCCGCCTGTTGCAGGAGGCGCGCGACCCGGAAGTGGGCGTCATCGTGATGGATTTCGTGCTCGGTTTCGGCTCTCACGAGGATCCGGTCGGGGTGATGATCGACGCCATCAAAGAGGCGCAGGCCATTGCCAAAGTGGACAACCGCCCGCTCGAGATCCTCGGCTACGTGCTGGGCACCGATCTGGATACTCCGTCCCTGTCGCAGCAGTGCCAGCTACTGACAGACGCAGGTGTGATCTGGGCGAGCAGCAGCACTAACACCGGATTACTGGCGCGTGAATTTGTCTGCAAAGGAGAGAAAGCCTGATGAAAACCTTATTTAACCAGCCGTTGAACGTCATTAACGTAGGCATCGCCCTGTTCAGCGACGATCTGAAAAAACAGCACGTCCCGGTCACGCAGCTCGACTGGACGCCGCCGGGGCAGGGCAATCTGCAGGTGGTCGAGGCGCTGGATCAACTGGCGCAGCCGACCCTTGCCGGGAAAATTGCCGCCGCCAACAAAGTGGCATTGGAGCGGATTATCCAGTCCCATCCGGTGCTGGTGGGCTTCGACCAGGCCATCAACGTGGTGCCTGGCATGACCCCTACGACCATCCTGCACGCCGGGCCACCGGTGGCGTGGGAAAACATGTGCGGCGCGATGCGCGGTGCGGTGACGGGGGCGCTGGTGTTTGAAGGGCTGGCTGATTCTCTGAGCGACGCCGAACGCCTGGCGGCTTCCGGGAAAATTACGTTCTCGCCGTGCCACGAACACGACTGCGTCGGCTCAATGGCGGGCGTCACGTCGGCGTCGATGTTTATGCACATCGTTGAGAACAAAACCTACGGTAACCGCGCGTTCACCAACCTCAGTGAGCAGATGGCAAAAATCCTGCGCATGGGGGCCAACGATCAGAGCGTGATCGACCGTCTGAACTGGATGCGCGACGTGCTCGGCCCGATGCTGCGCGATGCGATGAAAATCATCGGCGAAATCGATCTGCGCTTAATGCTGGCCCAGGCGCTGCACATGGGTGACGAGTGCCACAACCGCAATAACGCGGGCACCACGCTGCTGATCCAGGCCCTGACGCCGGGGCTGATTCAGGCCGGTTATCCGGTGGAGCAGCAGCGTCAGGTGTTCGAGTTTGTGGCGAGCAGCGACTACTTCTCTGGCCCGACGTGGATGGCAATGTGCAAAGCCGCGCTGGATGCCGCGCACGGCATCGAATTCAGCACCGTCGTCACCACCATGGCGCGCAACGGCTATGAATTCGGCCTGCGCATTTCCGGCCTGCCGGGGCAATGGTTTACCGGTCCGGCGCAGCAGGTGATCGGCCCAATGTTTGCCGGTTACAAGCCGGAGGACTCCGGTCTGGATATCGGCGACAGCGCCATCACTGAAACCTACGGCATCGGCGGGTTCGCGATGGCGACGGCTCCGGCGATTGTCGCGCTGGTGGGCGGTACGGTGGATGAAGCCATCGACTTCTCGCGTCAGATGCGCGAAATCACCCTCGGCGAAAACCCGAACGTCACCATTCCGCTGCTCTCGTTTATGGGCATTCCGACGGCGATTGATATCACTAAAGTTGCCGCCAGCGGCATCCTGCCGGTGATCAACACCGCCATTGCCCACAAAGACGCCGGGATCGGCATGATTGGGGCGGGCATCGTTCACCCGCCATTTAGCTGTTTTGAAAAGGCGCTGTTGACCTTCCGCGATCGCTACTTTTTATAAGGCAAGCATCCATGAAAAGCATGAAACTGGAGTGGAAAAGAGGTGACTGGGCGGCCTATTTCGGCCTGATGACCAACAACCTGACCAATTTGCTGACCATGATGGGGCTGCTCATTTTTGTCGTTGGCATCCCGAAAGAGATTGTTTATGGACGTATCGCGCCAGCCTTCGGGCTGGCGGTGCTGGTCGCCAGCATTTGCTACGCGTGGTTTGGCCTGCAGATGCAGCGCCAGACCGGGCGCACGGATGTGACGGCTCTGCCCTCTGGCCCAAGCGCGCCGTCCATTTTCACGGTGACGTTCCTGGTGCTGATGCCGGTTTACCAGCAGACCGGCGACGCGGATTTCGCCATCCAGATTGGTCTGGTGTGGTGCTTTGTTGAAGCGATGATTCTGGCGGGCGGCTCATTTTTAGGCGAAACCATCCGCAAGATGATCCCGCGCACCGTGCTGCTGTCGTGCCTGTCCGGTTTAGGTCTGCTGCTGTTGGCGATGAACCCAATGCTGCAGGCGTTCGAAGCGCCGACGGTCTCCTTCATCGTGCTGCTGCTGATCTTCATCAACTGGTTCGGCAAAAAACCGATCTTCGCCCGCATCCCGACCGGTCTGTTGCTGTTGATCGCCGGGACGGCGCTGGCGTGGATCTCCGGTCTGCAAAGCCCGGAAGCGATCAAAGCGTCCATGTCATCGTTCGGCTTTAACCCGCCGGAAATCCACGTTGACAGTTTCATGCAAGGTCTGCCGCACGCCCTGCCGTATCTGGCCTCGGCGGTTCCACTGGGGCTGGCGAACTATATCTTTGACCTCGAAAACATCGAAAGCGCCCACGCGGCGGGGGACGAATACCCGACGCGCAAGGTGATGCTGGCGAACGGTCTGGCCTCCATGCTCGGCTGTCTCATGGGCAACCCATTCCCGGTGACGGTCTACGTCGGTCACGCGGGCTGGAAAGCAATGGGCGCAAGCATTGGCTACACCCTGGCGTCGGGCGTCACCATGTTCATCGTGCCGCTGTTCGGGCTGGGGGCGTTTATGCTCGCCATCATTCCGATGACCGCCATCGTGCCGATTCTGGTGTTTATCGGCGTCGTCACCGCCAACCAGGTGGTGAGGGAAACGCCCAAAGTGGAGGTGCCCGTCATCTTTATCTGTCTATTCCCGTGGATCGCCAACTGGGCGCTGACCATGATGAACAGCGTGATGGGGGCGGCGGGAACCAATGCGGCAAAAATCGGCACCGACGTGCTGCACAGCAAAGGCATCTACTACGAAGGGCTGGTGCATCTGGGCAACGGCGCACCGCTCGCCAGCATGCTCTGGGGTTGTATCGCGATCTTCGCCATCATCAATAAACCCCTGCGCGGAGCGATTGCCGCGGCGGTGGGGGCGCTGCTGGCTCTGTTCGGCGTGATTCACGCGCCGGTGGTGGGATTTGCCGAAGGCAGCTCGCTGATGTTTGTGACGGCGTACCTGATGATGAGCGGGATGTTCGTGGTGAAACATGTGCTGGACAGCCGCGAAGTCGCGCGGTCGGTCGCGCCAGTTTCTGAGTCCTGATAATGCCTGATCCCCTCACCCTCATCCTCTTACAGGGGAGAAGGGCCGGGTGAGGGGGCCAGACCGCACCCATAAAGGAAACACAATGAAAGAACTCATGGTCGTCGCCATCGGTGGTAACAGCATTATCAAAGATAACGCCAGTCAGTCGATTGAACATCAGGCGCAGGCGGTCAAAGCGGTGGCGGAATCGGTATTAGAGATGCTCGCCTCCGACTACGACATCGTCCTCACCCACGGCAACGGCCCGCAGGTGGGGCTTGATCTCAGGCGTGCAGAGATTGCCCACGAGCGCGAAGGGCTGCCCCTGACGCCGCTCGCCAACTGCGTGGCCGACACGCAGGGCGGGATCGGCTATCTGATCCAGCAGGCGCTGAACAACCGTCTCGCGGCGCGCGGGGAGCAAAAGGCGGTGACGGTGGTCACCCAGGTGGAAGTGGATCAACACGATCCCGGCTTTACTCATCCGACTAAACCTATCGGTGCCTTCTTCAGCGAAGCCCAGCGCGATGAGCTGCAGCTCGCCCATCCGGACTGGCACTTTGTGGAGGATTCCGGGCGCGGCTATCGTCGCGTGGTCGCCTCGCCGCAGCCGGTGCGCATTGTTGAAGCCGACGCCATCAAAGCGCTGACGCAAAAAGGCTTTGTGGTGATCGGCGCCGGAGGCGGCGGGATTCCGGTGATCCGCACTCAAGAGGGGGATTATCAGAGCGTCGACGCGGTGATTGATAAAGATCTCTCCACCGCGCTGCTGGCGCGCGAAATCGCCGCCGATGTACTGGTGATCACCACCGGCGTTGAGAAGGTGTGCATCAACTTTGGCAAGCCGAACCAGCAGGCGCTGGATACCGTGAGCGTGGCGCAGATGACGTGCTACATGGAAGAGGGCCATTTCCCGGCGGGCAGTATGTTGCCGAAAATAGTCGCCAGTCTGGCGTTCCTGAAACAGGGCGGCAAACGGGTCATCATTACCTCGCCAGACTGCCTGCCTGCGGCGCTGCGCGGTGAGACCGGCACTCACATTGTGAATGCGTAAAAGAGCACGAAAAGGAAGATACGATGAAAGAGAATAAAAGCCGCCGTGAGTTTATCAGCCAGAGCGGCAAAATGGTCACTGCCTGCGCGCTGTTTGGCGCGACCGGCTCCGTCGCGTATGCTGCTGAGACAGCGAAGAACACCTGCGAGACGGGCAAAACGATGAACATCACCGCGAAACATTACTACCTCGACAACGTGCTGCTGGAGGCCGGATTTAACGTCGACGGCGATGTGGCAACCAGCACTCGCACCGAACTTAAAACCCTGGAGATCCAGGACGGCAAAATCGTCGCCCTGCGTGACAACAAAAGCCATGCCGACAGCGCGCTGCCCCATTACGATGCGGGAGGCAAGCTGATGCTCCCGGCGATGCGCGACATGCACATCCATCTGGACAAGACCTTCTACGGCGGCCCGTGGCGCTCGCTGAATCGCCCGGCGGGCACCACTATTCAGGACATGATCCGCCTCGAACAAAAACTGCTGCCCGAGCTACAACCTTATACGCAGGAACGTGCGGAAAAGCTGATCGACCTGATTCAGTCCAAAGGCTCGACCATCGCCCGCAGCCACTGCAATATCGAACCCACCTCCGGCCTGAAGAATCTGGAAAATCTGCAGGCGGTGCTGGCGCGGCATAAGCCCGGTTTTGATTGCGAAATTGTTGCGTTCCCGCAGCATGGGCTGCTGCTGTCAAAATGCGAACCGCTGATGCGTGAAGCGATGCAGGCCGGGGCGCACTACGTCGGCGGGCTGGACCCGACTAACGTCGACGGCGCGATGGAAAAATCTCTCGATACCATGTTCCAGATCGCGCTGGATTATGACAAAGGGGTGGATATCCACCTGCACGAGACCAGCCCCGCAGGCGTAGCGGCGGTGAATTATATGGTGGAGACGGTCGAGAAAACCCCAGCGTTAAAAGGAAAGCTGACCATCAGCCACGGCTTTGCGCTGGCGACGCTTAACGAACAGCAAGTGGATGCCCTCGCCACGCGCATGGCGGCGCAGCAAATCACCGTCGCCTCGACCGTGCCGATTGGCACCTTACACATGCCGCTCAAACAGCTGCGCGACAAAGGCGTATTTGTGATGACGGGCACCGACAGCGTGATCGACCACTGGTCGCCGTACGGTCTGGGAGACATGCTGGAAAAAGCGAACCTGTATGCGCAGCTCTACATCCGTCCGAACGAGCAAACGCTGTCCCGCGCGCTGGGCATTGCGACTGGCAACGTACTGCCACTGAACGACAAAGGCGAACGCGTGTGGCCGAAAGCGCAGGATGCCGCGAGTTTTGTGCTGGTGGACGCCTCCTGCTCGGCAGAAGCCGTTGCGCGTATTTCCCCACGAACCGCGACGTTCCATAACGGGAACCTGGTGTGGGGCACCGTGAGCTAACAGTGCGCCGGGTGACGGTTACGCCTTGCCCGGCCAACAAAACCTAAACCCTGCGATATACTGCTACGCATATTCACCAAGAGGGATCTGCGATGGCACAAAATATTTACGACAATCCGGCGTTTTTCGAGGGCTACGCCCAGCTTCCGCGCTCGGTGCAGGGGCTGGACGGCGCACCGGAATGGCCGACGCTCAAATCCATGCTGCCCGATCTGGCCGGTAAAACGGTCATCGATCTGGGCTGCGGTTACGGCTGGTTCTGCCGCAGCGCGCGTGAACTCGGCGCGGCGCAGGTGACGGGCGTCGATATCTCCGAGAAAATGCTCGCCCGTGCCGCCGAGCTTACCGCCGATCCCGCCATCACGTATCAACGCCTCGATCTCGAGGATGTGAAACTGGAAGACAACAGTCTCGATCTGGTTTACAGCTCGCTTGCGCTGCACTATCTGCCGGAACTCGATACACTTTTTCGCCACGTTCAGCGTGCGCTCAAACCCGGCGGCAGCCTGGTCTTTTCGATGGAGCATCCGATCTACACCTGCGCTTCGCGCCAGGGCTGGCTGACGGATGACAACGGCCAGCGGTTCTGGGGAGTGAATCAGTATCAGCAGGAGGGACAGCGCGTCAGCAACTGGCTGGCGGACGGCGTGATCAAATATCACCGCACGCTTGGCACGACGCTGAATGCGCTGATTCACGCAGGTTTAAGCCTTCGCGAAGTCAACGAGTGGGGTCCAACGCAGGCGCAGATTGACGCCTGGCCCGCGCTGGCCGAAGAAGCGGAGCGACCGATGCTGGTGTTGATCGCTGCCGTTAAGCCTCAGTAACCGACTTTATAGACCCGGCCACTCTGCACGCCTTCCACGCTGCGGCGATAGGCCAGCGCGACGGTGGCGGCAGGCACGCTTTCAAAGCCGGGGAAGAATCCGTCGTAGGCTTCGGCGGATTCGGTCAGCACCGTCGGGCTAATCAGGTTGATACGAATGCCGCGCGGCATTTCGCAGGCAGCAGCGCGCACAAACCCTTCGAGCGCCACATTCACGGTGGTGGCGTTCACCCCTTGGGCAATCGGCTCGTGGGCGACAATTCCGCTGATCAGGGTAATGGATCCGCCTTCGTTCAGGTAGTGCTGTCCGGTAAGCGCCAGGCGCACTTGCCCCAGCAGCTTGTCCTGCAAACCCTGGTTGAAATCGCTGTCTTTCATGGTCGCCAGAGGGCCAAAGTGCAGCCCGCCGCTGGCCGAGACAATCGCATCCACCGGGCCGATTTTTTCGAACAGGGCCTGCACGCTCTCCTGCGAGGTAATATCCACCTGCTCATCACCCTGCGTGCGGCCAACGCGAATAACCTCGTGTTTACGGCTGAGCTCTTCTGTCACGGCGCGGCCAACCGTACCGCTGGCACCAATAATGACGATTTTCATAGCAGACTCCTTCATGTTGTGAGCCTCCATTCTTTAATAAAACAGAATTCGGATAAACTGGGCTAAAGTTAGAGCATTACTAACCAAGGGTTTGCAATATGGATAAGCTTCGCGGCATGGAGACTTTTATCGCCGTGGTCGAAAGCGGCAGCTTTACGCTGGCGGCGAGTCGGCTGGAGATGTCGGCGGTGATGGTTGGAAAGTACATCGCCCTGCTGGAGACGCAGCTTGGCACGCGTCTGCTGGAGCGCAACACGCGCCGTCAGAGCCTGACAGACGCCGGGCGGGTGTTTTACGACGAGGCGAAACGGGTGCTGGAGCAGGTGTCGATTGCCGAAAGCGCCGTGGAGCGTCTGCGTGCAGCCCCGGCTGGCACGCTGCGCATCAGCGCGCCGACCTCCTTTGGCGGGTGTGTCATCGCGCCGCTCACGGCGACCTTTCTTCAGGCGTGGCCGGAGGTGCGCGTCGAGCTGGATCTGACTAACCGGATGGTGGATATGGTCAACGAGGGTTTCGATCTGGCGATCCGTATCGGTGATATTCGTAACGACGATCTGGTCGCGAAATATCTCTGTCCGTACCGGATGGTGATCTGCGCGGCACCGGACTATCTGGCGCGCCACGGCACGCCGCAAACGCCTGCCGATCTGATCGATCATCTGTGCCTGTCGCATACGGTCTGGACCGCGCGCAACGAGTGGCGGCTGCCGGGCGTGGAAGGGGAGGTGCGCTGGAAGCGCGATGCGATCCTGCGCTGTAACGACGGATATGGGTTACGCACGGCGGCGGTGGCCGGGGCGGGTTTATTATTACAACCGGAAGTGCTGGTGGCCGACGAGCTGGCGAGTGGGCGGTTGATCCGCGTGCTGGCGCCTTTCACTCCGCAGCCGAGACCGGTGCACCTTCTCTGGCGCCAGGATTTACGCCCGTTGCCGAAATTGACGCAGTTTATTGCACACCTTGTTCAGCATGTGTCGACAATAGCCCCTCTTCCGTAGAGAGGGGCAGGGCAGAATTAGAAACGATACCCGACGCCGACGTTCCAGCCATTAATTGAGTGGCTGCCGTCGATATCGGCATTCGTCCCTTCGTAACCGACGTTAACGGCCAGTTCCTCGGTTGGGTTAAATTGCACTCCCGCGCCGTAAGCAAAAGAGGTCGATTTTTCAGAGAGGCTGTCTTTTTGCGTATAGCCGTCGCCCGCGTTCACCCATTTGGTATCCACATCGGCTTTGGTATGTGCCACACCGCCCAGCGCATATAACGAAACATATTCATTAATGCGATAAGCCGGACCGACCATCAGGGAATAATATTTCACGTCGATATGATTTTTGACGGAATCAGAATCGACATAATATTTCTGGTCATCATCGCCGCTCATATAGGTGAAAGAACCGATGACGCTGAGCGGGGAGTTCCATTCGTAGCGATATTGTGCGTTAACACCGCGAATATTTTTAAAGTTCTCAACTTTGCTCTGCGCATAGCCAAGAGAAACCGTGTGGTTATCCGCCAGAGCTGCGCCGCTGGCAAGGCTTGCCGCCACGAATACCGCCAGAGATATTTTTTTCATTTTCCGTAATCCTTGTGCCGTTATTTTATTGTGGGTCACGCCGGTGTAATCCGGCAAATATGTCATGGACATTCCATGGCAAATGAAACGGTTAAAATTGTTGGTTTTTTTGGCAGGCGATGAAATGGGGATTAATCCTAAAGCCCGGAATATTCCTGGTGTATCCCTCCCCTATATTGGTAGGGGAGGGCATTATTTTAATTAGGGCACAAACCGCTGGGGCTTTTATTTCGTTAATTACATTTTCCGGTCGGGGCTTTTAAGGGGCCACATTGACCAAAATCGAGTAACACATAGCCTTTTTCCATCATGCAATTCTCAAGATGGGCGATTCGCTTGTCGTGCTGTGCCATCGTTTCGCCTCCGACAAGCTGATTACGGTTAAATGGCTGCGTGTCAGGATCAATTTTTTTGTCTAAACCACAGGCGTAAAGATCCTGTTTGCGCTGCGCCGTATTGGTATGTCCGAGCGTGCCTTTTTTCTGGATGGTCTGGACATAGGGGACGTACTGATAATTGGTCGAATCCAGATCGGCAACAACGCATCCGGTTAAGTAAAGAGGACAAAGTAAAAGTAATCCGCGACGTAATGTCATTGTTTTAACCTCATTTGGATGCATTAAAGATAAAGTCCAGCAACTCAGGTGAAACCATTTCGGACATGGCGAAAGGCGTGGCCAGAGGAATCGCGACAACGGTCCAGGTATTTGCCGCGGTTTCCGTTAACGGGCTACGCCCGCGGGAAGTATTCCCTTCGCTGTCATAAAAACCAGGCACTTGACCGCCGATATAATCATGCGTACCGGCATAAGACTCGACGATGGTGTCACCAATATCCCCCCAGAATGTGCCCGGCTTGTATTCGCCGAAGGGAACCAATAATCCTCCGGTTCCCTGGAATCCACCCGTAGGCCCAAAGAGGCTTGCCGCTTCAGGGCTTTTTTTCAGGAAAGCATCGATGGTCGGATATTCGGCATTGCCTTTATAAATGACCCTGCCATTTTCATCACGCAGAAGCACTTTTCCCGCGTCATCAGCCGTCGAGCAGCGTTCATTGGCTGTACCACAGATCACGTCCAGACCAACCCTGACACCGCCAGCTTTAATGCCATCATAGAGACCATTGCTCTCGCCTGAAACGTTGCTGTAGGACTTTTCAGTGTCTGCTATACCCTCGAAGATCAGGGAGTTTTTGATGGTCTCTTCACGCATTTTTGTGGCGGCCAGTGCCAGCGTGCCCTGAGTGATGGCGGTATCCGGCGATCCGGCGACGATCCCCACCAGGGTTTGCAGGAAGCGTCGCTGATATTGCAGTTTATAGACTGCGGTCAGCGCCTCTTGTTGCTTCGCTTTATCGCCCGAATCTATAGCCTGTTTCAACGCAGCTTGTGCCGTTGCCTGCTGCGCGTCGAGCAGTTGCCCAATCTGATTATTCGCATTTTCTTTGAAATCACGCGTCACGCGCACCTGCAAATTCAGCTCTTTAAACACGTCGTCTTTATCGAAGTTATTCTCAAGGCGACCGGAGTTCGCCGCCGCCGTTTCGGTGGTGATGTCCGTTTTAATGCCGTCGATCGGCTGTGTTTGCCCGTCAGGGCGGGTAATTGTGACATTCTCGGTGTTGATCCCGCTACGGGTGACGGAGCTGTCGCTGCCGCTGTCATGCCCAATCCCAAAGCTCGTGCTCTTGTTGAGGGAGGCATAGCCCTGCGCCGGGACATAAGAACCATCGTCGGTGCGCACGGTTTTGCTGCTTTGCGGTGTGGCGTTATCGCCCAGCCCAAAATCGGTATTCATGCTGGTGGCTCCCCCGACGGCAAACCCGTTGCCTTCGTACTCCGAGCTGTTATGAATATCGCTCCAGCTTAGCGTGCCGGTGCTGAACTGGTTATTTCCCGCCAGCTCCGCGCTCTCGCTGGAGGTGATCAGGCCACCCTTAAGGTCCGTGTGATCCTTCACGTTGATCTGATAGCCATCGGCCCCCGCGAACACGCCGGACTGCTCCTGCACCGAGGCGTAGTCGGCATTGACCTTCGACTGCCCGTAATTGCCTGATGCCGCAAAGCCGAAGCCCACCGTGACCTGTCCCCCGGCATTCATCTGCTTACCGTCGTATTTCATGGTGTCCTGCAGGCTTTCGATATTCAGGTTGTCGGCGGTGATATCCACCCCTTTGCCCAGCAGCTGGCCGCCACGCAGGGTGGTGGTGCCGCCGCTGATAATCTGGGTCTGACCGTCCATATCACCGACATGGCTGTTGCGCCAGGAGACCTCATCGCCGTTGCCGTGGCCTTTGCCGACGTTCGCGCCAGCGGTGACGCCAAACGAGGCTCCGCCCTGGCCGTAGCTCACTGCCACACCCGCATTCCAGCCGGTGGACTGGTTATCGTCCCGCTCGTGACGCTCCTGTTTTGCCGCCACAATATTAACGTCGTTGTCGGCAAAGAGGGTGGTGCCTTGTTTGCCGCTGACATCGGAGCCAACGATATTGATATTCGACTGTTCGCCGCCGGTTGCCACCACCACCGCCTGTTTACCGGCGTTAACGGTGCTTGCCAGCGCGCTGGTGCTGTTGACCTCTTCCGTATTGGTCTGCTTGCTTTGGCCATAGGTGAGCGACACGCTCACGTTCTGCGCCACGGCCTGCGCGCCGTTCGCCATCAGCCCCTGCGCGGTGTTCATCATCGCGCTGGCAGCACGGGCGCTGTCCCATGCTGCGTTGGCGGCAGCCAGCATGTTGATGCGGTCATCATTGCTTTTGCCCACGTCCTGCGCGGTTTCCAGCGCGCCGCGAGCCGCCATCACCACCGGCACGTTAACGGCCAGGGTAAAGCCTTTTTGCTCGACGGTCCGTTTGTACTGTGACGCATAGGTGTCCTGCGCCGCCTCGATGGTGACGTTTTTCCCCTGAATGGCGACGTTGCCGTTAGGGGAGGAGACCGAGCTGCCGGTCTGACGGTAGTCGTTGCCTGCCAGCATCACCGTATCGCCCTGCAGACTGCCCACCATCGCCCCCTGGCCCGCCAGCGCCTGGCTTGCCTGATCGGTGGTCTCTTTATGGGAGCCGACGGTAAAGCCAATCCCACCGGAGCTTAACAGCCCCGATTTTTTCTCCTGCCTGAGATGCGTCTGGTCATTGCGTCCGCCCATGCTGGTGAGGGTCAGATCGTTACCGGCTTTAAGCGCAACGTTTCCGCTGCCGACGACGCTACTTCCCGCGACCGTCAGATCATTTCCGGCGATGACTTGCACGGTATTGGCGCTCAGTTCACTGCCCTGAACGGTCTGTTTGTCCACCGTGTCGCGGGTCGTGGTGGTGGTTTTCGACATCCAGCCGTTGCCGCCCACCACTTTATGCCGCTCGTCGAGCTGGCTTTCGTTGAGCACGCCTTCGATGTTGATATCGCGTGCTGCACCGAGCGCCAGCGCCCCGTCGGATTTAACCGAGGCTCCGCGCGCGTTGATGTCATTTCCCGCCGCCAGCGTCACGCCGCCGGTACCGCTGATGCTGCTACCGGTCTGATCGACGCTGCGCTGGTTGAGGGTGTTGTCTGCATCCCAGATCAGGCTATCGCTGCGGGCGGTGGTGACCGTGTTGAGATTCAGATCCCGCCCGGCCACCAGCTGCGCTTTGCCGTTCTCGCCGCTGGCGATCACCTGCGCGCCTGTCAGGGTAATATCGCGCCCGGACTGCAGCGCCAGTTTGCCGTCATCGTCCTGAACGTAGATACCGGATACGCTGTCGATGGTGGTGCGCGTAAAGCGGTTTTCACCGTTAACACTCTCTGCGCTGTTCACGGTACTGGTGACGTTGATATCCCGGCCCGCCGTGGCCTGCAGGCTGCTGCCGCCCACGATGGCCCCGCCAATGTTGTTGATATCCGTACGGGCGTTGAGGTTAACGTCTGCCGCCTGCAGGGTGCCGGTCTGGTTGGTGATGTTATTCGCATCTAGCTGAAGCACTTTGCGTCCGGCAATGGTACCGCTGTTAAACAGATCGCCATTGAGCTTCATCGATACGTTGTTACCGGCAATCAGCGCGCCAGAGCCGTCAATATCGCCCTGTTTCACTTTGGCGTAGACCTGCGGCACCAGCACGTTTTGCATTGAGCCGTCCGGCATTTTCACCCGGGTATTCACCAGCCAGACGATATCGCCCGTGAGGAGCGCCATCTGTTCTGGCGTCAGCGCCACGCCGAGCTTCAGCGAGTACTGTTTCCCGAAGGTGATCCCTTTATCCATCAGGGATTTAAACTGCTCTTCGTCGTTGCTAAACCCGTCCAGATAGCGCTGGCCGGTGATGCCAATCACCTGTTCGCGCACCAGACGCTGCTCGTAATACCCATCGCCCAGGCGCTTCAGGGTGTTATCGCTGTCGCCGGTTAAGGCGTTTTGCATATAGTCGCTGCCGAGCCACTGCTTTTCGTTAGTGAAGCGCGGATCTGTTTCCACCAGATAAGGCACGTCCGATGACGGATTGACCTTAAACAGGCTGTTATCCGGCAGGGTAGTGTTTGGACCGATAATGCGAATGGCACCGTCGGCAGGCGTCACTTCAAACTGCTGACCCGCCGGTGGCGTGACCGGCTCGCCGGGGGATACGGTCTGCTGCGGCGACGCGCTGACGCCTCCCGCCTGGCCGATCGCCGTATCCGTGCCCTGCAATACCAGCGGCGTGATGCTCAGGTTACTGCCCTCGACGCTGCCGTTACTCACCAGTTGGCCTGGCTTTAAGGCAATGCTCTGGATCGCGGTCGGCGGGGTGTAGAGAGTGCTGCGACGCCCCTGTTCATCGTCACCTTTGTGGCGGATGCGGTAGTAATGCGTCACGTAACCCGCGTCGGTGGTGTGCCGTTCGCCCGCGACATCGTCGTTGAGCACCGTGCCCATGGCGTCGGTCGAGAGTGTTCCGCCTGCAACGACCTGGCTCTTATCGTTAAACAGCCGATCGCCCGTCAGCGTCATGTTGCCCCCCGAGAGAATTTTCGCCGGATCGCTCTGTTTGATGCGGGTCTCTTCGATAGTGCGGGTGTAGTTATACTCGTTGAAATCGTCGTGCCCGTGGCCGCTCAGCTCCGGCGTATTGAGGTTGCGCAGGCCGTCTGAGGAGTTGCCATCTATCCAGACACCCTCATCGCCGGCTTTCCAGCGGTTGGCGGAGCCTGAGTGCTGGTACTCGGTTAACGGCTCCTGAGAAACCAGCACGATCTCGGTCGCGAAATCGTCATTGATGTTGTTGATCTGCCCGGCGGCGAGCGACATATCCCCGGCGGACTCAATGGTGGCGCTGTGGTTATTGATCGCTGCCGCGCGTCCGATCGCGGCGCCGCTCTCGTTCAGCGCGCCGCCGACCCACAGGGTGCCGGCGCTGTAGATCAGGGCGTGCGCCTGGTTGTTGAGGGTCTGCACGCCGAGGTCCACGCGCTCGCGTCCGGCAAGCGTTGCCGCCGTACCGTTTTCCGCCAGATTGTTAAAGGTGATAGCGTTAACGCCCACCGCGTCGCCATAGAGACGCCCGGTGCCGATATTATTCAGCGTTTCGGCATTAATGCGGGTGTGGATGCCATCGATCAGGCCGTAGTTCACCAGCATGCCGGTGGTGGTCAGGGTATTGGTGCCGGCGTTGATTTCACCGCTGGCGCTATTGGTGAGACTGGCGCTCTGCACGTTGAGCGCGCTGCCCGCCAGCAGTTTCCCGCTGTTGCTCAGAGCGCCCGGAGTTGTGAAGGTGAGATTGCCGTTAGCGATGACCGCGCCGCTGTTGTTCAGGCCGTTTTCGCTGCTCAGATCCATATTCCCGAGCGAGAGCAACTGGCCGCTGCCGTCGATAGTTTGCGCATGCAGATTCAGCGTCTGACCCGCTTTCGCCGTTCCCCCCTGGTTGATGAGGTTCAGCCCGCTACCGGCAATATCCAGCAAGCCGGATGACGCCAGCGCGCCGGAACTGTTGTCCAGCGTACCGGTATTACGAATGGTCAGGGTCGTGTCGGCCAGCAGGCTGCCGTTCTGGTTGGCGATCGCGTCGGTGTTCAGCGTCACCTGTTGGCCTTCAAGGCCCTGGTTTTCAGCCAGCGTGTTCTGATTGACGAAGGTGATCGCATTTAGCGTCACGCTCTGCCCGCCGCGAATCAAACCGGAGACGTTATCCACCACGCCGCGCGCGCTGTCGATCAGCAGATCGCCCACCGACTGGATCTGCCCGCCGCTATTTTGCAGGTTATCCGAGTGCAGCGCAGTGGTGGATTCGCCAATCACGCGCCCGCCGCTGCGGTTGTCCATCTGGAGGGTGGCGATGTCTGCCGCACCTTTCGCCGCCAGCGTGCCCGCCTGGTTATCGAGCGTACCGGCGGAGAGATCCAGCGATCCCAGGCTGTTGAGCGTCCCGCTGTTATTACTCAGGCTGGCCGTGGTGATCTGAACGCCCTCTCCCTGCAACAGTCCGGCCTGATTGAGTAACTGGCTGGCAGGGGCGAGCGTCAGGCTTTCACCTGCCGCCAGCTGCCCGCCAGCGTTGTTGAGCGTTTCGCCGCTGAAGGCGAGGCTTTTCCCGGCGAAAGTCTCGCCGTGGCTGTTATCCAGCACTCCGCCGGTGAGCGTCATCGCATCGACGGCTTTTATCGCTCCGCCCTGATTCACCAGCGTGTTAAAGCGGGCGGTGACACTCTGGTTAGAACCGATCTGACCGCTGCGGTTATCCATGTCACTGCCGTCCAGCGTTAAGGCGCCCTGACTGGCGAGAAAACCGTTCTGATTATCCAGCGCGCCGCTGGTGACGCTGAGCGCGCCGTGGGAGAGCAGAGCGCCGGACTGGTTGTTCAGGCTGCCGTCGTTCAGCGCGATTGTCGCGCCATCGGCCACAATCACCCCCTGCTGGTTATCGACACCGGCGGCGTCGATGTGCTGGCTTTTCGCCGCTTCAATGCGCCCTCCGGCGTTGCGAAGCGTCTGCGCGCTGTGGATCTCACCGTCGCCAGCGGCGGCGGAGATAAGCCCCCGCTCGTTATTCAGGGAGCCGGTATCGATGCGGGTTTTCCCCGCCACAGCAATCACCTGGCCGCCCGTGTTGTTCAGCGATTGCGCGTTTAGCGACACACCCTGCGTTGCGGCGATCTGCCCCTGCTGGTTATCGATCTCGCCCTTGAGATCCATCGCCAGCGCGTTTTTCCCGCTCTGAATCACTTTTCCCTGTTGGTTGGAGAGGTCATGCGCACTGAGATTAACCGTCTCGGCGCTGAGGGAACCGCCGCTGTTGTTAAGGCGTTTTCCGGCCCGGGCCGTGAGTTCATTGGCACTGACCTGCGCGCTGGCGGTGGTGAGATCGCCTGCGCCGCCGTCGAGCAACACGCGTTTGCCCTGGGTCTGGCTGCTGCTGATATCTACCCCCTGACCAGAGACGCTGATATCGCCGCCTGCCAGCGTCTGGCCGTGGGCGTTCAGTTGACCGTTGCTGCTCAGGGTTAAATTCCCTGCGCTCGCCAGTTTGCCGTCGTTTTTCACCCCGGAGGCCAGCACGCTGTTTTTCTCACTGGTGAGCGTGGCGGCTTTCACCTGAGCGTTATTTCCCGCCGTGAGCGCGCCTCGGTTAGCGAATTCGCTAGCGGTCTGCACCGTTACGTTTTCACTGCCCCGAATGACGCCGCTGTTTTCGATGCGCCCGTCGGCGGTGAGGGTCACGCTACCGGCCTGGGCACCCATCGCCCCGGCGTTACGCACGCCGACCCCTTTTTCCGTCCCGACCATGCGGATTTTACCGGCATACATCCCGCCGAGACTGGCGACATCCACCGCCAGCTGCGGTCGCGTGGCGATGTCATCGGCGCCTTTTTCAATGCGTTCATGCGCGGCATCGACGTTGTTGCGCCCGGTGGTGACTTTCAGATCCTTGGCCCACAGCCCGGCATTCACTTTGACCGAGCGGGCGATGATATCGGTGTAATCCGCGCCGGAGGTGTCCATCCCGGCACCGTCCACCACCACTTCACCGCGTTCCACGTTATACCCGGTGAGATTGCCGTTGGTCATCTGCGCCTGGCCGGTGGTGAGTGTCGCGCGGTTGGCGTTGATAAAACCGCATCCGCTACAGGTAATACCCGACGGGTTGGCGATCACCACCTGCGCTTTTTTCCCTGCGACTTCAATCATGCCGTTCAGTTTGCTCGGGTCGCGGGAGCTGACTTCGTTCAGAATCACTTTCGCTTCGCCCTTGGCGAGCCACGGGTTGCCCGACACCATGCCGCCCAGCTGCGTCTGGGTATTTTTATGCGAGTTATTGAGGATTGCGCCTTTCTGGCTGACGTCAAACTGGGTGTAGTTATTGCGCGACACCCCGGCTTTGGAAGGGGTCTGGATATTCACCTGCGGCGTGCCGTTGGCGCTGCTGATCACCGTCGGCTGCTGGTTTTTTGGCGCCCCCGCGTTGGCCACAATGTTGGCCTGCGCCGTCTGTATCGCACCCATTGCCAGCCAGAGACTCAGACTCATGGCACTGATTTTACCGATAAGCTGGCTGTGGGTATGGCCGATCCCGGCGGCACGCGTGGTCCCGGCGCGACCCGAACGGGCAATATCCGCCACCACCATCAGCATGCCACGCGCTTTGTTGAAGACGATACGATACAGATTCTTATTCATGGGTCGTTCCTTTAAACGCTTGCGGCAGCGGGGCGGCGAGCGGGTGGTTCAGTTGCCAGCGTTGTGCGGCTTCTCGGGTGACGTGTTTGCCGTGGAACATCACGACGCGCTTACCGCGCTCGGCACCACGGTGATACAGCGCCCGCCAGCAGTGTTCGGCAAAGAGGTCGTGGCGAATCAAGGTTTGCATGGCACGGGTATGGCCGAAGGGGGCAATCCAGTCGCAAAACCAGATGCGGTCGCCGCTATCCCAGTCCTCTTCTTTCATCTCAATGGACGGACGCGTGAGGAAGCGGGCTTCTGCCTCTTCGTTCAGCCACGCCCAGCTAAGAAAGAACACCGGGCGTTCGTTCTCCACCACCAGCACGTACTGCTGGCGTTTGATGATGGGCAGCAGGAGCGTCGGCAGGGCATGCAGCGGCGCATCCCGATGCATGGGCGAGTGCATCCACAGCCAGACGGTGGCCCCCAACACTTCGGCTTCGTTTTGTTCACCCCCGAGGAGCAGCGGGGCTTTGATATCCAGATTGCCTATGCGCATTACCAGCTCCAGTTGAGGTTGAACCCCAGGGTGAGGGAACTGGTGTGGAACCCGTCAGGTTTTGAGAATGGCGTGCCTGCAAACAGGTCATAACCGGTGTTGAAGGCACTTCCGCGCAGGCCCACAACGCCCCCGGCCAGATGTTTGCCGATCAACGGGTCTGAGCTGTAGCCGCCGACTTCACCGTAGTCGGCACCCAGGTAAAGCTCCTGATTGGGCAGCGGCGTGCTCCAGCCCAGATCGTTACGCACATACCAACCGTGGCTGGCGTTCAGGGTGCGCTCACCGTCAAAGCCTCGCACCGTCCAGCGGTTGCCGATGGCAAATTGATCCTGCGGTGTCAGCGGTGTGTTGCTTATCTGGCGCAGGTACTGAACGTTGTAACGGAAGTGCTGCGAGCCAATTTCAAACGGTAAATCGAGCTGAGCGTTGAGCTGGAGGATTTTGCTGAGTGCCGTGGCCTCGCCAAACGCCTCCTCGGGTGCCGGCTGAGCGCCGAACCAGCGGGTGCCGCGCTGATAGCTCACCCCCGCATCCACGCTGGCCTGGCCGATATAGTGGCGGTGCTGTAACCCCAGACGCCAGCCCGCCGTCTGCCTGCGCTGGACGCCCACTTCCGTGTCATCCACATAGTTACGCGTTTCTCGCGCCAGCACATCTGCCGTCAGGGTCGTTTTCTGCGAACCGCTGCGGTGCAGCACGCGGCTGAGCTGTACGTCCAGGTTTTTGCTTTTACCGCTGTAGCGGTAATCCTGATTCTGGCCTGCAACGGTCTGGTGATAATCGTAATCACTGCCGGTCACGCCTAGCGTCCAGTAGCCAAACGGCACAGAATAGTGGCCGGTGTAGTTCTTACTGCCTTTGCCGCCGTGATCGTTGAGGTCGTGGCTGGCGGAGACGTACAGCAGATCGCTGAGTGAGAAAGGATTATCCAGCGACAGCGTCACGCCGCCCTGATAGCGCCCGGTGGTCTCGGTGCCCGCGTCATCCAATGACAAGCCCAGCCGCCACATTTTTGACTGCTTGCGGGTGATCACCACGTCGCTTTCGCCGGGCTGTTCGCCGGGAACAATTTCCATGCTGGCTTCTACGGTCGGCAAGCGCTGAAGGTTCTCCAGCCCCTGTTCGATATCGCGCAGATCCAGCAGGTTGCCCTCGTGCGCCGGGAAGCTGGTGTAGAGCTGAATATAATCGTCGCTGTCCTCCGTGAGCCGGACGTGGCGGATATAGCCCGGTACAATTGCCAGCTTCAGCGTGCCGCTCTTAAGATCCTGCGTGGGCGCCAGCACGCGGGTAGTGATCCAGCCGTGGTCGACGAGGCGGTTTTGCATCGTGCTCATGAGCAGGTTGATACCTTTTCCGCCCAGACAACGGCCCTGCGCCTGGTCGGCAATTCGCTGCAGCGGTAGCCAGCGGGGAAGCGCGTCCTGCCCGGTGAGGCTCACATTGCGAATGGGAAAGCAGGGCGTTTCGACAGGAAAGGCGATTTTGCCAAAGCTGGATGACGGCTCGGAGAGACGCACATCGGGCACGGGCGGAGTGAGTTGCTGTTCCAGCGCTTTCTGACGTTGCTGCTGAATAATAAATTGATTATCCGGCTCGGCGGCCTGAGCAGGAAGCAGGAAAGACAACCCTGCGGCGGTTGATATTATTATGGCGAATTGGGATCGGGCTATCATCGGACATTCCGTGCTGTGTAAGCAAAATGGATGCAATGTGAATTTGTGTAAGATTGTTTAAATATTGAAGAGTGAATAAAAGGGGGATTAATCCTAAAGGACGGGATATACCGGTGTGCGTTATCCCTAATTCTGGTAGGTGAGTCTGCGCGCAGGAATAAAAAGGATTGAGAAGAACGATATCGCTATATACCCCTGGTCACGTTAAGTGAAATAAATCCCTTTATTCTGAATGCCTGCGACACACATAGCGGGCAGGCAAAAGAGATAAATGCAGGCTGACCTCCCGAAACGGCGGATCTGACTTACTATTAAGGCAGATTTCCGTGCGTTCTTCCGGCATAGAAGACGAGGGTGCCGAGTATTAGGCTTAATACTCAATGGCCTATAAAAGAGAGGTGAAACGGTTGAGGTGATAAATGTCGAGTCTGAAAGACGAACAAGAGGCATTGCCTGGCGTGAAGGAAAATCGTTTTGCCCTCACCCTGGAGGCGCGATTTCGCCAGGTGGGATTTGCGGTTTTATTACTTATTTTACTGCTGGCGCTGGGCGGTTTCTTTTCTACGGGATATTTCAGTTCGGCAGAAAAAACAAATAATAACCAGACATTACACCTTTATTACGAGCGTTTTGGGCGTCTGCAAACAGAATTTAAACTCAGGGCAACAGTCCCCCCATCAAATACCGGACACTATATTTTTCGTTTCGACGGCGATGTCAGGGATAATTTCCAGCCCGGCACCCTCTCGCCCCAGCCCGATCGGATGTACAGCCAGGGAAAAGCCCTCGTCCTGGTTTACAACACAATCAAAAGTCAGCGTGATTTCTCTGTGACCCTGTACCTCACGCCCACGACGCCCGGAAAAGCGGTGAACCGGATCACCGTTAACGATGAGCCGGAAATCGCTTTCTGGCAGTTTATTTATCCCTAGGAGCGCAATATGGAGATGGTCTTTCGGGCACTGGCGATCTACCTGATTTTGCTGGTGGTGTTTAAAGTGGCGGGGCGTCGGGCGTTATTGCAGATGACCAGCTTTGATCTGATCTTATTGCTGATTATCAGCGAAGCCACACAGCAGGCGCTGTTGGGGAATGATTTTTCGGTGACCGGCGCGATGATCACCATCGTGACGCTGGTGGTGGTGGATATTCTCTTTGGCCTGATGAAGAAAACCTTTGCCGGGGCGGAGGACGTGCTCGATGGCTCCCCGGTGATCCTGGTGGAAAATGGGATGCCCCTGACGGATAAGCTGCGGAAAGTGGATGTCTCCTGCGATGATATTCTGGTTGCAGCGCGGCAGAACCAGGGCATCACTGAGTTCAGCAAAATCAAATACGCTATTCTGGAGCGCAACGGTCACATTTCAATCATTCCGCAAGAGCGTGATTAATCCGGGCAAAAAAGCAGTAAATGTGATGATCACTGCCCCGCAGATGTGTTACTAACACCATGTAGTCACTAAAAAAACAGAAAAACAGGGTATCGACAGTATGTCTAAAAACAAACTCGCCAGCAGCGTGCAGAGCCTGCAATCCTCCGCCATCCGTGAATTATTAAAACACAGCAAAATGCCGGGTGTGATCTCCCTCGGCGGCGGCATTCCCAATCCCGATCTTTTCGATCACGAAGGGTTACAGATTGCGGCAGATGCCGTGTTATCCCGCCATTTTGGTGAAGCATTCCAGTACGGTCTGAGTGAAGGCTATCCGGGACTGCGCGACGCGATCGGGCAGATCTGCGCCGACCGTGGAATCGCCTGTCAGGCCGATGACGTGGTGGTCACCTCCGGCTCCCAGCAGTCGCTGGATATTCTGGCCCGCGCGCTGATCAATCCCGGCGATACCGTGGTCGTGGAGCGTCCGACCTATCTCGCCGCGCTGCAGGTCTTTAGTCTGGCGCAGGCTCAACTTGAATCTGTCGGCACCGATGGGGAAGGGATGAAAGTTGATGAACTGGAAGCCCTGGTCAGCCGCAAAACCATCAAAGCCGTCTACATCGTGCCGACGTTTGGCAACCCAGGCGGCGTGACGCTCTCCGAAAACCGCCGCAAACAGCTGGTCGAGCTATCAAAACGCTATGATTTCGTGATTATCGAAGACGACCCCTACAGCGAAATTAACTACACCTCAGACGTGTTCCGCCCGCTGATGGCTCATGCCAAAGCGATAGGCAACGAAGATAACGTCGTCTATACCTCGACGTTCTCCAAAATCCTCGCACCCGGCACGCGCGTCGGCTGGCTGGTGGTGCCTGAGTGGCTGAAACGGGCGGTGGTGAATCTCAAGCAAACCACTGATTTGCATACCAGCACTTTGTCGCAGCTGATGACTTACGAGTATCTGCAAACCGGGCGTCTGGCCGGGCAGATTGCGCTGATTCGCGATGCCTATCGCCAGAAATATCAGACCTTTGCGAATGAGCTGGAAAAAGAGCTGGGTGATGTGCTGACCTTCCATAAACCGAAGGGCGGGATGTTCCTGTGGGCGAAATTCAGCAACGGTCTCAATACCACCGAATGGCTGGCGAAGACGCTGGCGAACGGCGTGGTGTTCGTGCCCGGTGAGTTCTTCTATTGCAGCGAACCCGACCGCGCGACGCTGCGCATGTCGTTTGTCACGGCCACGGATGAGCAGCTGAAAGAGGCGGTTCGCCGCCTGAAAATTTCGCTCTGAACAGCCTTACGCATGATGGCGTAGCCGCTGTCATGCGTAATAATTACCCGGTGCGAAATATCACTGACGGTAAAACCCATGACTGAATTCCTCACCGGTGTGGTTACCCATACGCCCGTCTGGGTGTGGGTGCTGTTTGTCTTTCTCATCACTCGCGGCATCAAAGCACGCAAACCCGCCATCGTGACGCTGGAAAAGCTCGCGATTATCCCCGCCATTTTTCTTTTCTGGGATATCTACGATCTGGTGGTGTTCCGCAAACTCACCGTCGCCAGCAGCGCCCTGTGGATCGCCGGATTGCTGGCAGGCGCCGCGCTGGGCTATTTGCTCATCAAACAGACGGCGGTAACGCGCGCGGAACCTCCGCGCAGTCTGTACCGGCAGGCCGACTACTCGGCGCTGCCGCTGATGATGCTGGCGTTTGGCGTGAAATATGTGCTGGGGGTGATGACTGCCGTCTCCCCCGCCACGCTGCAGCAGCCCGGAATGAGCGCATTTGCGATTATCTCCGGCGGCGTTTTTGCGGGCGTGTTTGTCGGAAAATTTACCCGCTATGTGCGCGTGTATCTCTTCACTTCACAGCAGCAAGTGAGTTAACTACGACGTCGCGCTGGCAAGGGATTTGTCGGCGTGGTCGCCCTTTATCACTCGGGTCACTTCATCTATCCGCCAGATTTTCCCCTCGCGCAGGCGGGCAAACAGGTACACCTCAATTTCTGACGTTTGTCCGTCCGTTTTGCTTACGGTGACGATATGGCGGTCTGCCAGCAGATGCGGCGTGCAGCATGCCTGCTCGACCCTGAAGGTGATCCCGTTAGTTTGCGTGCGGACGTGATCTAAGTGCCGTACAAATTCAGCGAAATTGAGTGCGTTACCGTCCGTATGCTGCTGGTAGTCATTTGAGAAAATCGCTGCCGGAGCCAGCGTTCCTGAAAAAAGATCGGTTAACAGTCGTTGGGTGAGGGCGCGGCAGGACGGTTCGTCAGAGGCAGCCTGCAGGTCAGTAATAAGGGACATTGTTATGCTCCTTTGAAGGGTTGAGAGCACATTATCCTTGACAGAATCTGGCGTAGTTTCTGTAATCAGGCAATCAATAACGATTTTCGGCCAAACTATGTTGATAACCGCTGAACCTCTTCGCCATCCATCGGGCTATCGAACCGACTGGCATGCTCATGCCACCGGCCAGCTCTGCCGTATGACGTCGGGCCTGCTGATTATCGACACCGAAAAAGGGCGCTGGGTGGTGCCGCGAGAGCATATCGGCTGGATCCCGCCGGGGTTGCGTCATGCCGCGCTGTCGGAAAGCGCCATCGAGGGCCAGTCTCTGTATCTGGATTCAGCCGGTTGTTCAGCCCTGCCCGAGCAACCGGCAGTCTTTGAACCGGAAAAGCTGTGCGAGGCGCTGTTCCTGCGGCTGTGTCAGGCGGGCGAGGGGGCAGATCCGCAGATGATCTCCATGCTCACCCGCGAGCTGGCTCAATCCCGGCAGGATCGCTTTTGGCTGCCGATGCCCGCTCACCCGCGTTTACTGAAAATCGCGCGTACGCTGCTAAACGCCGTGGACGATGTACTCCCGGTGGAAGAGTATGCACGTCAGTCCGGGATGAGCGTGCGCACATTTCACCGGCAGTTCAGCGCCGCAACGGGCATGAATTTTGTGAACTGGCGGCAGCTGGCCCGCGTGATCAGGGCGATGGAGTGGCTGGAGGAGGGAAAACCCGTGGGATGGATTGCGCTGTCGTGCGGCTACAACAGCGTCAGCGCATTCATTGAGGTCTTTCGCACCTACACCGGCAAAACGCCGGGACAGTGGGGGGTTACAACAACCCCTTCTGCGCAAACGTAAAACGGGTAGCTTCGTTGAGATCCAGCGTTTTTAAGGCCTCCGGCTGCACCCACGCGATCTCCTGAAACTCTTCGTTAAAGGTCACATCGCGGTTGGCGCTGACGCAGTCGAAGATAAGGTAAATCATATAGATCTCTTCGGTGCTGCCGTCGGCATAGGTTTTCACCCGGATATCATCGCGAAACGCCCAGGGTTTGACGGCGGTGATCTCAAGCGCATCGCCCAGCTCTTCGCGAATTTCGCGCCGCAGCGCCTGCTCCATGGTTTCACCCGGTTCCATACCGCCGCCCGACAGCGCCCACTGGCCGGGAAACACACCGCGATCCGCCGCCATTTTGCACAGCAGATAAGCCCCGTCATTCTGGATAATCGGACAAACAATCGTTCTCTGGCGCATGTTCACTCCCTGAATTTTTATGTTGGCGCTACTGTAGCAGAGTTCAGGCGATGTCCTGCTGGTGAGATTTTCGTTTTGCCAGAACCTCCGCAACTGTTTTGATTCGGCTCAGCTCTTCCTGAGTGCGCGTATTGTTCTGCACCTCCCAGATATCCACATTTTGCTGCAAGTTGAGCCAGAACTCGATGGAGGTATCAAACACTCTGGCAAGGCGTAGCGCCATGTCGGCGGTCAGCTTGCGGTTGTTATTGACCAGCGCACTGATGGTATTACGGTGCACGTTAAGCATGTCGGCTAAATCTGCGATTTTAAGATCTAGCGGTTCAAGGTATTCGTACTGCAACACATCGCCCGGCGTGGTGGGTTTGCGGGTTGCCTGCGGGAGAGTCATGGGGTGTTACCTCACTAATTATAAGGCTTATATTTATGCGGGGCGAGGTAGATATCTTCGGCTTTCCCCGCCAACTGCTGATCGCGAAAGTTTTTAATGTTCTTCAACATAATGCATGTTAGCTCCGATCCCTGTGAAGCTGTGGTGATATTATTGCACAGCCGCACTGTGCACAAGTGCGATCCTGCTGTTTTCTAATTTATCGGAATTAGACCCGTGTTGCCTTATGCCTGCGAGGCCAGAGAAACATACGCCTGGTAGAGAGGCGCTGGAAAGGGGAGACAGAGGGAGAAATGTCATACTGCGAAGCGGATTCAGAAAATACGGGATGGCAGGCTGCACCGGTGCAAAAGTCGAAAAAAAAGATCGGGTGGTGCGGTACTTACCCGACCTGACAGCTTGTTGGCCCGGTAAGCATCAGCACTACCGGGCTTTTTTACTGGCGACGCATCCCCATTACCGCTCCCGCAGCGCCTCTTTCGCCCGGTTAAACGGCTTAATCATATAATCCATCACCGATTTCTCTCCGGTTTTGATATCCACCGTGGCAATCATCCCAGGCACAATCGAGAATTTGCGCCCCGCTTTATTGACCAGATAATCCTGGCTGGTGCGGATAAACACGCGGTAATAGAACACTTCGGGTTTGGCTTCGTCCTGAATGGTGTCCGGCGAAATGGTTTCGACCACGCCGTGCAGCCCGCCGTAGATGGCGTAATCGTAGGCGGTGATTTTAACCAGCGCTTTTTGCTCCGGGTGGATAAAGGCGATATCGCGCGGTGACAGGCGGGTTTCGATCAGCAGGTGATCGTCGACCGGCACAATCTCCATCAGCTCGCCGTTCGGGGGGATAACCCCGCCGATGGTCGTCACCTTGATATTTTTCACGATCCCACGCACCGGAGATCGCACGGTCAGGCGCGTCACGGAATCCTCGCGGCCTTTCAGCACCGCCGAGACCATATCGACTTCCGCGTTGGCTTTCGACAGCGCCTCGCGGGCCTGCACGTAGTATTGCGAACGCACGTCCGTCAGCTTCAGTTCCAGATCGCTTTTTTGCCGCTGCAGGCGTAACTCCTCCACGTGGCTGGCCGCTCCGGTTTTGATCAGCCGCTGGGTGATAGCCAGCTCTTTGTTCGCGAGGCTCAGCGCGGCTTTCAGCTCGCGCTGAGTGTCCTCAAGCTGTGCGCGGCGCGAGGTGTAGAGCCGGGTTTCGGCGGCGATCAGCTCCGGCCACTGTTTCAGGGAGGGGGGAAAGACCAGCGGCAGATCGTTCACTTCGGCGGTGAGGCGCACGCTGGAGGCCAGAGATGCACGATAGCGCGCCGCGCTTTCACCGACGTTAGATTCTGAACGCGTGGGATCGAGTCGCGCCAGCACCTGGCCCGCCTGCACCACGTTGCCTTCGCGCACGTTCAGTTCGGTCAGGATCCCGCCGTCGAGGGACTGCAACACCTGCTCGCGCGAGCTGGGGATCACTTTCCCCGTCCCGGTTGAAACCTCGTCGAGAATGCCAAACCACGCCCACACGCCGACGATAATAAACAACAGCAGGGAGAGGATCACGATGCGCCGCGCGCCGGAGTAACCGCTTTCGGAGTCGAGAGCGTTATCGAGATCGTCCATCGCCGCGACATCACGCTGACTGATTTTCATTTTTCCACTCCCGTCCGTTTGCCTGTTGCTGCATGCGGCTGTTGCTCAGGGCCTGCGCTTTTGGCGCGTCCATCACCAGCATGCCCTCTTTCAACACCACCACGCGCTCCACCAGCTCCAGCACCGGCACGCGGTGGGTGGCGACGATCAGCGTCCGGTTGCCGAGCCACGCGCCGAGATGCTGAAGAAACTCGCGCTCCGTGTGCTCATCCAGCGAGGCGGTCGGCTCATCAAGCAATACGATATTGGGATCGCGCAGGAACATGCGCGCCAGCAAAATCGACTGACGCTGCCCGCCGGACAGCCCCACGCCGTTCTCCATGATCGGATAGTCGAGTCCTTTCGGCAGCTTTTGCACAAAGCTCGCCGCGCCGCACATCTCCAGCACGGCGAAGATCTCTTCATCCGTGGCGCGCGGCATCCCAAGCGTGATGTTCTCTCGCAGAGTGCCGTAGAACAGCCGTGCGTTCTGGGTCATAAAGCCGACGTTGCGCCGCAGATCCGCGACGTCCAGATGCGGCAGGCTGAGGTTGTCGAGCCGCAGCTCGCCGCCTGCCAGATCCATTCCGCCCGACAGCGCCTGTAACAGGGTGGATTTCCCTGCGCCGTTACGCCCAAGGATCGCCACTTTCTCGCCGGGTTTGATCTCTAGGCGGTTAATGCGCAGGGCCATACGCGGATCTTCCGGGTGATAGCGAAACTGCGCCTGATCGAACAGGTAGTGCCCGCGGAGCACGTCCTGGCGGATCGGCGTCTCTTCGCGCTGGTTTTCCGTCGGCAACTGCATGATGCTGTCCAGCCCCTCTTTGGCAGCTTTCACCTGCTGCCAGCGCGCCAGCACGCCGCACAGGGTCGCCATCGGGGCGATCATCCGCGACGCCAGCATTGAGGCCGCCACCACCGAACCGGTGGTTAAGGTGCCGTCGATCACCATCGGCGCGCCGACCACGATCACCCCGGCGTACACCAGGCTTTGAATGGTCATCCCCCAGCTGATCAGGTTTTGCGTCAGCTCGCGGGTGCGCAGGCCGGACTCGGCGGTGATCTGGATATAGCTGTTCCACTGCTGTAAAAAGCGGTTTTCCGCCTGCATCAGCTTGATGTCCTCCAGCCCCTGTACGCTCTCGACCAGCACCGCGTTGCGCAGGGTCGATTCATGGGCTGACTGCTTCGCCAGCGCCGCGAGTTTTTTCTGCAGCAGCAGGCCGGGCAGCACCATCAGCACGGCAGCGACGGGGGCGATCCAGGCTAATTGCGGCGCGATGATCGCCAGCACCACCACGAACAGGAAGAAGAACGGCAGATCGACGATGGTGGAGATGGTAGAGGAGGTGACCATCTCGCGGATCTGCTCCAGCTCGCGCAGCTGCGAAATAAAGCTCCCGGTTGAGCGCGGGATCGCGCTGTTACGCAGGCGCAGGGCGTGGCCAAACACCCGATCCGACACCCGCAGATCGGCGCGTTTTCCCAGCAGATCCATGATATGACCGCGCGCGACACGTAGCACAAAGCCAAACAGCGTGGCGATCAGCACGCCGATGGTCAGCACGTAAAGCGTCGGATAGGACTGGGCGGGGATCACCCGGTCGTAAACCTGCATTGAAAACACGATCCCGGAGAGGGAGAGCACGTTGATGAACAGCGCCGCCAGCATCACCCAGGTATAGGGACGTATGTCGCGCATCACCAGCCGGTAGAGCCAGTCGGGGCGGTATTTGGAAATATAGGCGTCCACGCGGCTGTCTTTTAGCGCCGCCAGCGGGCGCAGGGCGACCACGTGACGAATGGCGGGCAGCAGAGCGGTCATCGACACGCGGTTGTTGTGCGGCGTGGTGTCGATAAAGTTGATATCAAGGGTGTCGTCGCCGTCGAAATGTTCAATGACGCCGATTTTGCCCTCGTTAAGCTCCACCACCACCGGCAGTTTCCAGCTGTTGATGGACTGCTCCGTGGCGGTCAGCAGCTGAAAGGAAAGTCCTGCCTCGCGCGCCAGTTGAGTCAGCGCCGGTACCATGGGTTTGCCCTTCAGCCATGGCGCCCCGGCGACCAGTGCGCCTGGGGAGCAGGCCACGCGATAGCGGCTGGCGACGTAGCCAAACGCCTGCGCCCAGTGCTCCAGCGTCTCTTCGGGAATACTTTCGTCCTGCGGATTATCGGTTTGCTTCATGGCTGGATCTCCACAGTCTGAATGGTGCGGTTCTCAAGATCGAACGAATGACGCAAAAGGCCCGTGTTGTACAGGCAGCTCAGCTCCAGCTGGTGCAGCTGTCCGGCGGTTTGCTGCTGGGTAAAACGTGCCTGATACACCTCCTGCTCGGCGTTGAGCACGTCGAGCAGCGGCCGTGAGCCGAGATCGAGATATTGCTGTTGATAGAGTTCGCGGGTGCGGACGCTGAGCGCCTCCTGCCGGGCCTGGATTTGCAGGGTGCTCAGCAGGCTCATCACCTGGCTGCGCGATTCAAGCAGCTTCTGGCGCACGTCGAGGCGGGTGCGTTGAATGGTCGACTGCGCGGCTTCGACGGCATGTCCGGCGGCGTTACGCCGGGCGGTAAGACCACCGCCCTGATAGAGCGGCATCTGCACTTTGACCCACGCGGAATACTGGGTGCGATCCAGCGAATCGTTGCCCGCATAGCGGTCGTTGAGGTAGTGGCGCACTTCCGGCTCCAGCGAGACGGTCGGCGTCATTTGCGCGTTAGCATAGTCGAGATTGGCCTGCGCGACGTTGGCCTGCGCCCACGCGGAGAGCACGGCGGGCACCAGACGGTCGTCCGGCTCGGCGACGTCGCAGCTGCGGGCCAGTTTTGCCGGGAAATCGTTGCTGATGGTGTTCAGGCTGTTCCAGCCGAGAAAGCTCATCAGCGTGGCGCGGGAGCTGTCGAGGCTGGCCTGATACTGCATGAGCTGCGCCCGCGCGCCTTCGATACGGGCATCGGTCTGCACCACGTCCGAAAGGGAGCTTGCCCCTTCGTCATTGCGCTGACGCGCAAGCGAGCCGATGGACGACAGCGCATCCAGCTGCTCTTTGGCGGTCTCCACCATTTGCTGCCAGGTCTGCACCTGCACCATTGCCAGGGCGGTGTCGTGGGCGATGGTATCAATGCTCACCAGCACGTTGGCCTGCTGCTGCGCCACGCCCGCGCTTTCGGCTCGCACCTGGCTTGCCACTTTGCCAAAGTCGTAAAGCATTTGTGAAACAGAGAGCACCAGCGACGGGGTAAAGCCGTTGTCGCTGCCGTCGTGGGTATAGCCGCCGTCCATTCCCGCGTTGACCTGCGGATAGTATTTCGATTTGGCGACGTCGACCTGTTCTGATTGTTCGTAGAGTTTACCGACCGCTTCGCTGATGGTCGGATGCCAGCTGACGGCGCGGTTTACGGCATCGCCCAGCAGCAGCGTACCCGGAGCGGCTTTGTTGGCGACGGGCGCAACGCGGCCATTCAGGGACGGCAGCTCCTGTTCTTCACTCAGCAGGCCGGTGTTGATTACGCCCGCAGGGTTAGCCGCGAGAACGGGCACAGATATCAGGCAGCACGAGAGCCACCAGTAAGGCATCTTCTTTCCCATGTCATGTCCCTAATAAATTTGTACTTTTTATTCTTGATGCCCGGGCGCTGAACGCCCGGGTCAGTTGTGTTGTGCTATCAGGTAATGATGTTGTGGTGCTGATTAACCAGTTCGTCGTAGCTACTCTGTACGTTGTCCAGAGTGACCAGCGTCGTATTAGTGTAGGTGCTCCCCGTACCGTCACGATCGATGGAGATCACAGTGTTGTTACCGCTGGTGGTGACATGCACGTAGTTCCCAAGCGTGGATGCCTGTCCGTTCCAGCCCACCAGCAGATCGCCGATATCAATTTTGTCCCCCTGGCTGATGGAGAAGTTGGTCCAGTGATCCCCGGTGCTGTTGCCCGCCGTGGCGTTACCCACGGTGTTGTTCAGCACCTGATAAATCAGGGTATCGCCGTAAGCCGTCCCATTGATCACGTCGTTATGCTCAGAGCTGATGAACTGCGGCGCCATGTTGATGGTCAGCGACGCGCTGTCCGTTTTCCCTGCCGTGTCCGTCAGGGTGTAGTTGAAGACCTCCTTCGAGGTGATGCTGGAGAGCGACACGCCGGTATTAAGCGTGTAGGTGTAATGACCGTCAGCGCCGATGGAGAGCGTGCCGTAGTGTCCCTGAATGGTCACATTCGCGGCGCTGGTGGTGTACGGGTCGAGGGTGGTGGTCACGCCGTTGTAACCGGTGATGCTCAGACGGGTATCCACCGAGTGCAGCTGATCCATTGCCCCCTGCGAATCGGTGCCGTCAAAGATGTTGCCGTTAACGGTGTGTCCGCTAGTGGAATCGAACTGATTGAGCGAGTAGGTGGTCCCCACCACGTCCGGGGTGATGGTGATTTGCCCCACCGCCAGCGCGCCCATCTTCCCGGTGTAGGAGAGGGTGTAAGTGCCCGCCTCCAGATCCAGCCCGTTCAGGTTGATAGTTGCCGTGCCGCCCAACAGTAATCCGCCGTTGAACGAACCGCTGCGCACGGTGGTGGCACCGTTCGACAGCACCCAGTCCACCGTCAGGCCGCCGAGCGAGAGCAGCGAGGCGACGTTAAAGTGCAGCACCACGTTATGCAGGGCGGTGTTGGCGTCGACCACGAAGGTACCGCTGCCGCTGCCCTGGGTTGCCGCCAGCAGAGCCGCCGTCCAGGTGGCGTTGCCGACGGTGGTGTCCGAGTAGGCCGCCGTATGGTGCACCGACGTCACATCCATCACCGCACTCACGTCGTTGACCGCATCCATCGCCCGTGGAGTTGGGGTGATGTTGAGGGACGCCGTGTCTTTGTCGCCGTTTGGCGCGGTCACCGTGTAGACGAAGGTGTCCGGTGTCTTAATGTGGTCGGCTCCGACGCCGCTGTTCAGGGTATAGGTGTATTTACCGTCCGCATTGATGGTCAGGGTGCCATATTCCCCCTGAATGGTGGTGACGCCCGTACCGTTGACTGCCACGCCGTTCACCGCCGTGACGTGGGTACCCGCCGGAATAATATCATCCGCCAGCACGTCGCCGGTGGTGCTGCCGCCGACGCTCGAGACGGTGTAGACATGGTCTTCCAGTACGTTAAGGGTGTAGGCCGTCAGCGCCGTGATCCCGGCTGCGGTGTTCAGCAGGAACAGGTACTCCCCGGCCGGCAGGTTGAGCGTCAGGGTGCCCGACGTACCGCCCAGCAGCGGCGCACGCAGCCAGCCTGGCTGAACGCGCATCTGCTCGAAGGTTTGCGTCGCGTCGTTGAATTTATAGACGTAAAGATCGAACACCGAAGCCAGCGCTACGCCGCCGACGGAGGCCTGGATGGTCATGGTTCGGGTGGTGCCTTCCGCCACGTTATAGATGATCGGATTGCTCAAATCATCGAGCAGATTGAGGCTTAGCGTGTTGCCCAGATTGACGCCCACCACGGTGAAGCCGCCCTGGGACGACGTGCCGTTGTTGATGGCGTGAACGCTGGTGTCGAAGGTGAAACTCGCGGAATCATCGACCGCCGTGACGCTGTTAGTGACGGTGTTCGCCCCGAGGGAGATCACCAGCTGCGCCGAGGCGGTGGAACCGTTATGCCCGATGGTGTAGGTGAAGCTCTCGGTCCGGCCCAGAATCGCGGCGCTGGTGTTGGTCAGGGTGTAGGTGTAGCTCCCGTTGAGGTTAATCGTCAGCGTACCGTACTGGCCCTGGATCACCGTGCCATCCGCCGTCACGTTCACCGTGTGGCCCTGGGAATCGGTGACGGCGGTGATGCGAGTGCCTGCCGGGGCGTTGTCGCTGCCGGTGGTTGGGTCATTGTCCAGAATGACGTTACCGGACTGGGTGGTCACACCCGTTACCGTCCCGGCGCTGGTTTCGGTGACGTCCACGTCAAGACTGGTGTAAGACCCGGTCGCCAGCAGGTTGGTGTTGTAGCTGAGTACGCGGTACTGGCCCTCGGTCAGCCCGGTCATGTTAAGGGTGACGCCGTTGGCTCCCAGCGTCAGCAGGTTGGCGAACTGCGGCAGACCGGTATCCACCACCGTAGTCCAGGTGCCGTTGACCGCATCCCAGCGCTGCACCACCACTTCCAGGGTGTTGAGCAGCGACAGCACCACGCCTGTGGCATCGGCGTTAATCGAAATATCCGCATTCCCGCCCGCACCCACGGTAAAGCCGACCTGCGCCGTATCATTGCCGAGCAGGGTGAGCACGTTACCGAGCGCCCCCACCAGCAGGAATCCGTAATCGCTGTACTGGGCGTTGGTCACCGTGGCGTCGGAGGTGAGCGCCAGTTCCTCGACGTTGGAACTTGCCGACAGCGGCACAACCGGGGCCAGCGCAGAGCCTGGCGTCGAGGTGTTGCCTGCCGCGTCGGTGGCGGTGATTTGCAGGGTCTGGCCTTCCGTCTGTTTATTGAGGAAGGTGTAGCTATAGGTACCTCCGGCGTTCGCCGTGGTGGTCACCAGGGTGCCATCCGCCAGGCGAATCGTCACGGTGCTGCCCGCTTCTGCGCTGCCCGTCAGCACGCTGCCGTCAGCGTTAAAGGTTCCGTTCGGCGCATTCGGTGCGACGGTATCAACGATAACGGTGGTCGGAATCGAGACCGGCCCGGTGCCGCCGATGACGTTGGTCGCCGTGGCGGTAAACGCGTGAGAACCTTCGCTCAGTGCAGGCGTAGTGAAGGTCCAGTTACCGTTGATATCCGTGGTCGTGGTGCCCATCGCCACGCCGTTGTTATACAGCGTGATGGTGGAGTTCGGCTGCGCCGTCCCGCTCAGGGTTGGCGTCGTGTCATCCGTGGCTTTGCCGTTGGTCAGATTGCCGGTAATGGTCCCCACGTTGTCGTTGACGGTGGTGATCAGCGGCGCATTCGGCAGGTTGGTGAATGGCGCGGTGACGCTCTGAGTATTGCCTGCGTTCCCGGCTTTATCCGTGGCAAAGGCCAGCAGCGTTTCGCCGTTGGTCTGCGCCGGTGAAATGGTGACGTTGAAGGCCCCGCTGCCGTCCGCCGTCGCCGTGCCGAGCACTGTTCCTGTGCTGCTGGTAATGGTGACAGTGCTGCCCGCTTCCGCCAGACCGGTGACGTGGGTGCCGTTACCGATTACGGCCAGCGTGCCCGGCAGCCCCGGAGCAACCGTATCCACCACAATCGAGGTGATGGATGATGGTGCGCTGGTATTGCCCGCCGCGTCGGTGGCGGTCGCGGTAAAGTTGTGCTGCCCGTTGGTCAGCGTGGTGGTGGTCTGTGGCAGAGTCCAGTTTCCGTTGGTGTCAGCGGTGACGGTGCCGACCAGCGTCGTGCCGTCATAAATCCGCACCACCGCGTTAGGCTCACTGGTCCCGCTCAGCGTCGGCTGGGTGTCATTGGTCGGGTTACCGTTAATCACCGGTCCGGTGACAGTACCGACATCATCCACGACCGAGGCGATCACCGGCGCGGTTGGTGCAGTGGCATCGACGTTAACCACAAAGGCCGTTGTCGGGCCACTGGCGTTACCCGCGGCGTCGGTGGCGGTGATGGTCAGCGGATGCAGCCCGTCGCCCAGCGCCGGTGACGGCGTAAAGGACCACGCACCTCCGGTGGCTGTGACGGTGCCAATCAGCACGCCGTTATCAAAGATTTTCACCGTCGATCCCGCTTCGGCTGTCCCGGTGAGCGTCGGCTGTGCATCGTTGGTGAGCTGGCCGCTGGTCAGGTTGGTGACGGTTCCGACGTCATCCACCACGGAAACCAGTACCGGAACGGCCGGCGGCGTGAGGTCGACATTCAGGGTAAAGGTTGCCGACGGATCGCTGTTGTTGCCCGCCGCGTCGGTCGCCTGGGCAATAAAGGCATGCGGTCCCGCGCCAAGTGCGGTGGTGAGCGTCACCGCCCAGTTCCCGCTGGCGTCCGCCGTGGTGGTGGCGATCACCAGGCCATTTTCGAGGATATTGATGCTGGCGTTCGGCTCGCTGGTCCCGATCAGGCGCGGGAGCGTGTCGTCGGTGGTCTGGCCGCTACCGAGCGGGCCAGTGACGGTTCCTGCATCGTCAAGCGCCTGAGTGATAACCGGTGCCAGCGGTGCAACCGTATCGACGATCACCGTGAAGCCCGGCGAGGCCACGCTGACGTTGCCCGCCGCGTCGGTCGCGGTGGCAGTCCAAGTATGGCTGCCATTGCTCAGCGGGTTCGGCGGGGTGAAGCTCCATTCGCCCGAGCCGTTAGCCTGCACAGTGCCGACCTGTACGCCGTTTTCATAGATGATGATCGTGGCGTTGTTCGCCGCCGAGC
Source organism: Lelliottia sp. F153 (assembly GCF_002870005.1). Taxonomy (NCBI): domain Bacteria; kingdom Pseudomonadati; phylum Pseudomonadota; class Gammaproteobacteria; order Enterobacterales; family Enterobacteriaceae; genus Lelliottia; species Lelliottia sp. F153. The sequence continues at coordinate 48,748 of NZ_PKFT01000009.1, read as the reverse complement.
CGTTCAGCTGAGGCCGGGTGTCGTCGGTGGTCTGTCCGGACAGAAGCGGGTTCAGCACGCTGCCGACGTCATCGGTGGCGTTAATAATGGTCGGTGCCGCTGGCGGCTGGGTATCCACCGTCAGATCGAAGGTGGTGGAGGTGGTGCTGGTATTACCCGCCGCGTCGGTGGTGCTGAGGGTGATGGTGTGTGGCCCGTCAGCCATCGGTGCGGTTGGCGTGAAGGTCCAGTTCCCCTGGGCGTTCACCACTGCGGTGCCGAAGGGTTGCCCATCGTTGAGCAGGGTGACGGTCGCCCCGACTTCGCCGGTACCGTTGAAGGTTGGACGGTTGTCATTGGTGGTGCCGTTTTCAGGAATCGTGCCGGTGACCGGGCCGACGTCATCCTGCACCGTGGTGAGCACTGGCGCATCTGGCGGCGTGGTGTCGACGGTGAAGGAGAAGACCGGCGAGTTAGCGGAGACGTTACCCGCTGCATCGGTGGCATTGACCCTGATGTTGTACAGGCCATCCGTCAGCCCGTTTGGCGGCATAAAGGTCCACGAACCGTTAATGACCTCCGCGGTGCCAATTTCTACGCCGTTATTCAGAATATGAACGGTGCTGCCCGTGACGCCCGTCCCGGTGAAGGTTGGCGTGGCGTCGTTAGTGACCTGTCCTGCGGTCAGGTTCCCGACCACGCCGCCCTGAATATCATCGGCGACGGCGCTGAGTACCGGCACCGCAGGTGGGGTCAGATCGACAATCACGTTATAGCTGTTGGAGCTGGTGCTGACGTTGCCTTGTGGATCGGTCGCGACCACCGTAAAGGTATGTGAACCTTCGGTGAGCGGCGTGGTGGGGGTGAAGGTCCAGTTCCCCAGATTGTTAGCGGTGGCGGTGCCAATCTGGGTGCTGCCTTCGAAAATCGCCACGCTGCTGTTGGCTTCTGCCGTGCCCGAAAGGGTCGGCGTGGTGTCGTTGGTGGTGCCACCGGTTGGGACATTCCCGGTCACGGTGCCGACGTTATCGTCCGCCCCGACGATGACCGGCGTGGTGGAGACCGTATCGACCACAATGTTGAATGCCGGTGATTGTGCGCTTTCATTCCCCGCCGGATCGGTGGCGGAAATGGTCAGGGCGTGGTTGCCTTCTCCCAGCGCAGCGCCTGGCGTAAAGCTCCAGGTGCCCGTCGAGCCGACAACCACGGTGCCAATGGCGGTACCGTTGTTGTAGATGGTAATGGTGTCGCCCGCCGTTGCGGTGCCGCTCAGGGTTGGGCGACTGTCGTTGGTGGTTTGACCGCTGGTGAGAGGCCCGGTACCAGGACCGACATCATCGGTGACTGCGCCGAGCACCGGTGTACCAGGCGCGGTGAGATCGATGGTGACGGTAGCCGCCGGGGAGAGACCGCTCGTCAAACCGCCCTCGGTGGTGGTGGCGGTAAAGCTGTGTGGCCCCTCGCCGAGCGGGATCAGCGAGCTGGCCGTCCACTCGCCGGTTGGGCTGGCGGTGACGACGGCGTACGGCACCAGCCCCCCGTCAAGGTAGATGGTCACAATGCTGTTCGGCGGTGCGGTCCCGCTCAGGACTGGCGTGGTGTCGTTGGAACTTGCGCCTTTCACTTCGACGGAACCATTCGTGCCGTTGTCATCAATGATCGACGTGATGGTCGGGACGGGTGGCAGATCCGGCGTGTCTGTAACTTGATAATCCGTAGGGCCGCTGACGTTGCCTGCCGCATCGCTGGCCGTGACGGTGAGCGTGGTTTCGTTGGTCTGCGCCGGAGACAGGGCGATGGAGTAATTGCCGCCCGCATCGGCCACACCACGGCCCAGTTCAACGCCATTTTCCCCTTTCACGATCACCGTGGAACCGGCTTCTGCGGTCCCGGTCAACGGTGTCCCTTCGATTGCGAGACTGCTGACGACCGGCGCATCTGGCGCATCCGTATCAACGGTCACGGTAACCGGCGCGCTCGGGGTGGCGTTCCCGGCGGCGTCAGTGGCCGTGACGATAATGGTATGAGGCGCATCGCTCAGCGCCGAGCCGTCTGGCAGCGTCAGCGTCCAGTTGCCGTTAGCGTCCACGGTGGCCTGTAGCGGCGCACCCCCATCAACAGAGACGGTAATGGTGCTCCCAACCTCGGTTTTCCCGCTGATGGTTGGCGTGTTGTCATTGGTGTACAGCACACCGTTCGCCAGCGTGCTGCTGGAGATCGTATCAATCTGCGGCGTCGTCGGGGCGACCGTATCCACCGTGATGGTGTACACCGGGCTGGTGCCGCTGACGTTACCCGCCGCATCGACGGAGGAGACGGTCAGGTTCAGCGCGCCGTCAGCGACAGTTGGGCTGGTCCAGGTCCAGGTGCCATTGGTGACATTGACGCGGTCAACTTCGACCCCGTTGTTATAGATAATCACCGTGTCGCCGCTGGTGCCCGTTCCGCTGATGGTCGGCGTGGTGTCTGACGTCGAACCGCCGCTCGCGACGGTGCCAGCGGTGATCGCCGGCGTCAACGGAGGCGTGGTATCCACGGTAATGGTCACCACCGGGGAGACGCCCGAGATATTCCCCGCTTCGTCCGTGGCGGTGGTGGTGAAGGCATGGGTGGTTTGTGTCAGCGGGGTGTCTGGCCGCCAGCTCCAGCTGCCGTCCGCGCCAACGGTGACGCGCCCGACCTCCTGCTTCGGCGCACCGCCGACGCTGTCGTAAATAATAATCACATCGTTCGCCACACCGGTGCCGCTCAGCACCGGACGCGAATCGTTGGTGCTGTCGCCATTATCGACCGGCCCGGTGATTTGGCTGACGTTATCGGTGACGACCGGTGCGGTTGGCGTGGCAGGCGGGTCTGTATCAATCACGATGGTGACCGGCTGGGATGGCGCGCTTTCGTTGCCCGCGCCGTCTTGATTGGTGACCGTCAGGGCGACATCGTAAGAGCCGTTTGGCAGCGCCTGAGTCGGCGTCCAGCTCCATGTTCCGTCCTGCTGAACGGTGACCACATCGGGCTGTTTGACGCCATCAATGTAGATCGTGACCGTATCGCCCGGTGTACCGGTGCCGCTTAAGGTCGGCGTGGTGTCGCGGGTGGCTTCGCCCGGATTAAGCGGTGTGCCGGTCGGCAGGCCGTCCGGGTTCACGGTGACGTCCGGAGAATCTGGCGTCGCAGGGGCCACGGTATCCACCACCAGACTAAACGGCGGTGAGGCGGTGGCGTTGCCTGCGGAGTCGGTTGCGACCACCGTCAGGGAGTGAGTGCCGTTGGTGAGCGGAGTGGTGGGGGTAAAGCTCCAGCCACCGTTACCGTCAAGCGTGGCAGTGCCGAGCAGGGTCGTGCCGTCGTAAACGGTAATAATCGTATCCGGCGGGGCGGTCCCCGTCATTGCAGGAAGGGTTTCGTCCGTCGGTGTTCCGCTGGTGACCGGGCCGGTGACAGCGCCGGAATTATCCGTGACCGTACCGATCGACGGCGCCGGTGGTGGCGTGGTGTCTACGATGATCTGGAAACCGTTTGAAACCGTGCCGACGTTCCCGGCCTGATCGATAGCGACGGCGGTCAGCGTATGCGGCCCGCCCTGTGGGAGCGCCAGCGTCGGGGTAAAGGTCCATGCCCCGCCGCTGCTGACCAGCGCGGTGCCAATCTGCACGCCGTCCAGACGAATGCTGATGGTGGCGCCCGGTTCGCCCGTACCGTTGAGTGTCGGACGGGAGTCGTTGGTGATTTCACCCGTATCCAGCGGGCCGGTTCTGCCCGGGACATCGTCAACGACGGAGGTGATCACCGGTGCGGAAGGGAGCACGCTATCAACCGTGATGCTCCAGCTGTTCGACGTGCCGCTGGCATTTCCGGCGTCGTCGATCGCGGTGGCCGTCAGGACGTGACCGCCCTCGCGCAGGTGCACCGATGGCGTAAATTCCCAGTTACCGCTTTGGGGAATGACGAGGGTGCCGATTTGATCGGAACCGCTGAACAGATAGAGCGTGGTGCCCGGCTCTCCGGTGCCGCGAATGGTCGGCGTCGGGTCGTTAGTCAGGCCGCCGTTGGCGACATCACCCACCACATTAACGGCGTCATCGTAGACCGAGGTGATCTCCGGCGTTTGCGCCGGGGTGGTATCCGGTGCCGTTACCGGAGCCGTGGGGCCGGTATTGTTTGCAAGGTCCGTGGCGTCAGCCGTCAGCTTTTCGCCGTTAACTTGCGGCGGCGAAAGGGTAACGGAAAAATCGCCGTTGTCGCCCGTTTTGCCGCTGCCGATTTCCACGCCATCCGGCCCTTTAATGCTCACCGTGCTGCCCGGTTCGGCCTGACCGGTGACGGTCGTGCCATCGTCAGAAACCACCAGATTCGTTGGCGCCAGCGGATCGGTTGTATCCGGCGCGTCGGCGTGCCCTGGCTGACTGTCGTTACCCGCGGCATCGCTTGCGATCACATCCAGCACTTCGCCATTGGTTTGCGGCGGGGAGACCGGCACGGTGAAATGGCCGTTAGCATCGGTGGTGCCGGTGCCAATTACGCCGCCGCCGGTGTCTTTGATGGTGACGGTGCTGTTTGGCTCGGCGTTTCCGCTAACGCTGGTCCCGTCACCTGAGACCGTCAGCCCTGTTGGCGGGTTAGGCGCAATGCTGTCACTGGCGGTGACCGTGCCCGGGATACTGGCATTCCCGGCAGCGTCGGAAGCGACGACCGAGAGGGTTTGCCCGTTATTTTGTACGGTATTCAGGGTGATGGTGTAGTTGCCGTTGCCATCCGCAACGCCGGTGCCGATCACGCCGGTGCCGTTGCTGATGGTGATCGTGCTGTTCGGTTCAGCCGTGCCGGTGACCTGGTTCCCGGCAGGATTGAGGGTGACGGTCGGCTGGCCTGGCGCGATCGTGTCGACGATAAAGTTAATCTGCTGGGACAACCCGCTCTGGTTACCGGCGGCGTCAATTTCACGCACGGTGACCGAGTGGGGGCCTTCCGCCAGCGGGCCGTCAGGCGCTACGCTCCACAGCCCGTTAGGGCCGACGGTGACTCTGCCCACTTCCACGCCGTTATCGTAAATAATAATCGTGCTGCCCGGATCGCCACGGCCCGTGAGCCTCGGCTGGCTGGCGTCGGTTGTCTGGCCTGCTGTAACCGCGCCGCGTATGGAGCCGACTTCATCGTTCACCACAAAGGCCGATGGCGCGGCAGGCGCAGTCACATCGACATTAATCGTAAAGCCCGGTGAGGCGGGACCGGTATTGCCTGCCACATCCGTGGCGCGCACCGTCAGCACATGGCTGCCTTCACTCAGATTGACCGACGGGGTAAAGCTCCAGCTGCCATTTGCGGCAGCGGTGACGGTGCCAATCGCAATGCCGTTATCGTAGATCGTGACCGTTGAATTCGCTTCGGCGGTACCCGTGAGCTGCGGGCGCTGATCGTTGGTGCTGCCGCCATTGTTCACCGGCCCGGTGACAGGATTGACGTCATCCGTGACGCTTGAGATCACAGGTGCCGTTGGCGCGACCGTATCCACCACAATGGTGATCCCCGCAGAAGGCGGACTGGTGTGGCCTGCCGCATCGGTCGCGGTGGTGGTCAGGGTGTGGCTGCCGTTAGCCAGCGCGTTAGGCGGCGTGAAACTCCAGTTGCCGTTGGCATCCACTTTGGTGGTGCCGATATTAGTGCCGTTATCGAAAACGGTGATGGTGGTTCCTGCTTCGCCGATACCGCTCAGGGTAGGGCGCGCATCATCGGTTCGCTGCCCGTTATCCAGCGGGCCGGTTTCGCTGCCGACATCGTCGTTAACGATTAAAATGTCCGGTGCGTCGGGCGTGACCAGGTCCGGGGCGGTGGCATGGGCCTCTTTACTGACGTTGCCGGAGGAGTCGGTCGCGGTGGCAGTAATCTGCTCACCGTTGTTGAGTGAGGTGCCCAGTTCGATGGTGAATTTACCGTCGCTGCCGGTTTTGCCGGTGCCGACCAGATTTCCGTTCGCATCTTTCAGGGTGATGGTGCTGTTCGGTTCTGCCGTCCCGGTAACGATATTGCCGTCTGCCGAGAACTGCAGATTGGTCGGCGCGTCAGGCGGCGTGGTATCCGGGTCAGACGGGTTCCCCGGATTGCCTGGGTTGCCGTTGCCGTTATCATCGTCTCCGCCACCCCCTCCGCCACCGCCGCCGCCAGCGGCAAGCGCGATCCCACCCGCGACAGCGACGCCACCGAGCACCCATGGCCAGATCGCCGCGCCGCCCGTATCACCGGAGGAGGCCATCAGCGCATCAATCGAAGATATCGCTTCATAGTGTTCTGTGGCGGCGGTGGGATCTTCAATCCACCACAGCGCGCCGTTGCCCTCTTCCAGCACCAGCTGGCTGGCGCCCTGAGCGTCTCCGACGTAGAAGTTTTTGAGGGTGATGGTTTCGCCCGAATTCAGGGTCACGATCAGGTCTTCGCCGCTGCGCGTGTAGTGTGAAATGTCGCCTCGCCCAACGTGGAGCTTCACAATAGAGGAGTGATCCAGAGTAACCTGAGTGCCTTCGGTGGTGGTTTCCACGCCAGTAAGTTTCGAAATGACAGAGATTTGGCTCATATTGATGACTCCCAACAGATTTTTATTGATATGGCGTGCAAGACGAAGCCATCATCTTTCTGCGGGTACAGAGCGCCCCCGGCGGAGTCGCTATTTTTAAAATAGTGCTCACCGTTGTTATCTTCAGAGCGGCCGATGCCCGCCAGCAATTAGTGGCAACATCAGATGAATCGATTTATTTGCTTTGGGTTAACTTGTATTCGGCGTTTTTTGTGTTATATAAAGCCCTGTGATTTATAAAGATATTATTTGAATGGTCTGAAAATGATATAGCTATAAATAACGGAATATGCAAATGAAGCGCCAATTATGGACAAGTTAACCCCTTCTGAATTGAATAGTTTTCTGCCGAATTGTACAGCTAATGCGAGGGTGTAGAGCCTTGTGGCATAAGGCTTTGCCATTTTTCGCCTGTCATTTGTTAAATATAATATCAAAGCATTTATTTGAATATATTTGATATTTTTGAATGTAAATAGATATTTAATTAAGGCGGGCTTAATTGTTAATTCAGGTGGGGTTAAGAAATTATTTATACGATATATTATGTTTGCGACCGAATTAAAAATAAAAATGGCGGGCGGTGAAGAGTGTGCTATTAGAGACAGGAATTAAGCCTGCGTTAATTATTATCTGAATCTACCGTTCACTGATGACGGATGGCATAGGCCATAAGTATGATTTCGGCTGTCATTTCAACTGCGTTTTCTGCGAATAGAATCGGACGCTCGGGCGTTTACTCCTTGTTGACCTGCCCACCTTCACCAGGAGTAGAAAATGAACGCATCCTCAGTCCGTACCTTTACCCGTCCTCTGGCTATCCCGGTGCTGTTATTTTTGTTACAGACCCCGCAGGGCTTTGCCATGGGCAATACTGATACTGAAAGCAAAACGCCGGACTGCCCCTCAGGGCAGGTCTACGACAGTGTGAGTAAGAAGTGTGTCCCGGAGAAAACCAGCAGCCTCAGCGATGAGGACAAAACCAATTATGCGTACCACCTCGCGAAAAAAGGCGAGTATCAGGCGGCATTGAACCTGCTGGATACGTTAAAAAACGCTAACACGGCCGAGGCGTGGAACTACCGTGGCTATGCGACCCGCAAACTGGGGCGCACGGATGAAGGCATTGGCTATTACCAGCGGTCGCTCGCCCTGCAGCCCAACTATGCCAAAGCGCGGGAGTATCTGGGGGAAGCATGGATGGTAAAAGGTCGCCCGGATCTGGCGAAAGAGCAGCTTAAAGTCATTGCCGGGATCTGCGGCCAGGATTGCGAAGAGTACCGCGATCTGCAGGCGGCAATCGACGGGCATCCGGAGTCCTGATCTCTGCGGGAGGGGTAGAAAATCACAACCAGTGACGTTCGCCAACAGCTGGCGGCACATCTGACGCGTCTCTGGCGCTACGGACTGGTGCTGTCGCGCAACCGGGATCTGGCTGAAGAGCTGGTTCAGTCCACCTGCGTCCGCGCGCTCGAAAGGAGCGCGCAATATACGCCGGGCACGCGGATCGACCGTTGGCTGTTCTCGATTTTGCACTCGATCTGGATCTCCGAACTGCGCGCGCGCCACGTCCGCCAGGGGCAGGGATTTGTTCCTGGCGAAGATCTGATCGCCCCGGATACCCACGGGCAGGATGACGATCGTCTGCATTATCAGCAAATCATGCAGCGGGTGAATGACCTCCCGGAAGCCCAGCGCAACACGCTGTTTTTAGTCTATGTCGAAGGATTTACCTACCAGGAGGCGGCGGATACGCTGTCGGTTCCCATCGGCACCATCATGAGCCGACTGGCAACGGCGCGGGCGCGGCTCGCCAAAACGGTGGATGTCCGTCCGGTGGCGAAGGAGAAACGCTCATGAACTCGTTACGTTTTACGCCCCCTTATCACGACGATGCGATTATCGCCTGGCTGGATGGTGAGATGGAGAGCGCCGACGCCCGTGTTTTTGAAGCACAACTGTGTGTGGATACCTCCCTGGCCCAGCGCATGGAGACGCTGAAAAACAGCCATCAGGACTATCAGCATGCGTTTGCCCCGTTGCTGAAAGAGGCACCTGAAGCGCAGATGCAGCAGCGGCTGGATAACTATCTTGCAGGCGCGCGCGCAGGCGTCAGCCGACGTGCGCTGATTGCCGCATCACTGAGTTTCCTGGCGATCGGTTCCGGGCTGGGGTATCTGGCGCGCCCTATGGCGGTGATAATGAGTGAGAACGAGCAGATTCGCGATCTTGAGGCTCAGTATATGTCGCTTTACAGCGCTGAAACCCTGCTGGATGTGGACAGCTCGCCGTCGGTGATTGCCCAGGGGATCCAGCGAACTGCCCAGGATATCGGCCTGAAAGTGAATGAGCAGCAGTTGGCACTTGCGGGCGCCGAGCTGAAGATGGTGCGGATGCTGCGCTACGACAGCACCGCTATCGCGCAGATCGTCTGGCTGCACGCGGATTTTGGCCCGGTGGCGCTGTGCATTTCGCCCCTTGAGAAGGCCGTTGTCACGGATATCAAAAACGAGCAGCGGCACAGCATGAATATTGCCTGGTGGAACGACAGTGACTATCAGTATGTTTTGATTGGCCGCACCCCGTCGAAGGCGCTCACCGCCAGCGCACGCCAGCTGCAGTTAAGGCTCTTATGACGCGTGGGCGTCGATCGCAATTTTTATCGCGATGCGGTCATCCACCACCATCGCGAATTTATCCATGTGATAGGCGGAGCGTGAGATGGCGGTGGTGGCATTAAGGGAGATTGCCTCCGCCGCTTTGTCCTCGTCCAGAGTCGCTTCCAGGATCACCGGGCGTTGAATATCTTTGACCTTTAGCGAGCCAAACACTCTGTAATGGCCATCGCCCAGCGCCACCACCCGGGTACTGCTGAACCTGATCGTAGGGTAGCGCGCTGCATCGAAAAACATATCGCTCTTGAGCTGCCAGGTGAGCAGACGGTTAGAGGCCACCAGCGTGGCGACGGGAATGGTCACATCAATGCGATCGGCAAATTCATTGGTCGGGTCCAGAGTGACGTTTCCCGTCACGCCATTGAGATTCGCCCAGGAAAGGATGCCGCCAAAGGCATGCCACGACAGGGTGATGGGCGTTTTTTCGCTATTAATGGCATAGGTAACCGGCATTGCGTAGAGGGCAGGGCACAGCAGCATTACCATGAGCAGGGTGACAGAGCGAATCATGAGGCGATCTCCAGTAGGCGGGCAAGGTGTAAACGCGCAGTCAGGGAGATTTATTCGTAGGGATCAGAAATAAAAAAGGCCGCGACGGCGGCCTTTATAGGAGGGAGAAAACTTATTCAGTGACTTTCTTTTCCAGCGACGAAGCGCCTTCTTTGGTTTTGTTCCAGCCTTTCTCCGTCCCTTCTTTAGTGGCATCCCAGCCCTTCTCGGTGCCTTCTTTGGTTTTATGCCAGGCTTTCTGGGAGTCTTCACTCACTTTGCTGCCGAAGCTTTCGCTTTTACCTTCAGCGGCGTGTTTGGATTTGAGCTTCAGCTCTTCACCTTTGTTCTGCTCTTCATGCAGTTTTTGTTTCGCGTCATTGGCGTTCGCTTTCGCGGCGGCAACGGTGTCGTCGGTTGCGTGTGTGGTTGCGGCAAAAACAGGTGAAGCCAGCAGAAGTGCAGATAATGCAATAATTGTCTTTTTCATAATATCCTCAATTCACGTTATTCATGTTATGAGCGTGATTAAGAATGGCACGAGCGAAGCGGCATGGCTCTAGGAAAAAACTGTAAGTGGATCAAGGGTGTTGGAAATACAGTTTTCGTTGCTCACAATTTCATGCCTTCATCATCAGGGGCGTCGCGCTATAAAGGCTTACGCTCGCTCCTGCGATCAGGCTGGAATGTACATTGCGAAGGATTGATCAGGGCTGCTCAAATCGATAAGGCAGTGAAGTGATGAATATCGGTTCAACTGCCCTTGAGACCTGTTTACGTCTTCTCAGATCAGAGCGTCAGGCCTCACCATTACTACGGAAGGCTGACGCCGAGAGAATCAGAGAATAGAGAGAGGTCTTTCTTAAGCTTTGTGCTCTCCGGCGACGTTATTTCGCCTGCAATTCTCTGCGCACGATTTCTGCACCGGCGCTTAATGCATCCAGCTTGCCTCGTGCGACGCCACGCGGCAACGGGATCATGCCGCAGTTGGTGCACGGATAAAGTTTGTCGGCATCGACATACTGCAGCGCTTTTCGAAGCGTAGCAGCGACTTCTTCCGGTGTCTCAATTGTATTAGTAGCGACGTCGATGGCACCAACCATCACCTTTTTGCCGCGAATAAGCTCCATCAGCTCCATCGGAACATGCGAGTGATGGCACTCCAGAGAAATAATATCGATATTCGATTTTTGCAGTTTCGGGAAAATCTCTTCGTACTGTCTCCACTCAGTGCCTAGCGTTTTTTTCCAGTCTGTGTTGGCTTTAATGCCGTAGCCGTAGCAGATGTGGACAGCCGTTTCACACTTCAGCCCTTCAATGGCTCTTTCTAATGTGGCGATACCCCAGTCGTTCACTTCATCGAAAAATACGTTAAAGGCTGGCTCATCAAACTGGATAATATCGATGCCCACCGCTTCTAATTCTTTCGCTTCTTCATTGAGAATTTTAGCGAATTCCCAGGCGAGCTTTTCGCGGCTTTTATAGTGATTGTCATACAGCGTGTCGATCATGGTCATCGGCCCTGGCAGGGCCCATTTAATCGGTTGGGTGGTTTGCTTGCGCAGGAACTTCGCATCTTCAACGAAAACGGATTTCTTGCGGCTCACCGGGCCCACGACGGTCGGCACACTCGCATCATAGCGGTTGCGAATCTTCACGATCTCACGCTTCTCGAAATCCACGCCCTCGAGATGCTCGATAAATGTTGTGACGAAGTGCTGGCGCGTTTGCTCGCCGTCACTGACGATATCAATGCCTGCCTGCTGCTGATCTTCCAGACATAAACGCAGGGCATCGAGTTTACCGTCAACCAATTCCTGACCTTCCAGTTTCCACGGCGACCAGAGTGTCTCTGGCTGCGCAATCCAGGAGGGCTTAGGCAAACTGCCCGCAGTCGATGTAGGTAATAATTTTTTCATCACAGGTGACCTTATATTTTTATGGATAAATCAGATAACGGGTTCAGCAGACCATTGTTTAAGAACAGACTGATAAGGTTTTATAAATTGTTCTTCGGTAAATTTCCCTTGCTCAATAGCCAGCTGGCTACGTTCTTCCCGGTCATAAACAATGCTAGTTAATGAATAATCCTGGAAATTCAAACTTGGCTGATACTGTTTTCCCGCGCGGGAATTAGCATTGTAAATTTCAGGGCGATAAATCTTCTGGAAAGTCTCCATCGTACTGATGGTGCTGATCAGCTCAAGATCGGTGTAATCGTTGAGTAAATCGCCACTGAAGTAAAATGCCAATGGCGCAACGCTGTTTTCAGGCATGAAGTAGCGGGCGCGCAAGCCCATTTTGGCGAAGTAGTCATCCGTCAGGGAAGGGGCATCCTGCTGATATTCGATGCCCAAAACCGGGTGCTGAGTACCGGTGCGATAATAGGTGTTTTTGCTCGACACACTCAGGCAAATAACCGGTGTTTTACTGAAGTGCGCTTTGTAAGTATCTGAACTAATAAAACGTTTAAATATATCACCGTGTAATACGCCAAAGTTATCCGGCAGGCTAAATCCTGCTTTGTCTTTATTATGTTCTGGCAACACCACGCTGAAATCATAATCGCGCACATACGAGGAAAAGTTATTCCCCAAAATGCCTTCAAAGCGCTGATTGGTTTTTTTATCAAGAATACTGGTTTTTAAAATTTCAATCACCGGGAAGGCGTCGGACACTCCCTCGCCCTTGATATTCAGCTGAGCCGTAATGATGTCCAGCTCAACGGTATAGCGGTCACTTGTGGGGTTGTCCCATTGTGCCAGAGAATTAAAGCGGTTATCGATCATCGCCAGGGTATTGCACAGGTTTTCCTGACGTTTTTCACCTCTGGCCAGATTGGCAAAGTTAGTGGTAATACGCGTATTTTCCGAAGGGTTATAATCTTCGTCAAAACGAATTGTCTTAAGCGTGAATGTAATGTCTTTTTTCATTTTTATCAGGTGTCCTGGCTGCTGAAAATTAATGATATTTCAGTAGTCTTTGAATTTTTATGGATACATTGCGATGTATCTTTTATGCCTGAGTCATTGAGTGAAAAACAGTGATTTAAATTCACCAAACATGAGACAAATTCATGATCCTGCCTGCGCATCACCGGGATACTTCGGCGCTGGCCGAAGCATCCCCTTTTTACCGGCAATACGCTGAGTGAAATTCATGAGAGGGCAGCAAGATGATCGCAGTACTTTTTGAGGCAGACGCACTACCCGAAGCGCGTGAGCGCTATCTTGAACTGGCAGCAGAACTGAAGCCGTTGTTGTCGGACACACCGGGATTCATCTCCATTGAACGGTTCCAGAGCCTGAGCACGCCCGGAAAAATTCTTTCGTTATCATGGTGGGAAGATGAGGAGGCGGTCGCCGGATGGAAGCAGAATATGATGCATCTGGCAGCCCAGAAAGAGGGCAAACAGTCGATTTTTTCATACTACAGAATACGCGTTGCCCGGATATTTCGTGATTACTCGTCTGAGACATCTTCGAGCAAAGGAGCGCAACAACATGTATGACATTCACGTTGTGCTCGATAATACTTCATATTCGCTGGCTTCCTTCGGACGCGTGCTCGGTCTTAACGGTGTCGGGCTGGAAGGTGGTGGGGTATTTACCACTCCGGACGGCGGGCACGCGCATTTTCTGATAGAAGACGGCGAGAAAGCCCGCAAGGTTCTGACTGACGCAGGCTTTGACGTGAGAAAGTTGTCGCGTCCGCTGATAAGGAAATTACCCCAGAAGCAGCCGGGCGAGCTGGGAGAAATCGCGGATACTTTGGCACAGAATGGCATTCGCATTCTGGTACAGTATAGCGATCACGATAACCGGCTTATTCTGCTCACGGATGACGATATCCGGGCGGCTGAAGTCACCCAAAAATGGGCAATACACGCTGCATGAAAGTTCTTCACAACGAACACGACAGTGGGCCGGATGCGTCTCTTGAACAATCCATGTCACTGGTCGCTTCCGCTATCTCTGACCCGTCACGGGTCACTATTTTGTGCGCCCTGATGGACGGGCGCGCGTGGACAGCCACGGAACTCAGTGCGGTGGCGGGCATCGCTGCCTCCACCACCAGCGGACATCTTGCCCGGCTTCTCAGCAACGGGCTGGTGATTTGCCTGACGCAGGGACGCCACCGCTATTACAGTCTGGCGGGTCATCACATCGCCGGGCTGCTGGAAAACCTCATGAGCGTTTCCATGCGCAGCCAGACTGCTTTTACCCCGACTACGCCGGTCGTTTTACGTTACGCCCGAACCTGTTATGACCATTTGGCCGGCGAACTGGCGGTAAACATCTATGATTTCATGCTTCATGACCACTGGATTGAGGCTGACGGCAATGCGCTGACGCCCGCCGGGAAAGCGCATTTTCAACGTATTGGCGCAGTGCTTGATCCGCGTCCGCGCCGCAAGCCTTGCTGCCCGTGTCTCGACTGGAGCGAAAGACGTTTTCATCTGGGCGGGGATGCAGGGCAGGCACTCATGACGCTGTTACTGCAGAAAAAGTGGATCACCCACACCCAGGGCTATCGCGAAGTGACCGTAACCCGCAGCGGCAAGACAGCGCTGAGTCGACTGTTTAGTTTGGATCTGGATTAGCACCATTCTGGATAAAAGGATGGAGTGACGCGGGGGCGTTTATGGGTATCGCAGGATTTGTCTTTTTGCGCGAGGGGGGAGAAGACAGAATTGGAGATAGGGATTTTACGGCAAGGCTGATTGGGCCTAAAAGGTTCGGATTTAATTAGTCTGCTTCAGACTCAGCGGGACAAATTGCAGGCACAAAAAAGCCCGCAGGGCTTGCGCCGTGCGGGCTTTCAGGACTTCATCGGATGACTCTGGTAATCATCGATGGAGAATTTTGGTGGAGCTGGGTTGAAGCGACACCAAATACTAACTGTCTGATTCTTTGAGCAATGTAGCGGGAATCAATGTCACAGCAGTATGGCACAAGTCATTTGTATCAATCAAGATGAAGAGAGGGGATCATGATTGGCAAGAGACCTTCGAAGCTTTTGGACACGAGTAAACTCTAGCGTTTCTAAAAACAAATCTGAAAGTTCTTGTCGGGAAATCACGACGTCATCACTAACTTGCCATGCTATCCCAATCTGATAGTCAAATCCTGGATATGCAATCTTAAAGTCAGTCTTATTGTGTGCTTTAGCGGCTTCAAATTTAGCTAAGGGTATCCTTAAGCGTGCAAAACGTTTCTTTGCATTCTGAAAACGCTCTAATACTTCCGCAGGGTCATCACTTTTATTTTCCTTAATGCTCTGCGTAAGAGTGCGAATTACTTCATAAGAGCCCAAAATCCATAAATATGAATGAGTAAGATGCCCTTGTATCAGCTCGTAGTCCTCGTTTGCATTTCCTCCCTGCTTATACTTTTCTACTAAAGAAACATCCGTCTCACAAAGATTGGCATCCATTTGCCCCAAACTTTGCACAAGGCTAGTTACAAAAGGATCAAATCGTGCCAATCCAATGGAAACTTTCAGCCAGCGTTCAAAACGCTCCTCATACATGACACTATCCATTTGTACTAGTCCTTTAAAATCAGATGATTAATCTTGGTAGCTAACCTTATCCACGAGGATTCTGTCGATAATACTCGTTCAGACCATCAGTGTATCCTTGGTAGTAGGCTACACGAGGGCTTCTATGGCGAACTTCAGCCGCTTGGCTTTTCAATATGGAGTCAATAGCCGCAGCAGCGCTTGGCTCTTGGTTGGTTACCCCCGCTTGATAACCCAATTCGTATGCACATCCGGCGCATTTATGACGGAATGGATAGCTTTGATCCTCTGGAAGGGCTGCAAACATGGTGTCGTAGCGGTGCGGTGCTTGGCAGGTTGTCATGAGTACCTCTGGAATGTTATGAAAGTACTCTTTATATGAGTATGGTTTTTGTTCATTCAAGGAGGGTTGAGCCTACTTTCTTCTCTTTTCTTACGGAATGTGACCTGCCCCCACTTTTTGAGATACAGCATCGGCGAATGCGAATTCAACTCCCTAACAGGAAGTTGAATTGGTGCAGATCGTTATTGGCTAGTACCACTAATCAATAGAAGCATTACACAGTTAGCGATCACGTGATCAGCAAGTTTGTCGTGCTCTGCGTCCATTTTATCCATCAAGTCAGTTTGGTTTTTAGCCCATTGTCCACGAACTAAAACGTGTGAAGTTGGGCGAACAGTCTTGAGGTATTTAAGCGGGACGCTTTGAATAATGCTGTTAGGGGCCATAATGTTTAAATCTTCCACTTTCGCTACTGGTTCCCTAGTAACAAAACTAGGCACTGCATTGTATGAGGTGATGGTTTGTAGGCTAGGGATTAATGCGTTTTGTATTGCGCTGCTAATAACATTTCTATGTGCTAGGTCAGCACCTACTTCAGTTGCTACTGTTGCCCCTTGTTTCTTTATCATATCGAATCCATTGAATACCCAACCTGCAAATTTAGGCTGTCCTTTTGTGGGCAAAATGGGATCGTGAGCATTCCCAGCAAGATATCTAGAGACGCCTTGTTGCCAGTCAGTGGCAAACTTAGGAAGCATTTCACCAATTAAACCGATGCAATAGGCCGAAAACATATCTGCTGTACATGGAACAATAAAGTAATCAGAGCAGTAAAGAGCAGAACGAACTAATGTGTTGAATGATGGCGGCAAGTCGATGAGAACATAATCGTAGCTAATGCCCGTTGTTTCCTCAGCAGCTTTCGAGATTAAATGAGGCATCAGGAAGCGATAAGTACTTGTACCAGCAATAAGATAGGTACCAACGTTGAGTGTGTCCATTAGAAGATTCGCAGCAAGAAAAACAGATGACGAAAATAGTATTGGACGATTACCTATTGAACCAAATATCAATGACGATAGAACCATTATCAGAATCGATGATGATACTATCGGAGTCTGTCAGCACAGCATTAAATCAGACACAACAGACACTTATCAGAGTGAACAACTCATTAGAAGCAACAACAACAGCTCTAAACTCAGCCAAAAATATAATAGACCAACAAACAAAAAGATTGGAAGAGCAACATATAAAGCTGCACAAATACTCAACAGAGTTAAAAAACAATACAATAAAGAACCAATCAAAACTTATAAACAAAATGGCTTCAATATTTGGCGTGGTAAATCTGATAGCGGTTCTATTGGTAGGATACTTGATCATGCAGAAACAGCCAACGCAGCCACAAATAAATTTAGACTCAAGAGCGGTAGCCGTTTCAATAGTAGAGCAACTAGGATCGAAGAGATAAGAGAAATGGTAGGTATAAAAAAAGCTATTGTTCAGCCAAAGAATAATGAAAAAGTTCTTTAAGAAGAAATTAAGAAAAATCCAGCATACATAGTTGGCTATGAGAATAGATTTAAATCTAAATTAAACAAAAAGATTAAAATGATCTTGCTGAAAAGCAAGCTCCGCTAGAAAAAATAGAAGAAAACCTTCCACCAAAAATACGTTTCAAGCTGTAATAGAGGAGGGGGCCTCCTTCTACAGCCAAGTTATTTTATATACCAATACAGTGTCGCAATTTATTTTAATATGCGTATATCTTCTAGGAAGATAAGCTACTTTTTTCTTGGCTTTTAATCTTTTCCCAACGAGCTAAATCCATATCCCAAATAGACAAGTATTCATCAATGTAAAGATCAATAGTGTTTTGGGTTAGATTATCATCCTTTCCCATTAGGCGTAATTTATTTTGTATTTGATATAGTTTTAGCAAAGTCCATTTTTGTCGTGCCCATTGTTCTTGATAGGAAAAATGTGATTCAAGGCCAACGGTTAAAGTCAAAAGTGCGCTTGTTATTAGTGAGAGTGTAGAAAGATTTATATGACCGTTGCTTATACCTACCAATACAGTTGTAAGAGCTGCGAAAGACAAGCTCAGTAGTTTAAGAGCATTAGCTTTCCTTTTGGTAGCTTTAACTTTTTCTTTCATTTTTAATATTTTTTCATCAACTTCATTCAATAAAGCAGTTAAATTTTTATTCATCATTTCCCCATAATTAACATGATTTCATTCAAATCGTTTTCTGAAAATGGCCATTTATTTCTAAATATCTGTGGCTTTTTATCAACCATAAACAAGCAAAAAATAATGGCAGCACTTTGTTTTATATAGCTTCCTGATATACAGTCAGAATTTATTTTTTCAGAAAAATATTCTTTATAATCTTGGTTGACATCAAAATATGCTTGATATGTTTTGAATAGTGGGTCAGTTAAAGTGTCGAAATAAACATTTAAAATATGATATAGAATTTTATCTTTTGCTTTTTTATTGTAGTTTTCATTGATCTGGCAATTCATGGAGATAGAAAGGTTGGCCCATTTTTCTATTTTAGCATTGCTTTTATTGAGTTCATTTTTTGCTAAGAGAAATAACTCATCAGTAGACTCCATTAGCGCTATAGTTCTTGCCATTCTCCGTTTAATATCAGAGGATGGCTTAGCTTTACATTTATATACTGAATCATGTGATACTTCAGCATATGCATGTTGAAGAAGCGTTCTCACTTGGATCTCGCATGGAGTGCCGACTGGTATTAAGGTGTTTTCATTTATTGATATTGGCTCTAAATTTTTAACCACATAATGAACAGATTGATAATCGAATAAATACGGTTTTTCTTCTTTTTCCTTTATAAAATCTCGGTCATCAGAGTATTCCCATATTGGGCAGTTTTCAATTATATATTTTATTATTGGGATATCATCTGTCAGAAGAACAACAAATCTTACACCAACTTTATCTGTAATATCTTTGTAAGGGTTAACATAATTTTTCGATCTGTAAAACGCTTTCTCTATAAGTGATGATATATCTTTTAATCTATATGATGGAGTAATTTTTAAAATAGACTCCATATCTTTTTCTGCTAAAGAATCGCAGATGCGCTGAAGGACGAGTTCACCCCAAGAGGAATAAATGATCCTCTCTCGGTCAAAGATTTCGATAAACTCGTCTACTTCATTCATACCTTAGTTTCCTATTAAATAACCATTGATTTTCACTATGGTGAATTCATCATTACGCTCAATTATTTTACAAGGACTATCACCATTAATTGACGGATAGATTATTTTGACTTCATTGCTAAATTTGAATGTTGAATTTTTAATTTTATTTTTAATCAAAGAATCATCTTTTTTGAATGATGATAATACTGGATCTTTTTCTTCACAATAAGAAATATAATCATCGCGTTTATCAACCGCCATGTATTTTTCTGAAAAATCATTTGTTCCAATAATTTCTGATTGTTCTGTTTTAAGGTATATCCTTAGTGCGCTTGAAAGATCGATCCTTTCTTCAACTGATTCGCTATTTTCATTGATATAATTTTCTGTAATCTCATAAAAACTTCTTGTTAATCGGCTAGAATCTGCTGAAATAGAAAGGCCTAAAAATCCTTTATAAAAATAAGCCGCAGCACCTGAATCATCTTTTGATGTCAGATTATTATCGAATAAATAAACTTCATACGAATTTTTATTTATAGTCGGTAATCTAGTTATTTCGGAAAAGAAAGCAACTTTATAAAGTTTTTGTTCTGGTGTTAGGATTAAGTTATTTAAATAGTCGATTGTGGCAACATTATCTTTTAACGTGGAAGTGAACCCTTCATGCAGTTCAGCTTTGATTATTGCGACAGCCCTTGTTTTTTTTGTAATCCCATATGAGCACCTAACTACGACGAGAACACCTTCAGGATGCTTTTTGCTGGTTTGTGCCTCACCTAACTTGTCGGCTATATCTTTGCTTTTCGATACAAAAACTTCCTCGCCAGCATTGTGCAAGGCATGAATCTTATCAAGAGGATCATCTTCAACTATGTCCATCTCAATACATTTTGAACCCCTAGACAATACTTTGGTCAGTCTTTGCTCAAGTGTCAGTTTTGCCTTCCCTGATAAGGGGATAATGTTATTTGAATGTTCAACAGTAAAATGGGACTGCTGACCGGGTAGATAGATCCTATGGATGATCAAATCGGTTATGTTTAGGTTTATTAAATTCAGTGGGCTTTTTATCACTGTTTTATCCTTATCAATCACATGGTTAGCTGTTGGGAGAAACACTCGCGCTTACATAATACCATATTCAATCAATAACATAGGAATGCTCCCGAAATCATAACCGTTTTTCGAAAGGTGCTGGCCCATAGAACAAATCATTGTGATACAGTATACAAAAGTAACTGTTTATTTATACAGCATTGTGGGCGCGGAGGCAATAACAACCAAGCTTCTTAGCTTTTTTCGGATGTTATGCTAAGTGCGACAGGTCTGTTTTGAACTGCTAGAAGATGTCCCTCTTTCACGCAGCAATTGCCTTATATTTCTGCGCCTGAACGTAATCTCCCCACCACTGCATCAGCTCTGTTCTTTCAGCAAGATACTCAGCACGATTGTAAGCGGCTATGATTTCATTGTTCTTAGTATGAGCTAAAGCTGATTCAAGCACCTCGGTTCTGAATTTACCACTTTCTTCAGCAGCCGTTCTTGCTATAGAACGCATTCCGTGGGCTACCAGTTCACCACCGAATCCCATTCGGATGATTGCAGCATTAGCTGTTTGCTCATGCATGTGATTAAGTGGGGGCTTTGATACTTGGGAAAACCCACTCTCTATGACCACTGATTGGCCTGATTAACTCAAGGATGCGCATAGCCTCTTTGCTCAGCGGAATCTTGTGAGGGCGCTTCATCTTCATAAACTCACCGGGGATGTTCCAGAATCGATTATCTTCGTCTATATCACTCCTCCGAGCACGGACAGCTTCTCCCGGACGAACCCACGTAAGGAGTTGCCACTCAATTAGAAGACGTGTTTCGAGCCGTATAGAAGCGTTAGATAGAGCAATTAAGAATCGGGGTAAATCATCTGGTGGTAAAGCTGGCATATTTTGCTTCTTGGGTTTGCTGAATCTCTGGCCGAGATTGTCAGCAGGATTAAACTCAAAAAGTTCTTCTGTCGCAGCCCAACGGAAAATTTCATTTAGACGTGAAATGATACGACGTAGGGTTTCCAATACGCCTCGTTGTTCTATGGGGTCAAGGTGTTGTTTTAAGAGCTTGGGACGGAGCTCTTTGATAGGAATGTTGCCTAAACCGAGGAAAATATTTCGCTCAAGGCTCCGCCAGATGTCTTCTGCGTGGTCTGGAGAGATGCCTGAGGTCTTAACCTTTTCATCTAATCATTTCCTAGCAACCGCTTGTAGCGTGTGCTCAGTGGCATCTTTAAGGGCATTGGCTTTATCGTTGTTGTGAATCTGCGGATCGATGCCATTTGAAAGCAACGACAAGTATTCATCACGTAAAGCCCGAGCCTTGGCAAGTGTGAGAAGAGGGTAGGTTCCTAAGCTCATCTTCGTTCGCTTTTTAGTTACTGGCACTGCATATCTGAAATACCAATTTTTCTTTCCACCCTTTAGATAGGGGGGGCGATTCGTAGCATCAGGCCGTCACCGTCAAAAAGGCTGATCTCCTTTTCTGCTGGCTTGGTATTTTTGATTTCAGTGTCAGTGAGTTTCTTAGCGATCTTTGCCATTTTTAGGACCCTCGATTTTGGGACCCTTTGCGTTGGGTCCCAAAAGGGTGCCATAACGAGTAGCTTCTAGCAAATCTCAGTAGACTTCTTTAGACGTAAAAAAGCCCGCAAGGCTGGTTCCATGCGGGCTTAGTAGACTTCAGTATACTTCAAACAACTAAAAAGTGGTGGAGCTGGGGGGATTTGAACCCCCGTCCGAAATTCCTACATCCTCGGTACTACATGCTTAGTCAGTCTTTACATTCGCCTGGCACCTGCGGACAGACACGCCACTACCAGACTAGCCTGATTAGTTTTAACACTTCAGCCCCAGGCAGGACATCCATGCGATCTCTTTTGGGTTTGACCTCTCTTGATCCCCGTCCTAAGAGCGGAGGCTAGGGAGAGAGGGCTCTTAGCAGGTTATTAAGCTGCTAAAGCGTAGTTTTCGTCGTTTGCGACTATTTTTTTGCGGCTTTTTACGAGGCAAACCGCCCCTCGGCATGCACCTTGGGTTTCGCAAATCCCGTCGAATCCAGAATCAGCCCCAATGTGTTGAACTCAGTATACCAGAACTGGCATCGGTGATGCCAGCGTGGAATGATAAGTTCTTAAATCAGTGTGAAAAGTACAAAATTCAGGCAGAAATTAACGGCCTGCGTGCTTCATGATACGCGCTTTGTCGACCTGCCATTCACGGTCTTTCACGTCATCACGTTTGTCATGCTGTTTTTTACCCTTCGCCACGCCGATTTTCACTTTGCACCAGGCATTTTTCCAGTACAGAGACAGGGCGACGACGGTGTAACCTTCGCGGTTAATGCGGCCAAAAAGTGAAGCCAGTTCGCGCTGATTGAGCAGTAGTTTACGCGTGCGCGTCGGGTCGCAAACGTAGTGTGAAGAGGCGACGGCCAGCGGCGTAAAGTTTGCGCCAAACAGGAAGGCTTCGCCATCAATCAGAATCACATAGCTGTCGCTGATGTTGGCTTTACCTGCGCGCAGGGATTTGACTTCCCAGCCCTGCAACGCAAGGCCAGCTTCGAATTCTTCTTCAATGAAGTACTCATGGCGGGCACGCTTGTTCAGCGCAATGGTTGCCGAGCCAGGTTTGTGTGCTTTTTTCTTCGTCATAAGTGTCGTGAAGCCATAGGTAATCTGAGTTCAAAAAGTAACCTCATTGCGATTGCATCCTGTGAGGTCCAACGCGCTATCTTAGCACGAGATAAGGCTTAGCGTTTTTTTAACAGGGGATAAATGTTATTATTTGTCCGTTGTGTGACCATGGAAAATGCTATGCCTCAGATTAGCCGTACTGCGCTTGTGCCTTACAGCGTGGAACAAATGTACCAGTTAGTGAATGACGTCCAGTCTTATCCGCAGTTTATTCCGGGATGTACCGGTAGCCGGGTGCTGGATGCTGGCCCGACGCAGATGACTGCCGCCGTGGATGTGTCGAAAGCGGGGATCAGCAAAACGTTCACGACCCGTAATACGCTGACCAACAATCAAAGTATTTTGATGCAACTGGTGGATGGGCCGTTCAAAACCCTGATGGGTGGCTGGAAGTTTACGCCACTGAGTGCTGATGCTTGCCGCATCGAGTTTCATCTGGATTTCGAGTTCACCAATAAGCTGATTGAACTGGCGTTTGGCCGCATCTTCAAAGAGCTGGCCTCCAATATGGTTCAGGCATTCACCGTGCGCGCCAAAGAGGTTTACAGTGTCGCCTAAAATCACGGTGGAAGTGGCTTACGCACTGCCGGAAAAACAATACCTGCAGCGGGTGAAGCTGGACGAGGGGGCAACCGTTGAAGAAGCGATTCGCGCCTCTGGTCTGCTGGAATTGCGCAGCGATATCGATCTGTCGAAGAATAAAGTCGGTATTTACAGTCGTCCGGTTAAACTTGCGGATGTTGTGAGTGATGGCGATCGCGTTGAGATTTATCGACCGCTGATTGCCGATCCGAAAGAGCTGCGCCGTCAGCGTGCGGAGAAGGCCGGGAAGTAGGGCGAAGCGACGTTAAGATACAAAAAAGGTGCTTTGTGAGCACCTTTTTGCATTTCTGAAACCTTACTGTTTGGTAAGCGCCGGTTTGTTATCAATGTTGGTTAACACACCGCTGCTGTTGAAGGTCAGGGTCAGCGTCTGCTGTGTAACACCTTCATGGCCAGGCTGCTGGCGGAAGACATAGAACCAGGTGTTAGTGCCGAACGGATCGGACATCATCGGGGTTCCCAGTGCATAAGCGACCTGCTGTTGTGTCATACCGACACGAACTTTAGACACATCGTTAGGTGTGAGGTAGTTCCCTTGGTTGATGTCAGGACGGTAAACCACTCGCTCCAGAGTGGAACAACCTGCGGTCAACATCAGAAGAACCGCTGCGACAGCGGTCAGCGTTTTACAGCGCATAGTGATTTGATTCCTTTTCGGGCCCGAGCAATACGCGGCTCATATGTTATATGCCGATGATAATAGACCTTGCCCCACTTTGAAACCGGTCTGACGGCGTTTTTGTTGTTCTGTATGACCCTGAGATCCCGAAAAAGTTTATGCAGCCAGCAGTTCTTTCGCATTCGCCAGCGTATTGCGCGTCACTTCACTCCCGCCAAGCAGACGTGCCAGCTCCTGCAGGCGCGCCTTTTTATCCAGCGGGTGCATATGCGTTTCCGTCATTTCACCGTCGGTTTCTTTGCAGACATAGAAATGGTGATGCCCACAACCGGCTACCTGCGGCAGGTGGGTGACACACATGACCTGAGTGGATTCACCTAACTGACGTAACAATTTGCCAACGACGGCGGCGGTCGGGCCGCTGATCCCCACGTCCACTTCATCGAAGATCAGCGCCGGGGTTTCCATTTTACGGGCCGTGATCACCTGAATTGCCAGAGCGATGCGCGAGAGTTCCCCACCAGAGGCGACCTTGGAAATGGCCTGTAAAGGCTGGCCTGGGTTGGTGGTCACGCGGAACTCAATGCGGTCTGCCCCTTCGGCGGTGAGATGATTGACTTCAAATTTCACGTCGATGGTGAAGACACCGTGTGGCATAGACAGCGCATGCATGCTGTCCGTGATGTGCTGACCCAACTCCTGAGCATAATGCTGGCGAACATCGTGAAGCTGCTTTGCCGTGGCCAGCGCCTGTTGATGATGAACATTCACCGCCAGGGACAGTGTTTCGAGCGAGTCGGCCTGATCGTCGAGCTGCTGCTGTTCATCCAGCAACGACTGGTGATAGTTCGGCAGCTCTTCCGGTGTGACGTAGTGTTTACGTGCCAGGGAGATCTGCCGGGAGATGCGCTGCTCCAGCTCGAATAAACGGTTAGGGTCGAGATCCAGACGCTCACAATAGTGACGCAGCTCTTCACCGGCTTCTGAAATTTGAATCGCCGCCTCTTCCAGCATATCCAGCACGCCAGACAACTTGCTGTCGAGACCGACCAGTTCGGTAACCTGTTGGCGCACGGTGTAGAGCTGGCTCTGCAGGTTGGTATCTTCGCCATCAGCCAGCAGATTCAGCGCTTGCTGGCTGGTCGAGATTAAATGCCCGCTGTTGGCGAGCCGTTTGTACTCTTCGTCGATCTGCTCAAACTCACCCGGCTGCGGATTGAATTCATTGAGTTCCTTCAACTGATAGTTCAGCAGTTCGGCGCGCGCCGCGCGCTCCTGACTTTGCTGCTGATGCTGTGCCAGTTCGCGGCAGCTTTGATGCCACTGACGATAGTGTTCAGCCATCAACTGAGTGAGCGCGTACTCACCGGCATAGCCATCAAGCAGGGCTTTTTGCTGTTCAGGTTTAATGAGCTGCTGATGCGCGTGCTGGCCATGAATTTGAATCAATAGCTGGCCCAGCTCACGCAGCTGAGAAAGGGGAACCGCAGTCCCGTTGATAAAGCCGCGAGAGCGGCCATCGCTGCTGATGACGCGGCGAAGTAAACACTCACGTCCATCTTCGAGTTGATTGACTTCAAGCCAGCGCAGCGCGGCAGGGGTATCTTTTAAGGAAAAGCGCGCGCAGAGATCGGCGCGGCTAGCGCCGGTGCGCACGATGTCGCCTTCTGCGCGACCGCCGAGACACAAGCCGAGCGCATCAATGGCAATAGATTTACCTGCACCGGTTTCACCGGTAATGGCCGTCATTCCGCTCTGGAAGTCGATCTCAAGCTCACGAACAATGGCAAAGTTGCTGATGGTCAGTTGTGCCAGCATAATTGTTTTCCTGTATGAAAAACCATAACTGTTTTTTCATACAGTATAAACTGGTTTTTTATCCAGTAAAGTGCTGGATGCAAATTTAGAACAATTTTTTTGACCAGCCAAGCTTAGAACTTAATGTGTTGAAATAGCTGTAGTCTTTCGGATGTATCAGATTCAGGTGGTAGTCACAGCGGCGAATTAACACGTCTTCGCCTTCCTGTATCGGCAACGCGATCTGGCTGTCGCAGCTGATTTCGAGATCATTGCGGCGGTGCGAGAAGCGCAGGCGGATGGTGCTGCTGCTGTTGATAACCAGTGGGCGGGCCGAAAGGGTATGCGGGAACATCGGCACCAGAGTAATGGCATCCAGCGAGGGGGTCAGAATAGGCCCGCCAGCGGAGAGGGAATAGGCAGTTGAGCCGGTTGGAGTCGAGATGATTAGCCCGTCAGAGCGCTGGGAGAAGGCGAAGACTTCATCGATATAGACTTCGAATTCAATCATATGGGCGACTTTTCCCGGATGCAGGACCACTTCATTAATGGCCGTACTGATCCGTTTCTGGCAGTCCTGCTGGCATACCTGCGCTTCGAGCAAAAAGCGTTTTTCGCTGATGTAATGGCCGTCCAGAACGTCGGCTAACTGCTGATGGGCGTTGTCGGGATCGAGGTCGGTCAGGAAGCCCAGGTTACCGCGGTTGATACCTATAACTTTGATATCGTAGCGTGCCAGAGTGCGAGCCGCGCCGAGCATATTGCCGTCACCGCCGACGACTACAGCGAGATCCGCCTGCTGGCCAATCTCCGCCAGCGTGCCGGTCTTCACATTTTTGAGCTGCAATTCCTGCGCAATTTGCTGCTCCACCATCACTTCGTAGCCTTTTGCGCACAGCCAGCGATACAACATTTCATGTGTCGTCAGCGCCGTAGGGTGACGTGGATGTCCGACAATCCCAATACACTTGAAATGATTATTCATTTTCTGGAGGTCCTTGTGCCGATTGATGGTGACAATATGCTTTGTTCCCTTGAATCCCGGAAACTGATCCCCATAATAAGCGAAGTTAGCGAGATGAATGCAGAAAAACGCGGAGAAATTCATGAGTAGTAAAGAACAGAAAACGCCTGAGGGGCAAGCCCCGGAAGAAATTATCATGGAACAGCACGAAGAAGTTGAGGCTGTAGAGCCGGATGCTTCTGCTGAGCAGGTGGATCCGCGCGATGAAAAAATTGCGAATCTGGAAGCTCAGTTAACTGAAGCCCAGAATCGCGAGCGCGAAAGCGTGCTGCGTATCAAAGCGGAAATGGAAAACCTGCGTCGCCGTACCGAGCTGGACGTGGAAAAGGCGCATAAGTTCGCGCTGGAGAAATTCGTCAACGAGCTGCTGCCGGTGATTGATAGCCTGGATCGTGCGCTGGAAGTGGCTGATAAAGCTAACCCGGACATGGCGGCGATGGTCGAAGGCCTTGAGCTGACGCTGAAATCCATGCTCGACGTGGTGCGTAAGTTCGGTGTTGAAGTGGTTGCGGATACCAACGTAGCGCTGGACCCTAACGTCCACCAGGCGATTGCGATGGTTGAATCTGAAGATGTAACTGCTGGCAACGTGCTGGCTGTGATGCAGAAAGGCTATACGCTGAACGGTCGTACTATTCGTGCTGCGATGGTCACTGTCGCGAAAGCGAAGGCATAATTTGCCTCTGTAGTGCCGGGTGGCGGCATTGCCTCACCCGGCCTACACACTAGCGTTCGGCTACGCTATCCCGCAGTGGTTTGACCGGGATAACTTTCACCTGTTTGATCATATTGTCCTGCACGTCCAGGATATCAATATCGTACTGGCTGATGCGCACACGGGTGCCGGATGCCGGGATCTCTTCCAGTGCTTCCAGAATCATACCGTTAATGGTGCGAGCGTCGTCTTCCGGCAGATGCCAGTTAAAGGCTTTGTTGAGTTCACGCACGTTGGCGCTGCCGTCGATCAGCACCGAACCGTCGTTTTGCGGCGTGACCTCTTCGGCGAGCGATGGCGACATTGACGTCGTAAAATCGCCGACGATCTCTTCCAGAATATCTTCAACCGTCACCAGCCCCTGGATATCGCCATACTCGTTGACCACCAGGCCCACTTTCTTTTTATTACGCTGGAATTTCACCAGCTGCGTACTTAGCGGCGTGCCTTCTGGAATAATATAGAGTTCATCGGCGGCGCGGAGCATCACCTCTTTAGTGAACTCTTTTTTCTCGGTCATCAGGCGATAGGCTTCGCGCACGCGCAGCATGCTGATGGCGTCATCCAGTGAATCACGGTACAGCACGATGCGGCCATGGGGAGAGTGGGTCAGCTGGCGGACGATGGCTTTCCAGTCGTCGTTGATGTCGATACCCACGATTTCATTACGCGGCACCATGATGTCGTCAACGCTCACTTTTTCCAGATCCAGCACCGACAGCAGCATGTCCTGATTCCGGCGCGAAATCTGCGAGCGGGATTCATGCACGATGGTGCGCAGCTCGTCTTTGCTCAGTGCGCTGCTGATCACCACGTCGGCTTTTATACCGACCATGCGCATCAGCAGGCGGGTAACCATATTGAGCAGCCAGACCAGAGGCATCATCAGGATCAGCAGCGGGCCGAGCAGGAAGCTGCTCGGATAGGCGACTTTCTCCGGGTAGAGGGCGGCGATGGTTTTCGGCAGGACTTCAGCAAATACCAGGACGACAAACGTCAGTACACCGGTCGCGATGGCGACACCGGCGTTGCCGTAGAGGCGCATCCCAACAATAGTGCCCAGCGCGGAGGCGAGAATATTGACCAGGTTGTTGCCGATCAGCACCAGGCTAATCAGACGATCGGGCTTGTGCAGCAGCTTTTCAACGCGTCGGGCGGCACGGTTGCCTTGTTTGGCGCGATGTCGTAACCGGTAGCGGTTCAGTGTCATCATGCCGGTTTCTGAGCCGGAGAAGTAGGCGGAGATGACCACCATGACGATCAGGGTGACGATCAGCGTGGTGGTGGAGATGTGTTCCAGGGGGAACTCCTTTGTTGCTTAGCCGACGAACTGCTGTATGACGCGGCTACCAAAGTAGGCCAGTGTCAGGATGCCAGCGCCTGCTACGTTGAACCAGACGACGCGACGACCGCGCCAGCCCTGGTGATAGTGGCCCCATAACAGGACAATATAGACAAACCACGCGATGATAGAGAGAACGGCTTTATCAATATTCTCAATGCTGAACAGGTTCTGCATATAAAACAGACCCGTGCAAAGCGTCAGCGTCAGCAGCACCACACCAATCTGAGTGATGTGGAACATCTTACGCTCAATGACCATCAGCGGTGGCATTTCCTGGTTGAAAACAAGTTTTTTGTTTTTCAACTGGTAGTCGATCCACGCCAGCTGCATGGCGTACAGCGCCGCAATGATCAGCGTGGCGTAGGAGAACAGCGACAGGCCGATGTGGACCATCATGCCCGGCGTGGTTTCCAGATGCGTAATGAACTCGTTTGGTACGAAGGTCGCGAACGCCAGATTGATCAGCGCGAAGGCGTAGACAATGGGGAGCAGCAGCCAGCCGCGATTCTTCGACGCGACAATCGTCATCACCGTACAAATCATCAGGCTGACCAGCGAGCCGACGTTCAGTACGCTCAGATTTTGTACGCTGCCGTCGCCCGGAATAATACGTGATTCCAGTGCGAACGCATGGCTTACCAGTGCGATAACTGCCGACAAAATAGCCATCCGTCGCCAGGCGCTGTTTTTTTGCAACAGGCCGGGAATGATCAGCGCAAGGCTGAAAGAGTAGGCAACAAGGGCGATCAGTGCGAAAACAGGCATATAGGCGTCGACAGTTGTCTTAATAAGAAAGATAAGCAGTATAGCGTTACGTGACGCGCGCTCCAACCGTTGCATAACAACAAAGGCGCCTTCATGTTATACTGCGGCAAAATTCTGTGTACGTGTCGCGCTAGCGACCTAACGTTTCTACCTCAGGCGAGAGACAATGTTTGATAATTTAACCGATCGTTTGTCGCGCTCGCTGCGCAACATCAGCGGCCGTGGGCGCCTTACCGAAGACAATGTGAAAGAAACGCTGCGCGAAGTGCGCATGGCGTTGCTCGAAGCCGACGTGGCGTTGCCCGTTGTGCGCGAGTTCATCAGCCGCGTAAAAGAGAAAGCGGTTGGTCATGAAGTGAACAAGAGCCTGACCCCGGGTCAGGAGTTCGTCAAAATTGTGCGCAACGAACTGGTTGCGGCAATGGGCGAAGAGAACCAGGTGCTGAACCTGGCCGCACAGCCGCCAGCGGTGGTGTTGATGGCCGGTCTGCAGGGTGCGGGTAAAACCACAAGCGTAGGTAAGCTGGGTAAATTCCTGCGCGAAAAGCACAAGAAAAAAGTGCTTGTCGTCTCTGCCGACGTTTATCGCCCGGCGGCGATCAAACAGCTTGAAACACTGGCTCAGCAGGTTGGTGTGGATTTCTTCCCGTCCGACGTCGCGCAGAAGCCCGTTGATATCGTTAATGCGGCGCTGAAAGAAGCGAAGCTGAAATTCTACGACGTGCTGCTGGTGGATACCGCCGGTCGTCTGCACGTCGACGAAGCGATGATGGACGAAATCAAACAGGTTCACGCCGCGATTAATCCGGTAGAGACCCTGTTTGTTGTTGATGCAATGACCGGTCAGGATGCGGCGAATACCGCAAAAGCGTTTAACGAAGCGCTGCCATTAACCGGTGTCGTGCTGACCAAAGTCGACGGTGATGCCCGCGGTGGTGCGGCGCTCTCGATTCGTCATATCACTGGTAAACCGATTAAATTCCTCGGCGTCGGCGAGAAGACCGAAGCGCTGGAGCCGTTCCATCCGGATCGTATTGCTTCCCGTATTCTTGGCATGGGCGACGTGCTGTCGCTGATCGAAGATATCGAGAGCAAAGTTGACCGCGCGCAGGCTGAGAAGCTGGCGAGCAAGCTGAAAAAAGGCGACGGTTTCGATCTGACCGACTTCCTGGAACAGCTTCGTCAGATGAAAAACATGGGCGGCATGGCCAGCCTGATGGGCAAACTGCCGGGCATGGGCCAGATCCCTGATAACGTGAAAGCGCAGATGGATGACAAAGTGCTGGTACGCATGGAGGCGATCATCAACTCGATGACGCTGAAAGAGCGTGCGAAGCCTGAAATCATCAAAGGGTCGCGCAAACGCCGCATCGCCGCTGGTTGCGGGATGCAGGTGCAGGATGTAAACCGCCTTCTGAAGCAGTTCGACGACATGCAGCGCATGATGAAGAAAATGAAGAAGGGCGGTATGGCGAAAATGATGCGTGGGATGAAGGGCATGATGCCGCCGGGATTCCCTGGCCGCTGAAACAAGGGATATAAGGCTATCTTGTTTGCCATTTTAGCTCCGGGGTGTGCTCGAAATGCTCACGTACTACGTGTACGCTCCGCTTTCTGCGCGCACGCCGGAACTAAACTGGCTGCACCGATATACGCCTTATAACCGTTGTTTGGCATATGTGAAGCATATGCTGATTGCATTTTCCCCAGAAATCAGTAAAATTTTCGGGCTTTTAATATGACACTGGGCTCCGTTCCTCGATGGGGCCCTGTGTTTTATTCACACAAGAGGATGTTATGGTAACTATTCGTTTAGCACGTCACGGCGCAAAAAAGCGTCCGTTCTACCAGGTTGTTGTGACTGACAGCCGTAATGCACGCAACGGTCGCTTCATCGAGCGCGTTGGTTTCTTCAACCCGATCGCTAGCGGTTCTGAAGAAGAAACCCGTCTGGATCTGGATCGTATCGCTCACTGGGTTGGCCAGGGCGCTACTGTTTCCGATCGCGTTGCTACGCTTATCAAAGCAGCAAACAAAGCAGCTTAATCTGTCACGGTGGTCATGATGAGCAATAAAGCACCTGTTGAACCGATCGTATTGGGAAAAATGGGTTCTTGCTACGGTATCCGTGGTTGGCTCAGAGTGTTTTCCTCCACTGAAGACGCTGAAAGCATTTTTAACTACCAGCCCTGGTTTATCCAGAAAGGTGGTAAGTGGGAAGCGGTCGAGCTGGAAAGCTGGCGCCACCACAATCAGGATATCGTGATCAAGCTGAAAGGCGTTGACGATCGCGATGCGGCGAATCTGCTGACTAATTGCGAAATTGTCGTCGATTCATCGCAGCTGCCTTCGCTGGAAGAGGGTGATTATTACTGGAAAGACCTTATGGGTTGCCAGGTTGTCACCACTGAAGGCTATGGCCTGGGTAAAGTCATCGATATGATGGAAACCGGGTCAAATGACGTTCTCGTCATTAAGGCAAACCTGAAAGATGCATTTGGCATCAAGGAGCGGCTGGTTCCGTTCCTCGATGGGCAGGTTATCAAGAAAGTCGATCTCACTACGCGAACTATCGAAGTAGATTGGGATCCTGGTTTTTAAATTCTCCGGATAAACGGTAAAAGACGGCGCTATGTGGATTGGCATAATTAGCCTGTTTCCTGAAATGTTCCGCGCGATTACTGATTACGGGGTAACTGGCCGGGCAGTAAAAAAAGGCCTGCTGAACATCGAAAGCTGGAGTCCTCGTGACTTCACGCATGACCGGCACCGTACCGTGGACGAACGTCCTTACGGCGGCGGACCGGGGATGTTAATGATGGTGCAACCCTTACGGGACGCCATCCATACAGCAAAAGCCGCGGCAGGTGAAGGCGCAAAGGTGATTTATCTGTCACCTCAGGGACGCAAGCTTGATCAAGCAGGCGTAAGCGAACTGGCCACGAATCAAAAGCTGATTCTGGTATGTGGTCGCTATGAAGGGATAGATGAGCGCGTAATTCAGACCGAAATTGATGAAGAATGGTCAATCGGCGATTACGTTCTCAGCGGTGGTGAGTTACCGGCAATGACGCTGATTGACTCCGTTGCCCGGTTTATTCCGGGTGTACTGGGCCATGAAGCTTCAGCAACAGAAGACTCTTTTGCTGATGGATTGCTGGACTGTCCACACTATACCCGCCCTGAAGTGTTAGAAGGGATGGAAGTACCGGCGGTATTGCTGTCGGGGAACCATGCCGAGATACGTCGCTGGCGTTTGAAGCAGTCGCTGGGCCGAACCTGGCTTAGAAGACCTGAACTTCTGGAAAACCTGGCTCTGACTGAAGAGCAAGTAAGGTTGCTGGCGGAGTTCCAAAAAGAGCACGCACAACAGCAACATAAACATGATGGGCAAGCGTAAAACGCTCCCGATATATCAGTTTACCCAGGATAAGAGATTAAATTATGAGCAACATTATTAAGCAAATTGAACAAGAGCAGATGAAGCAGGACGTACCTTCATTCCGTCCGGGTGATTCCGTGGAAGTGAAAGTATGGGTTGTTGAAGGTTCCAAAAAACGTCTGCAGGCATTCGAGGGCGTGGTTATCGCTATTCGTAACCGCGGTCTGCACTCTGCATTCACTGTTCGTAAAATTTCCAACGGCGAAGGTGTTGAGCGTGTCTTCCAGACTCACTCTCCAGTAGTTGACAGCATTACTGTCAAACGTCGTGGTGCTGTACGTAAAGCTAAACTGTACTACCTGCGTGAGCGTACTGGTAAGTCTGCTCGTATCAAAGAGCGTCTGAACTAAGACTCGCTTAAGCAACATCCTGTTAAAAGGGCTGGCCGCAAGGCCGGCCCTTTTTTATGTAAATCCGCGCCGCTTGTTAACCTTCGTTTCATAAATCATTTACAATAGCCGCTCTCTAGCGGAGGGTAAGTGAATAACGCACTGCATCAGTCAGCCTTGAAACGCGCAGCGGCCTGGACCGCGCTGTTTGCGATCCTGCTGATCGTGGTTGCGCCGCTGATCTCCATTTCGCTACAAAAAGATCCCATGAGCGCAATGCCGGGGATGCATCATGATATGAGCCAGATGTCGATGGCTGAACATCATGGTGAGACGCCGCACTCAATGCCTGTCGATCACGCCGAAGCCTGTGGCTATTGTGTGCTAATGGCCCATGTGCCGGGCCTGATGCTGGCGCTGATCGTGCTGTTGTGTGCTGTGCTATTGCGACATCGCGTTAAACCGCCGCGACAGGCGGTGAGTCACTGGCACTTTTTCCCCTGGTTGTATCCTGATACCCGCGCGCCACCGCAGCGGTCAGCTTTTTCCCTTTAAACCATAAAGAATGCGCTTTTGCGCATCGATAACGTTTTGCCTGCAAAAAGGAAAAGTATGACTGTCAGCACGCCACGCGCAGCATGGGGAAACCTGCTGCGACGCCTTCATTTCTATATCGGGTTGTTCGTCGGCCCGTTCATTTTTTTCGCTGCGCTAACGGGGACGCTCTACGTGGCGACACCGCAGTTCGAAAACATGTTGTACAAACATGCGCTGTTTAGCGATACCGCCGGTGAAGCTCAACCTCTGGCCGAGCAAATTGCAGTCGCGGAGAAAGCCATTGGGGACCAACTTCGTCTGCAGGCTGTACGACCAGGGCTGATCCCGGGTGAAACCACGCGCGTGATGTTTGCCGACCCGATGCTCGGGCCGTCGGAGAATCGGGCGATTTTTATCGATCCCGTGAGCCTGGAAGTACGCGGCGATATGACGGTCTACGGCACCAGCGGAATTTTGCCGCTGCGCCAGACCATTGACTATCTGCACAGCTCGCTGATGCTGGGGGATATCGGGCGTTTGTACAGTGAGCTGGCCGCGTCCTGGATGTGGATCGCCGCCCTGGGCGGAATAGCACTGTGGTGTTATACCCGCCCGAAGCGACGTATCAATAACCGTTTCCAGAACCGCCGTCGCGTGCATGTCGCGCTCGGCTGGGGTCTGCTGGGGGGAATGTTACTGTTTTCTGCGACCGGGCTAACCTGGTCACAATGGGCGGGCGGTAATGTCGATAAGCTACGTAAAGAGATGAACTGGCTGACGCCGCAGGTCAATACTCAGTTGCACGGTCCCGCGACAGAAGTCGATCCTCATGCTGAACATCGCGGCCATCACGATGCGATGATGCCGGATATGGCCATGGATCTGACGCTCTTTGACAGCGTCCTGCATGCGGCCAGGAACGCGGAGATTGATGCGAACAAGCTGGAAATTCGCCCCGCTAAAATGGCTGAACAGGCCTGGACGGTCACAGAAATCGATCGTGGCTGGCCCACGCAGGTGGATGCGGTTGCCGTTGATCCGCACTCAATGCAGATCCTCGATCGGACGCGTTTCGCTGACTTCCCGCTGATGGCGAAGCTGACCCGCTGGGGCGTGGATTTCCATATGGGGATTTTGTTTGGTCTGGTGAATCAGCTGATCCTGATCGTTTTCGGCGTAGCGCTGTGCGTATTGATCGCGTGGGGGTATCGGATGTGGTGGATGCGTCGTCCGGTTCAGGCCACCGGCAACCCGGTACTCACGCTTTGTCAGTGCTGGCTTGCTCTCCCCGCCAGTGGGCGAGGAGCCACGCTCTTTATCGGCGTGATGCTGGGGATCATGATGCCGGTGATGGGCGTCAGTCTGGCATTTTTCGTGCTGATTGACTGGCTGCGCTGGCGCGCGCAGTGCCTGTTGACGCTGTCAGAATCCAGCAAATAGTGATTAAGGCGTGCTGATGACCACTGCAACGCGGCGGTTTTCAGCGCGCCCCTGAGCTGTAGCATTGCTGGCGACCGGATATTTTTTACCTAAGCCCTGAGTAGTGAGGTTGCTGCGCGGGATATTCGCCCCTTTTGCCCAGGTATCAGCCACGACGTTCGCACGTTTAAGCGAGAGGGATTGATTGTAACTTTCTTCCCCGTAGTTGTCCGTGTGCCCGTCCATACGCGCATGAACCAGCCCGGTGGTGGCCAGACGTGTCGCCATGGTCTGGATCTGCTGCTCGCTTTCCGGACGCAGCTGATATTCATTCTTGCCGAATAAAATCTTCGCCGACAGGCCGAGGGACCAGTCGCCGTTCGTTTCGTTAAAACCGTAGGATTTCATTGCCGCAATCTGTTCCGGGGTGAATTTACCCTGAGGTGGTGCCTGGCAGCCTGCCAGAATCGTTGTAGCCAGTAAAACTGGAGCGAGATATCGCCTTAACATAACGTGTTCCTTTTATTACAAAATTATTGTCGGACGCTGGTTTTTCACTTGATACATATTGCGGTCGGCTTGCTCCAGTAATGCCTCTACCGAGGTATTTTCCCACGCCAGAGCGAAGCCAATGCTGAGTGACATGTGTGCCGTATGTCCGTTGTGCAGGTCGTACGGCAGGAGAAACTGCTGCGAAAGCGCAGTGCAAATCTGTTGAACGTCTGCCGCCGAGTGAATGCCATACAGGATCATGGCAAATTCATCGCCGCCCAAACGGTATGACTGATAACGTTTCCCGCCAAATTCCACCATTCTGCTGGCGACTTCTATCAGCACGCAGTCACCTGCCGCGTGGCCCCAGGTGTCGTTGATCTGCTTGAAGTTATCGCCATCCAGGAACAGCAGGGCGGAATTCATCTGTGCAGAAGCGTCATTCATCAGCGCCGCGATGCTGCTGCGGAATGCAGCGCGGTTCGCCAGCCCGGTGAGCGGATCGTGCATCGCGGTGCGCATCAGCTGTGCGTTCCGGGCCTGCAGCTTGAGCTGCCACTCCTCCATTTCGTCGAGCAGACTGTTGAAATCCTGCCCAAAACGATGGAACTCTTCGATACGCTCCTCTTCGACGCGGCGCGAGAAATTACGGTTCGTTTTAACGTCATGCACCACGTCGGTGATATTTTGCAGGGCGGTGACGACTCCGTTGTGCAAAGAACGGGTAATGGTCAGCGCCACAAAAGCGGCGAAAAGAATACAGCCGGTCAGCACGGCAAAAGACGTCCAGAGGAAATGGCTAATCAGGCTGTCGCGCGCGGTGATGCGCACCTCACCAATCACCTTGCCGTTATGCACCACGGGCTGTGCGGCAGGGACGGGGAACAACATGCGACTGACCAGCGTGCTCAGGGTGTCGGTATCATCATCAGGGGTCCACGACCAGTAGGCAAAACGCTTCTGATGGATGTCGAGCACCTCGGCAACGGAAAACTGGCCCTGTCTACCCAGTGTGGCAAGCGTTTCATTAGCGGCGGTGGCATCATTAAATACTAATGAGGCTTCCAGGCTTCGGCTCATGGTCGCGCTGGTTAATTCGAGGTTTTTTTGTGCGTATTGTTTTAATGTAACCACTGACGCAATACACAATAATAACCATATTAGCGTCATGGTAATTACCACGCTAATCATACTGATGCGCCGCAACGTTCTTT
The DNA here is from genome assembly GCF_002870005.1 of Lelliottia sp. F153. Taxonomy (NCBI): domain Bacteria; kingdom Pseudomonadati; phylum Pseudomonadota; class Gammaproteobacteria; order Enterobacterales; family Enterobacteriaceae; genus Lelliottia; species Lelliottia sp. F153. Next base: position 12,005 of record NZ_PKFT01000009.1, on the reverse strand, counting down.
TAAACGTCGGCCGTGGCGTTGAAGAAAGTTCCTTATTCATGCTTCTTATTCCGGGCAAGCATTAACACATCCGGATTCACTCTTACGCCACTGCGAGACAGGGCATCCAGATTGACAGAAAATCTCACTGTTTCTTCATTAATTATCAGACAAAAAGCACTGCCAATAACACATTCCAGGTTTTGCTCGGCGATTAATAGTAACGCGCGGCCCTGATAATTCCTGAATAATTCAAGCTGAGCAGCAGGTGACTCGTTTCCAAAATAAATGGCATCGCAGGTGGCATGTAATGCTTCAGACTCATTTTGCACAATCAAAGGTGTGTAGGGTAAAGCAGCAGAGCCGCTGTCACTCAGTACCTGGGCGAAACGAGAAGACGAAAAAATACAGAGTTTAGGCTGGCCAGAAAGCGCAGGCCAACGGGAATAGCTGACGATGCCAGAGACGATCGAACGTACTGACTTCTCTTTTTCTGTCAATGTTGTCGCGAAACTTTGCCCGCTGATAATGCACAGCATGAGTGCCAGAATCAGATGGCACAAAGGGAACGTAAAAAAATGTCTCACCAGAATCCGCCACACCACTCTGGAAATATATATCCTTAAATATTGCAGGAAGAATACCATTGTTTACCTGAGTAGTCATTATGTGGAATTTGTTGTGACTTAAGCTAAATCTGAGTTGTAATTGAATGAAATTATTAAGTTATTAAATTAATTAAGTCTCGAGCCGCGCATACCTTCATCCATACCTTTTTGCCAGGATTTACGCAGCAGGTCGGCATTTTCTGCCGTATCACAACTGGCTGGGAATATTTTACCGGACAGACCCCACGCATAGACAAAATCTTCGGTACAGACTTTTTTCTGACCATCAGCATAACCGCGCAGGTATTCACTGCGATCGACGTCAGGATCGTTAAAATTATCCGCGAGAGTTTCGTTACTTTTTATTGATACGCCATTCATGGCATCTTCTTTGCCGGCGGTAAACCAGCTGGTGCCGGTCCAGGTGGGCTGGAAGGTATAAGGGTTGATTTGACAGCCTGTCAATAATATCGCCAGCAACGCGAGAGCAATAGAACGCATAGTGATTCGCCTTTTCTTCTTTTTCTTCAGCATAGCCTGGCAATGAACAATCAGAGTGTAATTTTATCTTTACGAAATAAGCGGACATTTTTTGCCTGAAAATGCCGCTTGTAAATTAATGTTTACGTATTTTGGATTGAAATCTTTACTTGATGTGATATTGTGTGTTCACCTCATCGAGGAAACCACTATCGCAAACGAGCATTACAGGATCGCCATCATGCAAAAAGACGCGCTGAATAACGTACATATTACCGACGAGCAGGTTTTGATCACGCCAGATCAGTTGAAGCTGGAATTCCCGCTGAGTTCTGAACAGGAGGCGCAGATTGAGCACTCCCGCCAGACTATCTCTGACATCATTGCCGGTCGCGATCCGCGTCTGCTGGTGGTGTGCGGGCCATGCTCCATTCACGATCCTGAAACTGCGATTGAATATGCTCGTCGATTTAAAGCATTAGCAGAGGAGGTCAGCGATAGCCTCTACCTGGTCATGCGCGTCTATTTTGAAAAACCTCGTACCACCGTTGGCTGGAAGGGGTTGATTAACGATCCACACATGGATGGCTCGTTTGATGTGGAAGCCGGTCTGAAGATTGCGCGTCGTCTGCTGGTTGAACTGGTGAGCATGGGGCTACCGCTGGCGACAGAGGCACTCGATCCGAACAGCCCGCAATACCTGGGCGATCTGTTTAGCTGGTCCGCGATTGGTGCTCGCACCACAGAATCACAGACTCACCGCGAGATGGCGTCTGGCCTGTCGATGCCGGTTGGTTTTAAAAATGGGACCGACGGAAGCCTTGCGACCGCGATTAACGCCATGCGCGCTGCGGCAATGCCGCACCGTTTTGTCGGCATCAACCAGGCCGGCCAGGTTTGTCTGCTCCAGACCCAGGGCAACCCGGATGGTCACGTTATCCTGCGCGGCGGTAAAGCACCTAACTACAGCCCGGCGGATGTCGCCCAGTGTGAAAAAGAGATGGAACAGGCGGGACTGCGCCCGGCTCTGATGGTAGATTGCAGCCATGGTAATTCCAACAAAGATTACCGTCGCCAGCCTGCGGTAGCGGAATCCGTTGTCGCACAAATCAAAGACGGTAACCGTTCGATTATCGGCCTGATGATTGAGAGTAATATCCACGAGGGTAATCAGTCATCTGAACAGCCGCGTAGCGCAATGAAACACGGTGTCTCAGTGACCGACGCCTGCATCAGCTGGGAAGCGACGGATGCGCTGCTGCGTGAGATCCACAAAGATTTGAACGGCCAGCTGGCGACGCGTCTGGCTTAAGAGGTTAGTTATGGTTGCAGAATTGACCGCACTACGCGATCAAATTGATGAGGTGGATAAGGCGCTGCTGGATTTGCTGGCGCGCCGGATGTCACTGGTTGCCGAAGTCGGGGAAGTGAAAAGTAAATACGGCCTGCCGATTTACGTGCCAGAGCGTGAAGCGTCGATGCTCGCCTCCCGGCGTGAAGAGGCGCAGCTGATGGGCGTCTCTCCCGATCTGATTGAAGATGTGCTGCGCCGCGTGATGCGTGAATCCTACTCCAGCGAAAACGATAAGGGCTTTAAAACCCTCTGTCCGTCGCTGCGACCAGTGGTGATCGTTGGCGGCGGCGGCCAGATGGGGCGTCTGTTTGAGAAGATGCTGACGCTTTCTGGTTATCAGGTGCGCATTCTTGAAAAAGAGGACTGGGCACGTGCGCCAGAGCTGATGGCCGACGCAGGCATGGTTATCGTCAGCGTGCCGATTCATGTAACCGAAGAGATTATCGGCAAACTGCCGTCTCTGCCGGAAGATTGTATTCTGGTGGATCTGGCGTCCGTGAAGAATGGTCCGCTGCAGGCGATGCTGGCGGCCCATAACGGACCGGTACTGGGTTTACACCCGATGTTCGGCCCGGATAGCGGCAGCCTGGCGAAACAGGTCGTGGTCTACTGCGATGGTCGTCAGCCGGAAGCGTACCAGTGGTTCCTTGAACAGATTCAGGTCTGGGGGGCACGTCTGCATCGTATTAGCGCGGTGGAGCACGATCAGAATATGGCGTTCATTCAGGCGCTGCGCCACTTTGCGACCTTCGCCTACGGACTTCATCTGGCGGAAGAGAACGTCCAGCTGGAGCAATTGCTGGCACTCTCCTCGCCAATTTACCGCCTGGAGCTGGCGATGGTCGGGCGTCTGTTTGCGCAGGATCCGCAGCTGTATGCTGATATCATTATGTCGTCAGAAAATAATCTGGCGCTGATCAAGCGCTACTACCAGCGGTTTGGTGAAGCGATAGCGCTTCTGGAGCAGGGCGATAAGCAGGCCTTTATCGACAGTTTCCGTAAGGTTGAGCACTGGTTTGGGGATTACGCGAAGCGTTTCCAGAGTGAGAGCCGCACCTTATTGCGTCAGGCGAACGATAGTCGCCAGTAATCTGATGATGTATATACTAAAAGCCAGCACTGCTGGCTTTTTTCATTTTGGGGATTTGTCATGGCTGAACCGCAGGTTTTATTTGACTACACCGGGCACTTACCGGAATGCCCGACCTGGAGCGAAAGCGAAAACGCGCTCTATTGGGCCGATATTCTGGAAGGTGAAATTCATCGTTATCATCTCTCTTCGGGTCAACACTCTGTTCTCTCATTTCATGAGGAGGTCGGGTGTTTTGCCTTACGCGAGAAGGGCGGTTTTATCGTCGCGATGCGTAACGCGATCTGGCTAACGGATAAGCACGGCCTGCTCCAGCGAAAAGTCTGCGATAACCCGTCTAATCCTCAACTGGCGCGTTTTAACGACGGCGGCACCGATCATATCGGGCGTTTTTACGCGGGAACATTCTGGGGACCGGGGGATTACAATGGCGCGATGCTGATGCGCATTGATAACGATCTGACGCCGAAAGTCATTCAGTGTGATATCCACGGGCACAACGGCCTGGCCTTTAGTCCGGACAGGCAGTGGATGATGACTTCAGATACGCCGAACCGCGTGATTTACCGTACACCGCTGGACGAAAAGGGCGAGCCGGGTGCCCGCGAAGTGTTCCGCCGCTTCGAACAGGGCGAGGGAATACCGGATGGCGCCGCGATGGATACTGAAGGCTGCTACTGGAGCGCATTGTTTGATGGCTGGCGTATTGCGCGGTTTACTCCGCAGGGGGAACAGCTGGAAGAGTATCGCTTGCCAGTGCGCTGTCCGACGATGGTCTGTTTCGGCGGGGATGATATGAAAACCCTGTTTATCACCACCACGCGTGAAAATATGGATCGTGACGAAGTGACGAAATATCCGCTATCGGGCGCCATCTTCACCCTGCCCGTCAGTGTGGCAGGAATGAAGAAAGGCCCGTTTATTGAGCGTTAAACCGGATCGACCGGGACCACGTTCTCGCCCGGATAACAGCCCAGCACTTTCATCGAACGGGTGATTTCGCCCAGTTCGCGCAGGGCTTTCTGCATGGACGCAGATTTGAGGTTGGCCTGGATATCGAGATAGAACATCTCTTCCCACGGATTGCCGTTGATCGGGCGTGATTCCAGTTTGGTCATGATCAGGTTGTGATTACGTAACACCAGCAGGGCTTCAACCAGTGCACCCGCCTGCTGGCCGGTCGCCATCAGCAGAGTGGTTTTAGCCGGGACCTGCTCGGACACATCAATCGCTTTACGTGCCAGCACCACGAAGCGGGTGATGTTCTGCGTCTGGTTAGCCAGGTTGCGCTCCAGTACCTGCAGGCCATACAGCGCGCCACCGGCTTCGCTACCGAGAGCCGCCACGCGCGGAGAGTTGGCCTGCGCCACTTTCTCCATCGCCGCTGAGGTGCTTTCGGTGTACTCAATTTTCCAGTTCGGATAGCGGTTCAGGAACTGGCTGCACTGCTGGAATGGCTGCGGGTGGCTGTATACGGTATCAATTTGATTCAGGTCGGTTGAGCCTGAGACCAGCACGCAGTGATCAATTGGAATGGTCATTTCGCCAACCAGCGACAGGCTGGTGTGCTGAAGCAGATCGTAGACGTCATTAATCGCCCCGGAACTGGTGTTCTCAATCGGCACCACGGCGTAGTCTGCCTGACCGGTTTCAACCTGGTTAAAGATATCGGCAAATTTGGCGCAGCCACTCTCGATAAACTCCTCGAAATGGCGGGCGGCATACTGGCGTGCAGCCAGATGCGAGTAAGAGCCTTTAGGTCCCAAAAACGCGACGCGCGCTGAGTGCGGATTGGTTTTATTCAGATGTTGTTGCAGCAGCGCTTGCTGGGTTAGAACGGAATCTTCAATGATCAATTGGAACAGGCGAGTGATGTAGTGTGCATCGAGGTGATGGGCTTTACCCAGCTGGATCAGGCGCTCCAGCAGATCGCGCTCACGGTCAATATCACGTACCGGGCGGTGGGAGTCCAGCTTGGCTTTACCCACTTCAACGGCGAGCGTGCGGCGTTCAGCCAGCAGCGCCAGTAATTTCTCATCTAGCGCGCTGATTTTTACTCGCAGATCCAGTAACGGGTTTTCCGATGTCATAGCGTTGCCTATTTCGTTTATTGTTATCAATAAAAAAGGCCCCCCGGTGTGGGAGGCCTTGTTGTTCGTCTTCGCATTCTTTATCACACGACGAAACGCCTCCCATTCAGGGGAAGGTAAAAAAGAATGCGAAGAAAAACGGGGTGTGGTTCATGAGTTCATCCTGTTGTTGATACCGTTAAAGTACCCGTACTGTTTTGATGCTGTCAATAAAAAACGCGCCCGGAGGCGCGTTGGCGGTACACTCAATTTAAAGGATTACTCTTCTTCAACTTCTTCGGCATAGCTTGCGTCTTTCACCGAGGTGGTGGCGCGACGGGCTTCGCCTTTGTGTTGCACTTTATTGAGCTGCCGTTCCAGCTTGTTGATCAAATCGTTGATAGCGGTGTACATATCTTCGTGTTTAGCGCTGGCGACCAGATGGCCGTTAGGAGTATTGATAGTTGCGTCAGCGGTAAAACCCTGTGGTTCCTTAGACAGAATGATATGCGGGTTAATCAAATGAGTTTGCCATTTATCCAGTTTGGCGAGACGGTCTGCGACGTGCTGGCGAATTGCCGGAGTAATTTCCATTTGTTTACTGGTAATGTTCATTGTCATAAATTTTACCTCTTGTCTTTCCGTCTTGGTGATTCCAGCATACCTGTCCTAATGTCAAAATGTGTGATCTAAATCACGTTATTTTGTCACTTTTTGTCAAGGAAGCTTTTTTGTGAGGAAAGACAGGAACAGGCGATTTTTACCTTGTCGAACTCAGGAATTGCAGCCATAGTTGATAGGATTCGTCGGCACCAAACCGCTTCAGCGGATGGCGAAATGGATAAAAAAACGGCAGCCCTTGGGCTGCCGTTTTACGTTTGGGAACGATCAGGTATTGCTGCTGTTCGCGGCGATAATCTTCGCCACTTTCTCAGCCTGTGCGTTCATCTGCATCTGGCGGTACGCGTTTTCCATCAGCTTCAAACCATCGCGAGTGGCTTGTGTGTCCGGGTAATCACGCAGCATGCCTTCGACGCGGTTAACCACTGCCACCCATGCGCCACGGCGCGTATAGTACTCGGCAACGGAGTACTCATACTTGGACAGACGATCTTTCAGGAACACCAGACGCTTGGTGGCATCGGTGATGTACTGACTGTTCGGGTAGCCGCGCACCAGCTTGGAGAAGTCATTGAATGCGTCACGCGCGTGCTGCGGGTCGCGGTCAGAACGATCAACACCGAAGAAACCTTGCAGAGCACTGTCATCCAGAGCCATGTTGGTCAGGCCGCGCATGTACATGACATAATCAATGTTCGGATGAGTCGGGTTCAGACGGATGAAGCGATCGATGGTAGCCTGAGCCAGCGGCAGATCGGCATTTTTGTAGTAGGCGTAGATGAGATCTAATTGTACCTGTTGGGAATACGGACCAAATGGATAACGATTATCCAGCGCTTCCAGTTGCGTTATCGCCTGTTTCCAGTTACCGTCCTGCAGTTTTTGTTGTGCAGTCGCATAGATTTCATTCGGCGGATTGTCAGGGACCTGTTCATTTGAACCGGAGCAGCCCACCAAAGCCAGGCTCAACGTGGCCGCTGCCACCAGATATTTCATGCGCGTCATGACGTTTTGACTTTCCTCAAATGTTTGTCCGGGAGAATCTCTTTCCTGCTCCCGATTAAGACCAGCTACAATAGCACACTATATTATACGGCAAAGCCGTAAAACCCAACGTTAAACGAAGAAGCAGTCTATGGCACAACGAGTAGAACTCACCGCAACAGTCTCCGAAAATCAGCTCGGTCAACGCTTAGATCAAGCTTTGGCCGAAATGTTCCCTGATTATTCGCGTTCACGCATAAAAGAATGGATTCTTGACCAGCGCGTGCTGGTTAACGGCAAAGTATGGGACAAGCCAAAAGAGAAAGTGTTAGGTGGGGAAGCCGTCGCCATCAATGCTGAAATAGAAGAAGAAGTCCGCTTTGAGGCACAAGAGATCCCGTTAGAAATCGTCTATGAAGATGATGACATTCTGGTGATCAACAAGCCGCGCGGCCTGGTCGTGCATCCTGGCGCCGGTAATCCTGACGGTACCGTACTGAATGCGCTGCTTCATTATTATCCGCCGATTGTTGACGTTCCGCGTGCGGGCATCGTTCATCGTCTGGATAAAGACACTACCGGCCTGATGGTAGTCGCGAAAACGGTTCCTGCCCAGACGCGTCTGGTGGAATCGCTGCAGCTGCGTGAAATCACCCGCGAATATGAAGCCGTCGCGATTGGTCATATGACATCTGGCGGCACGGTCGAAGAGCCGATCAGCCGTCACCCGACCAAGCGTACCCATATGTCAGTGCATCCGATGGGGAAACCTGCGGTAACGCACTACCGCATTATGGAACATTTCCGCATTCATACGCGTCTGCGTCTGCGTCTGGAAACCGGCCGTACTCACCAGATCCGTGTGCATATGTCGCACATTACCCATCCGCTGGTGGGCGATCAGGTTTACGGTGGTCGTCCGCGTCCGCCGAAAGGCGCGTCGGAAGAATTTATCAGCACTCTGCGTAAATTCGATCGCCAGGCCTTACACGCGACCATGCTGCGTCTCTATCACCCGATCACCGGTATCGAGATGGAATGGCATGCGCCAATTCCTCAGGATATGGTCGAGCTGATTGACGCGATGCGTGCGGACTTTGAAGAACATAAGGATAAAGTGGACTGGTTATGACCAAACTGATTGTCCCGGAGTGGCCAATTCCTGAAGGCGTGGCAGCCTGCAGCTCTACCCGCGTTGGTGGCGTCAGTCACGACGCGTGGGCGTCATTAAATCTTGGCGCCCACTGTGGCGATAACCTGGAACATGTCGAAGAGAACCGCAAGCGTATGTTTGCGGCAGGAAATCTGCCATCAAAACCGGTCTGGCTTGAGCAGGTGCACGGCAAAGATGTGTTGAGGCTGACGGGCGAACCCTATTCTTCAAAACGTGCCGACGCCTCTTACAGTAGGACTCCCGGGACAGTCTGTGCCGTAATGACCGCCGATTGTTTGCCTGTTCTGTTTTGTAACCGCGCGGGTACTGAAGTGGCAGCAGCCCATGCTGGCTGGCGCGGGCTGTGTGCGGGCGTACTCGAAGAGACGGTTGCGTGTTTTGACGATCGTCCAGGCAATATTATTGCCTGGCTCGGTCCGGCGATTGGGCCACAGGCCTTTGAAGTCGGGCCAGAAGTGCGTGACGCCTTTATCGACAAAGACTCGCAGGCCGTCAGTGCGTTTCAATCGAAAGGGGATAAATACCTGGCCGATATCTATCAGCTTGCCCGCCAGCGGCTTGGCAATGTCGGTGTGACGCAGATCTTCGGTGGCGATCGCTGTACCTTCACCGAAAAGGGTGATTTTTTCTCCTATCGTCGCGACAACACGACAGGTCGTATGGCAAGTTTCATTTGGCTGATATAACCTAACGAATCAAGACGATCCGGAACGCGCTGTTTTCTTTTCGTATAATTCAGGTCATTAACCTTGAATAATTGAGGGATGACCTCATTTAATCTCCAGTAGCAAATTTGACCTGTTATGGGAGGAGTTATGCGTCTGGATCGTCTTACTAATAAATTCCAGCTTGCTCTCGCCGATGCCCAGTCTCTCGCACTGGGGCACGACAACCAATTTATCGAACCTCTTCATTTAATGAGCGCCTTGCTGAATCAGGAAGGGGGATCGGTACGTCCTTTACTCACGTCTGCTGGCATTAATGCTGGCGAGCTGCGCACAGCCGTCGATCAGGCGCTGAGTCGTCTGCCACAGGTGGAAGGCACCGGTGGGGATGTTCAGCCGTCTCAGGATCTGGTGCGCGTGCTGAATCTTTGCGACAAGCTGGCGCAAAAACGTGGGGACAACTTTATCTCGTCAGAACTGTTTGTTCTGGCGGCGCTTGAATCACGCGGTACGCTGACCGATCTGCTGAAATCATCCGGTGCGACAACCGCCAATGTGACTCAGGCGATTGAAAAAATGCGTGGAGGTGAAAGCGTGAACGATCAGGGAGCCGAAGACCAACGTCAGGCTTTGAAAAAATATACGGTCGATCTGACTGAGCGTGCGGAACAAGGCAAGCTTGATCCAGTGATTGGCCGCGACGAAGAAATTCGCCGCACTATTCAGGTATTGCAACGTCGTACCAAAAACAACCCGGTACTGATCGGTGAACCCGGTGTCGGTAAAACTGCCATCGTCGAAGGTCTGGCGCAGCGAATTGTTAACGGCGAAGTGCCGGAAGGGCTGAAAGGCCGTCGCGTGCTGGCTCTGGATATGGGGTCGCTGGTGGCGGGGGCGAAATACCGCGGTGAATTCGAAGAGCGTTTAAAAGGCGTGCTTAACGATCTGGCGAAACAGGAAGGTAATGTCATCCTGTTCATCGACGAACTGCACACCATGGTCGGTGCCGGTAAGGCCGACGGGGCCATGGATGCCGGGAACATGCTTAAACCAGCTCTGGCGCGTGGTGAACTGCACTGCGTCGGTGCGACAACGCTCGATGAGTATCGACAGTACATCGAGAAAGATGCTGCGCTGGAACGTCGATTCCAGAAAGTGTTCGTAGCGGAACCGACGGTGGAAGACACCATTGCTATCTTACGTGGTCTGAAAGAACGCTATGAACTGCATCACCATGTGCAGATTACTGACCCGGCTATCGTGGCGGCGGCGACACTGTCTCACCGTTATATTGCCGACCGACAGCTGCCGGATAAGGCCATCGACCTGATCGATGAGGCGGCGTCCAGCATTCGTATGCAGATTGACTCCAAGCCGGAAGAGTTAGACAGACTCGACCGCAGAATCATTCAGCTCAAGCTTGAACAGCAGGCGCTGAAGAAAGAGTCTGATGAAGCGAGTAAAAAGCGCCTGGATATGCTTAATGAGGAACTGGACGACAAAGAGCGTCAGTATTCTGAATTAGAAGAAGAGTGGAAAGCTGAGAAGGCGTCGCTTTCTGGCACGCAGACGATCAAGGCTGAGCTTGAGCAGGCGAAAATCGCCATTGAGCAGGCGCGTCGCGTGGGCGATCTGGCACGTATGTCTGAGTTGCAGTACGGCAAAATTCCGGAACTGGAAAAACAGCTGGAGATGGCAACTCAGTCAGAAGGCAAAACCATGCGTCTGCTGCGTAATAAAGTAACGGACGTGGAAATTGCCGATGTGCTGGCGCGCTGGACGGGTATTCCGGTTGCTCGCATGCTGGAAGGGGAGCGCGAAAAACTGCTGCGTATGGAGCATGACCTGCACCATCGTGTGATCGGTCAGGATGAAGCCGTCGAAGCCGTATCCAATGCGATTCGTCGTAGCCGTGCGGGCTTATCGGATCCTAATCGCCCGATCGGTTCCTTCCTGTTCCTGGGGCCGACCGGTGTTGGTAAAACCGAGCTGTGTAAGACACTGGCGAACTTTATGTTCGATAGCGACGACGCGATGGTGCGTATTGATATGTCCGAGTTTATGGAGAAACACTCCGTCTCGCGTCTGGTCGGTGCGCCTCCAGGATATGTCGGCTATGAAGAGGGCGGTTACTTAACTGAAGCAGTGCGTCGTCGCCCCTATTCCGTCATCTTATTAGATGAAGTGGAAAAAGCGCATCCGGATGTCTTCAACATCTTGTTGCAGGTCCTGGATGATGGACGTCTGACTGACGGGCAGGGGAGAACGGTCGATTTCCGCAACACTGTGGTGATCATGACCTCGAACCTGGGTTCCGATTTGATTCAGGAACGTTTCGGCGAACTGGATTACGGTCACATGAAGGATCTGGTATTGGGCGTGGTTAGCCAGAGCTTCCGTCCGGAATTCATTAACCGTATAGATGAAGTTGTTGTGTTCCACCCTCTGGGGGAAAAACACATTGCGTCTATTGCCCAGATTCAGTTGCAGCGTTTGTATAAACGTCTTGAGGATCGTGGCTATGAAATCCACATCTCTGACGACGCGCTGAAGCTGCTGAGTGCAAATGGTTACGATCCGGTTTACGGGGCGCGTCCTCTGAAACGTGCTATCCAGCAGCAGATCGAAAACCCGCTGGCGCAGCAAATCCTTTCCGGGGGGCTTGTCCCAGGGAAAGTGATTCGTCTGGAAGTCAACGAAGACAAAATTGTGGCAGTGCAGTAAGTCACAAAACATCAAAAACGAGCCTTTCGGGGCTCGTTTTTGTTTAAAAACCAGGCGAGACTTAGCGTTCGAGGTCCAATTTGCCTGGAAAATGAGCAGTCAGTCATTATTTTCTGATTTAGACTTGCAGCCTCAGAATAACTCCCTATAATGCGCCTCCACTGACACGGAACAACGGCACGCAAGCCGCCGGGACAGCAGGGGTTCAGCGATGAACGCCGACAGCGAAAAGCGAAATTAAACGCTTGACTCTGAAT
>NZ_PKFT01000008.1:0-204972 GCF_002870005.1 Lelliottia sp. F153 | reverse complement strand
ATGGTTAAATCCTTATCAGTTATGGGGATAACAGATTCGGATTTTCCCATGAGTAGCATTATTGGCAGAGCCAACTTATTGCTGACCACCTCCATAGGAGGTGGTGTTCATGCAGGGATAAAAAAGGGCCGGAATTCCGGCCCTTTCAGGTAAGTCACAGGAAGAAAAGATTATTTCTTGCCTTCAACCCATTTACCATCCACGAAGAATGCAGACCAGCCGGTCGCTTTACCCTCTTTCTCGGCAGCGACGTACTGCTGCTTCGTTTTACGGCTAAAGCGGACAACGGTCTTATTGCCTTCCGGATCCTGCTGCGGCGCATCGGCCAGATAACGCAGTTTCTCTGGCAGACGGTCGCGGAAGCGGTACAGCTCTTCCACCAGCGGCGCACGGGTTTCACGCGATTTCGGGAAGGTGTTGGCGGCGAGGAACACGCCCGCAGCACCGTCACGCAGCACGAAGTACGCGTCAGACTTTTCACACGGCAGTTCTGGCAACGGAACCGGATCTTCCTTCGGAGGAGCCACTTCGCCGTTACGCAGGATCTTACGCGTGTTCTTACATTCGTCGTTGGTACACGCCATGTACTTACCGAAACGCCCCATTTTCAGGTGCATTTCAGAACCACACTTCTCGCACTCCACAATCGGGCCGTCGTAGCCTTTGATGCGGAACTCGCCCTCTTCGATTTCGTAGCCATCGCAGGTCGGGTTGTTACCGCAGACATGCAATTTACGCTTCGGATCGATCAGGTAGCTGTCCATCGCCGTGCCGCATTTCTGGCAACGGCGTTTCGCACGCAACGCGTTGGTTTCTGCATCGTCACCTTCCAGCACGTTGAGAACTTCGTTCTCTGGCACCAGGTTGATGGTGGTTTTGCAGCGCTCTTTCGGCGTTAAGGCATAGCCAGAACAGCCGAGGAACACGCCGGTAGTCGCGGTACGGATACCCATTTGGCGGCTACAGGTCGGACATTCGATGCTGGTCAGGACCATCTGGTTCGGCTGCATTCCGCCCTCTTCTGGCGCTTTTTCAGCTTTCTCCAGTTGTTGGGTGAAATCGCCGAAGAAGCTGTCGAGCACCTTCTTCCATTCAGCCTGATGGTTAGCCACCTGGTCGAGGCGGTCTTCCATCTGCGCGGTGAAGTCGTAGTTCATCAGCTCGCGGAAGTTATCTTCCAGACGATCTGTCACGATCTCACCCATTTTTTCAGCGTAGAAACGACGGTTCTCAGCGCGAACGTAGCCACGATCCTGAATGGTCGAAATGATCGACGCATAGGTGGACGGGCGGCCGATACCGCGTTTTTCCAGCTCTTTCACCAGTGACGCTTCGCTGAAACGCGCAGGCGGCTTGGTGAAGTGCTGGGCCGGGATCAGTTCCGTCAGCGAAAGCTCATCGCCCTTGTTCACGGCTGGCAGCGTACGATCTTCATCACCTTTACGCAGTGCTGGCATGACTTTCGTCCAGCCGTCAAAGCGCAGGATACGGCCGCGCGCTTTCAGACGGAAATCGCCTGCGCCTACGGTCAGTGTTGTAGAGTCGTATTTTGCCGGATTCATCTGGCAGGCCACGAACTGACGCCAGATCAGCTGATACAGCTTCTGGGCATCGGTTTCCATGTCTTTCAGGGCTTCGGACTCGACAGCCACATCGGACGGACGGATCGCTTCGTGCGCTTCCTGAGAGTTTTCTTTGCTCGCATACTGGATAGCGCTTTCCGGCAGGTATTTCTTGCCGAAATTATCGCTAATGTAGTCGCGCACCATGCTTACGGCGTCCTGGCTCAGGTTCGTTGAGTCGGTACGCATATAAGTGATGTAACCCGCTTCATACAAGCGCTGCGCCATCATCATGGTTTTCTTCACGCCAAAGCCCAGACGCGTACTGGCCGCCTGCTGGAGCGTAGAGGTAATGAAAGGCGCGCCCGGTTTGCTGCTCGTCGGTTTGTCTTCACGATCCAGCACCTGATATCGGGCTTTTTCCAGCAGCGCAACCGCCGCCATGGTTTGATCGCGATTAACCGGACGGAACGGTTTGTCTTTTTCGTGGGTCACCTGCAGCGGCAGTGCATCACCGCCTGGCGTTGCGACATTCGCATCGATTTCCCAGAACTCTTCCGGCACAAACGCTTTGATTTCGCGCTCACGCTCGACGACCAGACGCACCGCTACGGACTGAACACGTCCAGCGGAAAGGCCACGCGCGATTTTCTTCCACAGCAGTGGCGAAACCATGTAGCCCACCACGCGGTCCATAAAACGACGCGCCTGTTGAGCGTTTACACGATCGATATTCAGTTCGCCCGGCTTTTCAAACGCCTGACGAATCGCATTCTTTGTAATCTCGTTAAACACGACACGGCTGTATCGCGAGTCATCACCACCAATGATTTCCCGCAGGTGCCATGCAATGGCTTCCCCTTCGCGGTCAAGGTCGGTTGCGAGATAGATGTGGTCAGCTTTTTCGGCGAGCTGCTTCAGCTCATTAACGACTTTCTCTTTGCCGGGCAGCACTTCGTACTGTGCTTCCCACTCGTGCCAGGGATCGACACCCATACGGTTGACGAGCGCGCTACGTTCATCCTTTTTAGGCTTCTTAGCCCCTTTGGTGGAGGTAGAGTCTGCGCTCTTTTTACTGGCTGAGCCACTGGTCGGCAAATCGCGGATGTGACCAACACTGGATTTAACCACATAGTCATTACCCAGATACTTATTGATCGTTTTGGCTTTTGCCGGGGACTCAACGATGACGAGAGCTTTACCCATATTCACCTTTACCTAATTTAATTCTTCCAGGAATACGCCGCATGTTGATTTCCCTTCCGCTGGCGACGCGTTGTTGATATTGCGACGACGCCAGGGGATATCAACCCCTTTCTTCCTACCGGACAACAGCAGAACCTGTCCAGGTGATTGAGTTATCGGGCATTTCACTCTTATCAAAATGACTATGCGACGAGCTTTCGGTCGAATGTCAAGCAATTCTGTTGCCAGAATGACGAAAGCGCACACTCTACCTGATAAAATCTGTTACGCAACTTTATTAGCATGCAAAAGCAAATCGTGCCAGCTTTGCACCAGGCGCGTAGCCCCGCGAAAAACAGGGAAAATTTGCCCAGGGTGCGCGTCCGGCGTAGACTATTGCCACTGTTTAAGGAGTGGAATATGCAGCAAAATACCCAACCTATCGATCGTGAGACTTTGCTTGTCGAAGCCAACAAACTGATTCGTGAACACGAAGATACCCTGGCCGGTATCGAAGCCACCGGCGTTGAGCAACGTAACGGCGTGCTGGTGTTCAGCGGCGAATACTATCTCGATGAGCAAGGGTTACCCACCCCTAAGAGCACGGCGGTATTTAACATGTTTAAATACCTGGCCCATGCGCTCTCAGAGAAATATCACCTGGTCGATTAACGCGAAACGCGAGGCAAATGCCTCGCGTTTTTGTTTACAGCAGCGGTTTTTGTCCGCGTTGTAGCCAACGCAACAGCAAGCGGTCCGCGCTCTCGGCGGCACTATTTGTGAAGCGGTCAAGCATTCTCTTACGTTGAGTATAGCGTACGCCCACCAGCTCACGGCCCTCCATAAGGCTCAACAGCAGGTCATCGCTGGTACCCACTTCATCTACCAGCCCTTTTTCCTGTGCCTGAAGGCCATACCAGTGTTCACCGGTCGCTACATGCTCGATGTCCAGCGACGGACGCATCCGTTTAACGAAGTCCTTAAACAGATGATGCGTTTCGTTGAGATCTTCACGGAATTTCTGTCGGCCCTCTTCCGTGTTCTCGCCCAGCAGGGTCAGGGTGCGCTTATACTGCCCGGCGGTGTGCAGCTCGATGTCGATCTCTTTATTTTTTAGAAAACGATTAAAGTTAGGGATCTGCGCCACCACCCCGATCGAGCCGAGAATGGCAAAGGGCGCGGCCACGATTTTATCGGCAACACAGGCCATCATATAGCCACCGCTGGCCGCGACTTTATCCACCGCAACCGTCAGCGGAATCTGTTTTTCACGCAGGCGCTGCAGCTGAGAGGCGGCCAGACCGTAGCCATGCACCACTCCACCCGGGCTTTCGAGGCGCAGAACGACCTGGTCCTGAGGTTTTACGACCGCCAGTACCGCCGTGACCTCTTCGCGAAGTGAAGTAACTTCATGGGCATCCATACTGCCTTTAAAATCCAGCACATAGACCCGTGGTTTCGTCGTTTCCTGATGATCCTGTTTCGCCTTCGCTTTTGCCGCTTTGGCTTCAAGCTTTAGCTTTTTCTTGTGCGCCTTATGCCACTGTTTCTGCTGATGTCCATCCAGCAGCGCCACCGACATGTCTTCCTGCATCTCCTTATACTGCTCGCTTAAGCGGGTAATGCGCAGTTCACCACGCTGACGCTTACGCTGCGTCAGGTTCACGATCAGCACTGCAATCACCGCTATAGCGATAACCACTGTCGCGATTTTGGCCAAAAACAGACCGTACTCAGAAAGTAATTCCACGTGTTCCACCTTGATTTAACCACGAATCTTTCACGACCAGTGTACAACAGCCTTTGCCAGGCGTCTCGCATACGACAATACCGCTGCGAGGCGCTTTCCAGAATTTCTTCTTGTGGCTGAAATCGTTGCAAATTGTTAATTCAGAAGCCTTCTCTCCTGTAGACTGATTGAAATCACCCGCCGTTTCGGGCATAAAGCCAAAAAGTGAAAGAAAAGCAGGCGCCGCAGGCCCGTCATGCGCCACAGGAGTATTCGTGCACTATCAACCACAAAAAGATCTACTGCAAAACCGCATCATCCTGGTGACCGGTGCCAGCGACGGCATTGGCCGTGAAGCGGCACTCACCTACTCTCGCCACGGCGCACAGGTAGTACTACTCGGTCGGAATGAAGAAAAGCTGCGCCGCGTGGCGCAAGAGATTAGTGACGCCAGCGGAGAGACGCCGCGCTGGTATATCCTCGATTTACTGACCTGTACGCCGGACTCCTGCACGGAGCTTGCACAGCGTATCGCCGCGCACTACCCGCGCCTGGACGGTGTGCTGCACAATGCCGGTCTGCTCGGAGAAGTGCGTCCGATGGATGAGCAGGACCCGCAGATCTGGCAGCAGGTGATGCAGGTTAACGTTAACGGCACCTTTTTCCTCACCCAGGCGCTGCTTCCTTTATTACTCAAGTCTGAATCCGGATCGCTGGTATTCACCTCGTCGAGCGTCGGGCGTCAGGGGCGAGCCAACTGGGGCGCTTACGCCGCGTCGAAGTTTGCCACCGAAGGGATGATGCAGGTGCTGGCCGAGGAGTATCAGACCCGCCATCTGCGCGTCAACTGCATTAATCCAGGCGGCACGCGCACGGGCATGCGCGCCAGCGCGTTCCCGACAGAAGATCCGCAAAAGCTCAAAACTCCCGCTGAGATTATGCCGCTCTATCTGTGGCTGATGGGCGACGATAGCCGCCGTAAAACCGGTATGACATTTGATGCCCAGCCGGGCCGTAAGCCAGGGATTTCGCAATGAGTGAAGAACGCCATCAGCAGCGCCAGCAGCGTCTGAAAGAACAGGTCGATGCCCGAGTCGCCGCCGCGCAGGAAGAACGCGGCATTGTTATCGTGTTTACCGGCAACGGAAAAGGCAAAACCACGGCAGCCTTTGGCACCGCCACGCGCGCTGTCGGTCACGGTCAGAAAGTGGGTGTGATTCAGTTCATCAAAGGCGAATGGCCAAACGGTGAGCGTAATCTGCTGGAGCCGCACGGCGTGGAATTTCAGGTAATGGCGACCGGTTTTACCTGGGACACGCAAAACCGTGAAAGCGATACCGCCGCCTGCCTCGCCGTGTGGGAACACGCAAAACGGATGCTGGCCGATCCGACGCTGAACATGGTCCTGCTGGATGAAATTACCTACATGGTGGCATATGATTATCTGCCCCTGGAAGAGGTGCTGGACGCGTTGAAAAATCGCCCTGTCCACCAGACGGTCATTGTGACCGGACGCGGCTGCCATCGGGATATTCTGGAGCTGGCCGATACGGTCAGCGAACTGCGCCCGGTCAAACATGCGTTTGACGCCGGAATAAAAGCGCAAATCGGTATCGACTACTAGAAAAGAAAAACCCGGCAGCCGCCGGGTTTATTTTTAGCCGTTGTTGTTACGGCTGCCAGAGCGGCGAGAGGTGCTCACCTGGCTGTGGCGTTTCACCGCGCGACGAATCTGATTCGCTTTCACGCGACGACGTTCTTTTTCAACCGCCACTTTGGTCGTGGTTTCTGGCTGCAGTTCCACCAGTTCACGCAGGTAGTTAGTCTGGGTCAAATCCAGCTCGGTGTAACCACCGCGCGGAATCCCCTTCGGCAGCAGAATGTCACCGTAGCGCACGCGAATCAGACGACTCACCTGCACGCCAACCGCTTCCCACAGACGACGAACCTCACGGTTACGACCTTCCGTCAGCGTGACGTTATACCACTGGTTGATCCCTTCACCACCGGTGAATTTAATGGTTTTGAACGCCGCAGGACCATCTTCAAGCTGAACGCCGCGCGACAGGTCACGCAGTTTATTTTCATCAACCTGGCCGAAAACACGCACAGCGTATTCACGTTCCACTTCTCGGCTTGGGTGCATCAGGCGGTTAGCCAGTTCACCGTCGGTGGTGAACAGCAGCAGACCGCAGGTGTTCACATCCAGACGGCCTACCGCAATCCAGCGCGCGCCGCGCAGTTTTGGCAGACGGTCAAAGACGGTTGGGCGGCCTTCCGGGTCGTTACGTGTACACAGCTCGCCTTCCGGCTTGTAGTAAGCCAGCACGCGGCAAATCTGTTCAGCAGACTCTTTCACGGAGATCACATGACCGTCGAGACGGATCTTCATCCCCGGAACGACTTCAACGCGGTCACCCAGCTTGGCAATTTTGCCGTCAACGCTGACGCGACCCGCTTCGATAATCGTTTCGATTTCACGGCGTGAACCGTGGCCAGCACGCGCCAGCACTTTCTGTAATTTTTCGCTCATTGAGCATCCTTCAGGTGTCGCCTTCACAGGCGTCGAATTAGGGTCAAAATAGCGGTCTACCGCTGTTTTGATGGCCGCGTAGTATAGCCGCTTATACCTTTACAAGAAAGGCTTTACGTCACCCACGCCTTCACGAATCACTTCTGGTGCATCTTCCGTCAAATCAACGACCGTCGTCGGCTGCTGGCCGAGGTAGCCACCGTGAATAATCAGGTCTACCTGTTTCTCCAGACGGTCTTTGATCTCCTCCGGGTCGGACTCGGTGAAATCGCTGCCCGGCAGCATCAGGGAGGTCGACAGCATCGGTTCGCCGAGGGTCTCAAGCAACATTTGCGCAATCGGGTTAGACGGCACGCGCATCCCGATCGTTTTGCGTTTTTCCTGCAACAGACGGCGCGGCACTTCCTTGGTCCCTTTCAGAATGAAAGTATAGTTGCCCGGCGTGTTATTTTTGATTAAACGGAAAGCGACGTTGTCTACGTAGGCGTAGGTCGAGATTTCCGAAAGATCGCGGCACATCAGGGTAAAGTTATGCCCGTCCGGCAGATGACGGATGCGGCAAATGCGCTCCATCGCCCCTTTGTCTTCGATTTTGCAGCCCAGCGCATAGCCGGAATCGGTCGGATAGACAATCACACCGCCCTTGCGAACGATCTCAACCGCCTGATTGATCAGACGCGCCTGCGGGTTATCCGGGTGAATATAGAAAAATTGACTCATGCTTCCCTCTCTTCAATATATTGCTGCGGCTGCTCCCAAAGTGCCCAGACGGGTTCCACGCCTGCGGGTAACCAGAGCTTACGCCCCAGCTCAATCCATGCACAAGGCTGATGGAAATCCGAGCCTTGCGACGCAAGCAGACCATACTGACGCGCATAGGTCGCCAGCTGACTACGCTCATTGGGTGCCTGCTGGCACTGGGAAACTTCCATCGCTTCTCCACCCTGTTCGGCGAAGTGCGCCAGCAGTCTTTTCAGCCACTTAGCCGAAAGGTTATACCGACCTGGATGGGCCAGCACCGCCTTGCCGCCAGAATGATGAATGACATCAATAGCTTGTTTTATTGTACACCACTGTGGCGGAACGTAACCGGTTTTACCGCGTGCCAGATATTTTTTGAAGACATCGGCAAAGTTATTCGCTTTACCCGCTTCGACCAGAAAACGGGCGAAGTGGCCGCGCGTCACAGCGCCGCCGTTAGCCAGGCGTCGTGCCCCTTCCAGCGCGCCGGGAATCTGCGCTTTCTCCAGCCGCTCGCCAATCAGTTCCGCGCGTTGATTGCGGCGCGCTTTCTGCTCTTCGAGGAACGCACACAGGGCCGGATGTTCGATATCAATATTCAGGCCGACAATATGAATTTCGTGATTTTCCCAGACCGTGGAGATTTCTACGCCGGATACCAGCGTCAAGGGCAGCGCGCTGCGGGCAATCTCCGCGCGTGCCGCCGGAATAGCATCCGTGGTGTCGTGATCGGTTATTGCCAGCGTACCTACACGCATTTCTACCGCGCGGTGAACCAGCGCTTCGGGCGTCAGCAGGCCATCAGAGGCCTGGGTGTGGCTGTGTAAATCATAAATCACGGCGTATTTTGTCTCGCTCAAAGCGGTTTCCATCACAGGTTTGTCGTATAACAGAGGGCTATGATAACGGCTTAAGCGCAAATTCTGAAATCAGGGGTTGACAATACGCCATCGAACTAGTTAACTAGTACGCAAGTTCACTCAAGAAGGTATCTGAAAATGAAAGCACATTTCTCTCTGCACGGTTGGTGGCGCACTTCCTGATCCTCGGGCAGTGTCACTCGTCTGCAAATTGCAAACAGATACCAGGCCCGCCACGATGCGGGCTTTTTTATGAACAGAATTAATGAGAACAACAATATGCAAACCGCTAAAACACACCTTGAGTTGCTGACCTGCGAAGCCGTGTATCGCCACAACCCTACCGCCTTATTCCACCAGGTGTGCGGTGCACGCCCGGCCACCCTGCTGCTCGAGTCTGCTGACATCGACAGTAAAGACGATCTGAAAAGCCTGCTGCTGGTTGATAGCGCACTGCGTATTACCGCATTAGGTGACACTGTCACCATTAAAGCACTGTCTGAAAACGGTTCCGCCCTGCTCCCGCTGCTTGATGCGGCGCTGCCAGCGGGTATCGAAAACGAACAGCGCCCGGAAACACGCATTTTGCATTTCCCGCCGGTCAGCCAGCTGCTGGACGAAGACGCGCGTCTCTGCTCCCTCTGCGTGTTTGACGCCTTCCGCCTGCTGCAAAACCTGGTCGAAGTGCCAGAGAATGAGCGCGAAGCGATGTTCTTCGGCGGGCTGTTTGCCTATGACCTGGTGGCCGGTTTTGAAGACCTGCCTGAAACCGAACAAGGCAATCGCTGCCCGGATTACTGCTTCTATCTGGCGGAAACGCTGATGGTGATTGACCATCAGAAAAAGTACACCCGCATTCAGGCGAGCCTGTTCACCCCTTCGGTTTCGGAAAAACAGCGTCTGGCGCAGCGTATCGAACAGCTTCAGCAGCAGATGACCGAAGAGCCGACGGCGCTGCCGGTCCAGCGTATCGATCATATGCAGTGTGAAACGAATCAGACAGATGACCAGTACGGTGCCGTTGTACGTCAGATGCAGAAAGCGATTCGCGCCGGTGAGATTTTCCAGGTGGTGCCATCGCGCCGCTTCTCGCTGCCGTGCCCGTCTCCGCTGGCCGCGTATGACGTGCTGAAGAAAAGCAACCCAAGCCCGTACATGTTCTTTATGCAGGACAACGATTTCACCCTGTTCGGCGCGTCGCCAGAAAGTTCGCTGAAATATGACGCGCCTAGCCGCCAGATTGAAATTTATCCGATTGCCGGTACACGACCGCGCGGTCGCCGTGCGGATGGCTCCTTAGATCGCGATCTCGACAGCCGCATTGAGCTTGAGATGCGTACGGATCATAAAGAGTTATCCGAACACCTGATGCTGGTCGACCTGGCCCGTAACGATCTGGCGCGCATTTGTACGCCAGGCACTCGGTATGTCGCGGATCTGACTAAAGTCGACCGTTACTCCTTCGTGATGCACCTGGTGTCTCGTGTAGTTGGCGAGCTGCGCCATGACCTCGACGCGCTGCACGCCTATCGTGCCTGCATGAATATGGGCACCCTGAGCGGCGCGCCGAAAGTCCGTGCGATGCAGCTGATTGCCGGAGCCGAAGGCCGTCGTCGTGGCAGCTACGGCGGCGCCGTGGGGTACTTCACCGCGCACGGCGATCTGGACACCTGTATCGTCATCCGCTCCGCCTACGTGGAAGATGGCATTGCCACCGTCCAGGCAGGCGCAGGCATTGTTCTCGATTCTGTTCCGCAGTCTGAAGCTGACGAAACTCGCAGTAAAGCTCGCGCGGTATTGCGCGCCATTGCCACCGCACACCACGCACAGGAGATTTTCTGATGGCTGACATTCTGCTGCTCGATAATATCGACTCCTTTACTTACAACCTGGCAGACCAGCTGCGTGCAAACGGGCACAACGTGGTGATTTACCGCAATCATGTTCCGGCGCAAACCCTGATTGAGCGCCTGGAAACCATGCAAAACCCGGTGCTGATGCTCTCTCCAGGCCCGGGTGCGCCGAGCGAAGCGGGCTGTATGCCTGAGCTGCTGACCCGTATGCGCGGCAAACTGCCGATTATCGGCATCTGCCTTGGGCACCAGGCGATTGTTGAAGCGTACGGCGGATACGTCGGCCAGGCGGGTGAAATTCTGCACGGTAAAGCCTCCAGCATTGAACACGACGGCCAGGCGATGTTTGCCGGGCTGCCAAACCCGCTGCCGGTCGCGCGTTATCACTCGCTGGTCGGCAGCAATATTCCGGCGGGGCTGACGATCAACGCCTCTTTTGAAGGAATGGTAATGGCCGTGCGTCACGACGCTGATCGCGTCTGCGGCCTGCAGTTCCATCCGGAATCGATTCTGACCTCTAACGGTGCACGCCTGCTGGAGCAGACCCTCAACTGGGCGCTGCAGAAGCTGGAGCAAACCAACACGCTGCAGCCGATTCTGGAAAAACTCTACCAGGCCCAGACGATGACCCAGCAGGAGAGCCACCAGCTTTTCTCTGCGGTGGTTCGCGGTGAGCTGAAGCCAGAACAGCTGGCCGCCGCGCTGGTCAGCATGAAAGTGCGCGGTGAGCAGCCACAGGAAATTGCCGGTGCGGCCACCGCCCTGCTGGAAAACGCCGCCCCGTTCCCGCGTCCGGATTATGCGTTCGCGGATATCGTCGGCACCGGTGGTGACGGCAGCAACAGCATTAATATCTCCACCGCCAGCGCCTTCGTGGCGGCGGCCTGCGGCATGAAAGTGGCGAAACACGGTAACCGCAGCGTCTCCAGCCGCTCAGGCTCTTCCGATCTGCTGGCCGCGTTCGGGATTAACCTCGACATGAACGCTGAACGTTCCCGTGAAGCGCTGGACGATCTGGGTGTCTGCTTCCTGTTCGCGCCGAAATATCACACCGGTTTCCGCCACGCGATGCCGGTCCGTCAGCAGCTGAAAACCCGCACCCTGTTTAACGTGCTGGGGCCGTTGATCAACCCGGCGCATCCGCCGCTGGCTTTGATTGGCGTCTACAGCCCGGAACTGGTACTGCCGATTGCGGAAACCCTGCGCGTGCTGGGCTATCAGCGTGCGGCCGTGGTTCACAGCGGCGGAATGGATGAAGTGTCGCTCCATGCGCCAACGCTGGTTGCCGAGTTGCGCGACGGCGAAATTCAGAGCTATCAGCTGGACGCTGCCGACTTTGGCCTGACGCCCTATCATCAGGAACAGCTGGCAGGCGGCACCCCGGAAGAAAACCGTGACATTCTGACACGCTTGCTACAAGGTAAAGGTGAAGCCGCCCATGAGGCCGCTGTCGCCGCCAACGTCGCGATGTTGATGCGTTTGCACGGCGAAGAAGACTTACAGGCTAACGCACAAAAAGTCATGGCCGTATTGCGCTCCGGCGCAGCTTACGACCGCGTTACCGCACTTGCGGCAAGAGGGTAAATGATGCAGACCGTTTTAGCGAAAATCGTCGCCGATAAGGCCATCTGGGTAGAAGCGCGCAAAGAGCAGCAGCCACTGGCCAGTTTCCAGAATGACGTGGTTCCCAGCCAGCGCCGTTTTTATGATGCCCTGCAGGGCGCGCGCACCGCGTTTATCCTGGAGTGCAAAAAGGCCTCGCCATCGAAAGGCGTGATCCGCGACGACTTCGATCCCGCGCGTATTGCCGGGGTCTACAAACACCATGCGTCAGCCATTTCGGTGCTGACGGATGAGAAATATTTCCAGGGCAGTTTTGATTTTCTGCCGATTGTCAGCCAGATCGCCCCGCAGCCGATTCTGTGCAAAGACTTCATTATTGATGCGTACCAAATCTGGCTCGCGCGTTTTTATCAGGCCGACGCCTGCCTGCTGATGCTCTCCGTGCTGGATGACGAGCAGTATCGACAACTGGCCGCCGTCGCCCACAGCCTGAATATGGGTGTGCTGACAGAAGTGAGCAACGAAGAGGAGCTGGAACGCGCCATTGCGCTGAAAGCCAAAGTCGTCGGCATCAATAACCGCGACCTGCGCGATCTCTCCATTGACCTGAACCGTACGCGCCAGCTGGCGCCACGTCTCGGGGCTGGGGTCACCGTTATCAGCGAATCGGGCATTAATACTTATGCCCAGGTTCGCGAGTTGAGCCATTTCGCAAATGGCTTTTTGATTGGCTCGGCGCTGATGTCCCACGACGATTTGAATGCCGCCGTTCGCCGCGTGCTGTTGGGTGAGAACAAAGTCTGTGGGCTGACGCGCCCTCAGGACGCCGCCGCCGCCCTCGAGGCGGGTGCCGTCTACGGCGGGCTGATTTTTGTCGACTCGTCTGCGCGAGTGGTAACGGAAGATCAGGCCCGCGACGTGATTGCCGCTGCACCGCTGAGCTATGTTGGCGTGTTCCGCGATGCGCCAGTTTCGGAGGTCGCCGCCAAAGCTGAAAACTTATCGCTGGCTGCCGTGCAGCTGCACGGCAACGAAGATCAGGCGTACATCAATGAGCTTCGCCAGGCACTGGCACCGCAGGTGCAAATCTGGAAAGCGCAAAGCGTGAGCGACACGCTGCCTCCACGCGATCTCCAGCATGTCGATAAATATGTGCTGGACAACGGCCAGGGCGGAACCGGCGTTCGCTTCGACTGGTCCCTGCTGAACGGTGAAAAGCTGGACAACGTCCTGCTGGCGGGTGGATTAAGCCCTGATAACTGCGTAGAAGCCGCGAAAGCTGGCTGTGCGGGTCTCGATTTCAATTCTGGCGTGGAGTCTCAGCCGGGTATCAAAGATGCCAGTAAGCTGGCCTCGGTATTCAAGACGCTGCGTGCATATTAAGGAAGAGCAAATGACAACTTTATTAAATCCCTATTTTGGTGAGTTTGGTGGCATGTACGTGCCGCAGATTTTGATGCCTGCCCTGCGCCAGCTTGAAGAAGCGTTTGTCAGCGCGCAGAAAGATCCGGCCTTCCAGGCGGAATTTACCGACCTGCTGAAAAACTACGCGGGCCGCCCGACGGCGCTGACCAAATGCCGTAACCTGACCGAAGGCACAAACACCACCCTGTACCTTAAGCGTGAAGATCTGCTCCACGGCGGCGCGCACAAAACCAACCAGGTGCTGGGCCAGGCGCTGCTTGCCA
The DNA here is from genome assembly GCF_002870005.1 of Lelliottia sp. F153. Lineage (NCBI taxonomy): Bacteria > Pseudomonadati > Pseudomonadota > Gammaproteobacteria > Enterobacterales > Enterobacteriaceae > Lelliottia > Lelliottia sp. F153. The sequence goes on along the minus strand of NZ_PKFT01000008.1, from coordinate 191,258 downwards.
AGCGGATGGGCAAAACCGAAATCATCGCCGAGACCGGTGCAGGCCAGCACGGCGTGGCATCAGCGCTCGCCAGCGCCCTGCTCGGCCTGAAATGCCGTATTTACATGGGTGCGAAGGATGTAGAGCGTCAGTCGCCGAACGTATTCCGTATGCGTCTGATGGGTGCCGAAGTGATCCCGGTACACAGCGGCTCCGCCACGTTGAAAGATGCCTGTAACGAAGCGCTGCGCGACTGGTCTGGCAGCTACGATACCGCGCACTACATGCTTGGTACCGCTGCGGGTCCACACCCGTTCCCGACCATCGTGCGTGAATTTCAGCGCATGATCGGGGAAGAGACCAAAGCGCAGATCCTCGAAAAAGAGGGTCGTCTGCCGGATGCGGTTATCGCCTGCGTCGGTGGTGGTTCTAACGCCATCGGCATGTTTGCTGATTTTATTGATGACGAAAGTGTGGGCCTGATCGGTGTCGAACCTGCGGGTCACGGCATTGAAACCGGCGAGCACGGTGCGCCGCTGAAACATGGCCGCGTGGGTATTTACTTCGGCATGAAGTCGCCGATGATGCAAACCGACGAAGGCCAGATTGAGGAGTCTTACTCTATCTCCGCCGGGCTGGATTTTCCGTCCGTCGGGCCGCAGCACGCGCATCTGAACAGCATCGGCCGCGCGGATTATGTCTCGATTACCGATGACGAAGCGCTGGAAGCGTTCAAAACTCTGTGCCGCAACGAAGGGATTATCCCGGCGCTGGAGTCTTCTCACGCGCTGGCTCATGCGCTGAAGATGATTAAAGAAAACCCGGAAAAAGAGCAGCTGCTGGTGGTTAACCTTTCCGGTCGCGGTGACAAAGATATCTTCACCGTTCACGATATTCTGAAAGCACGAGGGGAAATCTGATGGAACGCTACGATAACGCATTTGCTGAACTGAAAGCCCGCAAGGAAGGCGCGTTTGTTCCCTTCGTCACGCTGGGCGATCCAGGCCCGGAGCAGTCGCTGAAAATTATCGACACCTTAATTGCTGCGGGTGCCGATGCGCTGGAGCTGGGGATCCCGTTCTCCGATCCACTGGCGGATGGCCCGACCATTCAGAACGCCACCCTGCGCGCCTTTGCCGCAGGCGTGACCCCAACCCAGTGCTTTGAGATGCTGGCGGCGATCCGCCAGAAGCATCCGACCATTCCGATTGGCCTGCTGATGTATGCCAACCTGGTCTTCAGCAAAGGTATCGATAATTTCTACGCCGAATGTGCACGCGTGGGCGTTGATTCAGTGCTGGTCGCCGATGTGCCGGTAGAAGAGTCTGCACCGTTCCGTCAGGCAGCGATGCGTCACAACGTCGCGCCGATCTTCATCTGCCCGCCAAACGCCGATGACGAACTGCTGCGCCAGATTGCCTCTTACGGTCGCGGGTATACCTATCTGCTGTCGCGCGCGGGCGTTACCGGTGCGGAAAACAAAGCGGCGCTTCCCCTGCATCATCTGGTGGAAAAACTGGCCGAGTATCACGCTGCCCCTCCGCTGCAGGGCTTCGGAATTTCATCGCCAGAGCAGGTCACCGCAGCGATTGATGCCAATGCCGCAGGCGCTATCTCCGGATCGGCGATTGTGAAAATTATCGAGCGCAACGTCGATAAGCCAGAGCAGATGCTGACTGAACTGCGCGACTTCGTCACCGCGATGAAAGCGGCGACGCGCAAGGGCTGAGTCTTCTCACCGTCTGGCGACCCGCCAGACGGTTATTCCCCTTTAATACTGTCCGCGTATTTGCGCACCAGCCGAAACAGACTCCCCACCTCGTCTTCCTGCCAGTCGCTGAAAATCTGGTTCATTAGCGTCATACGCGCCTGCGCGATTTTCATCGTTAACGCTTTTCCTTGCGCCGAGGTGGATACTTCGGAAACCCGTTTATCCGTCGCGCCTGGCTTTTTCTGCACCAGCGCTTGTGCCTCCAGACGTTTAACCTGGCGACTGACGGTGGTGTAATCGCGCCCCAGCCTGTCGGCAAGCTCGACCACGCCCAGCGGGCCGTAGCGATCGATGGTGATGAGCAACGGGAACAAAATTTGATCCAGCGAAACGCCCGCCTCCGACAGCAAGGTGTTGTCGCGTTGCGGCTGATTCATCACGCCCATGATATCCAGCAGTGCGCCGTGAAAATCCGTGACATCGTATTTATGTGCATATTGCATATATTTTCCTGGCGAGTATAGTGCTCTAAAAGATATGTGCATTTTACACATATTCCACAACAGGAGAAAGTGTATGAAAGCAGCCGTTGTTTATGATCCGCTCGCTGGGCCGGTTTACGCCGATTTCGCAACACCTAACGCTGAGCCAGGCCAGCACCTCGTTCGCGTTACCGCCTCGGCAATCAGCCATGTGGTGAAAAGCCGGGCCTCCGGTAAGCACTACAGTTTTGACGGTACACTGCCCTTTATCGCCGGGATCGACGGAACGGGCGTCACCGAAGCAGGTCAGCGCGTCTATTTTGCGTTTCCGCCGTCCCCCTGGGGCAGCATGGCGGAGTTTGCCCCAGTCGATATGAATCTCTGTATTCCCTTACCTGAGGGGCTGGACGACGCCACCGCCGCCGCGATGGCGAATCCGGGAATGTCGGCGTGGGCCGCACTGGTGACGCGCGCGAAGTTTCAGCCAGGTGAGACCGTGCTTATCAACGGGGCCACGGGCAGTGCCGGGCAGCTTGCGGTGCAAATTGCCCGCTACCGTGGCGCCGGGAAAATCATCGTTACGGGCCGCAATCCGCAGGCACTGTCCCGCCTTAATGCGGATGTGAGCATACTGCTGAATGACGATAACGCGCGCATCGGACAGGCGTTTGCAGACCAGGCGGCCCAGCAGATTGATGTGGTGATCGACTATCTGTGGGGGCAGAGCGCGCTCGCTATTCTCAACGCCCTGGCAAAACACACGCCAGGGCTGACGCCGATGCGTTTTGTTCAGGTCGGCTCACTTTCCGGCGCGGAGATTGCGCTGCCGAGCGCGGTGCTGCGCGCCTCTCCGATTCAATTAATGGGCAGCGGGATTGGCAGCCTGTCGCTTGCACAGCTCATTCATGCCACGGGTGAGATGTTTCAGGCGGCGGTTCCCGGTGGATTCACGATCGCCACCACCAGGGCACGGCTGGAAGTTGTCGCTCAGGCGTGGTCACAGGATGACAGCAAAAAACGCACGGTGTTTGTGATGAACTGAAAGGAAAACGGCAGAGCCTCTACGACTTAAGGGTGAGGACAAAATTGATCGGGTCGAGCTTTTGGGTGAACGACACTTTTCAAATAGGATCGTAAGAGTATGATCCCCTTTCTTTTCGGCTCTCAGCCGTTTTAAATCCTTCTGAGTTCAGAGGTTTACACATGTCATGGCAACACTTCAAACAGGCTTATCTGATTAAGTTCTGGTCCCCTGTTCCTGCAGTCATCGCTGCGGGTATCCTCTCTACCTACTATTTTGGCATTACCGGCACCTTCTGGGCGGTCACGGGTGAATTTACCCGCTGGGGCGGACAGCTTTTGCAGCTGGCGGGCGTGCATGCCGAAGAGTGGGGTTATTTTAAGCTGATTCATCTGGAGGGCACCCCGCTCACCCGCATCGACGGGATGATGATTATCGGGATGTTCGGCGGCTGTTTTGCGGCGGCGCTGTGGGCCAATAACGTCAAACTGCGTATGCCCCGCAGCCGTATTCGTATTGCGCAGGCCATCGCGGGCGGGATTATCGCCGGGTTTGGCGCGCGTCTGGCGATGGGGTGCAACCTGGCGGCCTTCTTCACGGGTATTCCTCAGTTTTCCCTGCATGCCTGGTTTTTCGCCGTGGCGACCGCCATCGGTTCTTACTTTGGCGCGCGTTTCACGCTGCTGCCTATCTTTCGCATTCCGGTCAAAATGACCAAAGTCAGCGCCGCCTCCCCGCTTACGCAAAAACCGGATCAGGCTAAGCGCCGTTTCCGTCTGGGGATGCTGGTCTTTTTCGCGATGATTGTGTGGGCACTGTGCACCGCATTTAATCAGCCAAAACTGGGGCTGGCGATGCTGTTTGGCGTCGGCTTTGGGCTGCTGATTGAGCGCGCGCAAATCTGCTTTACCTCGGCGTTCCGCGATATGTGGATCACCGGGCGCACCATGATGGCAAAAGCAATTATTGCCGGGATGGCGGTCAGCGCCATCGGTATTTTCAGCTATGTGCAGCTGGGCGTGGAGCCAAAAATCATGTGGGCCGGCCCGAATGCGGTGATTGGTGGTTTGCTGTTTGGCTTCGGTATTGTGCTGGCGGGCGGATGCGAAACCGGCTGGATGTACCGTGCTGTAGAAGGACAGGTGCACTACTGGTGGGTGGGTCTCGGCAACGTCATCGGCTCGACTATTCTGGCGTATTACTGGGACGATCTCTCACCTGCACTCGCCACCAGTTGGGATAAAGTCAATCTGCTGAACACCTTTGGTCCGTTGGGAGGGCTGTTGGTCACCTACGCCCTGCTGTTGATCGCCTTTTTACTGGTTATCGCCCAGGAGAAACGATTCTTTCGTCGCACCGCGCGTAACACTGAAACACAGGAGAATGTGGCATGACGCAAATTGTCCCTGATTATCGCCTCGATATGGTTGGCGAACCTTGTCCGTACCCGGCCGTCGCCACCCTCGAAGCCCTGCCGCAACTGAAGAAAGGGGAAATTCTGGAGGTGGTCAGCGATTGTCCTCAGTCGATCAATAACATTCCACTGGATGCCAAAAATCACGGCTATACCGTGTTAGATATTCAGCAGGACGGCCCGACCATTCGCTATTTGATTCAGAAGTAACGCCCCTCTGACAACGTTCCCCAGCGGGAACGTTGTTCCCTCCGCATTGCCGATGAAAAAACAACCAACACGTTGCGTTAGCTCTCATTTTCTTTTTATCACGAAGAATACTGTATCCACAGTTTCCATGAGGATAATCTGATGAAAAAGTTACTGATATGTTGTCTGTTCGGCAATACCGCCCAGTCGCTTGCCAGGAAAATGCAGCATGCTGCTGATGCGCGCGGAATGAAACTGCTGATAAGCGCCGTCGGGCTGGATAATTTCGCCAGCGTCGCCCCGGCTTTTGACGCCTTTTTAGTCGCGCCGCATATTCAATATAAGCTTGAAGAATTACGGGCAGTGATTGGCGAAGGCCAGCCGATCACGGTTATCGAAAGCTATCCGTTTGCCTCACTGGACGGTGAGAAAGTGCTGGAGTTTGTACATAAGCATATGCCGGAGCTGGTGGCATAGCGTTGATCAATGAAAACTGGCCGCAGTACGACCAGTTTTTTACGAGCGTCGAAGCAATCAGAAACGATAACCCGCCGAGAACATAAACACCCATGGGTCCAGGCGCGTATGAACGCTCTGCTGTTCGCCGCCAGCCTTGAAGCGCACGTCGGTGTCGATATCCATATACCAGACGGACATGTTCAGCAGCCAGTCGCGGTTGATCAGATAATCCAGCCCGACCTGCCCCGCAGCACCCCAGGAATCTTTCAGACTCAGATCGGAAAGACCATTCTCTTTACCCGTATCGTTAAACTTCTCGTCGAAGAAGGTGGTGTAGTTCACACCTGCACCGATATACGGACGCACTTTGCTGCTGGCATCACCGAAGTACCACTGCGCCATCAGGGTTGGCGGGAGCTGATGAACCGTTGCAATATTTCCCGTCGGACCGGTGCCGACTTTGTGGCGGAATGGCGTTGCCGCCAGAAGTTCAATACCGACATTTTCCGTTGCCATATAGGTGAACGTCAGGCCCAGTTGGGTATTGTTGCTGACGTTAAAGCCGCCCAGACTCCCCAGCACATTGTCCGATCCCTCTGTCGGGCGAACCGTTGCCGAACCCGCACGAATAAAGAACTCACCCGCTTCATGTGCGTACGCACCGCCAGAAATACTGCTTAAGATCAGGGCTGCCACTGCTAACTTTTTCATATCCGCTCCATCGTTGTGGTTTTATTGGCGCGGTGAATATACTCATAAATAAGTAACAAGTGATCTAACTCAGATCACACTTGGTCTGGTAATTTAACATTCATTGATCCAGATTAATTTTTGCCGTGCAAACAGACACGCATATCCTCGTCTCAGGTCAATTTTGCAAAATGACCGAGGCTTTACAAAGATATGCTTTTCCATACAAGTCATGGTGCTGCCACGACAGAGTTATCCAGGGTACAATTGCCCGCTTATTAATACCTGCAATACTCAAGGAGAGTGCATGTCTATCACGGCGAAGTCCGTCTACCGTGACACGGGGAATTTCTTCCGCAATCAGTTCATTACTTTTTTACTGATCGCCTTGCTTTGCGCGTTTATCACGGTGGTGCTTGGCCATGCGTTTTCGCCGAGTGATGATCAAATTGCCACCCTGAGCCAGGGCGATCATCTCGCCGGCAGCGGCGGGCTGTTTGATCTGGTTCAGAACATGACGCCAGAACAGCAGCAGATTTTGCTGCGCGCCTCTGCGGCATCGACCTTCTCGGGTTTGATCGGTAATGCGATTCTGGCGGGCGGTGTCTTGCTGATGGTTCAGCTCATTTCTGCGGGACATCGCGTCAGCGCCCTGCGCGCCATCGGTGCCAGCGCGCCTGTACTGCCTAAACTGTTCATCCTGATCTTTTTGACCACCATGCTGGTGCAGATTGGGGTGATGCTGGTGGTCGTGCCGGGTGTACTGCTGGCAATTATCCTCTCGTTCGCCCCGGTGATGCTGGTGCAGGACAAGATGGGAATATTTACAGCCATGCGCAGCAGTGTAAAACTGGCATGGGCAAATATGCGCCTGGTGGCCCCGGCGGTGATCAGCTGGCTGCTGGCTAAAACCCTGCTGCTGCTGTTTGCACCGAACTTTGCGGTCTTGACGCCAAACGTCGGTGCGGTGGTTGCAAACACGCTGAGTAACCTGATTTCAGCCGTGTTGCTGGTCTATTTATTCCGCCTGTATATGTTGATTCGCCAATAGTCTCCCTGAAAGCAGATAATGGAATCGAAGAATGAAGCAGTTTCTTGATTTTTTACCACTGGTCGTGTTTTTCGCGTTTTACAAGCTCTACGACATCTATGCCGGCACAGCCGCGTTAATCGTCGCGACGGCCGTGGTGCTGATTTACAGCTGGGTGCGTTACCGTAAAGTCGAAAAAATGGCGCTGATCACCTTTGTACTGGTGGCGGTGTTTGGGGGATTAACCCTGTTCTTCCATAACGATGAATTTATCAAATGGAAAGTGACGGTCATTTACGCACTGTTCGCGGGTGCGCTGCTGTTCAGCCAGTGGGTGATGAACAAACCACTGATTCAGCGCATGCTGGGCAAAGAGATCACCCTTCCTCAGGAAGTGTGGTCGCGCCTGAATATCGCCTGGGCGCTGTTCTTTATCCTCTGCGGACTGGCGAATATCTACATTGCGTTCTGGCTGCCGCAGAATATCTGGGTCAACTTCAAGGTCTTTGGCCTGACGGCGTTGACGCTGATTTTCACGCTGCTTAGCGGTGTGTATATCTATCGTCATATGCCTCAGGACGATAAGCACTAAAATTGAAGGCCAGGCAGCGTGCTGTCTGGCCTTTTCTCTTCCCGACCGTCTGCTTTTCGTATTTCCCACCAGCTGTAAATCATAGTAGCATCCCGCCTGTCGTCTTCCGTAACGAGCTTAAGAAACAATGACAACAACGAATGACGCCCCTCAGGGCGAACTGGTTTTACGCACACTTGCTATGCCTGCCGACACCAATGCGAACGGTGACATCTTTGGCGGGTGGTTAATGGCCCAGATGGACATGGGTGGCGCGATCCTCGCAAAAGAGATCGCACATGGCCGCGTGGTGACGGTCAGAGTCGACGGGATGACATTTTTACGTCCGGTCGCAGTGGGTGATGTCGTGTGCTGCTACGCACGCTGCGTCAAACGCGGTAACACGTCGATATCGATCAACATTGAAGTCTGGGTGAAGAAGGTCTCTTCCGAGCCGATTGGCCAGCGCTACAAGGCGACTGAAGCGCTGTTTATCTATGTCGCGGTGGACAATCAGGGCAAACCTCGCCCACTGCCACAGGTATAAAAAAAGCCTCCATCTGGAGGCTTTCTTGTTTATTCCATCTGCGCCCCGCCGTTCAGGCGGAAGACGATGTTAACGATAAGTCCATTCCCCGGCTTGCCAGGCTCGTAGCGCCATTTACGCATCGCGGCTTTCACCTCTCGCTCGAACATGTTTGCTGGTTGCGCCGAGAGCACTTCGACGTTATCGACACGGCCATCCGCGGTCACGTCGAACTTCACACGCAGACGTCCTTCAATGCGCAGGGCCTGTGCACGCGCAGGATACTGCGGCTGATTGCGGCTCATCGCGCGCGGACCAGAAGGAGCAGACACCACCGGCTTCGTCGTCGTCGGCGAACTATTCATGACCGGTTTCGCGGGTGCGGTGTTCTGGGTTGACTGTACCGCGCGGGGTTCGACCGGACGCTCTTCACGCTTCGGACGCTCCTCGACCTTTTTCACCGGCTTCGGTTTTGGCTTCGGCTTAGGTTTTGGCTCCGGCTTGTGGATCACCACGGGCGCTTCTTTCGGCGGTTCCGGAACAACTTCAGGTTCTGGTTCTGGCTCAGGCTCGACAACCGGCTCCGGCGGAGGCGGAACCACCTGCGGCTCCAGGTCTGCCGGCGACACCATCGTCACAGAAATCGGCTGCGCAGGTGCTGGCATTTCAATAACCTGATGAACCGAAGTGTAGAGCAGCGCCGCCACGACAGCGCCGTGGATCACAACGGACAGTAGCGTCGGCCAGGGAAAGCGGCGAGGTAAATCGAGGGTCATCGAAGTCATAATCGTTACAGTTAAAAAACCAGACCCTGATTTTAAATGCAAATAGCAATCATATTCAATAAGACACTCCATCTTCTCGCGATTTAACTGCTCGCAAGGCCAAAAAAGTCGCATCTTTGTTATGGTTTTAACAAGGTCGTTATCTTTACATTGCAGTCATCGATGCTTTCACATAACGTAATTGACACTTTTTATGGCTAAGGAGCTCCGCCGTGCTTTACGTGATTTACGCTGAAGATGTTGCCGATTCTCTGGAAAAACGACTTTCCGTGCGCCCTGCCCATCTCGCGCGTCTGCAACTGTTACATGACGAAGGAAAATTACTGACCGCCGGCCCGATGCCCGCAGTGGATAGCAACGATCCCGGTGCGGCTGGCTTTAGCGGTTCTACGGTCATTGCGGAGTTTGAATCGCTGGAAGCTGCACAGTCCTGGGCCGAAGCAGACCCGTACGTCGCGGCAGGGGTTTATGAGAAAGTGACGGTCAGACCGTTCAAGAAAGTGTTTTGAGGTGAGGGGGAAGGCTCCCGCAGGCGCTTTTCCTATATCGTCATCACGATTGCATTGATACCAAAAGCCCCGCCAGTGCGGGGCTTTTATTTTTTACATGACGCAACAGGGCAGGAAAAAAGTAATACCCATCACCTCATTCACTCCCCGCGCATACTAAAACCGGCTCTGCGAAAGTCTCGATATACTTCGGGATTGGTGAATGCCGGGAACTTAGCTTTCTGGGCTGCGGATTTGAGTGCTTCGCAATAGGCTTTATTGCCGTCGCTGGTCGATATGTTTAACGCCGTGCCATCCTCTGCAAACTGGATGTGCAACCTGCATCGTTTTCCTTTCCAGCGCTGAGGATCAACAAGTTGGTTATTGATGGCATCTCTGATGGCTCGCGCCTGTGCGCCCCACTCATCCTTGTCATCCCAGCGGCCGGAACTGCAATCACCCATTGCGGTGGTTTTATGGCATCCGGACGGATGTAACGGTGCGCAGCCCGAGACCAGGCTTATCAGAATGGCGAGCATAAGAATCTTATTCATGTGAAACCTTTAATATCGTCCCGCCAACCGCTTTCACGTTTGGCGGGACGATGGTTCTCAATGCAATGACGCGAGTCGTGCCGCAAAACCCACAAACAGCAAACCGATCAAGCCATTTCCCAGCTTCGCCAGTTTCTTTTTGGTTTTCAGGTAGCGGGTGACAAACGCGCCGGAGAAGATCAGGAAACTCATGTACATAAAGCTGATAAGCTCAAGAGTGGTCGCGAGGATCAGGAAAGAGGTCCCGGTGTTTTTCGCGCTGACGTCGATGAACTGCACGAAGAATGAGACGTAGAACAGAATCGCTTTAGGATTGGTCAGGCTCAATACCAGCGAGCGCTTCATGATCATGCTCGCGGGTTCCGTTCCTCCGGCTTGCGCGCTATTTTTATGCGTCATCACTGACCAGAGCATTTTGCCACCCAGCCACAGCAGATAGAGCGCACCGAGATAGCGGACAATGTTGAACAACACCGGTGTGGTCTGGATCAGCGCAGCGACTCCTGCCCACGCCAGAAACATCAGTACCGCATCACCGATGAAAACCCCCGTGGCGGCGAGATAACCTTTTTTCACCCCGTGGCCGATGCCAGTTTTTAAGACAAACAACGTATTTGGGCCAGGCACCAGCACAATAAAGAAAGCACCCACAACATAAGTCCAGAAATTGAGAACACCAAACTCCGCAAACACCACCCGCTCCTTTTATCAAATAAATGAAAATGCCGCAGCTAAGCGGCATTTCAGGGTTAACTTTCGCTATTGTACGCCGTTATACCCGTCAAGATAAGACGCTGCCAGCTCATTCCCGAACAGCTTCGCATCTTTCTCTTCCATATCAGATGACCACTGATCGCTCTTATTGCCCGTAAAGCTGTTATTAGTTTTGACGCCTTTCAGCACCTGATCGCGGATACTTTGCGCATACTCATTGGCTTCCACCAGGGTGCGCCCCGCTTTGCGGTCCGTTTTGCCCTGCTCGTAGAGCTCGCGAAACTGCGGCACATTCAGGCGATAATTGAGCTGTTGGCTATTGGCGAAATTTCCACCGACAAAATTCGATTGATGAGAAACGAAGTAATAAGCGTGTCTTTCAGGTGCGGTTTTGCTGTTGGCGCATCCGACGAGGGCCGTCACGGCCATGAGTGCGGCGAGGTATTTACTGTTCATCCCTTTTTATTTCCCTTTTATATGTTCCACTGCATCATCCAGGCACCGACAAAATCAACCAGCCCTGAAAATGATGACAATCCCAAACTTTCCCTGAGCGCATCCAGCGCAAAAAGCACAACCAATACCCACAGGAATGGATTCATCTGTTTTTATTCAACACGTTATGTAGGTGAATTATATCTGAACAGCAGGGGGCGAAGGATACTGCGAAAATTGATAGTTATGCGGAAAACATCAGGCACCTGTCACGGTGCCTTCAGGGTACTCAGAGATCGCGAACGGCAAACACCAGTGCATTACGGTGATGGCTTAGTCCACATTTTCTGATGGCGTGGATACGCATATTGCGGCGGGACTGAGCCTCAAGCCAGCGGGCTTTACGACGACTCATTTGTCGCAACATGCGCCAGCGCCCTACTTCCGTTCTGCTGCGCTTCATGTCTACAACTCTTTCCTTAACAGAGACGCCATTATAAACCCCTGCCCACGGTAAACCAGCGCTTTTACCCACCCTTTTTATTTGCCAGATCAATTCTGATGCGTACACTCATAACAATACGCTTTCAAAAGGATTTTTTATTTATGACAACCTTCTACACCGTGGTGAGTTGGCTGGTCATTCTGGGATACTGGCTGCTGATCGCAGGTGTGACGCTTCGCATCCTGATGAAACGCCGGGCCGTCCCTTCTGCCATGGCCTGGCTTTTGATCATCTACATCCTGCCGCTGGTAGGAATTATCGCGTATCTCTCCTTTGGTGAATTGCATCTGGGTAAGCGCCGCGCCGAGCGTGCGCGCGCCATGTGGCCGTCGACGGCAAAATGGCTGAACGACCTCAAATCCTGCAAACATATTTTCGCCCAGGAGAACAGCAGCGTCGCCTCGTCACTGTTCAAACTTTGCGAACGTCGTCAGGGAATTGGCGGCGTCAAAGGCAACCAGCTGCAGTTACTCACTACCTCCGACGATGTGATGCAGGCGCTGATCCGCGATATCCAGCTCGCCCGACATAATATCGAGATGGTGTTCTATATCTGGCAGCCCGGCGGAATGGCCGACCAGGTAGCCGAATCGCTGATGGCGGCATCGCGCCGGGGTATTCATTGCCGTCTGATGCTCGACTCCGCCGGTAGCGTGGCGTTCTTCCGTAGCCCCTGGGCGACCATGATGCGTAATGCCGGCATTGAAGTTGTCGAAGCGCTGAAGGTAAATCTGCTGCGTGTGTTCCTGCGCCGCATGGATTTACGCCAGCATCGTAAGATGATCATGATCGACAACTATATTGCCTACACCGGCAGCATGAACATGGTCGATCCGCGCTTCTTTAAACAGGACTCTGGCGTGGGTCAGTGGGTCGATTTAATGGCGCGTATGGAAGGCCCGGTTGCCACAGCGATGGGGATTGTTTACTCCTGCGACTGGGAAATCGAAACCGGCAAACGCATTCTGCCGCCACCGCCCGACGCAAACATCATGCCGTTTGAGCAAGAGAGCGGCCATACCATTCACACCATCGCATCGGGGCCTGGATTTCCTGAGGATTTAATCCACCAGGCGCTGCTCACGGCAGCCTATTCTGCGCGTGAATATCTGATCATGACTACGCCCTACTTTGTCCCGAGCGACGATCTGCTCCATGCGATTTGCACCGCCGCACAGCGCGGTGTGGATGTCAGCATTATTATGCCGCGTAAAAACGATTCAGTTCTGGTGGGATGGGCCAGCCGGGCCTTCTTTAGCGAACTGCTGGCAGCGGGTGTCAAAATTTATCAGTTTGAAGGGGGCTTGCTGCATACCAAGAGTGTGCTGGTCGACGGCGAACTGAGCCTGGTCGGTACGGTGAATCTGGATATGCGCAGCCTGTGGCTCAATTTTGAAATTACACTGGTGATTGATGACGTCGGTTTTGGTGGCGATCTGGCGGCGGTGCAGGACGATTATATCTCCCGCTCGCGCCTGCTGGACGCGCATCTGTGGATGAAACGCCCGCTGTGGCAGCGGATCACCGAACGACTGTTTTACTTCTTTAGTCCGTTGCTGTAAAACGTGCCCAACGATGTTTTAACAGGTAATCATCATGGAAATGGATCTGAACAATCGCCTGACTGAAGACGAAACCCTTGAGCAGGCCTACGACATTTTTCTCGAACTGGCGATGGACAATCTCGATCCCGCAGACGTGATCCTCTTCAATCTTCAATTTGAAGAGCGCGGCGGCGCAGAGCTGTTTGACCCGTCCGAAGACTGGGCCGAGCACGTCGATTTCGACCTCAACCCGGACTTCTTCGCCGAAGTGGTGATTGGGCTGGCCGATACTGATGGCGGCGAGATTAACGATATTTTTGCCCGCGTGCTGTTATGCAGGGAAAAAGATCACAAACTGTGCCACATCCTCTGGCGCGAATAACAAAAAGGCTGCGATGGCAGCCTTTTTTATTTAGTCCGGTAGTTCACTCCCACAGCGATTACAAAACCGCGCGCTATGCTCATGGCTCGCCTGCTGGCATCTCGGGCACTTACGCTGCTGCTGACGATTCTGAAAAGCCGCGCTCATGTGAGTGGTAATCAGACCGGTCGGGATAGCAATCACCGAGTAACCAATCAAAATGAGCACTGATGCCACGATCCTGCCGAGCGGCGTGTGGGGGGTAATATCCCCGTAGCCCACGGTCGTCACGGTGACAATCGCCCAGTACACCGACGCATTCAGCGTGGTGAAACCGTAAGTCGGCCCTTCAATCAGATACATCAGCGCGCCGAAAACCACCATCACAATCGCGATAAACGAATAGAACAGGATCAGCTGATGCCGGGCGCTATAAATGGCTTTCCAGAACACGCGTAATGACGGCATAAAACGCAGCAGTTTCAGGACGCGCAGCACGCGGATGGCGCGCATCGCTCGCCACGCAAAAACATAATTGATGCTGATTTCAGGCCATAGCCACATTACATACAGCGGCAGAATCGTCGCTAAATCAATAATCCCCCAGAAGCTGAACACATATTTCGCCGGATTCGCCCAGCTGAACAGGCGCAGGAAATACTCCAGGGTAAATATCAGGGTGACAAACAGCTCCAGCCAGACGAACAGATGCCATTCATCAAGCGTAAGGTGATACTGCGTCCCCAGGCCGGATTCAATAAAGATGATGAATACGCTGAGAAGCGCAAACAGGCCGCACAATCCTTCGAAGCGACGCCCGGAGCGGGTGTGAGGATCGAATAGCAGGCGATAGGTCTTACGCCGTACAGAAGAAACGGATATCGACACGTTAACCTCGCAAAAGAAGAAGGGCTGACATCATGTCAGCCCTTGCGATTATAACGGGTCTACTTTCAGGCAGGAAACCGCATGTCGGAAACTTCCTTCCAGAACAGGCCGGGTTTGCGCACATTCCGGCCCCGCCATTGGGCAACGCGTGCGGAACACGCAGCCAGACGGCGGGTTGATCGGCGAAGGCAGCTCCCCTTCCAGAAGCTGGATCACTTTATTTTTTTCCAGATCCGGGTCGGGAACCGGCACCGCAGACATCAGCGCTTTGGTATACGGGTGCAGCGGGTTGTGATAGACCTCATCATAGGTGCCCAGCTCAACCGCATGGCCAAGATACATCACCAGCACGCGGTCGGAGATGTGTTTCACCACCGCCAGGTCGTGGGCGATGAAGATCAGCGACAGCCCCATTTCACGCTGCAATTTCTGCAGCAGGTTCACCACCTGCGCCTGAATCGACACGTCCAGTGCTGAAACCGGTTCGTCACAGATAATCAGCTTTGGTTCCAGAATCAGCGCGCGGGCAATACCGATACGCTGACACTGGCCGCCAGAAAACTCGTGCGGATAGCGGTTGATAAGGTTCGGCAGCAGGCCCACTTTCATCATCATCGCTTTCACGCGGTCGCGAACTTCCTGACGCGGCATTTTCGGATGATAGGTGCGCAGCGGCTCAGCAATGATATCGCCGATGTTCATACGCGGGTTCAGGGAAGCCAGTGGATCCTGGAAAATCATCTGGATGTCGCTGCGCACCGCGCGCCACTCTTCCTGTTTCATTCCCAGCAGGTCTTTGCCAAGCCAGGCCACTTTGCCGTCCGTCGCTTTGACCAGGCCGATAATGGCGCGGGCAAAGGTCGACTTTCCGCAGCCGGACTCGCCGACCACGCCCAGAGTCTCCCCTTCGTAAAGACGCAGGGTGACGCCATCGACGGCTTTCAGGGTTTTCGACGGCTGCCAGAACCACTGCTTGCCGTCTTTGATGTCGAAATGCACTTTTAGGTCAGCGATTTCGAGCAGGACATTTCTTTTTTCGTCAATGGCGTTCATACCAGCTCCTCATGCGGCTTAAAGCAGGCGCGCAGGCGGCCTGGTGCAAACTCTTCCAGCGGGGGTGCGCTGTTGCAGATTTCCATCGCGTACTGACAGCGAGGCTGGAACGGGCAGCCTTTCGGCAGACGCAGCAGGTTTGGCGGGTTGCCGGGAATGGTCAGCAAGGATTCGCCTTCCGCATCGAGACGCGGAACCGCATTCAGCAGGCCGATAGAGTACGGGTGCGCAGGATGATAGAACACATCGCGCGCCCTGCCGTACTCCATGGTACGACCGGCATACATCACCAGCACTTTGTCACAGATGCCGGCCACGACGCCGAGATCGTGGGTAATCATGATGATGGCGGTGTTGAACTCACGCTTCAGTTCATTTAGCAGGGTCATGATCTGTGCCTGAACGGTCACGTCCAGCGCGGTGGTGGGTTCATCGGCGATCAGCAGTTTTGGCCGACACAGCAGCGCCATGGCGATCATTACGCGCTGGCGCATCCCACCGGAAAACTCATGCGGGAACATGCGCATGCGTTTACGCGCTTCGGGCATTTTGACTGCATCCAGCATTCTCACCGACTCTTCGAACGCTTCTGCTTTGTTCATGCCTTTATGCAGCATCAGGACTTCCATCAGCTGCTCGCCCACACGCATGTACGGGTTCAGCGAGGTCATTGGGTCCTGGAAAATCATCGAAATCTGTTCTGCGCGCAGCTTGTTCAGCTCGTGCTCAGGCAGATTCAGAATG
The DNA here is from genome assembly GCF_002870005.1 of Lelliottia sp. F153. Taxonomy (NCBI): domain Bacteria; kingdom Pseudomonadati; phylum Pseudomonadota; class Gammaproteobacteria; order Enterobacterales; family Enterobacteriaceae; genus Lelliottia; species Lelliottia sp. F153. The sequence goes on along the minus strand of NZ_PKFT01000008.1, from coordinate 175,115 downwards.
TTTTTGCCGTTAAAGGTCGCGGTTCCTCCGATGCGGCCATTCGGTGCCAGCAGCCCCATCAGCGCAAAGGCGGTTTGCGATTTACCGGAGCCGGACTCACCGACGATACCCAGCGTTTCACCGGCCCGCAGATCGAAATTCAGATCGTTGACGGCAGTAACATCGCCATCCGGGGTTTTAAAGGTGACGCGCAGATCTTTGACATCCAGCAGCACGTTTTGCTGCTTTTGCGCCTGTGGCGCAGCTGCCGTTTCAATAATAGTCATCGCGGCACTCCTTAACGGTCTTTCGGGTCGAGGGCATCACGCAGGCCATCGCCGATAAAGTTGAAACAGAACAGGGTTACCACCAGGAAACCAGCCGGGAATAGCAGCAACCACGGAGAGACTTCCATGGAGTTTGCGCCATCGCTTAACAATGCGCCCCAGCTACTCAGCGGCTCCTGGGTACCCAGACCGAGGAAGCTCAGGAAGGATTCAAACAGGATCATGCTGGGTACCAGCAGTGATGCGTACACCACAACCACGCCGAGCACGTTTGGCACGATATGACGCACCACAATCCCGCTGACGGAGACACCGCCCACCTGTGCTGCTTCGATAAATTCTTTACGCTTCAGGCTCAGCGTCTGGCCGCGCACGATACGCGCCATATCCAGCCAGGAAACCATCCCGATAGCCACAAAGATCAGCAGGATGTTTTGTCCAAAGAAGGTCACCAGCAGAATAACGAAGAACATAAACGGGAAGGAGTTCAGGATTTCCAGCAGACGCATCATCACGGAATCCACTTTGCCGCCGAGGTAGCCGGAAAGCGAGCCGTAAAGTGTGCCGACGATCACCGCCACCAGCGCCGCAGCGATACCGACCATCAGAGAGATACGGCCACCAATCGCCACGCGCACCAGCAGGTCGCGCCCGGAGGAGTCCGTACCAAAGTAGTGGCCGGAAACCATATCGGGAGCACTGGACATCATGCCCCAGTCAGTATCGAAATAGGTGAACTGCGACAGCATCGGGGCCAAGGCCACGAACAGGGCAATACAGATCAAGACGACCAGACTGGCGACGGCCGCACGGTTATGCATAAAGCGACGGCGGGCGTCCTGCCACAGGCTACGCCCTTCGACTTCAAGTTTCTCAGTGAAGTTTTCCAGCGCCTCGCTGTTTTTCTTACTCAACATCATGGCGTGCTCCAGCGCTAGTAGCGAATTTTCGGGTCGATAACGGCATACAGCACATCGACAATGGCGTTAAAGAGAATGGTCAGTGCACCGACCAGGATCGTAAGGCTGAGCACCAGCGAGTAGTCACGGTTCAGGGCGCCATTCACAAACAGCTGACCGATACCCGGCAGGCCGTAAATGGTTTCAATGACCATGGAACCCGTGATGATCCCAACGAACGCAGGGCCCATATAGGAGAGCACAGGCAGCAGCGCAGGTTTTAACGCATGACGGAGAATGATGCGGTGCATCGGCAGGCCTTTCGCCCGCGCGGTACGAATAAAGTTGGAGTGGAGCACTTCAATCATCGAACCACGGGTAATACGCGCGATACTGGCGATATAGGCCAGAGAGAGCGCCACCATCGGCAGAATCATGAATTTTAGCGCCCCGCCGTTCCAGCCGCCTCCGGGCAGCCATTTGAGCGTGATGGCAAATATCATCACCAGTAACGGTGCCACCACAAAGCTCGGGATAACCACCCCGGTCATGGCGATCCCCATTACCGTGTAGTCCCATCGGGTGTTTTGTTTCAGCGCGGCGATGACGCCTGCGGTGACCCCCAGAACAACGGCCAGAATAAATGCCGCTGCGCCTAACTTAGCCGACACGGGGAAGCTCGATGCGACGAGGTCGTTAACGGAATAGTCTTTATATTTAAACGAAGGACCAAAATCGCCCTGCGCCAGCTGCTTCAGATAATTGAAGTACTGCGTGGAGATAGGATCGTTTAAATGGTATTTGGCTTCGATGTTCGCCATGACTTCTGGCGGCAGTGCGCGCTCGCTGGTAAACGGACTACCTGGTGCGAGACGCATCATGAAGAATGAAATCGTAATGAGAATAAAAAGCGTCGGTATCGCTTCAAGACAGCGACGTAGGATAAATTTCAACATTGCCCGTACCTTCTGGCGTGTGCCTTTTACACAAGCTCGTTCAGTCGTTCCTGAATGATGCCGTGTATATTGTGCGATGAATTAAGACACGGTGGGGCAAATAACTTTGCCCCACGGTTTGCCATTAATGCTTAATGATGTACAGATCTTTGGTGTAGATGTTATCCATCGGATCTTTGCCGGTATAACCGCCAACCCATGGTTTCACCAGACGCGCGTTTACATAGTAGTAAACCGGTACAATCGCAGAATCCTGACCCAACTGCTGTTCCGCTTTGTCGTACAGTGCAGTACGCTGCGCTTCGTCAGTCACTTTCAGCGTATCTTTCATGATCGCGTCAAAGGCCGGGCTCTTATAGTGCGCGGTGTTCATGGAGCTGTCAGACAGCATGGTGTTCAGGAAGGAAGTCGGTTCGTTGTAATCCGCACACCAGCCCGCACGCGCCACGTCATAGTTGCCCTGATGACGGGTATCCAGGAAGGTTTTCCACTCCTGGTTCACCAGCTTCACATCCACACCCAGGTTTTTCTTCCAGATGGAGGAAGCCGCGATGGCCAGTTTTTTGTGCAGATCGGAGGTGTTGTACAGCAGGTTAAACGTCAACGGTTTATCAGCGGTGTAGCCTGCTTCAGCCAGCAGTTTTTTCGCTTCTTCGTTACGTTTTTCCTGAGTCCAGGAGAACCACTCTGGTTTGGTCAGTTTCGCACCGTCAGTATATGGCGGGGTATAGCCGAACGCAGGCAGATCGCCCTGTGCTTTTACTTTGTTCACGATGATGTCGCGATCCAGACCCAGCTTCAGCGCGGTACGTACGCGAGCGTCATTGAATGGCGCTTTCTGGTTGTTGATTTCGTAGTAATAAGTACACAGATACGGGTCAACGTGAACTTCGGTCGGGATCTCTTTTTTCAGTTTCTGGAACAGTTCGATCGGCAGGTTGTTATAAGTCATGTCGATCTCACCGCTGCGGTAGCGGTTTACGTCGGTGACTTCAGACGAGATCGGCAGATAGGTAATCTGATCGACGATGGTTTTCGCGTTATCCCAGTAGTTGGTATTACGCTCCATCACGATACGCTCGTTAACCACCCAGTCTTTCAGCTTGTAGGCACCGTTGGTCACGATGTTCGCTGGCTGAGTCCATTTCTCACCGAATTTTTCGATAGCGGCTTTGTTGACCGGTGACATGGCCGGGTTAACCAGCAGTTTGTAGAAATACGGAACAGGTTCGCTCAGGGTCACTTCCAGCGTGTGGTCATCAACCGCTTTTACGCCCAGCTCAGAAGGTTTCTTTTTGCCGTCGATAATTTCATCAACGTTCAGGATGTGACCGTACTGCGGATAGCTGGCGTACGGGGATGCGGTGTTTGGATCCACCAGACGCTGCCAGCTGTATACGAAATCTTGTGCGGTGACAGGTTCACCGTTGGACCATTTTGCGTCTTTACGCAGGTGGAATGTCCAGACTTTAAAGTCTTTATTATCCCAGGATTCAGCAACGCCCGGGATCGGGTGACCGTCTTTAGTGGAGGTAATCAGCAGGCCTTCAAACAGGTCGCGGCTGATGTTTGCTTCAGGAACGCCTTCAATTTTGTTCGGATCCAGTGACTGTGGCTCGGCGCCATTGTTGCGGATCATGGTTTGCTTTTCTGACAGTGTGACACCTGCAGGTACATCAGCAGCCATTGCCATATTACCTGCGATTAGCGCAGTGAAAATTCCTGCGGCAATCAGACTTTTTTTTGTGATGATGGACATTGTGTTGATACTCCACTCATTATAATTACTGGTTTTAATGCCAGCCTGTTTATTTCCCCTAAGGGGTCCTGAACAACGCAGGAGTTTAGCTGCTGTCAGGTCGTTTACTTCTTGCTATCACCGACTGTACTTATTACTGGTGGCTCGTTTGGCCGCCTTGCGTCGATTCTTAACACGCCTCCCCTGTTTTGAGGCGTGTGATGTCTCGTTGAGATGAGCGTTATATTTGAAAATCATTCTCATCTGGAAAAGTGCGTTGGCAAAATATAAGGCCGGAAAGTACCAAATGGCTTAATTTCGCGCCAATACATTTTGCAAATTTGTTAAGCAATTCTCTTTTACGGGGAGTCCCGTTTTTCTGGGGGGCGTCCTGCCACACATCAAAGGTAAAGAAACTACCAAATATTCAATGTGATAGAGAGTTTTCTCTCGCCAACCGCTGTGCTGTGGTCACCTCGGTGGGTTTTTGTACAAAAAATTAACAACTGATTATTATTTAGCACATTCGTCTAGGGGAATGTTGAAATTACTAATATCATTTCAGTTATCGCACAGCAAGCCCCAGAGTATCGTGTGAGTAAAATAACAGAGTGTTTGCGCGGTTTATGTTCAGGTCGAGTGACAGGATAAAACTAACTTACTGAAATGTAAGAAAACATATTTATTAGCAGAATTTATTATGTCTTGTGAAGTTTTCAACTTTATTTATATGATTTGCTGATAATCACGAAAAAAAACGGAGCCACTGGCTCCGCTCTTTCATATGAAAACGTTAATTTAGTAACCCAGGGAAAATACTTTTTAGCCCGGTCACAATAAATTCGATCCCAAGCGCCATCAGCAACAGGCCCATAATACGGGTAATAACGTTAATGCCGGTCTGCCCCAGCAAACGCACCAGCCAGGGTGCAATTCGGAAAACGCCCCAGCAGCAGAGGGCAAACAGCGCAATCGCCACCGAAAAGCCAACCAGATGCACCCAGTTGTGGTAGCGGGTTCCCCAGACGATGGTCGAGCTGATTGCCCCTGGCCCGGCCATCAATGGCAACGCCAGCGGCACAACGCCGATACTTTCGCGCACCGCCGTTTCTGATTTTTCCTGCTTGTTCTGTTTATCCTCACCCAGCTTACCGCTGATCATCGACATGGCGATAGTCACCACCAGGATGCCGCCGGCGATACGGAAGGAGTCGATGGAGATGCCAAAGATTTGCAGAATCGAATCACCGAGGAAAAGCGACGTCAGCAAAATGATGGCCACCGACAGGTTTGCAGTCAGGTTGGTCTTATTTCTGGCAGCCGCCGTCTGGTAACTGGTCATACTAATGAAGACAGGAATGATCCCGACCGGGTTCACCAGCGCGAACAACCCGATAAAAAACTTAAAATAGGTAGAAAAATCAAAGAGCAATGGGGTCACAGTTAGCTCCGTAAATCAGCATGGCCCAGGCGACAGAATAAAGGGATAAAAACCGCGCTGAAGATACGCTTTTTATCAGCATACTTCACCAGAAATCTGCGCCAAAACGCTATGATTTTCATGTGTTATGTATTTGTGTAAGCAATGATAGTTTTGATTCCATTACTTTTGTAATTATTTAACACTTGATATGATTGTGCGAAATACCCGTGCTGAAAGGTATCAGCTTCGGTGTAAATTGATTTAGATCATGTTTTTCGTACTCAGAAGTGAGTAATCTGGGTGACACCAAAAGGGAGAGAAAGAAACAAAAAGGGATGATGCTAAAGTCAGGCTCTTTTAGTAAGTTAGTGCAAAGCGTTAACAGTAAACGAGACTAAACCTTTGTTTTACTGTGTGTTAAGCAAGTACTGGCACCTCGTCTATAATGTTGTCGTATCGAGCGCTGGTTTACTAAAAGAGTTTAAACATTATCAGGAGAGCATTATGGCTGTTACTAATATCGCTGAACTGAACGCACTCGTCGAGCGCGTCAAAAAAGCCCAGCGTGAATATGCCAATTTCACCCAAGAACAGGTTGATAAAATCTTCCGCGCCGCCGCACTGGCTGCTGCAGATGCTCGAATCCCTCTCGCTAAAATGGCCGTTGCCGAATCCGGTATGGGTATCGTAGAAGATAAAGTGATCAAGAACCACTTTGCTTCTGAGTATATCTACAACGCCTATAAAGATGAGAAAACCTGTGGCGTGCTGGCTGAAGACCACACCTTCGGTACCATCACCATTGCAGAACCTATCGGTATCATTTGCGGTATCGTTCCGACAACTAACCCGACTTCTACCGCGATCTTCAAATCTCTTATCAGCCTGAAGACGCGTAACGCCATCATCTTCTCCCCACACCCACGTGCTAAAGATGCGACTAACAAAGCCGCTGACATCGTACTGCAGGCAGCCATCGCTGCGGGTGCACCAAAAGATCTGATCGGCTGGATTGACCAACCTTCTGTTGAACTGTCAAACGCACTGATGCATCACCCGGACATTAACCTGATCCTGGCGACCGGTGGCCCAGGCATGGTTAAAGCAGCATACAGCTCTGGTAAACCAGCAATCGGCGTAGGCGCAGGTAACACCCCTGTTGTTATCGACGAAACGGCTGATATCAAACGTGCTGTTGCTTCTGTCCTGATGTCCAAAACCTTCGATAACGGCGTTATCTGTGCTTCTGAGCAGTCCGTTGTTGTGGTTGATTCTGTCTATGATGCGGTGCGCGAGCGCTTCGCAAGCCACGGCGGCTACCTGCTGCAGGGCAAAGAGCTGAAAGCGGTTCAGGACATCATCCTGAAAAATGGCGCACTGAACGCCGCCATCGTTGGTCAGCCAGCTTACAAAATCGCTGAACTCGCAGGTTTCACCGTACCCGCTACCACTAAGATCCTGATCGGTGAAGTGAAAGTGGTTGATGAAAGCGAACCTTTCGCACACGAAAAACTGTCCCCTACTCTGGCGATGTACCGTGCGAAAGACTTCGAAGACGCTGTGGTCAAAGCAGAGAAACTGGTGGCAATGGGCGGTATCGGTCATACCTCTTGTCTGTACACCGACCAGGACAACCAGCCAGAACGCGTGAAATTCTTCGGCGACAAAATGAAGACCGCACGTATTCTGATTAACACCCCGGCTTCTCAGGGTGGTATCGGTGACCTGTACAACTTCAAACTCGCGCCTTCCCTGACTCTGGGTTGTGGTTCATGGGGTGGTAACTCCATCTCTGAAAACGTTGGTCCTAAGCACCTGATCAACAAGAAAACCGTTGCTAAGCGAGCTGAAAACATGTTGTGGCATAAACTTCCGAAATCTATCTACTTCCGCCGTGGCTCTCTGCCAATCGCGCTGGATGAAGTGATTACTGATGGCCACAAACGTGCGCTCATCGTGACTGACCGTTTCCTGTTCAACAACGGCTATGCAGACCAGATCACCTCTGTTCTGAAAGCGGCTGGCGTTGAGACTGAAGTTTTCTTCGAAGTAGAAGCTGACCCAACCCTCACCGTTGTTCGTAAAGGTGCGGAACTGGCGAACTCCTTCAAACCGGACGTGATCATCGCGCTCGGTGGCGGTTCCCCAATGGACGCCGCGAAAATCATGTGGGTTATGTACGAACACCCAGAAACGCACTTCGAAGAACTGGCGCTGCGCTTTATGGACATCCGTAAACGTATCTACAAGTTCCCGAAAATGGGCGTGAAAGCGAAAATGATCGCCGTCACCACCACTTCCGGTACCGGTTCTGAAGTGACTCCGTTTGCGGTTGTTACCGACGACGCAACCGGTCAGAAATACCCACTGGCTGACTACGCGCTGACTCCAGACATGGCTATCGTTGATGCCAACCTGGTGATGGATATGCCGAAATCACTGTGTGCATTCGGTGGTCTGGATGCAGTGACTCACGCCCTGGAAGCTTACGTTTCTGTACTGGCATCTGAGTTCTCTGACGGTCAGGCACTGCAGGCTCTGAAACTGCTGAAAGAAAACCTGCCAGCGTCTTACAACGAAGGGTCTAAAAACCCGGTTGCTCGTGAGCGTGTGCACAATGCTGCGACTATCGCAGGTATCGCGTTTGCTAACGCCTTCCTGGGTGTATGTCACTCCATGGCGCACAAGCTGGGCTCTCAGTTCCACATTCCTCACGGTCTGGCGAACGCCCTGCTGATTTCCAACGTTATCCGCTATAACGCGAATGACAACCCAACCAAGCAGACTGCATTCAGCCAGTACGACCGTCCAATGGCTCGTCGTCGCTACGCTGAAATCGCAGACCACCTGGGTCTGAGCGCTCCTGGTGACCGTACCGCTGCGAAGATCGAGAAACTGCTGGCATGGCTGGACAGCATCAAAGCTGAACTGGGTATTCCTAAGTCAATCCGTGAAGCGGGCGTTCAGGAAGCTGACTTCCTGGCACACGTTGACAAGCTGTCTGAAGATGCCTTCGATGACCAGTGTACTGGTGCGAACCCGCGCTACCCACTGATCTCCGAGCTGAAACAGATTCTGCTGGATACCTACTACGGCCGTGAGTTCCATGAAGACAACGCTGTTGCAGTGAAAACTGAAGCACCTGTTGTTCTGAAAGCTGACAAGAAAGTGAAGAAAAACGCTTAATTGCTTAGCCCAATAAAAAACCCGCCTCGGCGGGTTTTTTTATGTCTGTTGATTACTCTACAAACAAAGGGGAATAAGCTGTTATCGGCGAGAATTTTCCTGAATTGCCGTCAGTGAGCCGACAACCAGCGCTTCTTTATAATGCTTGCGGCATACCGAGATATAACGCTCGTTGCCACCAATCACCACCTGCTCCCCTTCTGCGTAAGGTTTCCCTTCCTGATCAAGACGAAGCACCATACTGGCTTTACGGCCACAGAAACAGATAGTTTTCAGTTCCACCAGCTTATCTGACCACGCCAGTAAATACTGGCTGCCAATAAACAGCTCTCCACGGAAGTCGGTGCGTAAACCGTAGCAAAGCACGGGAATATCCAGCTGATCGACCACTTCAGATAACGCATGAACTTGCTCGCGGGTCAGGAACTGGCTCTCGTCCACCAGAACGCAATGTACCGGCTTCTGCGCGTGTTCTGTGCCGATATCTTTTAGCAGGTCAGTCTCTTTATTAAACAGCGTTGCAGGCGACGACAGGCCGATACGCGAGCTCACCTTTCCGGCACCAAAGCGATCGTCAATCTCGGCGGTGTAAACGATAGCGCGCATACCCCTTTCTTGATAGTTATAAGCCGACTGTAGGAGCGCCGTGGACTTCCCTGCATTCATTGCGGAATAGTAAAAATAAAGTTGTGCCATTGGTCGTTAAACCCTAATCAATGTGTAATATTCCCGATGGTTGATTGTACCCTATTTTTCCCCCTTTCTCAGCGACGCTACGCACAGACTCAGCCTGAGAAGTAAAGTCAGGTTCCGGACGAAATGAGAAAATAGCATGTTAAAACAGGCAGTAATCTCACCTGGACGTCATAAACCCTGACATTTCAACTTAAGCAAATCCTGATTTTTATAGTGGAATCAGCCGGCTTTAAAATTCAGTATTTATTAACTATCGGTGCGGTTAAACGGCTTTATGGGAGTAATACAAAAGGTTGATATTTATCCGGGGTAACTATAAGCGGTTAGAGATTTGTCACAAAACTAAACACTCTGGCCATCAGTTTATCCCATTAGCAGGGATATCAAATCCGTCTTTGGCGTAATGAAATTTAAGTTAGCGTCATTAATAATAGCGCCAGATATTAACTCTTTTTTGAATTCCTTACATTCCGACCTATTGCACATCTGAAATTATCACTCTATTATTAGGACAACAAACCAACCCAATATAAGTTTGAGATTACTACAATGAGCGAAGCACTTAAAATTCTGAACAACATCCGTACTCTTCGTGCGCAAGCAAGAGAATGCACCCTCGAAACGCTGGAAGAAATGCTGGAAAAATTAGAAGTTGTTGTAAACGAACGTCGTGAAGAAGAAAGCGCTGCTGCTGCTGAAATCGAAGAACGCACTCGTAAACTGCAGCAATATCGCGAAATGCTGATTGCAGATGGTATCGATCCAAACGAATTACTGAACAGCATGGCTGCTGCTAAGACCGGTACTAAAGCTAAACGCGCTGCTCGCCCGGCTAAATATAGCTACGTTGACGAGAACGGCGAAACTAAAACCTGGACTGGCCAGGGCCGTACCCCAGCAGTAATCAAGAAAGCCATGGATGAGCAAGGCAAACAACTGGACGATTTCCTGATCAAGGATTAATCACCCCGCCTTCAGAAAAATCCCGTTTATACGGGATTTTTTATGCCTGTAATTTACCGCCGAGATATCTTCTTACACCCCGTCATATAGCCACATCTATTAGTGCCAACTTCCTTACATACCCTCGGTGCCGGTATCAGGCATAAAAAAACCGGTGGAGTAAGACTCACACCGGTTTCGACCATCACGGGGGGCAGATTAGTTTTTAATACCCATGGTCTCTTTCAGCCAGGCTTTAAATTCTTCGCCCAGTGAGTTATGGCGAATACCATATTCAACGAAAGCCTGCATATAACCGAGTTTATTACCGCAGTCATGGCTCTTGCCTTTCATGTGGTAGGCTTCAACGGTCTCTTTTTCGATCAGCATATCAATGCCATCGGTCAGCTGGATTTCGTCGCCAGCGCCCGGAGGGGTTTTCGCCAGCAGTGGCCAGATCTCTGCGCTCAGCACATAGCGACCAACAACCGCGAGGTTAGACGGCGCCACATCGGCTTTTGGCTTCTCAACCACACCGACCATTGGCACGCTCTCACCTGGCTTCAGATCAACGCCTTTGCAGTCCACAACGCCATACGCAGTCACGTCTTCAACAGGTTCAACCATGATCTGGCTGCTGCCGGTTTCGTCAAAGCGACGAATCATGTCGGCGAGGTTGTCCTGAGAGAGGTCTGATTCGAACTCATCGAGAATCACGTCTGGCAGAATAACCGCGACCGGCTCATCACCGACAACCGGATGCGCGCACAGCACAGCGTGTCCCAGGCCCTTAGCCAGCCCCTGACGCACCTGCATGATGGTCACGTGAGGTGGGCAGATTGACTGAACTTCTTCCAGCAGCTGACGTTTAACGCGTTTTTCCAGCATGGCTTCAAGTTCAAAACTGGTATCGAAATGGTTTTCGATAGAGTTTTTGGACGAATGGGTCACCAGCACAATTTCTGTAATACCGGCAGCAATACATTCATTGACGACATACTGGATTAATGGCTTATCGACCAAAGGCAGCATTTCTTTCGGAATTGCCTTTGTGGCCGGTAGCATCCTGGTTCCCAATCCCGCTACCGGGATAACGGCCTTTGTAACTTTCGAATTTAGGGCAGCCATTGAAATCTCCTGAACTGTTCAAGTTTTGAACTTTATGCATTGAATAACGCGACAAGTATATCAGTCTCGTTCAGTAAACCGGGTCTGAAAAGGGCACGTTACCCATCAATTAGGATAAATACGTATCAAACTGGCAGTGATAGTAGCACTGCCGTTAAAACGAAGGTAAAGCTATCTGACGAATAAAATTCAACTGCTTATTCCGTGGACAACATTAAGCGTAAACGCCCACCTGCTCCCCAAATTTGACACTGCCAGGACGCGCAGCGGTGACTTATTTGATTAAGATAAGTCGTACCCAGCGTACCTAAAGGAACACCATTGCTGACCTGAATATGATGCTCACCGGTATTCAGCGTGGCGTTTAGACCCGCAGAGACCAGAATGAGATTTTTTAATTCGCTATGGTAATAACCGACTAACAGCGGAAACTGTCCGGGCAAATTGGCCTGACGGAAAAGATGGTTCACCTGTTTCAGCAATGCCCCTAATTCAGGAAGTCGTTGCCCCTGATGGGAGAGTTGTTCTTGTAACAAACCGTTAAATAATGCCCGCAATAATAATGCCGCTAATACCCCGTTATCACCCGCTCTCGTCACATCGAGGCAATAAAATGCCAGGTCAACATCCGATAACGGTGCAATATCAAGCACCAGGCCGTGCTGATCTGCGGCAACAAGTTGTCGATAGTTAATTCTGCAATGCGATATATTCTGCTGAACCGGTGGCTGAAGTTCTTGTAAAAGCTTAGCAGCAGCATGGGGATTACTGACCAGCGCATCCCAGTCCTGGAAAAGGCGCTCTTCTTCCTCGACGCGGGAATTAAACATATTCGGATAGAGGCAGGCGAAAACTGTTTCCCGCAGACGGTTCAAATCTTTAACCGGCTTCAGGAGCACATCCTGCACGCCGAGACGCAGCGCTTTGGCGATATCGGCCATATTTTCGGTCGCTGAGATCACAAGGATAGGCGTCTGGTCACCTTCATTGCGCAGATGCTCCACCAGTTTAAGCCCGTTCATGCGCGGCATCGCGATATCACAAATCATCAGATCGGGCTTGGCTGACGCCATTTTTTCCAGCGCATCCACCCCATCAACGGCCAGTATGGTCGTTGCGCCCAGCGAACTTAACCACGAATCCATCAGCGAACGGAAAACGGGCTCGTCTTCGACTATCAGAATCTGTTTTCCTGCCAATGGCTGTGTCATGGTCTCTCCTCTGGCAGACGATAAATCAATAGTGGCATGCTATTGGTACTACCGCCTGTCAGATTTTGCTGAAGTCTTCAAAAAAGGGCTAAGCTGTCGCTCGCACCAAAGGTAACAGTTCGTCCATTTTTTTCTCAACAGCCAGTGCTCCGGCGGCGATCGCCGCATCTGCGCGATGGAAGTCGAGTGTTGATATTTGCGGACAGAATGGCTGAATCAGAATATCCGGAGGATCACCCGCCATTCGATTTCGCTTCAGGCGATTCTCCAGTACCTGAATAGAAGTGGTCATGATCTCCATTGCCGTCGGCGCGGAGACCATCCGGCGCGTCGTTGCACGCCCTAAACGCTCACGCAGGCGCTTATGCCAGACCAGCTTTTCGTTTTCCGTTTCGTCGTTCTGGAGATTCACCGGCATTAAATCTTGTTGCATCAGGTGGGCGTCATGCTGCAAATCGACGGCGATAACAATATCAGCGCCCATCGCGCGGGTCAGCGAGATCGGTATTGGATTTACCACGCCGCCATCCACCAGCCAGTAGCCATTATGAGGAACCGGTGCCATCAGGCCAGGAATACTGCAAGATGCACGAACGGCAAGGTGGATATCCCCCTCGGTGAACCAGATTTCCCTGCCCGTGCTGAGATTGGTTGCCACGGCGCCAAAGGGCATCTGGCAATGGTTGAAGTCATCCAATGGCATGATTTGGCGGAACTGGTTAAACACGCGCTCACCGCGCAGCAGGCCGCCGCGTTGCCATGAAAGATCCATCAGGCGCAGTACGTCCCAGTAGCTAAAGGAACGCACCCACGTTTCAAGTTCCGGCATTTTACCGCACGCGTAGGCGGCACCCACCAGCGAACCAATTGAACACCCTGCTACAAGATCAACATCGACACCCAGTCGTTTTAGCGCGTTAATCACGCCAATGTGCGACCAGCCCCGGGCTGCACCTGATCCCAGCGCCAGACCAATTTTTACCTTTCTCATTAGCCCTGTTTGACTTCCCCTGGATTCCTAACGTAGCGTCATCGCTACTGCTCAGTTAACATAGTGCCACCTGGGCGTTTAAACGCCGTGACTTTTTTATTCCAGGAAGAGAATTGTGTCTCAACTCTGCCCCTGTGGTAGCGCCCTCGAGTATAGCCTATGTTGCCAGCGATATCTTTCTGGCAACCTGGTTGCACCCGATCCATCACACCTAATGCGCTCCCGGTATGCTGCTTTTGTGATCAAAGACGCAGACTACCTGATTAAAACCTGGCACCCCTCGTGCCACGCCGCTGACTTCCGCCAGGAAATTGAAGCCGGATTCGCCAATACGCAATGGCTCGGCCTGACGCAGTATGAAACCGCCCCCGGCAGCACGCCCAATGAAGGTTTTGTCAGCTTTGTTGCCCGATTTATCGAGCACAATAAGCCTGGCGCCATCATCGAACGCTCCCGGTTCATACTGGAGGGCGGACAGTGGTACTATATTGATGGTACTCGTCCGCAGTTTGGTCGTAACGACCCCTGCCCCTGCGGTTCAGGTAAAAAATTTAAAAAGTGTTGCGGGCAATAACGCCTGACCACAAATAACAAGCAAACACTCAACAGGATTTCCTCGCGATGCAATCATTACAACGCAAAATACTGCGTACCATTTGCCCGGACCAGAAGGGTTTGATCGCCCGTATCACCAACATTTGTTACAAGCATGAACTGAACATCGTGCAGAACAACGAATTTGTGGATCACCGCACCGGCCGCTTCTTTATGCGCACCGAACTGGAAGGGATCTTTAACGACACCACCCTGCTCGCCGATCTCGACGGCGCGTTACCGGAAAACTCCATACGTGAACTGACCCCTGCCGGGCGTCGTCGCGTGGTGATTCTGGTCACCAAAGAGGCCCATTGCCTGGGCGATCTGTTGATGAAAGCCAATTACGGTGGTCTGGACGTCGAAATTGCCGCGGTAATCGGCAACCACGATACCCTGCGCACTCTGGTTGAGCGTTTTGATATTCCGTTCGAGCTGGTGAGCCATGAAGGCCACACCCGCGAAGAGCACGACGATTTGATGGCTCAGGCCATCGAAGCGCACAACCCGGACTACGTGGTGCTGGCGAAGTACATGCGCGTGTTGACGCCGTCATTCGTTTCCCGCTTCCCGAATAAGATCATCAACATTCACCACTCGTTCCTGCCGGCGTTTATTGGTGCGCGTCCTTATCACCAGGCCTACGAGCGTGGTGTGAAGATCATCGGTGCAACCGCCCACTATGTAAACGACAACCTGGATGAAGGCCCGATCATCATGCAGGACGTGATTCACGTCGATCACACCTACACGGCGGAAGACATGATGCGTGCCGGACGCGACGTCGAGAAGAACGTGTTAAGCCGCGCGCTGTATCAGGTGCTCGCCCAACGCGTCTTCGTTTACGGTAACAGAACGATTATTCTTTAATCCTTTGTGAAATGAATTGATTAGCTTTGCGCCTTTACGGGTAAAAAGCAGACAAACGAATCGTTTTCATCAAAGGAATGCTTTACAGGGGCGCGTCATTTGATATGATGCGCCCCGCTTCCAGCAGGAAGCAGGCCAGTAAAAGCATTACCCCGTGGTGGGGTTCCCGAGCGGCCAAAGGGAGCAGACTGTAAATCTGCCGTCATCGACTTCGAAGGTTCGAATCCTTCCCCCACCACCATCTCAACGCTCAAGCATCATACCCCTGGCGGGGTTCCCGAGCGGCCAAAGGGAGCAGACTGTAAATCTGCCGTCATCGACTTCGAAGGTTCGAATCCTTCCCCCGCCACCATCTCGCAGATCAAATCCCAACTTTACTGTTCGCGCAATATTCCAGCCCTCTACTCTTCTCCATTAAATATTTACCAGACTTTCACACACCTGCTCTTCTCTCGTGGTAATTCGTTTCCAGAGGTGAAAAAAAACCCCGCCGAAGCAGGGTTTTGTTCATTCAGCATGCGCCGCTTAGCGACGTGCGCGAACGATCTGATATCTACGCGTCAGATACTCGACCGGCACGCTCCAGATATGCACCAGGCGCGAGAACGGGAACAGCACGAACAGCGTCATACCCAGCACCAGATGCATGCGGAAGATAAACGCCACACCATCCAGATGCGTGGACGCCCCGCCGTGGAAGGTCACCACAGACTGCGCCCAGCCAACCAGTTTCATCATTTCGCTGCCGTCCATATGCTGGGCAGAGAAAGGAATCGTCGCCAGACCCAGGGCGCACTGAATCACCAGCACCGCCATCACCAGAATATCAGCAGCTGTCGTGGTCGCACGGATGCGAGGGCTGAACAGACGGCGTTTGAGGAGCAGCAAACCGCCCACCAGACACATCAGGCCCGCAGCACCGCCGCCAAACATCGCCATTTTCTGTTTCACGTCCAGCGGCAGCCAGGCTTCATACATCCAGTGCGGTGTCAGCATCCCGAAGGCATGGCCTGCAATCACACCCAGAATCCCGATGTGGAACAGGTTAGACGCCAGGTTCATCCCTTTGCGATCCAGCATCTGGCTGGAGCCTGCACGCCAGGTATACTGGCCGTAGTCGTAGCGCAGCCAGCTGCCCACCAGGAACACGGTACCCGCAATGTAAGGATAGATATCGAAGAAGAACATATTCAGGAAGTGCATTAGTGCTGTCCTCCGTTAGAGATATTCAAATATTGCGGGGCGACAGCTCCGGCAAAACGACGCTGGTGAGCCGAGATTTCTGACTCGCCACAGTTCTGGTCAGCAAGGAATTTCACCTGCTCTTCTTCCCAGACCGCATCCAGCGCCTGTGGGGTATCATCGCGCGCTTCATCGGCGATTTTCTCCGCCACTTTATCGCTGTCGATGGCGGTATTCGCCAGTTTCACCAGCAGATCGAACAGCACCGCATAACGGCTTTCACGCTGCTTCAGGCGCGCACTTAACAACGCAAGAATCGGCGCGATGTCCTGCAAACCGCCCAGCGCCTCTTCACGCGGCAGCTGAGCCAGATATTCCAGGTACAGCGGGAGATGATCCGGCAGTTCGCGGCTGTCTAACTGCAAGCCCTGAGCTTCGTACTGCGCCATCAGGTCAACCATCGCCTGACCACGATCGCGGGATTCACCGTGAACGTGTTCGAACAGCAGCAGCGAAGTCGCACGGCCACGGTCGAACAGCTGGCTGTAGTCAGACTGCGCGTCCAGCTGATCCTGAGTGAGTAAATCGCGCAGGAAAATACCCAGCGCCTGTGCATCTTCTTTATCCAGATTTTCTGATGACGCGAGTGCATCAAAGAGTTCCTGCTGATGCTGCCACAGGGCAGCATCAGGGTACTCGAGCAGACGCGAAACAATGACGAGTTCAATCATTGGTGCGGCTCCGTTTTGCTGGTCACATCCATCGCATCAATGCGACGGCTGTTAAACAGGTTGAATTTGCTGTCTGAACCGTGGCAACCGTCGCCAAAGGTAAAGCCACAACCGCTCTTCTCCGGGAAGGCTTCACGCGCCAGTTCACGGTGGCTGCTCGGCACCACGAAACGATCTTCGTAGTTCGCAATCGCCAGATAGCGGTACATCTCCTGCGCCTGGGCTTCGCTTAAACCCACCTCTTCCAGCGCGCGGGTATCGATCACACCCTCGACCGTTTCCGCACGTTTGAAATGACGCATCGCCAGCATACGTTTCAGGGCCAGCAGCACCGGCTGGGTATCGCCTGCGGTGAGCAGGTTCGCCAGGTACTGAACCGGGATACGCAGACTTTCCACGTCCGGTAAAATACCGTTGCTGCCCAGCTCACCCGCATCGGCGGCGGACTGAATCGGTGACAGCGGCGGCACGTACCAGACCATCGGCAGCGTGCGATATTCCGGGTGCAGCGGCAGGGCCAGCTTCCAGTCCATCGCCATTTTGTACACTGGCGACTGCTGTGCGGCGTCAATCACGCTCTGCGGGATACCGTCTTTCAGCGCCTGCTCGATCACTTTCGGATCGTTAGGATCGAGGAATACGTCCAGCTGACGCTGATAGAGATCTTTCTCGTTCTCGGTGCTTGCAGCGGTCTCAATCGCATCCGCGTCATACAGCAGCACGCCCAGATAACGAATACGGCCTACGCAGCTTTCAGAACAGACGGTCGGCATACCCGCTTCGATACGCGGATAACAGAAGATGCACTTCTCGGACTTCCCGCTCTTCCAGTTGAAGTAGATCTTTTTGTACGGGCAACCGGTGATACACATCCTCCAGCCGCGGCACTTGTCCTGGTCGATCAGGACGATGCCGTCCTCTTCACGTTTGTAGATCGCACCGCTCGGACAGGTCGCCACACACGCCGGGTTGAGGCAGTGTTCGCACAGACGCGGCAGATACATCATGAAGGTATTTTCGAACTGACCGTACATCGCCTTCTGCATGTTTTCGAAGTTCTGATCTTTCGACAGTTTCTCGAATTCGCCGCCCAGATCGTCTTCCCAGTTCGGACCTTTACTGATTTTGTCCATACGCTGGCCGGTGATCAGTGAACGCGGACGGGCAATCGGCTGATGTTTCCCTTCTGGCGCGTTGTGCAGATTCTGGTAGTCAAAATCAAACGGCTCGTAGTAATCATCGATGCCCGGCAGGTGCGGGTTAGCGAAGATTTTACCCAGCAGCAGCGCTTTGTTACCCATGCGCGGCACCAGTTTGCCGTTGATCTTGCGGATCCAGCCGCCCTTCCATTTTTCCTGGTTTTCCCAGTCGGTCGGGAAACCGGTGCCCGGCTTGGTTTCTACGTTATTAAACCACGCGTATTCCGCGCCTTCGCGGCTGGTCCAGACGTTTTTACAGGTGACTGAGCAGGTATGACAGCCGATGCATTTATCCAGATTCAGCACCATGCCGACTTGTGAACGAATTTTCATTTTACGCTCTCCTGTACCTGGTCATTACCTTCGCCATCTAACCAGTCAATATTCTTCATCTTACGCACCACCACGAACTCATCGCGGTTAGAGCCGACCGTACCGTAGTAGTTAAAGCTGTACGCCAGTTGCGCATAACCGCCGATCATGTGAGTCGGTTTTGGCGTGATACGCGTCACCGAGTTATGGATACCGCCGCGCTGCTGGGTGATTTCAGAACCCGGCAGGTTCACGATACGTTCCTGCGCGTGGTACATCATGGTCATCCCGGCTGGCACACGCTGGCTAACTACCGCACGTGCCGTCAGCGCACCGTTGCTGTTGAACACTTCAATCCAGTCGTTATCCACGATGCCCAGATCTTTGGCATCCACTTCGCTCATCCAGACGATTGGCCCGCCGCGACCTAAGGTCAGCATCAGCAGGTTGTCGCTGTAGGTAGAGTGGATACCCCACTTCTGGTGCGGCGTCAGGAAGTTCAGCGCTTTTTCCGGGTTACCGTTGGATTTCTCGCCCATCACCTCTTTCACCGAACGGGTGTCGATTGGCGGACGGTAAACCAGCAGGCTTTCACCGAAATCACGCATCCACTGGTGGTCCTGATACAGAGACTGACGACCGGTAAGGGTGCGCCACGGGATCAGCTCGTGAACGTTGGTATACCCGGCGTTATAGGAAACATGCTCATCTTCCAGACCAGACCAGGTCGGGCTGGAGATGATTTTGCGCGGCTGAGCCTGAATATCGCGGAAGCGGATTTTCTCGTCTTCTTTATTCAGCGCCAGATGCGTGTGGTCACGACCGGTAAACTCGCTGAGTGCAGCCCAGGCTTTTACCGCCACCTGGCCGTTGGTTTCGGGTGCGAGGGTCAGGATCATCTCTGCCGCATCAATCGCCGTGTTCAGCATTGGCTGGCCTTTCGCCGGGCCGTCCGCTTTGGTGTAATTGAGCTTACGCAGCAGATCCATTTCGGTCTGGGTGTTCCAGGCGATGCCTTTCCCGCCGTTACCGATTTTCTCCATCAGCGGGCCGATAGAGGTGAAACGCTCATAGGTGGCAGGATAATCACGCTCCACCGGAATGATGTGCGGCGCGGTTTTACCTGGGATCAGGTCGCATTCGCCTTTTTTCCAGTCCTTCACATCCAGCGGCTGCGCCAGTTCGGCGGCGGAGTCGTGCTGGATGGGCAGCGTCACTACGTCGGTTTCCACACCCAGGTGGCCTACGCACACTTCTGAGAACTTTTTGGCGATGCCTTTGTAGATTTCCCAGTCGCTTTTGGAATCCCACGCCGGGTCAACGGCCGCAGACAGCGGGTGAATAAACGGATGCATATCCGACGTATTCATGTCGTCTTTTTCGTACCAGGTCGCCGTCGGCAGCACGATATCGGAGTAGAGACAGGTACTGGAGAGACGGAAGTCCAGCGTCACCACCAGATCCAGCTTGCCGTCGAGACCGTTGTCTTTCCACTCGACTTCTTCAGGTTTCACGCCGCCCTGTTTGCCCAGATCTTTACCCTGAATACCGTGGTCAGTGCCCAGCAGGTACTTCAGCATGTATTCGTGGCCTTTACCGGACGAACCAAGCAGGTTCGAACGCCAGATAAACAGGTTACGTGGGTGGTTTTTGCCGTTTTCAGGCTGTTCCGCCGCAAAGCGAAGTGAGCCGTCTTTCAGGGATTTCACGGTGTAATCGACCGGTGACATGCCAGCTTTTTTCGCTTCTTCTGCGATGCGCAGCGGGTTAGTGCCCAGCTGTGGCGCAGAGGGCAGCCAGCCCATGCGTTCTGCACGCACGTTGAAGTCGATGAGATGCCCGGTATAGCGGGATTTATCCGCCATTGGCGACAGCAACTCCTGCGCGGTGACAGTTTCGTAACGCCACTGGCTGGAGTGGTTGTAGAAATAAGAGGTGCTGTTCATGTGACGCGCCGGACGCTGCCAGTCGAGGCCAAACGCCAGCGGCTGCCAGCCGGTCTGCGGACGCAGTTTTTCCTGGCCCACGTAGTGTGCCCAACCGCCGCCGCTCTGACCGATACAGCCGCAGAACACCAGCATATTGATCAGGCCACGATAGTTCATATCGAGGTGATACCAGTGGTTCAGGCCCGCGCCGACGATAATCATCGAACGACCGTGGGTTTTGTCAGCGTTGTCGGCGAATTCACGCGCGATACGGGTGATTTGTGCGCGTGGCACGCCCGTCACCTGCTCTGCCCAGGCCGGGGTATACGCTTTGATATCGTCGTAGCTGGTTGCGCAGTTTTCGTCGTTCAGACCGCGTTCCAGACCGTAGTTGGCCATCGTCAGATCGTAAACGGTGGTCACCAGTGCGGTCGATCCGTCAGCCAGTTGCAGACGTTTCACCGGCAGTTTGTGCAGCAGGATGTTTTCCAGCTCCACCTTCTTGAAGTGTTCAGAACCTTCACCGCCAAAGTACGGGAATCCGACTTCCGCGATATCGTCCTGGCTACCCAGCATGCTAAGGCGCAGTTCGGTCTCATCACCGGTGGTCGCGTTACGTTGCTCGAGGTTCCATTTGCCTTTTTCACCCCAACGGAAACCGATGGAACCGTTCGGCGCGACCATATCCCCTTCATTGTTGAAGGCGACGGTTTTCCATTCCGGGTTATTTTCCTGGCCCAGCGCATCCACCAGATCCGCCGCACGCAGCATACGACCCGCTGCGTAGTAGCCGTCGCGCTCTTCAAGCATCACCAGCATTGGCATGTCAGTGTAGCGACGCACGTAGTCGGTGAAATACTGGCTTGGTTTGTCGAGGTGGAATTCACGCAGCATGACGTGACCCATCGCCAGCGCCATCGCGGCATCGGTACCCTGTTTCGGTGCCAGCCACAGATCGCACAGTTTCGCGATTTCGGCGTAGTCCGGCGTTACGGCAACGGTTTTGGTGCCTTTGTAACGTACTTCAGTGAAGAAGTGGGCGTCCGGAGTACGGGTCTGCGGCACGTTAGAGCCCCAGGCGATGATATAGCTGGAGTTGTACCAGTCAGCGGATTCAGGAACGTCAGTCTGTTCGCCCCAGGTCTGCGGAGAGGCTGGCGGTAAGTCACAGTACCAGTCGTAGAAGCTCAGGCAGGTCCCGCCGATGAGAGACAGGTAGCGCGCACCCGAGGCGTAAGAGACCATCGACATCGCCGGAATTGGCGAGAAGCCTGCCACGCGGTCCGGGCCGTAGGTTTTAACGGTGTAGACGTTGGAGGCCGCAATCAGCTCGTTCACTTCCTGCCAGGAGGAACGAACAAAACCGCCGCGTCCACGCGCCTGTTTAAAGCTTTTCGCTTTATCAGCGTCTTCAATAATGGAGGCCCAGGCATCAACTGGATCGCTGTGCTGCACTTTTGCTTCACGCCACATCTTCATCAGGCGTTTACGCATCAGCGGGTATTTCAGGCGGTTAGCGCTGTACAGATACCAGGAGTAGCTCGCACCACGCGGGCAGCCGCGCGGTTCATGGTTTGGCATATCCGGGCGGGTACGCGGATAGTCGGTCTGCTGCATTTCCCAGGTGACCAGACCGTTCTTAACGAAGATCTTCCAGCTGCAGGAACCGGTGCAGTTTACACCGTGTGTAGAACGAACGACTTTATCGTGCTGCCAACGTTGACGGTATCCATCTTCCCAGTCCCGGTTGGTTTCCAGAACCTGACCGTGCCCATCGGCAAAGGTCTCGCCCTTCTGCTTGAAGTAGCGAAACCGGTCCAAAAATTTGCTCATCGGGTATCTCCTGTGTGGAGCCTGTGGCTCTCTAAATCGACATTGCTGATTTGCAGCGAAGGTAACGCTATGAAAGATGACGGGAATTGATAACGATCAAGGCGAGCGGGCTCTGTAACGCAGGGTATTAGGGCGAATACCACCAAAGCGGTAGAAAAATTAATTTTTTAACTATCTGTTATTTATAGATATTTTATATTTATCCTCCTTATAGCCCCGCTTTTTTTAACATCTTAGGTATTAAGGGGTAGATACCGCTGCAAGGCGATGGCGATCACAGTGTTAGCCCGGCTCCCGTTTCTACACCCAACAAGTATGTTGTAACTAAATGCAGGATAAAAAAACGCGGCACTGAGGCCGCGTAAACGGATAATCAAACTTACTTATTTTTCTTAGTATTCCGGCCGTATACCAGCCACGTGATCACCACGCAGGCGACATAGAAAATAAGGAAGACTTTCATCGCACCCGCCGGGGAGCCGGTCAGCTCCAGAGAGATGCCGAATGATTTCGGGATAAAGAAGCCACCGATCGCGCCAATCGCTGAGATAAAGCCCAGTGCCGCTGCGGTGTCGGTTGCGGCTTCACGCATCGCGCGCTCTTCAGTACCGCCCTGCGCTTTCACACGATCCATAGTCAGCTTACGGAAGATCACGGAGATCATCTGGAAGGTCGAAGCACTCCCCAAACCGGCCGTCAGGAACAGCCCCATGAACACCGCAAAGAACGCGATAAAGTTACCGCCCTGGCCGTTGGTTGGCAGCGTCAGGAACAGCAGCGCACAGAAAACCGCCATCAGGATAAAGTTCACCAGCGTGACGCGAGTCCCGCCCAGACGGTCGGAAATCATCCCCCCTGTAGAGCGTGCCAGAGCGCCGATAAACGGACCGAAGAAGGCAAAATGCAGGATCTGCACATCCGGGAACTGGGTTTTCGACAGCATCGCAAAACCTGCGGAGAAGCCGATAAAGGAGCCAAAGGTCGCCAGATACAGCAGCGCCATGATCCACAGATGGGCGCGTTTCAGAACCGGCAGCTGCTCACTCAGCGACGCTTTAGACGCGGACAGATCGTTCATAAAGAACCAGGCCGCCAGCGTGAAGACCACCAGGAAAGGCACCCAAATCCAGGCCGCGTTTTCCAGGAACAGTTTAGAACCGTCTGCCTGTTCCACGCCGGTGCCGCCAAAGACAGCAAAGATAGACATGGAGATCGCCAGCGGCGCGATCAACTGCATCACGCTCACGCCCATATTCCCGAGGCCGCCGTTAATACCCAGCGCGCCGCCCTGCTTTTGTTTCGGGAAGAAGAAGCTGATGTTAGCCATGCTGGAGGCAAAGTTAGCACCGGCAAAACCGCACAGCAGCGCGATGATGACAAACACGCTGAACGGAGTAGACGTATCCTGCACCGCAAAACCCAGCCACACGCAAGGGATGATCATGATACCGGTGCTGAACGCCGTCCAGCGACGACCACCAAACAGCGGAACCATGAACGCGTAAGGAACACGCAGCAGCGCGCCGGAAAGCGCAGGTAACGCGGTCAGCATAAACAGCTGATCGGTCGTGAAGTTAAAGCCTACTTTCGGCAGGTTCACCGCCACAGCACTGAACAGCATCCAGACACAGAATGCCAACAACAAACACGGAACAGAAATCCACAGATTACGACTTGCTACACGTTGACCACGCTGTTGCCAGAACGCCGGATCTTCCGGATGCCATTCTGTTATAACAGCACCGGATGCCCTTTCCGGGGCGGATGAGTGACTCATAGACACCTCTGATTATCGAATGATGCTGCAAACATTAGGGTTTTAAGCAGGCGGTAAGTTGATATAAATCAAAGGAAAAGTTGACTGTCAGACGCTCAAAAAAACGCCATGACTCTTAGTGAGTAGATGATTTCGGCAAAAAAGGTGTGGTTTTTTAACGGCGCTGACGGTTTGCCGGTCCCCCCTCCCCCTGGCCATTACCCCTGCGGCAATTTAGGAGTAATCCTTTGTTGGTATGGGTATACTCCAAGGTATGCATGAAAATAGCGCCATTCCTGGAGGCAGGCAAAATCAGGAGCCCGGCAAGCCCATGTTAAAACGACTCTTCTCTCCGCTGACGCTGGTTAATCAGCTGGCCCTTATCGTGTTGCTGTCCACCGCTATTGGTGTGACCGGCATGGCGATCTCTGGCTGGCTGGTACAGGGCGTTCAGGGTAGCGCGCATGCCATTAACGAGGCAGGCTCCCTGCGTATGCAGAGTTATCGCCTGCTGGCGGCAGTGCCGCTGACGGCGGAAGACAAGCCCCTGCTGGATGAGATGGAGCGTACCGCATTTAGCCCGGAACTGGAAATCGCCGCCCGTCGCGATGGTCAGACAAAACAGCTTAACGCGCTGCAGGGCTACTGGCACAGTCAGCTCAAACCCGGACTGCAGCAAGCGCACAGCCCTGATACGGTGGCCGGTGATGTGGCGAGTTTTGTGGCGCGCATCGACACGCTGGTCTCCTCTTTCGACTCCTCCACCGAAATGCGTATTGAGCGCGTGGTCACAGTCCACGGCGTAATGGCTGTTTTTATGGCGCTGCTGCTGGTGTTTACCATCGTCTGGCTGCGCGCTCGCCTGCTCTATCCCTGGAAGCAACTGCTGGCCGTGGCCCGTGCCGTCACTCAGCGTGATTTCACCCAGCGCGCGCACATCAGCGGACGCAACGAAATGGCGATGCTCGGTCAGGCGCTGAATGATATGTCCGGCGAGCTGGCCGAAAGCTACGCGGTACTGGAAAAACGCGTACAGGAAAAAACCGCCGGGCTGGAGCAAAAAAACGAAATCCTCTCGTTCCTGTGGCAGGCGAATCGCCGTCTTCACTCTCAGGTTCCGCTCTGCGAGCGCCTCTCCCCGGTGCTTAACGGCCTGCAAAATCTGACCCTGCTGCATGACATTGAACTTCGGGTCTATGACGTCGAAGACGAAGAGAACCATCAGGAATTCACCTGTCAGTCGGATATGACCTGCGATGACAAAGGGTGCCACCTGTGCCCGCGCGGGTTACCAACGCCCGCCAGCAGTGGCACAACCCTTAAATGGCGTCTCGCGGACAACCACACTCAGTACGGCATTTTGCTGGCCACGCTGCCGACCGGCCGCCATTTGAGCCACGATCAGCAGCAGTTGGTCGATACGCTGGTCGAGCAGCTCACGGCGACGCTGGCGCTGGATCGCCATCAGGAAAAGCAGCAGCAGCTGATCGTCATGGAGGAGCGCGCGACCATTGCCCGCGAGCTGCATGACTCGATAGCCCAGTCGCTCTCCTGTATCAAAATGCAGGTCAGCTGCCTGCAAATGCAGGACGATGCTCTGCCACCCACCAGCAAAGAATTATTGAGTCAGATTCGCAACGAGCTGAACACCTCCTGGGTGCAGCTGCGCGAACTGCTGACCACCTTCCGTTTACAGCTCAACGAGCCAGGTTTACGCCCGGCGTTAGAGTCGAGCTGTCAGGAATTTAGCGCCCGGCTGGGCTTCCCGGTGAAGCTGGACTACCAGCTTCCGCCGCGTTTTGTCCCTTCCCATCAGGCCATTCATCTGCTGCAAATCGCCCGCGAAGCCCTGAGCAATGCGCTCAAGCACGCCGACGCGACGGCAGTGACGGTGACTGTTGCGCACCATGATAATCAGGTGAAACTGACGGTTCTGGATAACGGCCGCGGCGTGCCGGAAAACGCTGAACGAACCAACCACTATGGGTTAATTATTATGCGAGACCGCGCGCAAAGCCTGCGCGGGGATTGCCAGGTTCGCCGGGGAGAGTCTGGCGGCACTGAAGTCGTAGTGACCTTTATTCCCGAAAAGCCTCTAATCACTTCCGAAGGAGAAAACCATGACTAATCAGGAACCGGCAACCATCCTGTTAATCGACGATCATCCGATGCTGCGCACCGGCGTAAAACAACTTGTCAGCATGGCGGCAGATATCACCGTCGTGGGAGAAGCCAGCAACGGCGAACAGGGTATTGAACTTGCCGAGTCACTCGATCCTGATTTGATCCTGCTCGATCTCAATATGCCGGGCATGAACGGCCTGGAAACCCTGGATAAACTGCGTGAAAAGTCCCTCTCCGGGCGCATCGTGGTGTTCAGCGTTTCCAACCATGAAGAAGATGTCGTCACCGCGCTAAAACGCGGCGCAGATGGCTATCTGCTCAAAGATATGGAGCCGGAAGATCTGCTGAAAGCCCTGCAACAGGCCGCCGCAGGTGAAATGGTCCTGAGTGAAGCCTTAACGCCGGTGCTCGCCGCCAGCCTGCGCGCCAACCGCGCGACGTCCGACCGCGATGTGAGCCAGCTGACCCCGCGCGAGCGCGACATCCTGAAGCTGATTGCTCAGGGCCTGCCGAACAAAATGATCGCCCGCCGTCTGGATATCACGGAAAGCACGGTCAAAGTGCACGTTAAACATATGCTCAAGAAGATGAAGCTCAAGTCGCGCGTTGAAGCGGCCGTCTGGGTTCATCAGGAGCGTATTTTCTAGTTTTATTCGTCCGGCAGCAGTTTCCATCTCGGATCGTCATCCGGCACTGCCAGCAGCGGTGGCGACAGAGAGAGCGTGATCTCATTGGAAGAGACACGCTGCCCGTCTTCATCCTCGACCACCACCGACAGCCGCCAGCGGTTCGTCGCGCCTTCACGGTCATCCCAGGCCGGAAGTATCACACTCCAGCCATCGCTGCTGCTCGCATTCGGTGGCGAAGTCAGACTTAACGCCTGCGTATCGCCCTGCCAGTGAAGACGACGCACCCCATGGGTACTGCGGATCTGCAGTTTCAGATTCACGGTTTCACCCGGATGCAAATCCCACGGCGGCGTTGCCAGATAGACCGACAGCGTCTTGCGCTGGCGGAACTCCATCACCGGCAGGCTGGACCGATCCGGCGAATCGTAGCGACTTCCGCGCAGGGAGCGCGCAGCCGCCACTTCATCCGACGAAAGCTGTTTTTTCAGCGGAACGCCAAAACGATAGTTGAGTTTCATGCCAAGATTATTCTGGCTGACACCGCTCTCGCCCTGCTTGTGCGCCGCCGAAAACGTGAGAAGTGGCACAGGCGTGTAATCCAGCCCGAGGTTTACCGCCATCGGGTTGTGATACCCGGTGCCGCTGCGAAACAGATCGACGTTATCACCGAAATATTGTTCGAAGCTGACGCTGGTATTGAAATGATGAAAGTACGGCAGCCAGGCTTTGGCCGTCACGTCATAGCCCCGCGCCATCCGCTGCTCTTGTACGTCGGAGCTGTCGCGCCAGCTGGCGAACGGCTGGTAGTAGTTCGCCGATAAGCGCAGGTTTTCACCCCAGGCTTCGGCACCCAGCCCGGCGCGCTGTAAATTCTCATCCAGCAAATTATCGTAAAAGGTGTTGTAGCCCAGCAGCCATTTCCCCGCGACCCAGCGCTGGCCGATGCCCGCGTTACTCACCAGCCCGTCGGTTTGCTGCGTCAGCCCGAGCTGGCTCCAGCTCAGATAGCGGTTGTTGTCCTGCCACGGAATAAACCACCTGCCGCTGCTGCCGGTAAATTTGCCGTCGTCATCCACCAGCAGATCGACGCTGGCATTACCCCAGGGCGACAGCCAGGACTCGATCTGCTGATTCACTTCTCCACTGACAACGTCGCGCACCTGACCGAATGCAAACTGGCGCGCCTGCTCGCCGGTGGTCAGGCCGTTGTCGGTCATGCTTGCTTCACCGAAGGCTTTCGCCATCTCCGCCAGATGTTTTTCACTCTCACCGGAGGGTTGAGCTAACCCGAGATCCGGCAGACCATCACCGTTGTTATCAAAGGGGTTTTTCGCCTGATTTTCAAATGAACGGGAGGCAGCCGAAACGGCTCCGGCCGGAAAAAGGAGGAGTAACAGCAGCGCGCGAATGTGTGGTGAAGACATCATGAATGTCGTAACTGTGATCCAGATCGCAAGTTAATACAGTGCTAACCTTAACGCGTTCCGGACATTTTTGCAGCCTTAAGGGCAATTTCAGGAATATCCCGAGAGGCTGGCTTTACACTCCACCGCGTACCGTTTTCCCGGCGCGCACAGCCAGATGTTTAACGCACCGCGCTCGCGCGGTAGCATATGCGCATGACCGCTGATGCTGTTCCCCCTCCGATGGCACCGGGTGGCCCGCCATTGAAATTCGTCATGCTTACTCTGCGGGGTCAATATTATCCCGTGGACTAAGCCCTATCCGTGCCTTATTACACTGAGGAGTTACCATGCAGAAAATTGTGATTGTCGCCAACGGCGCGGCCTACGGCAGTGAATCCCTGTTCAACAGCCTGCGCCTCGCCATCGCCCTGCGCGATCAGGAGAGTGAACTGGAGCTGCGTCTGTTTCTGATGTCCGATGCCGTCACCGCCGGGCTGAAAGGGCAAAAACCGGCAGAGGGCTATAACATTCAGCAGATGCTTGAGATCCTCACCGCCCAGGATGTGCCCGTGAAACTGTGTAAGACCTGCACCGACGGGCGTGGGATCACCGCCCTGCCGCTGATTGACGGCGTTGAGATTGGCACCTTGGTGGAACTGGCGCAGTGGACCCTGTCCGCCGATAAAGTATTAACTTTTTAATAATAAACCCGTAAACATATTTTTTACTTATGGACGCGGTTGCACCATCAAGTTACCGGCTGGGTTGCCGATAGGCTACTTAAGTCAACTCAGCAGGTACACAGTGAATGTTAAGATCAATCCGTGCCCGTATCATCGCCGCGACAACAGGTTGTCTGGTTGTCGCCCTTCTTCTGAATACCATTATTAACTTCGAGGTCACGCGGCAGGATAACCAGCAGTCGCAGCGCGATATTCTGGCCAGCACCAGTGCCAGCCATAATCTCGCCATTGCCGACTGGGTTAATAGCAAGCTGACGGTGATCGCCTCCGCGCAATCCGTGGCGCTGAGCGACGATCCGGTCCCGGTGTTTAAGCAACTGGCTCAGGCCGGTGGCTTCACCAACGTCTACGTCGGCTATGCCAGCAAAACGGCAAAATTCTCTGACCCCGCAGGCGTCCCGGCGGATTACGATCCAACCGTACGCCCGTGGTATCAGCAGGTCGTCAGCGCCGATGCGCCTGTCGTTACTGCGCCCTACGTGGATGCAGGAACCGGTAAACTGGTGGTGACCTTTGCCGTGCCGGTGAAGGAAAATGGTGAGCTGAAAGCGGTGGTCGCCGGGGATGTGGCGATGGACAGCGTAGTGGCTAACGTGCGGGGTATTCACCCGACGCCTGCCAGCAGCGGCCTGCTGATTGACAGCGACGGTACGGTGATTGCCGCCAGCGATCCGGCCCTGACACTTAAACCCTTCAATGAAGCCATCAACGGCGTCGATATCAACGCGCTGAAAAAAGGCACGGAACTCGACGGCACCCTGGGCGGCGCGGAGAAAACCTTTATCGCTACGCCGGTGGCGGGGACTCACTGGCTGTTAGTCGTCGCCCTCGACAGTAACGATGCCACCTCCGGGATGCGCTCTCTGCTGAAAGCCTCGGGGTTGTCACTGGTGATTCTGGTGCTGCTGAGCGGTGCGATTGTTCATTTTATTATTGCCCGCCTGCTCAAGCGCCTGTCAAATATCCGCGATGCGATGCACGCCATCGCCAACGGAACAAACGATCTGTCTCAGCGCCTGCCGGATAACGGCCAGGACGAAGTGGCGGAAATCGCCCAGGCCTTTAACGCCTTCAGCGATAAGCTGTCGACAGTAATGGTGCAGCTGCGCGACGCCAGCTCGTCGGTCAAAAACGCCGCGCGCGAAATCGCGGCGGGCAACCAGGATCTCTCGGGACGTACCGAGCAGGCGGCCTCCAGCCTGCGTGAAACCGCCAGCGCCGTGGAGCAGATTACCGCCTCCGTCACCCAGTCCACCGAATCCGCGGCAGAGGCCAACGATCAGGCGAGCAAAGCGTCGGCTGCGGCTTCGCGCGGCGGCGAAGTGGTGTCTCAGGCCATCACGACCATGCAGTCTATCGAAGTGGCGTCGGCCAAAATCGGTGATATCACCAGCGTGATTGACGGGATCGCCTTCCAGACCAACATCCTGGCGCTGAACGCCGCCGTAGAAGCGGCCCGTGCGGGCGAACAGGGTCGCGGATTTGCGGTGGTGGCCGGAGAAGTACGCAGCCTGGCAAGCCGTAGCGCGCAGGCGGCCAAAGAGATCAAAACGCTGATCGACTCAACCGCCCACAGCGTAGCGACCGGCTCCCGCTACGTGCATCTGGCCGGGGAGAGCATGGACGAGATCCGCTCCACCATCGGCAGCGTATCGGGGATTATGCGTGAAATCACCATCGCCACCAGCGAGCAGATGAAAGGCATTCATGAGATTAACCACGCCGTGACCCATCTCGACAGAATGGTGCAGCAGAACGCTGAACTGGTGGTGGAATCCGCCGCCGCCGCGAGTGCCCTGCAAAGCCAGGCGGGCGACCTTGCTGAAACGGCGGGACATTTCCGCATATAATTTTCTTCCGGCGCGTATTGGCCTGTTCAAATACGCGCCAGCTGAACCCTTTCAGGCATTTTGTCATTTTTGTTTAAACGTTATGCCATTTTTTGATCAAAATCAGCATCCCCTCTCTTCCCCTTTGGTGTTATGCAATGAGTGAATTGTGAACAACATCACGCTCAGGATTAACCGCAGGGAGAGCGTTGTTTCCGGACTATGGGGTAAAGAGATGGCACTGGTAAAAACAAGTTTGAAGCTGTTTGGCGGGGATACGGTGGTGGTGCGCTGCTCAGAGCGCTGTCATATTCATTTGATGAGCGCTAAAGCGCAGAAGTCGTCGCAGGCGGATATTTTAAGCGTGCAGAATAAAGACAATGCGTGGTTAACGGTGCCCTATACCGGCACCTGGGATGTACTGATCGACAGCCACAGTCAGTCGCTGGAGCACTCCGTCAGCTACGTCGCTGCATAACATTTACGCCCGGCAAGCCGGGCGTATCTTTTCAGGCAAAACCCGGACGCAATGACGCTTCGCGGGGATCCCCCTCAATTAATGCTTTCACTTTAGCGACCAGCTCGTTCAGGCAGTCATCCTGCATTCCTAAGCGCGTCAATTCCTGATCGAGGGAGAACAGGTACTGGGCATTGGTACCCAGCGGCCCACTGGCGGCGGCGATAAGCGGCGCGATCACCTGCGTTCGGGTGTCGGATTCGTACAACGGATGACGCGGGTCCATGATAAACACCAGCGCGTTGACGGTGCGACCGTCGTCGAGTTCAAGCTTGCACCAGCTCGGCATGTAGCAGCCGGTGATCATTTCGCGCTTCCACAGCAGCGCCAGCTCCTCTTCGAGGGTATCGTCCGGCAGACGATAGGCCACACCGGTGGTGCGCCCGCCCTCTTTTAGTGCAAGCATTCGGCCAGGCTGACAGGCGCTGCCACGTCCGGCGGTCAGGCGCAGACAAAATGCGCGGTGCCATCCGGGGAGCGTGCCCGTTGCGGATTCCACATACTCCAGCGCGGGATTCCACATCAGCGAACCATAACCAAATATCCATACCGGGCCTTCATCCGGACGACAGGCAATCGTCGCTGCGAGCGACGCTGCACGTTGTTCAGCCGACCAGAGAAGCGATTCCTCAATAGCACCAAATGCCGTCTTACAATCTGCCTTCATTAAGAAATCACGCGTTAACACTTTCCACCTCCGCCACTGCATGCTTCCTTGCGACATCTTGTTGCGCCTTCCCGGCATTTCGTTTTCTGCTCATTTTGACAGCAGTCAATAAACGATAAGCAATTCACAGGCCAGTTGCAATACAACGAAAGTTCAACAGCCGGAAAAGTCAAAACAGAGGCGGCTAATCATAAGGCGACTATTTCTTTTTATGCCATTTATCATCTTCTCCTTTTTTATAATCATGTTTTACCGCCGCCCACGCGACACGATGGGCAGTCTCTTCGCGGCTCGCATCGTCGCGACGGTCCTCTTTATCCTTATATTGATCCCAGGCGCTGTTAAACGCCTCTTTATAAATATCCTGTGCGTGGGCAGGCAGTACATGCTGAACGCTGTCGGGCAGGTCGCTTTTCGATTTGTAGGGCATGACTCACCTCTTTTTGGTCAAAAAGATAAGTGTGGTCGATGGCTGTTTCCCCTGCCAGTCAAAATGACAATTGTGTGAAATTAATTAACTTAATACACTGTTATTTAGACTGTATTTAGATTAAAAACGTTTTTACGGGCAGTTTGAGAAAAATCGCTGCTGTGACGTAAAATTAAGTAAAACATCACTGGTAATTAACGGTTTTCTGTTAGTTTAATGGCCTGCAATTTCATTCTATAATTACAAACACCTGCATTGACGGAGTATCACATGACAACAACGCATGAGGCGGTTAAGACCCGCCACAAGGAGACGTCGCTTATTTTCCCGCTTGTGGCACTGGCTGTGCTGCTCTTCTGGGGAAGTAGTCAGTCACTGCCAGTGGTCGTTGGAATTAACATTCTTGCTCTTATTGGTATTTTATCCAGCGCATTTAGCGTCGTACGCCACGCCGATGTTCTGGCTCACCGCCTGGGTGAACCCTATGGCTCTCTGATTTTAAGTCTTTCCGTCGTTATTCTCGAAGTCAGCCTGATTTCCGCACTGATGGCGACGGGCGACGCCGCCCCGACGCTGATGCGCGATACGCTCTATTCGATCATTATGATTGTTACCGGCGGTCTGGTGGGCTTCTCGCTGTTATTGGGCGGGGGGAAATTTGCCACCCAATATATGAATCTGTTTGGCATTAAACAGTATTTGATCGCCCTCTTCCCGCTGGCGGTTATTGTGCTGGTCTTCCCGATGGCGCTGCCGGGTGCGAATTTCACCACCGGCCAGGCACTGCTGGTAGCCCTGATTTCCGCCGCGATGTACGGCGTCTTCCTGCTGATTCAGACCAAAACGCACCAGAGCCTGTTCGTGTATGAGCACGAAGACGACGGCGACGACGATGACCCGCATCACGGTAAGCCATCAGCGCACAGCAGCCTGTGGCACACGGTTTGGCTGATCGTACATCTGATTGCGGTTATCGCCGTCACCAAGATGAACGCCAACCCGCTGGAAACCCTGCTGACAGAGCTGAACGCGCCTGTGGCCTTTACCGGCTTCCTGGTAGCGCTGCTGATTCTCTCGCCGGAAGGTTTAGGTGCCCTGAAAGCGGTGCTGAATAACCAGGTCCAGCGCGCCATGAACCTGTTCTTCGGCTCGGTGCTGGCGACGATTTCACTTACCGTCCCGGTGGTGACGTTGATTGCCTTTATGACCGGCAATGATCTGCATTTTGCGCTGGGTGCACCAGAGATGATTGTTATGGTAGCGTCGCTGCTGCTGTGCCAGATCTCGTTCTCAACCGGACGCACTAACGTACTGAATGGCGCTGCGCATCTGGCGCTGTTTATCGCCTATCTGATGACGATATTTGCCTGACGTTCTGCGCCATTGCCGCGCCGCCAGACATAAAAAAACCCGCCGCGGCGGGTTTTTTATTTGCTCAGAGATTAGTTGCTGGTATCCAGCTCATCGAAGCTCTTCACCAGATCGTCAATCGCTTTGATCTGTTTCAGGAACGGCTCCAGTTTATCCAGCGGCAGCGCGGATGGGCCGTCGCATTTCGCGTTGGCTGGATCCGGGTGCGCTTCGATAAACAGACCGGCCAGACCGGTCGCCATACCGGCACGCGCCAGCTCGGTGACCTGACCACGACGGCCGCTGGAGGCAGCACCAAACGGGTCACGGCACTGCAGCGCATGAGTCACGTCGAAAATCACCGGGGAGTTGTTAGAGACTTTCTTCATCACGCTGAAGCCCAGCATGTCGACCACCAGGTTGTCATAACCGAAGTTTGCACCACGGTCACACAGAATGACCTGATCGTTGCCGCCTTCGATGAATTTATCGACGATGTTACCCATCTGGCCAGGGCTTACGAACTGGGGTTTTTTCACGTTGATGACTGCGCCGGTTTTCGCCATCGCTTCAACCAGATCGGTCTGACGCGCGAGGAACGCCGGAAGCTGAATCACATCCACCACGTCAGCAACAGGCTGCGCCTGAGACGCTTCGTGCACGTCGGTGATCACTTTCACGCCAAACGTCTGTTTCAGCTCCTGGAAAATCTTCATCCCCTCTTCCAGGCCCGGGCCACGGTAAGAGTTGATAGAGGAGCGGTTGGCTTTGTCAAAAGAGGCCTTAAACACATACGGAATGCCCAGTTTCTGGGTCACAGTCACGTAGTGCTCGCAGATACGCATGGCAAGATCGCGGGATTCCAGAACGTTCATGCCACCAAACAGCACGAACGGCAGGTCGTTTGCCACGTTGATATCACCAATGCTAACCACTTTTTGTTTCATAGGATCGCCTTATTCAGGTGTGAATCGGAATTAAGATTAATGCAGTGTAATTTGTTTATGCGCGA
The DNA here is from genome assembly GCF_002870005.1 of Lelliottia sp. F153. Taxonomy (NCBI): domain Bacteria; kingdom Pseudomonadati; phylum Pseudomonadota; class Gammaproteobacteria; order Enterobacterales; family Enterobacteriaceae; genus Lelliottia; species Lelliottia sp. F153. Next base: position 140,567 of record NZ_PKFT01000008.1, on the reverse strand, counting down.
TCGAGTTGATCTGCGCGCGAATCATTTCGCTTATCGGATCTTCCGGGCACTGCTCAACGAAGTAATTCAAATCGTTGAGGGCAACGTGCTCACATTCCAGCTGCGCGTAGATAAGGCCACGGTCGCGGATCTCGTACGGGTCTTCCGGATTGAACTGCAGCAGCACTTCGCTCGCGCGCAGGGCCAGCTCCATCTGCCGCTCTTCCATCAGCGCGGCTTTCAGCGTATCCAGCAGTTTACGCACCACTTCGGCGTTATCCGCCTCATCGAGATCTTCGTTAAACAGCTCTGCCACCGGGCTAATATTGCCCTTCAGCCAGACATCCAGCGTGTGCTCGTCCAGCGTGTCGCCATTGAACGGATTGATCAGCCACATTTCGCCATCCAGCCACTCCGCGCGCAAAATCATCTGAGTCGGAAAAATGACCGGCACCAGCGGAATATCCAGCCGGTTAGCGACCCACAGCAAAACAGCCCCCAGAGCAACGGCGCTGCCCTGACGGTTCTTCAGTACCTGATCCAGCCACAGCGCGTCGGAGAGGCGATACACGCCGCGCGTGTCGCAAAAGCCCCATTCGCCGTAAAACAGCTCGATCAATTTTTCCAGCTGCCAGTCCTGAGGACGCGCTTCGCTGATCTCTTCACGCGCCAGGCTCGCCAGATTTTCCAGCTCATCGTAGACCCACTGCGAGGTGAAATCGTCACGGATCATCTCAGAGATCAGGACCATTCCATCGCAAAGCGGTACTTTATTAAATTCGAAATCGGCTAAGGACCTCATACTTACCCCAGTAACGGTATTCTTGTGGTGGCGAGTTTAATGATGATGTACAGCACCACCAGCCCCAGCAGGAAGGCGATAAAACCGGCCTGCTGGCTGCGCGGACGACGACGTCCAAGCGCGATAAAACCCAAAACGATGTAGATGATAACGCCAAACAGCTTTTCAGTCAGCCATGCGCCTTTATCAGTAAATGGCAGATAGCCCGTCAGCCACATCAGACCGGCGCCGGAAAGCAGCAAAACCGTGTCGATGCAGTGCGGAGCAACGCGCACCCAGCGGGCGTCGATGAGCGGATGGTTGCTGTAACGCCACCAGTAGCGCACCACGAAAAAGCTGATGGTCAGTACCACGGCGGCAATATGCACAGCGATCAACACGCTGAAGACGCTCATGGCTTTTTCCCCAGCGTCAGGCGTTCGTTGCCGCCGTAGTCACGACAGGTTTCGACGCTCGCGTATCCCGCCGCGCTAAACAGCGCACGGACCGCTGCCCCCTGCGTCCAGCCGTGTTCAAGCAGCAGCCAGCCGCCGGGCACAAGGTGCTCGCGGGAGGTCGTGATAATATGTTCGATATCGGCCAGCCCGTCGTTCGCTGCAACCAGCGCCGTGAGCGGCTCAAAGCGCACATCCCCCTGCGACAGATGCGGGTCGTGCTCGTCGATGTAGGGCGGATTGCTGACGATCATCTCAAAGGTGTGCTGCGCCAGGGCGGAAAACCAGCTGCTTTGATTGATCTGAACGTTACTGAAACCCAGACGCGCAAGATTGCGCTGCGCCAGGGCTACCGCGTCAGGCATTACGTCGACCGCGGTAACCAGACAATCCGGGCGCTCGCTCGCCAGCGCCAGCGCAATCGCGCCGGTGCCCGTGCCTAAATCCAGGATGCGACACGGACCGTCAGGCAGACGCGCCAGCGCCTGCTCGACCAGACACTCGGTGTCCGGGCGCGGGATCAGCGTGGCGGCTGAAACATACAGCGGCAGCGACCAGAACTCCCGTTCACCGGTCAGGTGCGCCACCGGCTCACCGGTTTTACGCCGGGCGAGCAGCGCCGCGAGCTGCGCTTCCTGTTCAGGCGTCAGCAGCGTCTCACCGAATGCCAGGAGATAAGTGCGCGCTTTTCCGGTGACATGTTCCAGCAAGATTTCGGCGTCGCGACGCGGGCTTTCACTGTTGGAAAGCTCGCTCGCGGCGGCACGTAACCAGGCCTGAAAATCCATTAGTCCTGCTCGGCCAGCGCGGCCAGCTGATCGGCCTGGTATTCCTGCACGATCGGCTCGATCAGGGAGTCGAGTTTGCCTTCCATCGTCTCATCCAGACGGTAAATCGTCAGGTTGATGCGGTGGTCGGTCACGCGGCCCTGCGGGAAGTTATAGGTGCGGTTACGATCGCTGCGATCGCCGCTGCCCAACAGGTTACGACGCGTAGAGGCTTCGGCCTGCTGGCGTTTCGCCATTTCGGCGGCGCGAATACGTGAGCCGAGCACCGCCAGGGCTTTGGCTTTGTTTTTGTGCTGGGAGCGTTCGTCCTGACACTCCACCACGATGCCGGTCGGCAGGTGGGTAATACGGATCGCGGAATCGGTGGTGTTAACGTGCTGACCGCCCGCGCCTGACGAACGGAAGGTATCAATACGCAGATCGGCTGGATTGATATCCGGCAGTTCAGCTTCTGGCAGCTCCGGCATCACCGCAACGGTACAGGCAGAGGTGTGAATTCGCCCCTGAGATTCCGTCGCCGGGACACGCTGCACCCGGTGCCCGCCGGACTCAAATTTCAGACGGCCATACACGCCGTCGCCGCTGATCTTAGCGATCACTTCTTTATAGCCACCATGTTCGCCTTCGTTGGCGCTCATGATTTCTACGCGCCAGCGGCGGGATTCCGCGTAGCGGCTGTACATGCGGAACAGATCGCCGGCAAACAGCGCGGCTTCGTCGCCACCCGTTCCGGCGCGAACTTCGACAAACGCGTTGCGCTCATCGTCCGGATCTTTCGGCAGCAGAAGAACCTGGAGCTGCTGCTCCATCTCTTCGGCGCGCGCTTTGGCGTCCTGCAACTCTTCCTGCGCCATTTCGCGCATTTCAGGGTCGTCGAGCATCATCTGCGCGGTTTCAATATCTTCCTGAACCTGCTGCCATTCAGTAAAGCAGCGCGCAACATCACTGAGCTGCGCATATTCGCGCGACAGGGCGCGAAAACGATCCTGGTCAGCAATAGTCGCGGCATCACCGAGCAGGGCCTGAACTTCTTCATGGCGCTCGTGCAAAGCTTCCAGTTTGGCGACGATAGAGGGCTTCATAGGCGTAAAATGCACCTTGTAATAGAAAATGGGTGGGTGGCGCTATTCCAGCCCGAGGCTGTTGCGCAGAATAGTCAGGCGTTCATCATCCCCGTCACGGGCTGCCTGTTGAAGTGATTTGGTTGGAGCATGGATCAACCGGTTGGTTAGCTTCCACGCCAGGTCCTGCATAATGACCTGCGGATCGCCGCCCTGCTCGAGGGCCGCCATCGCTTTGGCCGTCAGATCGTCACGTACCTGTTCCGCCTGACCACGGTATTCGCGAATCGTCTCGCTGGCGCTTTGCGCGCGCAGCCAGGCCATAAATTCGCTCGATTCCTGCTCGACAATCGTCTCTGCCTGCACCGCCGCCGCTTTACGTTGGGCGAGGTTATGGGAAATGATACTTTGCAGATCGTCAACGCTGTAGAGATAGGCGTTTGCCAGCTTGCCGACTTCCGGCTCGACGTCACGCGGGACGGCGATATCCACCAGCAGCATTGGCTGATTGCGGCGCGATTTTAGCGCACGCTCCACCATCCCTTTACCGATAATAGGCAGCGGGCTGGCGGTTGAACTGATAATGATGTCCGCATCTTTCAGGCGTTCATCGATGTCGCTGAGGGCAACCACTTCTGCGCCCACTTCGTCTGCCAGTGCCTGCGCGCGTTCGCGGGTCCGGTTGGCGATGATCATCTGCTTGACCTTGTGTTCACGCAGATGACGCGCCACCAGCTCAATGGTCTCCCCGGCGCCGACGAGCAGCACGGTGACCGTTGAGAGCGATTCAAAGATTTGACGCGCCAGCGTACAGGCTGCGAAGGCAACAGAAACCGCACTGGCACCAATGTCGGTTTCGGTTCGCACACGCTTCGCCACGGAGAAAGATTTCTGGAACATGCGTTCCAGCTCGCTGGCTTTGAGATGGCCTTTCTGGGAATCGGCAAAGGCTTTTTTGACCTGCCCGAGTATTTGCGGCTCGCCAAGCACCAGCGAATCGAGGCCGCTGGCGACGCGCATCAGATGGCTGACCGCATCATTATCATGATGCCAGTACAGACTGTTGCGCAGCTCTTCTTCGTTCAGATTGTGGTAGTCGCATAACCAGCGGATAAGCGCTTCGTGGAGGTTGTCTTGTTCTTCCACGCTCAGATATAGCTCGGTACGGTTACACGTAGAGAGCACCACACCACCCTGCACCATCGGCTGGGCAAGCAGGCTATCCAGCGCCTGGTCGAGCGTATCCGGCGAAAACGTAACGCGTTCTCGCAGCGAAACCGGGGCTGTTTTGTGGTTGATACCGAGTGCTAAAAGGGTCATGTGAGCGGGAGTAGTACCAGCGTTAATAAGGTTAGCAGGTCGCATCATACAGGATGCGCGAGATCAATAAAAGAGAGTGCCCCCTTTCGGAGTAATAGCCGTTTCCGGCTAATTTCATGATTTAAGACAATATGAACGTAGACGCTGCCACCGCCCGGCGCTAGCATTAAGGGTTATAACTGCAACGCATCTCAAGGATTTGTCACGACTATGGCCCGATTCATTCGCTTGTTACCGCTGGCGGCGCTGGTTCTCACCGCCTGCTCGATTACTCCGCCCAAGGGCCCCGGCAAAAGTCCTGATTCACCGCAGTGGCGTCAGCACCAGCAAGAGGTGCGCAATTTAAGCCAGTATCAGACGCGCGGTGCGTTCGCTTATCTCTCCGATCAGCAAAAAGTGTACGCCCGCTTCTTCTGGCAACAAACCGGGCAGGATCGCTATCGCCTGCTGTTGCTGAACCCGCTCGGCAGCACTGAACTGGAGCTGAATGCCCAGCCAGGCACCGCGCAGATCACCGATAATAAAGGCCAGCACTACACCGCGACAGATGCCGAAGAGATGATTGGCAAACTGACCGGCATGCCGATTCCGCTTAATAGCCTGCGCCAGTGGATCCTCGGTCTGCCGGGCGACGCCACCGATTACAAACTCGACGACCAGTATCGCCTGAGCGAACTCAACTACACCCAGAACGGGAAAACCTGGAAAGTGGTGTACGGCGGCTATGACAGCGCAAGTAAACCGGCATTGCCATCCAATATGGAACTGACGGAAGGCAGCCAGCGTATTAAGCTCAAAATGGATAACTGGATCGTTAAATGATGAGCCAATGGCCCTCTCCGGCGAAGCTGAACCTGTTTTTGTACATCACCGGGCAACGCGCTGACGGCTACCACATGCTGCAGACGCTGTTTCAGTTTGTCGATTATGGCGACACAATCTCCATCGAATTGCGCGACGACGGCCAGATTCACCTGCTGACGCCCGTTGAAGGCGTCGCTCATGAAGATAATCTGATCGTGCGTGCCGCGCGGCTGCTGATGAACGCGGCGGCCGGCTCGGGAAGGCTTCCGGCGGGAAGCGGTGCCGATATCCATATCGAGAAACGCCTGCCGATGGGCGGCGGTCTGGGAGGCGGCTCTTCTAATGCCGCGACGATACTGGTTGCCCTGAACCATCTCTGGGGCTGCGGATTAACACCTGATGAACTGGCCGCGCTGGGGCTTTCGCTCGGCGCCGATGTACCGGTGTTCGTTCGCGGTCACGCCGCATTTGCCGAAGGGGTTGGCGAGATCCTCACGCCGGTCGATCCACCGGAGAAATGGTATCTGATTGCCCATCCTGGTGTGAGTATTCCGACCCCGGTTATTTTTAAGGATCCGGCGTTGCCACGGAACACTCCCGTCCGGTCAATAGAAACGTTACTAAAATGTGAATTCAGCAACGATTGCGAGGTTATCGCAAGAAAACGTTTTCGCGAGGTTGATGCGGTGCTTTCCTGGCTGTTAGAATACGCCCCGTCGCGCCTGACTGGCACAGGATCCTGTGTTTTTGCTGAATTTGACACCGAATTCGCCGCTCGTCAGGTGCTAGAGCAAGCCCCGGAATGGCTGCATGGTTTTGTGGCGCGTGGGATGAACACTTCCCCGCTACAGCAGGCCATTCTGGCGCAGACTGAGTTTCGGTGACAACGTCACCCTGTTCCAGACGTTGCATCGCGCTCTTTAATACACCGCCTGGATAGCGTTCGCCTGGCCCGCACAGTTAGTGGCGAATGTTATCCACCATTGGACGCATGCCTGAGGTTCTTCTCGTGCCTGATATGAAGCTTTTTGCTGGTAACGCCACCCCGGAACTAGCACAACGTATTGCCAACCGCCTGTACACTTCCCTCGGCGACGCCGCTGTAGGTCGCTTTAGCGACGGCGAAGTCAGCGTACAAATTAACGAAAATGTACGCGGTGGTGATATTTTCATCATCCAGTCCACCTGTGCTCCAACTAACGACAACCTGATGGAATTGGTTGTTATGGTCGATGCCCTGCGCCGTGCTTCCGCAGGCCGTATCACGGCTGTTATTCCTTACTTCGGCTATGCCCGCCAGGACCGTCGTGTCCGTTCCGCGCGTGTACCGATTACCGCTAAAGTGGTTGCTGACTTCCTGTCGAGCGTCGGTGTTGACCGCGTTCTGACCGTTGACCTGCACGCAGAGCAGATCCAGGGCTTCTTCGACGTTCCGGTTGATAACGTATTCGGCAGCCCAATCCTGCTCGAAGACATGCTGCAGCTGAACCTGGATAACCCAATTGTGGTTTCTCCGGACATCGGCGGCGTGGTTCGTGCTCGTGCGATTGCCAAACTGCTGAACGATACCGACATGGCGATCATCGACAAACGCCGTCCGCGCGCTAACGTCTCTCAGGTGATGCACATCATCGGTGACGTCGCTGGCCGTGACTGTGTGCTGGTTGATGACATGATCGACACCGGCGGCACGCTGTGCAAAGCCGCTGAAGCGCTGAAAGAACGTGGTGCTAAGCGTGTGTTTGCATACGCAACTCACCCGATCTTCTCCGGCAATGCTGTCAACAATCTCCGCAACTCCGTCATCGACGAAGTGGTGGTGTGCGATACCATTCCATTAAGTGATGAGATCAAGGCGCTGCCAAACGTACGTACCCTGACCCTGTCAGGCATGTTGGCCGAAGCGATTCGTCGTATCAGCAACGAAGAATCCATCTCTGCGATGTTCGAACACTAATCGAACACGGCCCAAAAACCCGCTGCGGCGGGTTTTTTTGTCTTCATTACCTATTTGTATGATTAATACCTCCTTCACCTGCCATTCACATGACAGATGATGTGCTCACGGAAAAAGAGAATTGTGAAAAACGTAGCGTCCTCACATGTTCTGCCCTTTCGCGCCCTCATCGACGCCTGCTGGAAAGAAAAATACACCTCATCACGTTTTCTGCGTGATGTTATCGCCGGGATCACCGTCGGGATTATTGCCATTCCACTGGCGATGGCACTGGCGATTGGCAGCGGCGTTGCCCCGCAGTACGGGCTGTACACCTCGGCAGTTGCCGGGATTGTCATCGCCCTGACGGGCGGGTCGCGCTTTAGCGTCTCCGGCCCGACAGCAGCCTTTGTGGTGATCCTCTACCCGGTCTCCCAGCAGTTTGGTCTGGCCGGTTTGCTGGTCGCCACGCTGATGTCTGGCGTATTTTTGATTCTGTTCGGTCTGGCCCGTTTTGGCCGGTTGATCGAGTACATCCCGCTCTCCGTGACGCTCGGTTTTACCTCCGGGATCGGCATCACCATCGGGACCATGCAAATCAAAGATTTTCTCGGTTTGCAGCTCGCACAGGTGCCCGAACACTATCTGCAAAAGGTCGGTGCCCTGTTTATGGCCCTGCCGACAGCGAATCTGGGCGATGCGGCGATCGGTATCGTCACGCTCGGCACGTTAATTCTCTGGCCACGGCTGGGCATTCGCCTGCCGGGGCATCTTCCCGCGCTGCTGCTGGGCTGCGCAGTGATGGGCGTGGTTAACCTCCTCGGCGGACACGTCGCCACTATCGGCTCGCAGTTCCACTACATTCTGGCGGATGGCTCCCAGGGCAACGGCATTCCTCAGCTACTGCCTCAGCTGGTGCTGCCGTGGAATTTACCTGGCTCGGACTTCACCCTAAGCTGGGACTCCCTGCGCGCCCTGCTCCCGGCGGCGTTCTCTATGGCGATGCTCGGCGCGATTGAATCGCTGCTCTGCGCGGTGGTGCTCGACGGTATGACCGGCACCAAGCACAAAGCCAACAGCGAGCTGGTCGGCCAGGGATTGGGTAACCTTATCGCGCCGTTCTTTGGCGGCATCACCGCCACGGCAGCGATTGCCCGTTCTGCGGCCAACGTGCGCGCCGGAGCTACCTCGCCAGTGTCTGCGGTTATCCACTCTCTGCTGGTGATCCTCGCCTTGCTGGCGCTCGCTCCGCTGCTGTCGTGGCTCCCGCTTTCCGCGATGGCCGCCCTGCTGCTGATGGTAGCGTGGAACATGTCTGAGGCGCACAAAGTGGTGCATCTCCTGCGCCGTGCGCCGAAAGACGACATCATCGTAATGCTAATCTGTATGTCCCTCACGGTGCTGTTTGACATGGTTATCGCCATCAGCGTCGGGATTGTGCTGGCCTCGCTGCTGTTTATGCGCCGCATTGCGCAGATGACGCGCCTGTCACCGGTGAATGTCGAGGTGCCGGAGGATGTGCTGGTGCTGCGCGTTATCGGCCCACTGTTCTTTGCGGCGGCGGAAGGTTTGTTCAGCGATCTGGAATCGCGTATTTCCGGGAAGCGGATTGTGGTGCTGAAATGGGATGCAGTCCCGGTGTTGGATGCTGGCGGTCTGGATGCATTCCAGCGCTTTGTGAAGCGTCTGCCGGAAGGCTGCGAACTGCGGGTGAGTAATCTTGAGTTCCAGCCCCTGCGCACCATGGCGCGCGCGGGTGTGCAGCCGATTCCGGGGCGCCTGGCGTTCTACCCGAATCGCGAAGCGGCATTAGCGGATCTCTAAGCATAAAAACGGCTCCATCAGGAGCCGTTTTTGTATTCATCTTTTGCAGGCTGGTTAGCGCTGCGGTTACCCGGCAGGTGTACTAGCTAGGTTTATGCTGGTCCCGGCGGCAGCGTTTGTCGTAATGGCGTACCCACCAGTATCGGTCGCTGACCTGCTCATGACCACTCACGCGGGCCCCTGCCAGCCACAAAACAGCACCTAAAAAGATGCTTAGCACCGCGCCGTGCGCGAAGTATTGTGGGAGGTCAAGTTGCGGCAACTGGTTTAAAATAGAATAACCCACACCTGCTACCATCACGAACAGGCCCAACCCCATTAGCACGTTACCGAGTCGTGAAGCGTTTCTGCGTTTCATATGTCACCTCCGGAACTTTGGGTTGCAGGGAAATGTCCCTAATCCTTGTGTGTAAAGTATAGACAACGGGTCTTTTATGAGTTGCGTGAATGATCACAATAATGAGCACGCCCGAGACAAAAGTTTACAAATAAGCGCCTGAACAGCTTGAAATTCTAATGATTCAAACCCGTCATTATTCAAATTTCCCCTCTTCCTGCCGCAGAATTTTGTCAAGCGGCGCGCCAGACAGTAAACTACGCGGCAAATCTGGAACCTTTAGGAATTGAAACGTGACGATTAAACTGATTGTCGGCCTTGCCAACCCAGGCGCAGAGTATGCGGCCACCCGCCATAACGCCGGAGCCTGGTATGTCGATCTGCTGGCCGAGCGGTTACGTGCCCCCCTGCGTGAAGAGCCGAAATTTTATGGCTATACCTCACGTATCAACCTCGCGGGAGCCGATGTGCGTCTGCTTGTTCCGACCACATTCATGAACCTGAGCGGTAAAGCCGTGGCGGCGATGGCGACGTTTTATCGCATCAATCCGGATGAAATTCTGGTCGCCCACGATGAGTTGGATTTACCGCCCGGTGTCGCTAAATTCAAACTCGGCGGCGGTCACGGCGGTCACAATGGCCTGAAAGACATCATCAGCAAACTCGGCAATAACCCGAACTTTCATCGTTTACGCGTGGGAATCGGCCATCCGGGCGATAAAAACAAAGTTGTCGGTTTTGTACTGGGTAAACCACCCGCTTCCGAGCAGAAGCTTATTGACGATGCCGTAGACGAAGCGGCGCGCTGTACCGAGGTGTGGCTTAAAGAAGGTTTGACCAAAGCGACAAATCGTTTACACGCCTTTAAAGCGCAGTAGTCCGCGCGAGACGCCATTTTTACCGCGCGTGACGGCGGTTACGTGTATAATAGGCAAAGTTATTTACTTTTCTTCAATCGGTTAATGCTAACGGGTTGAATATCAAGACATTAAGGTGATTTAAAGATGGGATTTAAATGCGGTATCGTTGGTCTGCCAAACGTGGGCAAATCCACCCTTTTTAACGCGCTCACCAAAGCGGGTATCGAAGCAGCAAACTTCCCGTTCTGTACGATTGAGCCGAACACCGGCGTCGTGCCGATGCCTGACCCACGTCTGGATCAGCTCGCTGAAATCGTTAAACCACAGCGCATTCTGCCAACCACCATGGAATTCGTCGACATCGCGGGCCTGGTAAAAGGCGCCTCCAAGGGTGAAGGCCTGGGCAACCAGTTCCTGACTAATATCCGTGAAACCGAAGCCATCGGCCACGTAGTGCGTTGTTTTGAAAACGACAACATCATCCACGTGAATAACAAAGTCGATCCGGCTGACGATATTGACGTTATCAACACTGAGCTTGCCCTGTCCGATCTGGACACCTGCGAACGCGCAATCCACCGCGTGCAGAAACGAGCCAAAGGCGGCGATAAAGACGCGAAAGCAGAACTGGCAGCCCTGGAAAAATGTCTGCCACAGCTGGAAAACGCAGGCATGCTGCGCGCGCTGGATCTGACAGAAGAAGATAAAGCGGCGATCAAATACCTGAGCTTCCTGACCCTGAAGCCAACCATGTACATCGCGAACGTCAACGAAGATGGTTTTGAAAACAACCCGTACCTCGACAAAGTGCGTGAAATCGCCGCTGGCGAAGGCTCTGTCGTTGTTGCTGTATGTGCTGCCGTTGAGTCTGACATCGCTGAGCTGGACGATGCCGACCGCGAAGAGTTCATGGCTGAGCTGGGCCTGGAAGAGCCGGGCCTGAACCGCGTTATCCGCGCGGGCTATGAGCTGCTGAACCTGCAAACCTACTTCACCGCTGGCGTGAAAGAAGTACGCGCCTGGACCATCCCTGTCGGTGCCACCGCTCCGCAGGCGGCCGGTAAAATCCACACCGACTTCGAAAAAGGCTTTATCCGCGCACAGACCATCGCGTTTGAAGACTTCATCACCTACAAAGGTGAACAAGGCGCGAAAGAAGCCGGCAAGATGCGTGCAGAAGGAAAGGATTACATCGTCAAAGATGGCGACGTAATGAACTTCTTGTTTAACGTCTAAATAAAATTTGTTGTCTCGTGAGGTCACTGAATCTCACAAGAATCGCAGAACTATAAAATCCACGCGCTTGCGTGGATTTTTTTATCATACCCATCGCATCTCGTGACCGCCTTACCATGCTGACACATCATTTATAAGCTGCCTGTACGGCAGTGAACGCGCTGGTCTGACTGGTCGGGTAGTTGCAACGTTTCTAAGCTGCCTGTACGGCAGTGAACATTTTCAATACTGGCGCGCAGATGGCGGATAATTTCTAAGCTGCCTGTACGGCAGTGAACTTTTTATTGCCCATATCTCAGCTGCTTTACGATTTCTAAGCTGCCTGTACTGCAGTGAACACACTGAAAGCATCCGGCCTGCGCCTTTCGACTTTCTAAGCTGCCTGTACGGCAGTGAACATCGATAGTTACGCCAGCCCAGATCCCGCCCTTTTCTAAGCTGCCTGTACGGCAGTGAACAGGTACGGCAATGGATTATCCTTCCCTGAAGTCTTTCTAAGCTGCCTGTACGGCAGTGAACATCGGGCCGATGAATGTCACAAACGACGTTGTTTTCTAAGCTGCCTGTACGGCAGTGAACTCGTTAGAAACGATCGGTTAGCGTGGGGCTGATTTCTAAGCTGCCTGTACGGCAGTGAACCTTACGCTACTGCGCTGGCCGTTCGCGATGACTTTCTAAGCTGCCTGTACGGCAGTGAACGTCTGGCTGGCGGTTAGGTCGGATGCTAATGATTTCTAAGCTGCCTGTACGGCAGTGAACTCTGCCCGTCATTCTCATGCAGATATCCGTATTTTCTAAGCTGCCTGTACGGCAGTGAACCTGGGGTACGCATACACGCTCGCCCCGGAGGATTTCTTAGCTGCCTGTACGGCAGTGAACCGAAAAAGGGGGGCGACGCCGACGCGGGTGACTTTCTAAGCTGCCTGTACGGCAGTGAACCGGTAATATTCCCGTTTATCGTTTGCAGCGATTTTCTAAGCTGCCTGTACGGCAGTGAACGTCGTCTTCGAGGTGATTGCGGTCGACCTCGATTTTCTAAGCTGCCTGTACGGCAGTGAACAGCAGGTGATCGGTAAAGCTACGCTGTACTGCTTTCTAAGCTGCCTGTACGGCAGTGAACATCAGTACAATCAGCAATACAGCGTCAACGTATTTCTAAGCTGCCTGTACGGCAGTGAACTCTCCGTATCAATCTGCTGAATAGCACGGTTATTTCTAAGCTGCCTGTACGGCAGTGAACCTCCTGGCTTTCGCGGTGAATATGCCCTCAACTTTCTAAGCTGCCTGTACGGCAGTGAACTAGTTTGAATAACACCTGCTACAGCTATCTGTTTTCTAAGCTGCCTGTACGGCAGTGAACCTTGTCCTGCTGTGCCTGTGGTGGCTGCATCGTTTCTAAGCTGCCTGTACGGCAGTGAACAACCTGTTAACATGGCGAGTCCAGAAACATTGTTTCTAAGCTGCCTGTACGGCAGTGAACATAACTGGAGAGCTGGCCACTGGCCAGCCTGGTTTCTAAGCTGCCTGTACGGCAGTGAACGCGCGGTGGACGGACGCCCGGACGACGTCGAATTTCTAAGCTGCCTGTACGGCAGTGAACTTGAAGGGATCAGAAAAGCAGGGGGAAACAGTTTTCTAAGCTGCCTGTACGGCAGTGAACGGTTGCCCAACGGCAACAGCATTGATGTAGTCTTTCTAAGCTGCCTGTACGGCAGTGAACTCCACATTTGTTGATGAATCTCCCCGGTTGACTTTCTAAGCTGCCTGTACGGCAGTGAACATAAGTTGCTGATGTTTATGTTCGGCGACAGTTTTCTAAGCTGCCTGTACGGCAGTGAACTTCAGTGCCTGCCGATTGATTGCGTTCTGGTTTTTCTAAGCTGCCTGTACGGCAGTGAACAGTTGGGGCACTGATTTAGCGCGCTGGCGCAATTTCTAAGCTGCCTGTACGGCAGTGAACAGAAACATCATATGAATAACCCTATGATTAAAATAAAAATATCATCATTTATCCTTCTAAAACCCTTTTTTGAACTTGATTATTAAAAACCAACAAAAACAGCGTATTACAATTGTCGTAAAAATTAGGGTGTCTTGCTTACGCACACCCTAAAACCATTTCGCTGCGCGTCTTCCTGATTCTATCTGAAGAGCTGGGGTGTCCATTCCTCATCTTTTCACTCGTCCAGAGTCGTGCCATGCCAACGTCATTGGCATGGCATACCAGGTTCAGAACCACGGTACCGTTGCCGTCGCGCTCAAACCGTAACTGCCGAATGTGCCGCTACGCCGTTCTGGCTGAATCTCGCCGTGGCGTATAAACAGGCGGAACGGTTGCCCGGTTGAGAGGCTTTTAAGCTGCAGGAAAGGTAAATCCGTAGTGTGGTTTTTCATCTCCTGAATTCGCTGTTCAGCCTCTTCCTCCGTCAGCCAGCCTTTACGTACTGACCGACGCATCAGGCGGGCGGAATTGCTTTTGACCTGTACACGCTCCACGGTACGCCAGCCGCAATCTGTCGGAACCAGCGCAAGTGCTGATGCCGCACAGTAATCGTTCAGACCGGCTCGCCAGCGCATGGCTTCCAGTGCGGTAAGCGCATCGTGAGTGCCGTGCAGTCGGATTGTCCCTCCTGGCGTTTTTCCATGATGCGGAAAACTGATGCCTATATCCCCCTCACCCCTTGCACCCAGCGCCCGATGCAGTTTGGCAAACAATGCCGCCATCAGCATCGGTTCCTGAAACTCAGGGTCCGGCAGTACACGAATATCCTGGTAGCTGTCCATGAGCGCCCCTTATTCCGATTTCTCACCAAACACGCCACCGCGGATCAGCACCGCCATCACATAGTGCTGCTGCTCAACGGGTGGTTCATCGCCTTTAACAACCCAGTTATCCAGCAGGGTATAGAAATCCATTTTTTCTTTCGGCTGACGGCAGGCGATACCGCGGCTGGTGACAGAACCGTAAGGCTCGACGGCAATCGCGCCAAGCTCCTGCACCTGCGGGTGCCAGGTATCAATGGTGCGCAACGCGTTGCCCACTTTTTGAGAGTGCAGCGCTGCCACGTCGTTAACCTGATAAAGCACTTTGCTTTTGGTGCTGTTACTGTCCAGGACCAGTTCCTGAGACGGAAACACTTCCTGTCCCTGGCCCAGACGCACATACGCTTCTACGTTCAACAGGACGAATGAATCGCCTTTCAGACCGCCGGCGATTTCATTGGCCAGTTCCTGAACTATCGCGTCACGCTGGTCAAAATCACGCAGGGAGTAGTAGTGCGCGTCAAACTCCCAGGTTTTGCTGCCTTTGACGATCACACTGATATGCTCAGCCCCGACACGGTTGCGCCATAGAAAGCGCCCGTTGGCGAGGTTTGTCGCATAGCGCAGCGCCAGTTCCGCGAAACCGTTTTTACTGATATAGCCTTCAATCACTGCCTGTAACGCATCCTGATACTGCTTGTCGTTACAGACGGATGGCATGGAGAGATTGCCTAGCACGCGCAAGGAAAACGCCATTTTCAGTGTGTCGGCATCCGCCGGAAGCGCCGCGACATCCACCCGTTGCAGGTTGGCTTTTTGGATTTCCGCATCGAGTTTTGCGGGATCGCTAGCCAGCGCATTTTTCAGGCGGTTGGAGATGGTACCGCGTACCGCCTTTTCCTGGATGTGAACTGGCTGCCACTGCGTACCCTGCCAGTTGCCGGATGACATTACGGCGTCTGAGTTCGCCAGTTTGCGTTCAAATGCCAGTACAGAAGCTGTTTTAATCACAGAATTTTTAGCCATTTTTTAATCCCTTAAATTTCATCTGAATAGTTTGAGTTGTCGTCCGGCTCGTCTTGCGGCGCATCGTCCGGCAAAGCCTGTCCGCGGCAGTAATAACCGGTGTCGGTGATGTGATACCGCCAGAGCAGATCGTCGGGCACTTTAATGTGATGAACACCGCGCCATTCACCGATGCCGTACACCGCTTCGGCAAAACAGAACGGCGTGTCGTTGTCGCGGGCGTTGCTGACCGTGCCGGGTTCATACAGTGGAGAAATACGCTGCCAGCCCGTCATCAACGGAACGAGGTAGCCCGGCTGCGGCTTTTTCACATAGCGCCAGTCTGCGCTCTCTTGTGGATTATCAGTGTCCTGCGCAGCCATTTTGAGGGCTGCGAAGTCCAGCCACGCATCCAGCACTTCCGCATCGGGATGTATCTCTTGCAGCGCTTTATGGTGTTCAGCCAGGAAGGACGAACGGTCGCACAGGGCAAAGCCCGGCATCAGGCCGTAAAGCCGGGTTTTCAACTCAGAGATGCCGCAGACCTGAACCCTGCGCAGGCCGGTAATCGAGCCGCCTGCCAGTTTCTGCGTCTGGCACAGTATGTGCAGATGTTCCGCCAGTTTATTCATGCCGATATCGCCATTGACGATTTCGCCGTGGCACTCCATCACCAGTGAAACCGTCATGTGCATCCGGCCCTCTTCGTTGAATGAGGCGGTTTTGGCTTCTCTGGTTAACGGATTTCGCGTCAGCGCAAACTGGTAATCGCGCCCGGACGAGTAAGCGTGGACCTGATGGCGATGACAAATCACGCCACAGCCTTCCAGCCGCAGCCCGTGGCTGGCCTGAAGTTTGCGCGACAGTGCATGCGTGTAGCCGAGAAAATGGGTAATCGCCGGAAAGCCCCACGTCAGGCCCGCGACCGCGTTGGCGTTTTCCACCGTCAGCCACGGCAAAATAATGAGATTACGCATCGTGATATCTCCTGATCGCCTGCTCCATTTCACGCAGCCTGCGTCGGAAAAGCGGTTTGGTCTGCCACTCACGACGTTCGGTTTGGCCCACTTTCAACTCTGCACGGCGAAGATGGCTGTTGAGCCAGAGGGCAAAATCATCCGCCACCAACTCTTGCCACTCGTCTTTGTCGCGTTCGTTAAAGAAAGAGGCGTCGATTTTCGCGCGCCACGGGTCGAGCCACAGTTTTTGATGCGCTTTGAGCTGACATTTTTCGCTCTGCGTCCAGCCAGCCCAGTCACGACGTTGTATATCGGCAGCGACGTTAAACAGCATATCGATGATTTGGTCCGCGTACCTTTCGCACTGCCTGCGAATAACCTCGTTCTTATCACCTCTGGTTTTGATGAGCAAATCCGTTAAGCGACGGCGGATCTGGCGCGTGTTGCGCTCAAACGGTCCCTGACCGAATATCGTTTTGATACCCACAGGCGCTTTATCCTGTATTTCCCACCGCGGCGCGGAGGAGGATAGCAGCCAGACGCGCCCTCCCCGGCTGCTGTTAAGCGCCGAGATATTCTGCGGTTTGGTACCGCCGAAATTCATTACCGCCGTGTTGGGGAACACCACCAGCGGTTGCGAATGCCATTTTTTATCGCGTCGGGTCTGCCAGACGGCTTTGCTTTCTTCACTGAAACGCAGCGCCACCATGCGCTGATGCATCGCCTGGGCAAGCGAAGAGGAAAACAGCGGGTTCAGCAGATGGTAACCCTCACCCACCGGAACGTAGACCTGTTTGGCAAGCTTATGGGACGTGGGCTGTTTAGTGGTTAATGCGCGAGAAAATCCATCAATCCACAGCGCGAGCTGCGCGTCGTTTTCAGCCAGCGATGTGAGGGGGGAAGCATCGCCGCGCTTGAGGCAGTCCAGCAACGAGTCACCGTCGACTTCAGTTTGCAAAAGCTTTGCGACATCAAGCGCAGCGGCGTTACCCACGGCGTCTACCGCCGGTTTTGCCAGCGTGGACGTGGAAAGATAACCGTCCTGCGCCTCAGTCTGCGTAAAGATGCTGCTGCTTTTCGCATCACCATGCGTGAATTTAGCAGCATGCGTCACAAGGCTAATTTGTCCGGCGCGGCTGGCGGCATCGGTAAGCCAGGCCCGCGTTTCATAGCGCTGTTCCAGTTCACGGCGTTCCAGCAAAATCTGGCTTTCCAGCATCGCGTCTGCACCGTTCAGCCGCTTCGCCGCGTCTTTATCGAAAGTATCGAGCCTGGTTTGTCGTCGTTTATCAATATATTCGACGACAAAGCCAGTAAGTCCTTTTTGCGACATATCTGCTCCTGATAGTGAAAATTAAAGTTCCCTGAACACACCCAACACCGGATGCCACAGCCAGGCTTCAGTCGACTCCGCCTGACGGGTACGTAAATTGATTTCGCCGTATTTCTGGCAGACGTCGCTCAAATCCATATCACGCAATTCAGCCAGCGCCAGCAGCACCCTGGCGTAATCGGTATCGATCCACGCGCTTACACCTTCCGCCATTTCCAGCGCGCAGGGGTCAAACTGCCCGGCGTCTTTTCCGCTGGCCTTACCTTCTTCGCTTAACGAAAAGATCGGCTCATCGCCCTCCTCTTCCATCCACAGAAAAAACTGCGCTTCCGGCTGAGTCTGACGAAACGGCGTGCGGCGCTGGAGCTCGCCGCTCCAGTTCACCGGCAACCGCCACCAGTGCGCCGCCACCGGCACATCGTCCCGTTGAGCAAGCAGTTCCTCCCGCGTACGCGAGTGCTCCAGCACGCCCAGATTGTCAAAACGATTGCCGCGCACGGCACCGTTCAGAATGCGTGGAATGGCATTGATCGCGTGGTATTCCTCAGGCTTAAGGAGGTCAGTCAAATCGTGACTGCTGAGCCGAAAACTGGCGCATTCAAAACCGGGGTTGCAGTAGGCCGGGCTCTCGGTGTTCGTCTCGCGCAGTGCTTTCACGTTTTTATTGAGGATCAGCACGTTCGGCTGACGAGGAGGGATCTGGCGGTGGCGCTGTATGCGCCCGGCGAACTGAATCAGTGAGCGCATCGAGCTCGGCTCGATAATTCCCCAGCAGGCATCCCAGTCGCGTCCGACTTCGATGACGGACGTGCCCAGCACCACAAAAATATGATGCTGCGCCGAATGCCGTTCCATCTTGCGAATAATGTCCGGGTGAAGCGTGAGTGGGTTTTCCCTGTCGCGGGTAAAAGCCCCGTCGAGCTGCTTTTCGATATGTGCACGCACCGCAAGCGGCTGCTGGCTGTGGTACACGCAGTAATGAATACAGGTGTTTTCCGGGGAGGCGATACGCATCAGCGCCCGGGCGGTAGCCACCAGCGGGTTGATGTTTGCCATGCGCACCAGGCCAAGCGAGACGGTTTTTCCGTTTTCATGCAACTGACGGTGCGACGCATGCAGATTCAGGATCTCCCGATGCAGCACACCGGCGAGCGCGGTAATCACCGCTTCCGGCCGGGTGGATGCGGAGGAAATCGTGACTATCTCTGCTCTGCGCAAAACGGTTTCCTTGCATAAGCGTTTCGCGCGCTGGCTCGCGAAGGCATCGTGTTTATCTAAAAAGTCTGCAGGTGAACGGCCCGCGTATTCCGCCGTGTCATATTCATCAAACCAGGCGCAGCTCACCTCGAGAGGTAAATCGGGTTCGCTACTGGCCTGTTGAAAAGCTTTACGCCCGGAGCAATAAGCCGTAAACAAGGCCATAACAAGCGCAGGCGGCAGCGTAGCGGAGGAGAGCAGCACGCGCGAGCCGAGCATCCCCGCCCAGTGAACCAGGCGGCACAGGGCATGCTGATCGCTCACGTCAAAATCATCCGGTTCATCCAGCACCAGGTCGCTGGTTAACAGCCGCAGCATGGGGGCAATCTGCCTGCCGCCGCGCACGCCCTCAGTGGCGGGCATCAGATGATCAATTGTCGCCACCAGAACCGGAGCGCTCACCAGCTTACTGAGTTTATCATCGCCGCCGATCACGTGACGTAGCGGGCCGTCGGGCAATGTGCCGTCATAGTGCACATACTGATGATGTTCAAAGAACGCCTCTGCCGATGCGCTGCTCTCGTCGTGATCCGGTTGGGTGCGCTGCTGGTGTAGATCCCGCACCGCAGAGGAACCGACCAGCACCGCGAGGTCGTCCTCGCCAAGGCCGAGGCGGGTGCGTAACGCATCTCCCGTTTGCAGCGTCAGCGTACGCAGGCCCAGCGCCACGGTGAAACGACAGCCCTCTTCCTCCTGCGCCAGCGCATACATGATGCGCGCATTGGCGAGCGTTTTACCGCAGCCGGTGGAGGCCATATTCACGCCAAAAAAGCCGTGCTTTCGCGTGCTGTCTCTCAGCTTTTGTGCCAGATCCCAGGCCTTGTTTTGCCAGTAATAGCGTTCATTTGTGGCGCGTTCACGGAATTTTTTATGTCGGGTAATGGCGGGCAGATTTGCGCGCAAACCGGGCAGCATACGCCCAAGCAGAAGCGCGTGATGGCCCACACCAATGGTATGCTCATCCAGTTTTTGCTTGCACTGTCGGGTTTGTTGATCGGTATTCGCCCACGCCTGATACGCTTCATCCTGCCAGCGGGCGACAGGCGGCTGTGATGAATAATAGTGATCTGCCAGCATCAGCGCCAGACGTGCCAGATGAACAGTAAAATGCTGATTCAGCGTACCGAAATCGTGAAGTGAAATGGCATGCGCGGCCCGTTTTGCCAGCTGACGCGCTTTCTCCCGCCAGGTATGACTTTGCAGCGGTGTACCGGACGGGAATGTCCAGGCACGCTGAAAATCTTCACTTTTCCAGTGATCTTTCCGGTGATTAAGGGCGTTCCACTCCACATTCAGCTGATGAGTTAACCAGTTCGCATCCTTATCAAGTGAGGGTGCGTTTCGCCCGGGATATTGCGGTAAACGGTGATGGGAGAGAATTAGCCACATCACCGCCTGTGCCACGGGCGGCATTTCGGTAAATGGGCTGCTGCCTCCTTCCGGCGGATCGTTTTGTAGACTCTCTAACCATACGGCTTCATCAGCAGCGTTCAGCTCACCGAGTTTCGCCAGCCACTGTTTATCCGATTGCTTATCGACAAATGCCTGAAACAAACGCACGGAGATCCACTCATGGCGAAAAGGCTGGTACGGTTTATTTGCCTTGCCCTGTAATCCGGCCTGAAACAGTGCCCCGGCTTTACCAAAATCGTGAAACAAACCGGCAATGCCTGCCAGCAGCGCAATACTTTCTGTACTGCGCCAGCGGGAGATCAACAAAATGTTCATATGCGCTGCTGCCCGTAGGATTGCGCAGTTTTTTGCAGCGAAGTTATCGTAATTTCAAAATGATTTTCACGCTGCATTTTACTGCTCAGCCAATGCCGCTCAATTTTTTCAATGCGAACCTGCTGAAAAGCTTTTGCCGCTGCAAGCCGTCTATTTTCATCAAACCAAAAGGAAACCCAGTTTTGAAGATATTCCGTTGGACGATATTCGCTTTGCGGTGTTATCCAGGAGATATCAATATGTGTCTCATTGCCTGAATATAAGGGTGTTCCACCGCCGCCACAAAAACCAACCAGCACGCCCGCCCTTGCAAACTCACGCATTGCCGCCTGCGTTACCGACGTGCCGGTTCCCAGCATAACAACCGTAGTGTTAGCAATGGGGATATTCCAGTAGAGCGAAGTCTTTCCTTCTTCTGTGACATATTCCACTCGCCCGCCATTGACCAGTACACGACAGTACTGCAGGTAATAAATATTGGCACGTTTAGAGTGAAGGATAGTTTTTAGATCTGATGGCATAAGCATGAGAATAAAATCCCTTTAAAAAGCGTTAATGAAACGCTAACTCATCCTTGAGATATAAGAATCATGTCAAACAGGAAGTAGCTTACCTCTGACTCTTATTTCCAAAAGAAAATAAGTGTAACGATCTTGATTTTCTCCGCATTCACAAGCTCATGCATATATTAAAAGGAATCCATCATTGTATTTCCCCTATTTCGTTACCAGCCCGCTCAGCATGGGTATGATGATTTTTTTATATCGGGAGGAGATAAAAAGAGTTTTATCGAAGAGCGTAGTTAGACGAAGGCCAGGGAGCCTAACCCGGAGAGGGGATTTGCTGTATAACTCCCCCTTTCTTCAGGGGTTCAAATGTCGAGAGCATCATCCAGACAGAACTCAGTTTTTGTTCACTGATCCTGTAACATCTCTCCTAAAAACCGTGCGACATCTAATAATTTTTTTGTGTTCTGACAACAGATGGGCAATAACTTCAACCCTTATCAAATCCACGCTTCGGCGTGGATTTTTTATTTGTATAAAATTACAGGTATAATCCCGGCAAATTTCCAACAGGTTCAGATACGAAGATGACAAAACTTACCTTACAAGAGCAGATGCTCAAAGCAGGCCTGGTCACCAGCAAAAAAATGGCCAAAGTTCAGAGAACGGCGAAGAAATCCCGCGTGCAGGCTCGCGAGGCGCGTGAAGCGGTGGAAGAGAACAAAAAAGCCCAGTTCGAACGTGATAAGCAGCTGAGTGAACAGCAAAAACAGGCGACGCTGGCGAAAGAGTTTAAAGCACAGGTGAAACAGCTGATTGAGATGAACCGCATCGTGGTGTCACGCGGGAACATCGATTTCAACTTCACCGATAACAACCTCATCAAAAAGATCGTTGTCGATAAAACGACGCAGACGCAGCTGATTAATGGCCGTCTCGCCATCGCGCGCCTGGTGGTGGACGGTGCAAGTGAGAGTCAGTACGCGATTATTCCGGCAAGCGTCGCGGATAAAATCGCCCAGCGTGATGCAGACAGTATCGTACTGAACAGCGCCCTGAGCCAGGAAGAGCAGGACGAGGACGATCCGTACGCCGATTTCAAAGTGCCTGATGATTTGATGTGGTAATGACGTTTATGGTCAGAACGGGCTGGCATTACGCGCCGTGATGCGCTCATCGCTCACGGGATGCATAAAGTGCAGCTCGCTGGCGTGCAGCATCAGACGCGGCGTGCGCCCGGTACCTGGCAGCGTGAGGCCACCATACAGATCGCAGCCTAAAATTGGGTGCCCCAGCTGCTGGCAGTGAATACGCAGCTGATGGGTGCGCCCGGTTTCCGGAGTCAGCTCGACCCGCGTCAACGGCAGTAACGCCCCTTCCCTTTCCTGATAAATACGTTCAATCACCCGATAGCGAGAGCGCGCGGGCTTGCCCGTGATAGCGCAAATCGACATCAGCGGGAACAGCGCCGGATCTTTGGCAATCGCTGCATCTATCACCCCCTCGTTATCGTCCAGATGCCCGCACAGCAGCGCAGTGTAAATCTTGGACACGCGACGCTCGCTAAACTGCTGGCACAGCGCCGCATTGATAGCCTTATTACGGGCCACCACCATCAGCCCGGACGTGCCGAAATCCAGGCGGTGCACGAGGGTGCAGCCAGGGAAAATCTTCACCAGTCGATAATGCACCGAGTCGAGATTCTGAGGATTTTTCCCCGAAAGGCTCAACAGCCCCGCCGGTTTGTTGATCAGCACCAGATGTGCGTCCTGATAGAGAATTTCAATCTCGTCGAGACACGGCGGGGCAATAAAGGTATCGATAATCGTAGACATCAGGCTGCACGGATAAAGAGTGGGAGCGGATGATAACGAATTTTCACCCTGGTGGCGAATCACCCTGCCGCACCCGCTGGAATTATCTATACTCCCTTTCATCTGCCCTCACCCTGTAAGGCCGCCCGTGTTTGCTACTCTTCTTGTCGCTGTCGTTGCCGTTATTCATCTTTATATTCTGGTGCTCGAAATGTTTTTGTGGAACACCAAAACCGGCCAGAAAGCTTTTAACTTGAGCGCCGATTTTGCGCGCGAAACCCGCGTTCTCGCCGCGAATCAGGGGCTGTACAACGGCTTTCTGGCGGCGGGATTGCTGTGGGGCTTATGGCTCGGCGAACGCGGTGTTTCGGTGATATTCTTCTTTCTGATCTGCGTGCTGGTTGCAGGTATTTTTGGAGCGGTAACCGCCAGTCGGAAGATACTTTATGTGCAGGCGCTTCCAGCGCTTGCCGCGATCGTGGCGCTAATAGCCCGTTGAGATCATCCATTACCGTTTTATTTCCACATCCGGAACAATAAAGCGTTACGTCTCACCGCCGGCCTGATATCTCTCCCCAGCATCATCCGTAGCTGACGGCCTGAATCATAACGGCAACGTTGTGCCAAATGCGGGCATTATCCCTTTATCAGGCTATGCAGAGAAAAAGCAATGAGCAACATCCCGCCAGCAATGTTGACGTATTTTTTGAGCATTAACGGGTTCGTTTTTTTAACCGAAAATATCAGTGTCTGGCTCACAGAGAAAAGCCAAACGCTCATCACCACGACATGCACTGATGCCAGCGTCAGGTAATTGCTAACCCCTCCCTTTATCCCTGCGAACTGTGAAACGACCGTCACATAGAAAAGGATGGCTTTTGGGTTCAAAACATTCGCAAGCCACGCCTCTTTTAACGTCACCACATGCTTTGAATCCCTAAACCCGTCTGTAGTGACCGTTATCCCACTGCGGATAAGCATCGCGCCCAACCAGAGCAGATAGGCCGTTCCGGCAACTTTGAGTACTGCAAACGCTGCCGGGGACGAGATGAGCACAGCAGTCACACCCAGCCCTATTAAAACCGCATGGGTGTATATGCCCAACGCTGTTCCGGCGAGCGTTCTGATCAGGCCTTTGTGACCACCAGCCAGAGCACTGTTCATAACGAGAGTGAAGCTTGCGCCGGGGGACAGTGCTACAGGCAGTAGTGCTGGCATAAAGCCGAAAATGTTCACATCCATAGATTTTGGATAGTAATGGACACTCTCACAGATTGCCAGTTGAGGCGCTGCGTAACCCTCTGCACTGCCACCGGAATCAACAACCGCACGATTCTGCACAAGGTCCCCGATTCACTTTCTAAGCCTGGAAAAAACTGACGCCGGTTATGCTCCATTGCCAGCCTGAACTTACCCCTCAGACTGCCAGTAAAGCGGCGAACCAAACACCTCAAGATAGTAATCGATAACCGCCCTGACGTTCAGCGGCGGATGGCGGGTGTGGGGGTAGATAGCCGCAATGTTCTGTGGCTCCGTTTTAATAGAGGTATCCATATCGGTCAGTAGCGCGATCAGCTCACCGCTTTTCAGTCTTTCAGCAATCAGCCAGTCCGGAAAAAGCACAATGCCCATCCCGCCCAGAGCCGCAATAAGCAAAGTCTCTGCGTTATTGGATGACATCAGTGGCGACACAGGATAGTGCACCCACTCCTCACCTGGCCTGCGAACCAGCCAGCGGTTTGGCCCGGAAGAGCCGCTGTAGACAAGGCATTTGTGGCGTCCGAGATCCTCCGGGCATTCAGGCATACCGTATTTATCCAGATACGCAGGCGACGCAGCCAGGTGATAAAACTGCTGCCCGAAAACGCGCGCATGAAAGGAGGAGTCAGCCAGAACGCCAATCCGGAAAATGACGTCGGCGGCATCCCTGTGTGGATCGATGTAATCATCGGTCAGAGTCAGCTCAATGGTCAGACGGGGGTAACGCGCCGTCAGACCCGGTAGTCCAGGGGCCACATGCCGCTGTCCGAAAAATACCGGGGCATTAATGCGAATTAGACCTGAAGGCTCCAGCGCACGTTCATCCAGTTCACGACGCGCATCCTCAAGATTACCGGCCATGGCGCGTGCGTGCCGGATAAAAAGGTGGCCACTTTCAGTCGGAATGACCGCGCGTGTGTTGCGATAAAAAAGCTGCTGACCGAGCGCGTCTTCAAGATGATGGATAACTCGTGAAACCTGCGAAGCCGATATTCCTTCGCGGCGCGCAACCACGGAAAAATTCTGCGTTTCATACACGTCAATAAAGATTAAGAGAGAACGGATACTGATATTGCCTGCGGCATGCATTGATGCAAATCCTGCAAAGGTGTTTCCTGAATTATGGCATTTTTCACATCTCAGGCCAGGTGTAATCTTCTGCGCTTAGACAACCGTAGAGAGTTTGCTATGCAACTGGTACTGATTTTAATTGTTATCGCGGGCGGAATGGGATTGTCCGTAGAGGCCGGGCTGCTGGGGCCGCTGGGAGGAGAAGTCGGCGATTTATGGGCGACATTCAGCGTATTCGGCGTGGGTGCGGCCCTGACGTTTTTGCTGATGCTGTTTTTCAGTCCACGTAATAGCCCATCCTTTTTCGCGCAGCCCTCCTGGAACCTACTGGGCGGGGTGCTCGGCCCTGTTTACGTCATTATTCTGACCATCGCTACCCCGGCAATCGGTATCGCTATGACGATGATAGGCATTCTGGCAGGACAGGTATCCAAAAGCCTGATCATTGACCACTATGGTCTGCTGGGCACGCCACGCCGGAAAATTGACAATAAACGCATTATCGCGCTGATTTTTATCGTACTGGCGCTGGTTCTTGTTGCTCGGGGTTAAGAAAAAATGATGACATTTATGATGATTGTGTTGGCGGTTATTGGTGGTGCAATGCTCAGCATTCAGGCTGCGATAAATGGTCAACTGGGTAGCAAAGTGGGTGTATTCAAAAGCGCATTCCTGACCTTCTCCGTCGGCGCGCTTATTACTGCCCTGCTGATTTTCTTCTTTGAACCTAAACATGCTACCAACCTATTGGATGTACCGAAGTGGCAACTGTTAGGTGCGATGTTTGGTGTGCCTTACATCGTCATTATGGTCTTTGCCGTCCAACGTATCGGCACAGCCGTTGCAACGGTTGCTGTGATTTTCGGTCAGCTGACAATGAGCATGCTGATTGATAACTTTGGCTGGCTTGGTAACGGGGCGATCCCCTTCTCGATGAATCGTCTGGGTGCCATTCTCTGTCTGGGTATCGCGCTATTCTTCATCTATTCCAGCAACAGAAGCAAAGCAGTACCAGCTAAAGAAACGCGTCATCAGGCAACCGTAAACGAATAAACGTCCCGGATGAGTAGCAAAAAAAAAGAAACCGTCGTCGTGACCGGTTTCTTTTAAATTTAGCGGGGTGTTATTTAACGCAGATTATCTGGAAAATTGTCCGGCAATTCACTCGCCGCGCAGGCAATCACATCGTCATTATTGGCACCGCAGTCACGAATAAAGGTGATGGTGGCAAATTCATCAATAACCTCCGTCGGATAAGCCGGACCGGCATCGCGGTACTGATTCATCAGCGGAATATGGTCATTCTGGAAACACACGGTTTTTTCGGGGTTATTCATCACCCAACGTGGGAAGAAAATAGTGCCATGGAAGAGTTTATCCCCCAGGTTGACAATTAAGCTCACATCCGTGCCGGTTGGCTCCGTCCATGAGATTTTGTAAATACTCTCACCCACGCGGACGATATAAGCCTGCTGATCTTTGACCCAACGATTCCCCACCAGGCCGCTGTGAATACGGTAGTCCAGGGTTTGTTCATTTTTGACATAAATTTCGTAGTTCCAGCCGTTATCGTAGGTGTACACCAGATGTTTACCGACAAAACCGCTTAAATCATGTTTATCAAAGTTGCTCATTTCAGGTCTCCTCTGTTCGATAAAACAAGTCTAATGCTTTAATATTTTGATGAATAGCGCTATTTTATGATGATATTAATCGAATAAATAAATCATTATGAATAAAACAACGCTGGAACAATGGGCAATCCTGGACTGTGTGTTCACTACCGGCAGCTTTGCCCGCGCCGCCGATACGCTACACCGCAGCCAGTCTTCTATTAGCTATAATCTCGCGCAGCTCCAGACGCAACTGGGCGTGACGCTGCTGGTTCCAGAGGGGCGTCGTACGGTATTAACCCCAACCGGGGCCACGCTGTTGCGCCAGGTACGCCCGCTCCTGAAAACATTTAGTTATGTGGAGGCCCAGGCTGCAACTCTGCAGGAGGGGATGCGATCGCAGCTTAATTTGGTGGTGGACGTTATCTATCCTCGGGAGCGCCTGTTCTCTGCCCTGCAACAATTCCAGCAGCGCTGGCCGACTATTCGGGTGAAGCTAACGGAAGTCACCGAGAGCATGTTCCCCACCATGTCCGCTGTGGACGATGCTGATGTGATGATCGTGACCGACCGGCAAAATATTACTGGCCGGGGAGAGTGGCTAATGAACGTGGATTTTATTGCCGTGGCACATCGCGATCATCCGCTGCTGTCGGTATCCGGCACATTGACCGAAGCATTGCTCAGCAACTGGCCACGGATACAAATAGCAGATGGCGGGAAAGCGGCCACAGGGGATAGCCAAAACTGGGATTTCTCCACTCTGGATGCGGCGGCAGGCGCTATCGCGGCCGGACTTGGATACGGCTGGCTGCCGCAGGCCTCTATTCACCAACAACTGGCGGCAGGCATACTGCAACCATTGCCCCTCAGCCACGGCTCGCACCGCGTCACGCCATTACATATCATCCTGCGCCGGGATGTTCCGCCCGATGAACCGGTCAGTTTCCTGATATCAGCCCTGAAAAAGGCGCTGTAAACCACACCGACAAATGCGACATGCCGGTAAGCGCCTGATTACATTATTATATCGTACTCCCGTTGCAGTACGATATAAGCTTGTTATTGGGCGTCTGCCTGTTTGCTGGGGGACCTTATGACGTCAACGTCACACCGCCTTTTACCTCGGTGCTTTTCTTTAGTGTGCCGATTACGTGGTGGAACAACTTCGGCGTTATCGGATGCTTTGAAACACCCTACCCTTATCAAGTGTCGCGAGTAGTGCAGCCATTCTGATGGTGTTCAGGGAGCAGTGGGTTTGAAATATGAGAGTCCGCTTAGTGCCATTAGCGGACATTAATGGCTCAAGGAAGCAATAATTGCTAAAAGTAGTTCTTAGCTAACCGGACTGGAGTTGGCGTAAACCATTCAGTATTGCACCGGGAACCCATTCTCTAACAGGTTCCCGAGTTAATATTAAAGCCAGCAGCCTTAGTGGCGTGAAAGGCTGCAAAACCAGGCTATTACTGCACAAGCGGTCAGAACCAATCCCAGTTGTTGCACGATACCGGCAAGTCCCAGCATCATTCCCAGCAACATATAGTAGACTAATCCAAACAACGCTCCGGCCGCTCCGGCCTGTTCACGGTATTGGCTCAGGGCCTGGCTGAGCACGTTTGGAATCGCGATGCCATAGGCAACCACAATCCCGGCCATCGGCAAAAGGATCCAGACAGAATGCTGTAATATCCATGCTGCGATACCGGATAACAGGGCCAGCAGGCAGGCATTCTTCACCAGTTTTTCTGGTGACAAACCGATAGACAACAGTTTCCGGTTCCAGAGACTGCCCGATAGAGAAGCTAAAGCCAGTAAAATCCCCGTCCATCCGAAAGCACGGGGACTCCAGCCCAGTTGCCCGAAAAGAAACGGTGCCAGGCTGTAGTAACTGAAAAGCATCGTATTGAGCAGCGCAATAAGCATTGCATTTTTCCACAGCCTTCCATCACCCGCCATTCGGTAACCCAGTCCGCCAAAACGGGCACTGGAAGTATTTTCCGACCGCGTTTCAGGCAGCAATAATGCGGTCAGTGTCAGCAACGCCAGGGCCAGTGTCACCAGCGCAACGAACACGCCTGTATGTCCGTACAGGCTAACCAGCCAACCTCCACTTACCAGACCGAAAACCGGGCTTATTGCCAGCGCCGCTCCCATTACGGAAAAGACACGGGCTAAGACCGTTGATTCGTAACTATCCCGTAACATGGTCTGAACGACAACGGACCCGGCAGCTGCCCCCATGGCCGCCACCATGCGAGCCAGGAGTAAAACACTAAAGTCTGGAGTTACAAGCGCCAGTGCGGAACCGGTCCCGTAGCACAGAAGTCCGGCCATCATCGCCGGTCGCCGACCAATACGGTCACTTAGCCAGCCCCAGAGTGCAACGCCGACGGCAAACGCGACAAAATAGACTGAAAGTGTCTGCGTGGCACGTTCACTGCCTACCTGAAAAGCACGGGCGATGTCAGGCAATGCAGGGCTGTATATGGTTTCCACCAGTTGGGGAAACATAATCAGTATTGTCAGTAGCCACAACGGTGGCTGCTTATTGGTATTCATAACATTAATCCCTTAAATAAGCAGAACATGCGGCTATTATTGTGGAAATTTTCTTGTCACATTATAATTATAATGACTTCATATATTTAAAATCGGACATTAAAAAATGAAGATAAGCCCTGAAGATTCTTTCGATCCGGATCAGTACGATGAACCGGTTATCGGAATTGCATCCGATATGGGGATACATGATTCAGGGATGCATAGCCATCTTCGTCATCAGTTACTTTTTTCGGCAGCGGGAAGTATCACAATTGAGCTGGATAATACCCTTTGCCTGCTCCCACCCCGGCGTGCTGCCTGGATTCCTGCCGGCACGGTTCATCGTGCCATTACGAATGGTTCAATGGCCTATCGTTCTCTTTACTTTTCAAATAGCTTACCGCTATCGGCATTACCCCTGCAGATTGTAGAAGTTAATCCCCTGTTCTTTGAGGTGATCGAGCGGATGGCATTCTGGCAATGGGGAATGCCCGCAGAACAACAAAGCAGTCTAATCACTGTTTTCTGGGAAGAAATTAAAAATGCTCAACGTGAAAACTGGACGTTACGGTTTCCTTCAGATAGTCGACTTAATACCTGGCTGGACACGGTCCGCGAAGGCGAATTACCCCCACGGCTGGGCCAGTTAGTCCAGAAGGTCGGTGCATGTGAACGCACGATAAGCCGTATATTTATCCGGGAAACGGGAATGAGTTATCAGAGCTGGAGGCAACAGTGGAGGCTGCTGAAAGCGATGGAAATGTTGTGTGACGGTTGGTCGCTAAGTCAGGTTGCACAGCAGCTTGATTTTGTCAGTGACAGTGCCTTTATTGTCTTCTTCCGCCAATATACGGGGACAACGCCGACCCGCTACCTCCGGAATTCAATTGCTGAACATCAGGACGTATCTTCGGTTTAACAGCCAGTACGAACCTATTTTAATCGAGCTGCCATTGCGTTCTTCCATATTTAGCCGATGTGCGCTGGCAGAGGGTGAGTCGAGAGTTGATCGTAAAAGGTGTCCTGGATATTTTTGGGCATGATAACGTTCTGAATGCATTCTCTCTGAGACTCATCAGGAAGGCTGTTTATTGAGATTCTGGTTTCTATCAGACAGTGGTGTCATGTGTGCGAAGGTCCGCTTCTCGCTCAAAGCGGACTTTCTGTTTAGTCAGTTAGTTCCAGTATTCATATTTCGCCGTCATTACGGCGTTATGTTTGTCCACATACTGTTTTCCTGTCCGATCGGTTGGGGTGATCGTGATATCCATATTGGCATGTGTGCACTCTCCATGTGAGTTCCACTCCTTGCAGGTGGTCAGTTTTTTTTCAATCGTGAAATACGTCTGGGTCTTGCTCAGGGTCAACTCACGGCCCTCGTTGTCATAGCCATACTCTTCGATGGTTGAAGGTGATTGGGTTTTGATCAGGCGATGATTATCATCATAGCTATATACAATCGTATTATTATCTATCGCCATACTTCCTTTGCTTACCGCGCTTGCCAGTAATCCTGATGAATTAAAGGTGTAGTCGATTGTGCCAACTGCGGTTTTGTCTTTATCTCCCGGTTTTGTAGCCACGAAAACGGAACGATTAATCGCGCGGCTGATTATTTCTTTACTGTTAAGCTGGTACATTCCCTCAAGAGTCTGCCGATATATCTGCGTGGTTTTCTGGCTGTTTTTATCGGCTATGACCCCGTTTGAGTCTACCTGGATGCGCCAGCCAAATTCCGTTTTATTCAACTGAATATCAGAGGTTGCCGTGAAAACGCCGTTCTGGCCCGTTGAGGCTTTGACCTCTTTCATATGGCCGCTTATTAGCTCACCGCATTGACTGAAGTTGCTTTGAAGCGATGTGCGGAGATATCCATCAGGGCTATCAATAGTGACTGATACAGATTTGGGCGTTTCAGTTCTTGCCTGCTGACCAAGAAGGATGAAGTTGTTCAGTTTGTTTTTAGCGAGGGTTTCCACAGTGCATTGTGCTGCATAAGTCTGAAATGTGCAGAGGGATAAGAGAGTAATAAACAGGTTTTTATTATTGAATGACACTATTTGTTGTCCTCATGAACCAGTCGGTTATCCAGATTATCTCATTAAGAGGTAACCTGCTCCTGAGTGAGCTGGTAAACATCATACATCGATGAACTTTTCATCGGTTTAACCGACCAATGAAACCGTGTCCCTTTGCCAATCATGATAGCGCTACGAATTTCAGTAATTGGTTGAAACTCGTGATTCGACTTCTGAAACTCCATTTGCTTGTTGCGCAGTGGCGCCGCGCCGTAAATGTCTCGGAATTCATGAATGAGCATCGCTTCGAATTCAGAATATACCTTTGAGGCGTTTCTCGCCCGAGGGAAACAATAGCCAATGAGGAACTCATGCTCGCCTTGCAGGTCCGCAAGATCCATCAGCCAGTTCTTATGCTGAGTAATGCGCTGTTCAAAGTTTCCTTCGCCGATGTACACCGTGGGAGAAATGCCGCGTGGGTATTCAATAGCAAACAGGCCATCGAGCCTGATGACATAAACGCACCGTTTAAGATCCTCCTGACTAACGCCTCTGCTTTGCAATACAGGAAGAACATCTTTTTTCCAGGTCTGGCGGCAGTTCCACTTCAGCCAGTCCCACTTAATTTGAACAACTGCCACTTAATCACTCCTTATCAAGATTATTTTGCTCCCGCTGCACCCGCCTGTTGAGCTTATCGCTTCAATTATCCGGCGATAGCCAACAAAGTTGCAAATGGATAGCCAGGTGAAGACAAATGCTCTCTTTTCACCCTAAATACACCGTCATGATATATCGGCAGAGAAACGACTTTGATGAGTGGTTATTCATCTTCTCGCTATTGGTGAGCGTTACCTTCCCCTTAGCACTTCTGACTGTTGATGTACATTCACTAAGCCGTCCGCACCTGCCGCACCTGCCGCACCTGCCGCACAGCGGATCGTCAACCCAGTTAGCTGTCCGCGGTGTGCCAGAAGCGGACTTTTAATCTATCTAGAAATATCTCATGCCGTGGCCAAATTTTGTCGACCACTACACATTAAGGCGGCAATGAGATACGCTCATTTTGCGTCGGAACATTTCACCGAAGCCAGACTTTTGCCCCACTAAACAACATGGATTGGATGATGTTATGGAAAATAAATATACGCATGACTTACACGAAATTCTGTGTTTAAAAACGTTCGGTGAAGCTTTCGAAGCTTATCGCGTCGATGATTACGACAGAATGATCACCGAATGGGCAGAAAGAGAGCTACTCTCCCTCAATAGCTCTGAAACCTTATTAATTTTAGCCTCCCTCAATTTAGATAAACATCCTGAATCAGATGCGATTGAGCGCTACCTTCATGCATATATGCACGAAAAAAACATGATTGTCCCTGACATCAGCACTAGTTCAATTACGTGGCTAAGGTTTAAGGCTTGGTGTCTGATGCAAGCTGATTCTTCCACAGAAATAGAGTTACGGTTGCACCAAATCCCTGCTTTTCACCTATCTTTTGGTTCCCGTATTGTCAGCAACATCTGCTGGCAGCTTTACGGCATATACGATGAACTCTTTGATGATTGGGGGCCCGACTATCCCTCTAAGGCCTCAGCGATGAGCGAAGCAGACATTCTTGATTTTGTGAAATGCCGCGTGAAACCTTTCTATCGTGTTCTCTGTAGCAACGATTGGGCCTGGGTTTTGGCCCGAGCAGTATAAGCAATCTATTGTCTGCAAAGTGCCAGAAGCGGACTTTGCTAACATCGCGATATCTCAATTCATGGATGGCAGTCCATGGGGGTAAAATTATGAAGCACGAGCTGTGGACAAATGAAGCTGGTTTAGATTTGTTTTGTCTTGCCGGTCCACTGGGAGACTCTGCTCGGAAATTGCTGGATCTGGACTACAGATTAGTGTGGACATGTGATGCAGATTCGCACCTTGAAGCAATGAAAAAATATTATACGTTCCGTAATTGGGGTGAATATCAAACTGATTTCCCTAAACAGGATAGTAAGACCTACAAAGAAATGGGATGGGAGTAAAAAGCACAAAATCCACAACCTAGCCGCTCTTATCCTCATGTCTCTACGACGTCCGCTCCTCGCTCACAGCAGTCGCTCCTAGGTTTTCCATATAATAAAACGCTTTCATTAACTCATCTTCTGTAAGCGGCGATATCAAACTTGCCCCTGTATCTTTCTCAATCTTCATCAATAGCTCGCTGCGGGTTATGCCCAATCTATTCGCAACATGGTTAGCGCAACTCCGTGCGTGTGACGCTCTATGCGCAAGAAGGCCTTCTGCGGCTAGAACTTTTCTTCTTGATGACGAATGTGACATTGATTCCTCCTTTAGCCTAAATCACTCCCCATAAAAGCATTATGCGATAAGAAAAATAACGATGTTCTCGCTAGCTTTATTCTGGAAACACCATAAGCGCAACTTCGTAAACCACAATAGCTGAAGTGTCCGCTCCTCGCTCAAAGCGGATCAACCCGCTCTTTAACCAGTCCTCGTCATACCAGAAGCAAGCCTTGCCAACATCATGATATGCTCCATTCTGGACAGAAGAATGCCCCGTTATTCCCAATGCATTGCGAATGCATAGACCGTAAAAATAATGACATCACGCATGGAGAACCTTGTCATGGATTTCACTATCCGTCACGCACACCCTGAAGACTTCGACAGGCTACGCGCTATTGAATTGGCGGCTTTTGAAACCTTGCGCAATGCGGGTGCGGTAACAGACGAAGCGGGCGCATGTAGTCTGGCGGAATTGAGCGATTTCTGGCGTAACGGTCTCCTGCTTACGGCCTGTACGTCTGATTCTGTTCCAGTAGGGTTTGTCGCAGCTAACGTCGAAGAGACCTGGCTGCACGTTGCTGAAATGGATGTACATCCGGACTGGCAACGCCACGGTATCGGCAGACGGCTTATGCAGGCTATTCTCAATATTGGTCAGCAGCGTGGTCTGACGGGAGCCACGCTGACAACAGATAAAATGGCCGCTTTTAATGCCCGATTTTACGCCACATTAGGTTTTGAAATTGTAGAAGGTCTCGCACGCCCGCCGCATCTGGTAAGCCTGATAGCTGAAGAACTCGCGACAGGTTTCAACCCGGCGCGGCGTGCAGCGATGTGTATGACTTTCAGGGAAACTACAATCCGCCTCAAATAACCTCAACAACCTCAAACTCCTCTGCGATCAGCTCCATCTCTTCAGAGAAGTCCCCTTCGCGGGCGAAAAAGCGCTGATGTTCTTTCCGCCAGTACTCAAGGCTCAAATCGCCCTCCCCCTCTTTTCTGGCAAATTCATCGGTCACATCGCAAAAACGCACCAGGCGCATTGAAATCAATCTGATCACGCACACCGGCGCATTCTGACCATCAAGAACGATGTTATAGCTGCCGATTCGGGGCGCATTTTCCTCCTGTTGATACGAGGAGAAAGAGCCACATGAGGCCGTTTTAATCCCTTTTTTAATCAGGTCAGCAAGCTCGTTCGCCAGCTCAGGGCTGTCACCCATTTGCCAGGCATTGGCTCCCGGATACTTCACCTGCAGTTCATCCAGCGTCGTCATAATTATTTCCCTGTCATTTAGTGAGTTAACGGCTGCCAGACCGGACGAGCCGAAGCCCTCTTGAGACAATTTTTTGGAACTCTTCGCACTCGGTATGCTCTGGTTTTGTACAGCGTGCGGCATGCTTCAGCCCGCGACTGAGTAGCTGCAATCTGCGAATGGTGTTATCAATCTTCAGTGATTGCTGATGAAGCTGCTCGCGGTCAATTGCGATCGTCCCTTTCGCACCAAACATCGCTGCAATATCATCCAGAGAAAATCCTGCCGCCTGCCCCAGCGTGATCAGCTGCAGCTTATTAAGCACATTCTCATGATACTGCCTTCTCAGACCGTTGCGACCCACCGGCTGGATCAATCCTCTCTTCTCGTAATAGCGCAGCGCCGAGGGGCTAAAGCCCGAAAGGTCGGCGATTTCTCTGATATCCAGTTCTTTCATCGTTGACTTAAACCTGACTTTAACTTGCACACTGTCTGCCAGCTTAGCATTTCATCAGCAAGGAGAAGACTATGGATATGATGTTGGTGCTTAAAACAGTCATAACGGGGATGGGCGCAACAGGGGTGATGGATCTATGGTCCTGCTTTCAGAAACGCACTCTTAAGGTTCCGCCACTGAACTATGCCCTGGTGGGCCGCTGGATTTTGGGTTTGCCGGGCGGGACGTTTTGCCATCACACGATCGTCTCAGCGCCGCCACTACGCGGGGAGCTGTTGACGGGCTGGGTGTTTCACTATATCACCGGGATACTTTTTGCTGTCGTGCCGCTGATGCTGTACGGAGCAGAATGGTTCACTCACCCCTCCCTCTCGACAGGACTGCTCGCCGGTCTGTTAACGTTTTTTGCCCCCTTTTTGATTCTGCAGCCTGCGCTGGGTTTTGGCATTGCTGCGTCACGCACGCCTCGCCCGTGGCTGGCTCGGCTGTTCAGTGTACTCACGCATCTGGCTTACGGCGTCGGGCTTTATATCGCGGCCAGCGTGATGAGCGTTTAAGGGATAAGGCTTATCGTTACGCCTGACCGCCATGCGTCAGCCAAAACGTCGTAAGTCGGCATCATTTTTTCCTGTTAGACGCGATGGGCCTGCGGAGTATTATGATGAATCAGGTCTGCTTGCCCCATTCAGGAGGACAAAGAATGTCTGAACATCCCTCAGTAACGCTTATTGGCCCAGGTGCTATCGGTACCACCATTGCCGCGGCACTGCATGAAGTGGGCCGAACGCCCCTTCTTTGCGGACGCACCGCTCATCCACAGTTAGTGTTGCGCCACGATGACGGTGAAATCATCGTACCCGGTCCGGTCATCACCGATCCTGCGCGCGTCAGCCGCCCGGTCGCGCTTGTATTTGTGGCCGTGAAAACCACCCAGGTCGCTGACAGCGCCGGGTGGCTGGCTGCGCTGTGCGATGAAAACACCGTGGTCTGTGCGTTGCAGAATGGCGTTGAGCAAAAAGCGCAGCTCGAACCTTACGTTAACGGTGCCGCGGTCGTCCCGTCGGTGGTCTGGTTCCCGGCTCAGCGCGAGCCGGACGCCTCCGTGTGGCTGCGCGCCAAACCGCGCCTGACCCTCCCCGCTATCCCGCAGGCAGCACGGATCAGCGATGCGCTGAGCGAGACGCGCTGCGCGGTAGAATTGTCAGCGGATTTTGTCTCCATCGCCTGGCGCAAGCTGTTGCAGAATGCCGTCGCGGGCCTGATGGTGCTGGCGAACCGCCGTGCAGGGATGTTCTCGCGGCAAGATATCACGGAGCTGGCACTGGCGTACCTGCGCGAATGCCTGGCCGTGGCGCGGGCAGAAGGCGCATCGCTCGGCGAAAACGTTCCGCACGAGATCGTTGAGGGTTTTCATCGTGCCCCGGCGGATTTAGGCACGTCAATTCTCGCCGACCGTCAGGCCAATCGTCCGCTGGAGTGGGATATTCGCAACGGTGTGATCCTGCGTTATGGCGATAAGCATGGTATTCCTGTCCCTATCAGCCGCGTTGTGGTTCCGCTGCTGGCGGCGGGAAGCGAGGGACCGGGTTGACGTTAACGCTCAGGGCGAGCTTTTACTGCCGCCCCACGTCCACTATCACCAGTACCCCAAAACTCCCTTCCGGCACGGAATGCTTCGCCCCCTTCGGCACAAAAAAGAACTCCCCGGCTTTCAGGGTAAAGTGCCGCTCCTCCACCTCCAGCGGCAGCTCACCGTCCAGCACCAGCAGCAGTTCGTCGAAATCATCATGCGCCTCGGTTGGAAGTCCCTCCCCGCCCATCTTTAGCACTTTAATATTGGCGTTCCCGACGGTGCCAAGCACGCGCGAACGCCAGACATCCGGCAGGTCTGCCACCACGCTCGCAATTGAGGTTTTCATTGAACACTCTCTGTTTAGTCTGATCGGCGCTACCACCTTTAGCATGCCGCGAGTGAATTACCGTTATAAATTCATCAGGTTAAGGTTGCTGGATTTTAACTAAGCAAAGATAACGGACTAAATTTGAAGAACATTTTCACAAGCGAAGCCATTGAGCCAGCCGCAGAATTCCGGCACGCAATGACATTCTCAACTAGACTTGAATGTTGTTATTTGCCACCTGTTTGCACATCAACCTGAACTATCCATCTCCTTTCACTCCACCCGAGAGGTTCAATCATGTCATTTGTCACCACCAAAGATAACGTTGAGATCTTCTATAAAGACTGGGGACCAAAAGAGGCGCAGCCTGTCTTCTTCCACCACGGCTGGCCGCTGAGCGCTGACGACTGGGATAACCAGCTGTTGTTCTTTTTGGCGCAAGGCTATCGCGTACTGGCGTCCGACCGCCGGGGCCACGGGCGTTCAAGCCAGGTCAGCGACGGGCACGATATGGATCACTACGCCGCCGATGTCTCCGCCGTTGTGGAACATCTGGATCTGAAAAATGTGGTGCATATCGGGCACTCGACGGGCGGCGGCCAGGTTGCGCGCTATGTCGCAAAATATGGTCAGCCGCAGGGGCGCGTGGCAAAAGCGGTGTTGATCAGCGCCGTACCGCCGTTAATGGTCAAAACGCCGGAGAACCCAGGCGGCACGCCGATTGAGGTCTTTGACGGGTTCCGCCAGGCGCTGGCCGCCAACCGCGCACAATTTTATCTTGATGTCGCGACAGGCCCGTTCT
Source organism: Lelliottia sp. F153 (assembly GCF_002870005.1). Classification (NCBI taxonomy): domain Bacteria; kingdom Pseudomonadati; phylum Pseudomonadota; class Gammaproteobacteria; order Enterobacterales; family Enterobacteriaceae; genus Lelliottia; species Lelliottia sp. F153. The sequence continues at coordinate 102,603 of NZ_PKFT01000008.1, read as the reverse complement.
ACGGCTTTAACCGGGAGGGCGCGGAGATCTCACAGGGCACCATCCAGAACTGGTGGCGACAGGGAATGATCGGCAGTGCGAAGGCGCACTACGAAGGTATCAAGGCGTTTTCAGAAACCGACCAGACCGACGATCTGAAGGCTATCACCGTCCCTACCCTGATTTTGCAGGGCGATGACGACCAGGTCGTGCCGTATAAAAATGCGAGCCTGCTTCAGGACGAGCTTCTCAGCAACAGCACCCTCAAGGTCTATCCGGGCCTGCCACATGGGATGCACACCACCCATGCTGACCTGATTAACCAGGATCTTCTGGCGTTTATTCGCAGCTAACCCACCCTCGGTATAGCCGCCCAGGCTATACCGCCCCTCTCACCCGCACGCCTTCAATCATCATAAAAATGATGATTATTTGTTGTTATTTCGTTAACTCCAACGGTGTAGAATTGATCCATCGATCGACATAGTCGGAGCTTACATGAATAACAAACGCCGCTCGGTTCCAGGAATCCGGCACTATGATGGTCCTGCCGGGGGATGGGGGGCGCTGAAAGCCACCGCCATCGCCGTTCGCACGCAGATGGATACCCTCGATGCCCCCGCGACCCTGCTTCGCACCAACCAGCCTGACGGATTTGACTGCCCCGGCTGCGCATGGCCCGACAAAGAGCATAAATCCACCTTCCAGTTCTGCGAAAACGGCGCCAAAGCCGTGACCTGGGAAGCCACCAGCAAACGCGTCACCCCGGCGTTTTTCGCCGAAAATACGGTGACTTCCCTGCTGGCAAAAAGCGATTTCGAACTCGAAGGCTATGGCCGTCTGACGCACCCGATGGAGTATCACCGGGAGAGCGACACCTTCCGCCCGGTCGAATGGGAACAGGCGTTTGCACGCATTGGCGAAATACTGCGCGAACTCCCGCCGGATGCGGTCGAGTTTTACACCTCCGGTCGCGCCTCCAACGAAGCGGCGTTCCTGTTTCAGCTGTTTGCCCGCGAACTGGGCACCAATAATTTTCCTGATTGTTCCAATATGTGCCACGAAGCCACCAGCGTCGGTCTGCCGCGCTCCATTGGGATTGGCAAAGGAACCGTCTCGCTCGACGATTTTGATAACACTGAGCTTGTGATTTCAATCGGCCATAACCCCGGCACTAACCACCCGCGAATGATGGGGACGCTGCACGAGCTGGCCCGCCGCAAGGTGCCGATTATCGTGCTCAACCCGATGCGTGAGCGCGCGCTGGAGCGGTTTGCCGATCCGCAAAGCGTGATGGAGATGGCGACCTACAGCTCCACCGATATCGCCTCGACCTATTTCCAGGTGAAAGCGGGCGGTGATGCTGCCGCGCTGAAAGGCATCGCTAAACATCTGCTGGCGTTTGAAAACGCACTGGATACCGATTTTATCGCCACACACACCCAGGGCTTCGATGATTTTGCGGCGGATATCCAGGCGACAAGCTGGGCGTCGATTGAGCGCGAATCGGGCCTGTCGCGCCAGGATCTCCAGCAGGTCGCAGAGGCCTATGCCAAATCCAACGCCACCATCATCACTTACGGCATGGGCATCACCCAGCACAACAAAGGCACCTCCAACGTGCGTCTGATTGCCGACCTGCTGCTGATGCGCGGCAATATTGGCAAACCCGGCGCGGGGATTTGCCCTCTGCGCGGCCACTCGAACGTTCAAGGAAACCGCACCGTCGGGATCTCGGAAAAACCGACGGCGGCGTTTCTCGGCAAAATTAACGAGGTGTTTGGCTTTACGCCGCCTGCGGCGCACGGCCACGACGCGGTGCAGGCCACCGAAGCGATGATCAACGGCAGCGCCAGGGCGATGATCTGTCTCGGCGGGAATTTTGCCGTCGCCATGCCCGATCACGCGCGCGCTTTCCCGGCGATGCGCAGCCTCGATCTGAGCGTTCACGTCGGCACCAAGCTTAACCGCACGCATCTCCTGACGGCGAAACAGACCTGGCTGTTCCCCTGCCTTGGGCGCACGGAGCTGGATATGCAGCAAACGGGCCGCCAGTCCATTACGGTAGAAGATTCAATGTCGATGGTTCATGCCTCGTCCGGCAAGCTCAAACCCGCCTCGCCTGAGCTGCGCTCAGAGCCGGCGATTGTCGCCGGGCTGGCAAAAGCGACGTTGCCTCACACCCGCATCGACTGGACCACCCTGGTGTCGGATTACGATCTGATCCGCGATCTGATCGAAAAAACCATCCCCGGTTTTGACCAGTACAACCAGCGCATTCGTATTCCCGGTGGTTTTCGCATGCCGCTCCCGCCAACCGAACGCGTCTGGCCGACGTCCACGGGCAAAGCGATGTTTTCAGTATTTGAAGGCGTCGATGAGAACCAGCCGGGCGTCGGTGACAACGTGCTGCGGCTGGTAACGCTGCGCAGCCATGACCAGTACAACACCACCATCTACGCCCTCGATGACCGGTATCGCGGCGTGTTTGGCCGCCGCGATATTCTGTTTATGAACGAGGGCGATATGGCGCAGCTGGGTCTGGAGCACGGCGATCGTGTGGATATTTCCACCGCGTTGCAGGGCAGCGTTCAGCAACTGGAAGACATCACCGTGGTCGCTTACAGCATTGCCTCTGGTACGGTCGGTGCTTATTATCCAGAGGCTAACGTACTGGTTCCACTCGATTATCTTGACAAAGACAGCGGAACACCGTCCTATAAATCCGTGCCCGTCCGGGTAACGCTGCGATCAAAAGAGATCCGCGCACTATAAACGAGACCTATTGATGTTGATAAAAACCAAAACGTTGCCAGGGAATGAGGCCAACGCCGAGTTTCGCGCGGGCATTACCGCCTGTCTGCCCACCATTCCGGGCTACTGGAGCATCGGTTTTGCTGCGGGAGCCATCGGTACGCTCTCCGGCTTCACCACCCTACAAACCGCCCTGCTGGCGAGCGCACTCTACGCGGGTTCCGCCCAGTTCCTCTTTTATTCTCTGTGGGCCACCGGCGCGGAAATCGCCTCGGTGGTGCTGAGTGTGTTCCTGGTGAATCTGCGTTATCTGCTGATGAGCTCCGCCATGAGCGTGTTCTTTCGCGATTATACCACCCTGCAAAAAGTGGTCAGCGGCCTATTGCTGACGGACGAAACCTTTGGCGTCGCGGTTCAACAGGGCAGCCATCAGAGCAAAGTGCCGTTTGCGTGGATGCTGGGGCTGAACATGGCCGCGTGGCTGAACTGGATCCTCGCCTGCGTGGTGGGTGCCTGGCTCGCCTCCGCCCTGCCGCCGTCCCTGATGGAAGGGCTAAGTTTCAGCCTGGTGTCGATGTTTATCGGGCTGGTGCTGATGATCTGGTTTGCCAGCCGCCGCAAAGCGCTGGAATCCTTCAGCATCGCGGCGGCGGTGGTGATCACGCTGCTGACCGCCAGCCACACGGACATGAGCGTGGTGGTCATCGTCGCCGCATCGGTCTCTGCGACGCTGGCAACCCTCGGGCTGCGCCTCTTCTATAAAGGTGGTCACTAATGGAGCGCAATATTTTACTGGCGATCGTCGCCTGCGCCGTCGTGACGGCCCTGATGCGCACCGTGCCGATTCTGCTGCTCTCACGCTTTCGTCTGGCGCCGATCCTGCAACAGTGGCTGAGCTTTATCCCCTCGGCGATCATGGCCGCGATCATCACCGCCGAGCTGCTAGGCAAACCGGCGCTGACTTCGTCGGGGATCAGCATTTCTTTGCTGGCGGCAGCCGTTGCCGCGGTCGCGGGGATTTTCACCCGCAGCCTGTTCGCCACGGTCATCGCCGGGATGGTGGCGTTTTCCGGGCTGAGTTATCTGTTAGCCTGATTCCCTCTCAGAGCTGCGTCACCCCTGATTTCTCCGCCGCGTCGCGCCAGTCCAGCAACAGTGAATAGGGCTGGCGCGATACCTCACTGAATCCGCCGATCAGTACCGCCTCGCACACCTCGCGATAGTCGGGCGCCGTCACCAGAGTTTTCAGCGCATCGCGCAGAACAGAAAGCGTTTCTGCTGAGGTGCTGCCCGCCGTAATCAGCGGCAGTCCCGGCGCAGCTGGCGTTTCACCCACCACGCTGAGTCCTTTCAGTAATTCGGGTTCATGACGCTGCAACAGCGCCCAGGTCACGCAGTCGATGGCGGCGATATCCGCCCGCCCTTCTGCCAGGGTAATCAGCGATTGCCGGTGGCTACCGCTCAGAAGCGTTGCAGAGAAAAACCGTCCGTCGACCGCTAACGGCGCGATCAGGTTGCGCAGGGCGTTATAGCCCGACTGAGAGTCAACCGAATTGCACACCGCGCGCAGGCCGCGAAAATCGGCCAGCGTTTTGTCTCTGTTCGTGTCGCGTGCAACAAGAAAACTGCGGTAGTAAATTCCGTCGCAGCCGGGCGCGGTGTAGTGAAAACAGCCCACCGTCTGCACTGCCGGGAGCTGGGTCATCAGCGGAAATCCGCAGGTCTGGCTGAGCAGCAGTTCGGGGCTACGCCAGTGTGCGAGCAACGCCTCTCCGGCCCCGTCGCGGACAGACAGACCGCGCGCCTGCAAAAGTCCCTCCACCGCCTGCCACAGCCGCGCATTGTCTCTGGGGTTCACGGCATACATCGGAAACGCGAGAGTGTTAGTCATCATTTTTCACGCCAGGATGGACGGTAACATCGACAGCTTTCGCCCAGAACCGGCGCAGCCATTCCCCGTAGCCGCGCACCACAAAATGCAGGTTGCGCTGCTGATACTGCGCTTTATCACGCAGATAGATCGCCCGCAGGCCGTACCAGGGCACGCCGGGAAGATCGTGATGCACTGCATGATAGTTCAGATTGAGAAACAGCACCCGCCACACCAGTGCAGCTTCATTGATAACAGACCTTGCCAGCGGGTCGTCCGCCGCCTGATGCTCCAGGAACGAACGCACTTTGGTCAGCGCCAGAGCGGGATAACTCACGCCGATCACAAACCAGAGCGCAGAGAAGCCGAGCTGTTCCATCACGATAAACAGGGGCACCAGCAGCGCGCCATGGACCAGCCACATCGCCATATTCCTGAGCTCCAGATGGCGAAAGGCGCGACAGGCGCTGGCGAGCGTCTGGGCAATATCCAGAAGCGGGGCTAACAGCAGGCGACCGGGAAACGTATTGCGCACGTGAATCAGTTTGCGGCGCCACGGGGAGAATTTCGCCCAGCTTTCGTCGGTGAAATAGTAGGATTCAGGATCGTCCACCGGCACGGTCAGATGATCATGATTATGGTGAGCCAGATGCGAATCGCGGTACAGCCCGTACGGGTACCACACGGCCAGCGGCAGCGTGCCAAGCAGTTGATTAAACCACGCGCAGCGCGTCGGGTGACCGTGGATAAGCTCATGCTGCAGGGACATATACCAGGCGGTAAACCAGATCAGCAGCAGCGTAGCAGGAAGGCGCCCCAGCGTTTGCCAGTAAAACAGCGTAGCAAACCAGCCGCCGTAAACTACAACTACCAAGCTCCAGGTGGGAAATTCACTGCGCCACAGCCAGCTCCGGGAGAGGTGGCGAATCGTCTCGCGTTGTTGAGGGTGTAAATACAGGGGAGACCGTTTAGCCATCTGTTTCGATGCCATTTCCGTAATAGGACGTTATCCCACGAAGATGTGAGATAACGTCGGAAATAACAAAGAATTTAAATGGCTATGCTTTGCCAGAAATAGATAACAATGCGCCGGGTATTATTCTTTCACGCGGGCGCGTTTACCGCGTTCTTCTTGCTGGCTGTCGTCACTTGCCACCAGCGCGAAATTAAAGCTCACTTCCGTATGGGGACCGTTAATATCACGCGCTTGCGACAGTTTGCTGTCGGTGATTTTAATCGGGTCGGCAATCAGCTCTTCGCGGGTGGCGAAGGCAAAATCGTCCCACAAATATTGATCGCCATTGAGGTTGATCTGGGTCGTCAGATGTTTAAAGCCGGGCGCAGAGACAAAGAAATGGATGTGAGCCGGACGATTACCGTGACGCCCCAGTCCGTTCAGCAGTTTTTGCGTTGGACCATCCGGCGGGCAACCGTAGCCGCAAGGGACGATACTGCGCACGGCATAGCGGCCATCCGGCCCGGTCTGCACGCGGCGGCGCAGGTTGTATTCGCTCTGGGAAGCATCAAAGAACGAGTAGCCGCCGAGGGTGTTGGCGTGCCAGATATCGACGATGGCATCGGCCACCGGTTTCCCCTGCAGATCGGTGATGGTGCCGTGCAGCCACAGGGTTTCCGCGTGCTCACTGCCGTCATCCATGCGGGCATAGCCCTCGCTGAGCGGCGCGTTCGCCACATAAAGCGGCCCTTCGATGGTGCGCGGGGTGCCAACGTCATTCCCCGCCGCCGCCTCTTTTTCGTCGGCGCGCATATCGAGGTAGTGCTCCAGCCCTAACCCTGCCGCCAGCAGCGCCGCCTCTTTTCGCTCGCCCAGCTCATTTAAATAGTTCACCGCCAGCCAGAACTCTTCGTCGGTAATATCAAACTTTTTAATGGTCAGACATAGATCGCCGAGCAGCTGATGCATAATCGCTTTAAAACGCGGGTTGCCCTGCGTGGCATTTAATCCGCTGCTGATCGCGAGTAACGTTTCCAGTTCTGTTTGTTTTGCCGGATTCACTGACATTGCGTATTCCTCTTGTAGGGTAAGGTTTTTATTCGCTGTTACGACTTTTCAAAATAAATAGACGACGGATGAGCGCACAACGCCTGCACGGTTATCTCCATATAAGGAAAAAGCGGCAAGCCGGTTAATATGTCGTGCAGTTCCTGATTATCTTTCACCTCAAACAGACTGACGTTGGCGTATTGCCCGACCACCCGCCAGATATGCAGCCATTTGCCTTCGCGCTGTAATTGCTGCGAATAGGCTTTTTCTTGCGCCTTTATTTCCTCCACCTGTGCGACAGGCAGCGTGGAGGGAATATTCACCGTCATTTCCACTTTAAATAGCATGAGAGGCTCCTTTATTTTCTGGCGTAATAACGCAGTTTGTCTTCGTCAATCTCAACGCCCAGTCCCGGCCCTTGCGGTAAAGTCACCTGGCCGTCGCTGAAATCGAGGGGGGATACGACGATGTCATCTTTCAGCAGCAGCGGGCCGAACATTTCGGTGCCCCACTGCATTTTCACCGTCGACCAGGCGTGCAGCGACGCCACCGTGCCGAGCGTACCTTCCAGCATTGTGCCGCCGTACAGCGCAACGCCTGCGGCCTGCGCCACGTGCGCCAGCCTCAGGGCCTGTGCCGGGCCGCCCGCTTTGGCAATTTTGAGCGCATACGCGCCGGTAAACCCGCCGCTCGCCAGGGCATATCCGTCATAAGCGGTAGCCACCGCCTCGTCCGCCAGAATCGGCAGGGTAAAGCGCTGGCTCAAGGCGATCAGGCCGCGGGTATCCCACAGCAGAATTGGCTGCTCGACCAGGTCGATGCCGCCCGCCTGTAACAGCGCCATCCCCTTGATCGCGCTCGTCAGATCCCACGCCTGATTCACATCCACCCGAATGCTGACCTCTTCGCCCAGCGCCGATTTGATCGCCAGCGCGTGGCGGATATCGCTGTTCAGCTCGCCCGCGCCGATTTTCAGTTTGAAGGTGTTGTGCCGCCCTTGCGCCAGCAGGCGTTTGCCTTCCTCGATATCCCTGGCGGTATCGCCGCTCGCCAGCGTCCAGAGCACCGGCAGACGGGAAGTGAGTGCGCCGCCGAGCAGGCTGCTGACGGGCACATTCAGCTGTTTTCCCTGCGCATCGAGAAACGCGGTTTCCAGCGCCGATTTGGCAAAGGTGTTGCCTTTCACGCTGGCATTCATCTTCTCCGCAAGGGCCGCCACGCCGCTGAATGTCTGGCCACTCAGCAGCGGCGCGAGATAGGTCTCAATCGCCGAGCGGATCCCTTCCGGGCTTTCCGCACCGTAGCTCAGCCCGCCGATAGTGGTGGCCTCCCCCCAGCCAACCACGCCCTCGGCGCAGGTCATACGCACAATGGTCAGGGTCTGGCAGCCCATGGTCGCCATCGACAGTTTGTGCGGGCGAATAGTCGGAATATCCACTAGCCAGCAGGTGATGGATTCAATGGTTAAGCTCATGTGCGGCTCCTGCGGTGAGAAAAGTAGTCACATGCTGGTTAAACGCCGCCGCGCAGGCCACGTTCGAGAGGTGCGACGCCGGTAAAATGAGGGCGTGCGCGTGTGGCGCATCCACCACGATGGCCTCGGCGTCACGGGGCGTAGTGACCGGGTCGTGCTCCCCGGCAATCACCAGCATCGGACGGGTCATGTGCACGAGGTCATCGTGCAGATCGGCGACGGCCAGCGCGTCGCAGCAGGCGGCGTAGCCCTCGGCCGGGGTCGCGGCGAGCTGTTCGATCAGCGGATAAACCACCTCCGGATTGCTGTGGCGAAACGCAGGTGTAAACCAGCGGTCGGCTGCGCTCTCGGCGACGGGGGCCATCCCCTGCTCGCGCACCCGTGCCGCGCGCTGCCGCCAGCCCTCCTCCTGCCCAATGCGCGCGGCGGTATTGGCGACCACAATCCGATGAAAACGCTCTGGCGCGTGGCGGTTGAGCCACATCCCGGTCAGGCCGCCGAGGGAAATCCCACAAAAACAGGCCCGCTCCACGTCGAGGTGATCCAGCAGCGCAATCACATCCTGTCCGAGTCGCTCAAGGGTGACGGGCTGTTGCCCGACGGCTGAGCGCCCGTGCCCGCGCGTGTTGTAGCGCAGCACGCGAAAATGCGGCGTCAGCGCCGGGAGTTGTGCCTGCCACATCGTCCAGGTGGTACCAAGAGAGTTCGACAGCACCAGCAGCGGCGCGCCCTCAGGGCCATCAAGGCGGAATTCGATTTCCATATGTTCTCCTTTACGCCGTCGCGTCGTCGGTCAGCAGCGCAAAGGACAGCGCGACCGGCGTGACAGACTGCAAATACTCAGCGGTCACATCGCCAAACAGTTCGCGCACCACCACACCTTCGGGAGTGATATCCATCACCGCCATATCGGTGTAAATGCGATCGATGCAGGCCATCCCGGTCAGGGGATAGCTGCACTGTTCAACGATTTTGCACTCGCCTTTTTTGGTCAGATGTTCGGTCATCACGAACACCTGCTTCGCGCCAATCGCCAGATCCATCGCCCCGCCGACGGCAGGAATGGAGGACGGCGCGCCGGTGCTCCAGTTGGCGAGATCCCCGCGCGCCGACACCTGATAAGCCCCGAGCACGCAAATATCCAGGTGCCCGCCGCGCATCATGGTGAAGGAGTCGCCGTGGTGGAAATAGCAGCCGCCCGCCAGCAGCGTCACCGGCTGTTTTCCGGCGTTGATAAGCTCCGGGTCCTCCTCTCCCGGCGCAGGCGCCGGCCCCATGCCGAGAATGCCGTTTTCGCTGTGCAGGAAAATCTCGCGATCCGCCGGAAGATAGTTAGCAATCTGCGTCGGCATGCCGATGCCGAGATTGACGTAAGCCCCCTCGGGAATATCCCGGGCGATGCGCTCGGCAAGCTGTTGGTGAGTCAATGTGTTCACGCTGTCTCCTTGAATGACGTGGCGGACGCGTTAATCAGGCGCTGGACAAAAATCCCCGGCGTCACCACCGCTTCCGGGTCCAGTTCGCCGAGGGCCACAAACTCACTCACCTGCGCGATGGTGCAGCGGGCGGCGGCGGCCATAATGGGACCGAAGTTGCGGCCGGTTTTGTCGTACACCAGGTTGCCCCAGCGGTCGGCTTTCAGGGCTTTGATCAGCGCAAAATCGGCTTTGAGCGGCAGTTCAAACACGTAATCTCTGCCGTCGATGCGACGCGTCTCTTTGCCTTCGGCAAGCGCGGTGCCAAAGCCGGTGGGGGTAAAAATACCGCCTAACCCTGAGCCGCCCGCCTGAATCCGCGCCGCGAGATTGCCCTGAGGCACTAGCTCCAGCTCGACCTCGCCGCGACGATACAAATCGTCAAACACCCATGAATCCACCTGGCGCGGGAAGGAGCAGATCACCTTCTTCACGCATCCGGCTTTCAGCAGCGCCGCCAGGCCATAGTCGCCGTTACCGGCGTTATTGCTGATGAGGGTCAGTCCGCGCGGGCGACGGCGGATTAACGCATCCAACAGTTCCGACGGCTGCCCCGCCGGGCCAAAACCGCCGACCATGACCGTCGCGCCGTCAAAAATATCCGCCACTGCGTCATCCACCGTGGCAATCCGTTTATCAATCATTCCTGAGCCTCTTTGTTATTACCGGGCAGGCTGCGCAGGGCAATCCACGCCAGTAGCGCGTAAACCACCAGCAACAGTGAGACGGGCCACGAGGCGTTGAACTCCATCAGCAACGCCACCGCCAGCATCGGTCCCAGACCGCCGGAAAATATCGATCCCACTTCATGCCCCAGCGCCAGGCCGGAGTAGCGCACCCGCACCGGGAAGAGATCGCTCATGATGCAGGGCTGAGTGCCGATCATCGCCCCGTGGCAGAACGGCAGTCCGAGCAGCATCGCCAGCATTATCCAGCCGTACGTGCCGGTGGAGAGCAGCCAGAAGAACGGGAACGCCATCACCAGCAGGCCAATGACGCCGATGTAGTAGACCGGCTTGAGGCCGATGCGGTCCGACAGCGCGCCCCAGAACAGAATCGAGAAGAACTCCACCAGCATCGCCAGTGTTACGGCGCTGATGATCTCCCCGGTGCTGATACCGATATGACGGGCGTAGACCACCGAGAAGGTAAAGAAGATGTAGGACGCGCCGTTCTCCGGCAGGCGCAGAGCAATCGCCTGCAGCAGGGCTTTCGGGTGGTCGCGAATCAGCACCAGCAGCGGAATTTTATCGTGCTGCGCTTCCGGCTTCGCCTGGGTAAACGCCTTGCTCTCGCGGATGTTTTTGCGGATATAAACGCCGACTAAAAAGATGACGATGCTCAACAGGAACGGCACGCGCCAGCCCCAGCGCATAAAGTCCGATTCAGGCAGTTGCTGCACCAGGTAAAAGGCGAACGCCGAGAGGACAAACCCACCGGAGACGCCCATCTGGCTCCAGGCGGTGTAGTACCCACGACGCGAAGCGGGCGCGTTTTCGCTCAGCATCAGCACGCCGCCGCCCCACTCCCCGCCCGACGCCACGCCCTGCAGGAAGCGCAGAGTGATGAGCGACAGTGGTGCCCAGAGACCAATCTGCGCGTAGACCGGCAGCAGACCGATCACAAAGGTGGTGGCGCCCATTAGCGTCAGGGTCATGATCAGCGTCATTTTGCGGCTGTAGCGATCGCCGATATGCCCAAAGACTATCCCGCCCAGCGGCCGCGCCAGAAAACCCACCGCGAAGCCAGAAAAAGCCAGTAGCGTGCCCTGAAGCGGATCGCCGCCGACCGGGAAGAACAGCGGGCCAAACACCAGCGCCGCCGCCGTGCCATACAGAAAAAAGTCATACCACTCGAGCGCATTCCCCAGCACCGAGGCCACCACCAGTTTGCGCATCTGCTGCGCGTCCTGGCTGCCGGTGGCGGTGGTAGCGGTACTTTCAGTGACGACATTACTCATGACGCGCGTCCCCTCTTGTTGTGGTGGGCTTACGCCTGCACATCGCCACCGACGGTGTGATAGCGGCGGTTGAAGTAGACCAGCCCGCGCGGCTGCTCGCTGATGCGAATCGCCTGCACCTGGCAGTAGAAAACGCTGTGGCTGCCCACTTCATGACAGGTGTCGATGGTGCAGTCGAAGCTGGCGACGGACGAGCTGAGCACCGGCGCGCCGCTGCTCATCACCTGCCAGCTGTCGTGAAGAAAGCGCTCCTCCGATCGCAGACTGGCGTTGGCGAAAACGCCGGACAGCCCCTGGTGATCGCCGGAAAGCACGTTGACGCACAGGGTGCCGTTCTGTTTGAAATGCTGATGGGCGTAAGAGTTGCGGTTCATACACACCAGAAGCGTCGGCGGCTGATCCGTCACGCTACAGACCGCCGACGCGGTAAAGCCAAATTTCCCCGCCGGGCCGTCGGTGGTGATCACCGAGACTGCGCTGCCGAGCTGCGCCATCGCGTTACGAAATTCTGTTTGCAGTGTCATAAGTGATTCCTTACAAATCGATAACTAAACGGGGGCATTTCGCCCTGGAACAGCACAGCAGGATCTGATCGCCCTCGGCTTTCTCTTCGTCGGTCAGGTAGTGGTCGCGGTGATCCGGCTCGCCTTCCAGCACGTCCGTCAGGCAACTGCCGCAAATCCCCTGCTTGCACGACACATTTACCTTCAGCCCGGCCCCGGCCAGCGCCTCGACGATGGTCTGGTTTTCCAGCACTTTCACGGTGATCCCGCTGCTTGCCGCCACCACCTCAAACGCGCTGCCGCCGGTCTGGACCTCGGCGCTGAAACACTCCTGATGAATTTGCTCAGCGCCGTACCCCTGCGCGTTAGCCTGATCGGTCACCGCATCCATCAGCCGCGTCGGGCCGCAGGTGTAAACGTGAGTGTTGTCAGGGACGTCGCACAACACCGCCGCCAGATCCAGGCGCTGCTCATCGCTAAAGTGCAGATGTACTCGCCCGGCGAACGGTGCGTTTTCCAGCTGCGGAATAAACGCCGCCTGTGAACGCGAACGCGCGCAGTAGTGCAGCGAAAACGCGCGTCCGGCGGCGTGCAGCTCTGCGGCCATCGCCAGCATGGGCGTGATGCCAATTCCGCCGCCGATCAGCAGGCTGTATGCCGCGCTGTCATCCAGCACAAACAGGTTGCGCGGCTCGCTGACCTGAATTTCATCGCCTTCGCACAGGGCATGTACCGCCCGCGATCCGCCCTGCGAGTTCATCTCTTTCAGCACGCCGAGCTGGTAGTGCTGGCTGTTCTGCGGGTCGCTGCACAGGGAATACGGGCGAATCAGATCGGCGCTCAGGTGCAGATCGATATGGGCACCTGCGCGAAATGCCGGAAGCGGGCTTCCATCCCTGCGCGCCAGGGTCAGCAGCACCACCTCGCCCTGCTGTTCACGTCGGATGACCTGTAATGTCAGCATGAGAACTCCTTAGCGCATAAACAGGCCGCCGTTGATGTCCCAGGTGGCCCCGGTGACAAACGACGCCTGCGGTGAAGCGAGCAACGCCACGGCTTCGGCAACAAACTCCGCCTCGCCGAGTTTCCCGACCGGGATCACCTGCAGCAGTCCGGCCATTTTTTCTTCCGGCACCAGGGCGTGTACCGTCGGCAGATCCATCGGACCGGGCGCAATAGCATTGACCGTCACGCCCGAGCGACTCAGCTCGCGGGCGAAGACTTTCGTGAGGGTCAAAATGCCGCCCTTTGACGCCGCGTAATGGGCGCCGGACGCGGTACCGCCGTTTTGTCCGGCGAGGGAGGCCAGGTTGATAATGCGACCGTAGCCCTGAGCGGCAAAGTAGCGTCCCATCGTCTGGCAGCCGACAAAGGTGCCGCGCAGATTAGTGCTGAGCACCCGGTCGAACTCCTCGACGCCGATCTCCATCACCGGCGTGGCGAGGGTCAGCGCGGCGTTGTTCACCAGCACCTGTAAGCTGCCAAAACGGGCGAGCGTGGCATCGAGGGCACGGGTGAAGTCGCCCGGCTGGCGGATATCCAGCCCCAGCGCCAGTACGTTGTCGTGGTCCAGAGCGTCCGCCGCCTGTTGCGCACGCGCGGCGTCGACGTCCGTCAGCACCACCTGGAACCCCTGCGCCAGCAGGTGCGCCGCGATAACATTTCCCAGACCGGCTGCCGCGCCGGTCACTAATACGGTTTGCGTCATGAGCGATGCCTCAGAGGATGTAGCCGATGCTGTGCAGCACATCGTCGCTGTTGACCAGACGGATCACCTTTTGCTGGATGCGCAGGCGGTCGCCTTCGCGCTGCAGCTGCCAGGTGATATCCGCCGCGTAATGGCGGCTGTGACCTTTGCGGTGTTCCCACAGGGACTGCGCCCCGCGCACCACGATCAGGCCGTCCTGTGATTCCAGCAGACGAAAACGCGACAGCGTGCGCAGAGTACGTGCGCGCGGCGTAGTCGAAATCGACTCCCCGCTGTAGAGGCGGTGAACGCGTTTTTCGCGCATGTGGTGATCGTCACAGGCGTAGTTGAGGGTGTTTTTGAAATCGGTCTCGTTCGGATCGATCGGGACGACGTAGAGACCGTCGTGCTGCCACAGATCCAGCCAGGCGCTGAATTCGCCCTGATCGAGCAAGTCGCCCTCAAGGTTAATCAGCGTCATGGCGGCAAAGAGTTCAGATTCTAGGGTCATCATTGTTCGCTCTCCGTCATCAGTTTTTTCCACTGCTGGTAGGCGGCGCGCATCCCGGTTTCGGCGCTGACGTCGCTGCGCAGGCCGTCGTCGGTGCGGTACTCTCCCGCCAGCCCACGATTGAGCATGATCCAGAGATCATCCCCCGCCGTTGCCCCGCGCTGTACGCGCTCCCAGGCCTCCGAGTCATCCGGCGTGCCGAAGCCCATCGGCCCCTGGAAGTGTTCGTGCAGACGCAGACGCGCCTGGTTGGCAATTTCCGGCCCACCGTCCATGGTGATCACCGCGTGGTGGATTTCCGTTTCATTCACGGAAATTGGCTGGAGTACGCGGAAAAACGCCATCGAACAGGCGATGTTGGGGAAGATATTCAGGTTAAAGCCGGAGCCGCCGACGGCGCGCACGATACGGCGCACCTGCTGTTCGTCGTGATCGGCACGCAGGGCCTCTGCCAGCGCCGCAAAGCGCTCCGGGATCGGCGCGTCGAGGTTGGCGTCGAGATCCACCAGCTCCGGGATCATCACCATTACGCTGTGGCCGTTTCCCAGGTCTTCGACGTAGCCGCTGCCGTCAACGAAATTCAGCATCTCTTCCGTCTGCTTATCCACGGAGCTGAGGAACGAGCGGTGAACCACCGGGAAGTGGTAGCCGTCGGTGGTGTTTTCCAGCTGGATTTTCCAGTTGCCGGGGAAGCGGAAACGGTGGGCCGGTCCGGTTTTAATCGGGTAGCCCGCCCCCTGCTTCATAAACAGGTCCATCCATTTTTTCGCCGCGCCGAGGAACTCTTCCAGCGGTTCGATCTGATCGTTAAAGGTGGCGAAAATCATCCCCGCATACTGTTCCGTGCGCAGGGAAATCAGCCCCAGCTCGCCTTTTTCCAGCTGGTCGGCGTAGCTTTCCGGATGCGGTACGCCGCGCAGGCTGCCGTCCAGCGCGTAGCCCCAGCCGTGGTACGGGCAGACGAAACTGTTGGTTTTGCCGCTGCGGTGTTCGCACACCGTCGCCGCGCGGTGGCGGCAGCGGTTAAGCAGCGTGTGAACGTTACCTTTGCGGTCGCGCACCACGATCACCGGCTGGGTGCCTAGCTCAGTGGTTTTAAAGCTCCCGGTTTCCGGAATTTCACTGGCGTGCGCCACCCAGACCCAGGTCTTGCTGAAGATGCGATCCAGTTCGAGCTGGAACAGATCGTCCGAGGTGTAGAGCGACGTGTGTACGCGGTCGGACTGTACCAGCGCCCCTATCTCTGCCGCGTCCGGTATCGCCTGCGGCGAAGTGTCGATATTTTTGATGGTTATCAGGTGATCACATTGCATGTCTATTTCTCCTGCACGTCGTTATTTTTCTCAGGGACAGGTAACGCATCCGCCGCATGCCAGTGGTCCACCGGTCGGCTGAACAGGTTGCGGGTGGTGAAGTGGCGCATCGCCATGCCGTTCGCGTCGCGCGCAAAAGTGACGCAGATTTCCGCCGCGTTCAGGTGCGCGCCACCGGCGGTAAAGGCCGAGGTTTGCAGCATCAGCCAGCGCCCCCGCAGTTCGCCGTCCGGCGTGTGGCTTAGCGCCTCCGAGCAGAGAAAGTGCGCGTTCATGGCGAAATGGGCGGGTTGTCGCACGTAGCTCGCCATCAGGGTGATAATCGCCTCGCGGCCCTGATGTTTACCGAGCCGCGAGGCGTAGGGTTCGCCCAGCCCTTCCCAGCAGGCGTCGGCGGTAAAGAGCGCGCCAATCGCCTGCACGGTTTCAGGGCTGTCAAGCTGGTCGCACAGGCGCATGTAATCGCTGATACACACGCGGGCCGCCTGGCTGTCTTCGAGCTGCTGTAAGCGCAGCGCATCCTGTGCGTTCATGGTCTTAGCCCTGAATAATCAGTTCACGGCCCACGCGGGCTTCGATTTTGCAGTACTTCCACAGCTTGCTGCCGCCCTCACCGACCGGCGTGGTGCGGAACAGGTTGCAGACCGCCGCCACGTTTTCCAGTTTCTCCGCGTCTGCCAGCACGTAGGTGGTCCAGGGGGCGGTAGTGGACGGGCCGACCATCAGCTGGTCGTCATCCATGTTGCCGATGACGCGGATGCCCTGGGTCTCTTCGATCCCTTTCATCATTACGCCGAATGCACCCCACACCTGTTTGGCTTCCGCCGGACTGGCGTCGAAAAAGTTCTGGTTTACGCCGATGCAAAACAGCACGCGTAAGGTTGTTGACTGGCTCATCTGTTGCTCCTTTCGTTAAAAATCACAAATAACCGGGCAGCGGTTTTCCGCCGAAAAAGACCGTACCGGCGTTCAGGTACGAGAGATCGCCCATAAAGGCGTGCTGGGTGATCACCATGGTGTCGCGCACAAAACGTTGCAGCGGGCTGGTCATGGTGACGCCGCCCATGCCGTTCAGGGCCAGCGCCTGACGCGCCACGTCGGCAGCCACGCGGGTGACGTGAGTAGAAGAGAGTCGCAGAGCGTTGATCTGCGCGCAGCTCGCCTCGTTCCCGGCCAGCAGGCACTGCCAGACGTCGTCGATGGCCTCATAGAACCAGGCGCGGGCGGAGCGCAGTTCGGCTTCGCAGCGGGCAATTTGCATCTGCGCCTGCTGGCGATCGGCTAAACGCGGTGCGCCGGTGACAGACTGTTGACGATGGGCGATCGCGTAGATTTCGTTGAGCGCCGCGCGGGCCACGCCGAGTGCCACCACGGAGAGCACCTGGGTCGCCAGTGACAGCACCGGGTAACGGTACAGCGGCCCGTCGAAATTCAGCGCGCCGCCGCGAATGAAGGTCCACTCCTGCGGGACAAAGGCATCGTTAACCACCAGATCGTGGCTGCCGGTTCCGGCAAGGCCGACGGTGTCCCAGACGGGATCGATCTGCACGCTCGCCCGTGGCAGAACCGCCATGCGCGGCAGGGCCTGATCGCCCTCGGGCAAGATCCCGACGCCGAGCACCGATGCCCCCATGCTGCCGCTGGCAAAACTCCAGCGTCCGCTAACGCGGTATCCGCCGTCGACCTGCCGTGCTTTTTGCGTCGGGAAAATCCCGCCCGCAAAGACCACATCCGGCCCGTCGCGATAGAGCTCCTTTAGGGTTTCCGGCGGCAGTGCGCCGAGATAAAACGGGCTCATGCCAAAACTGGCTACCCAGCCTGCCGAGCCGTCGGCGGTGGAGATCTGCTCAATCAGCTCGCAAAACTGCGCCGGGGAGCACTCGTCTCCGCCGTACTGTTTTGGCACCAGGGCGCGGTAGACGCCCACCTGTTTGAAGCGGGTAATGATGTCGTCAGAGATATGGCGTTGATGCTCAAAATCGCCGCTGCGAGTCGCAACATCACTCAATAGCGGAACAAGCTCCTCACGAACATGGATGGCAGACATAGCGTCCTCCGAAAAGGGTTGTGCGGTGTGCGCGAGGCGAGCGCGTCCGCAATGAGTCGAACTCACTGAGTCATCAGGCAAAGAAAAACGGAATGTTTAGGGTTGTCGTCGTCCGGTGAGCCACTCGGCGGCCTGCACCAGCAGCCCGTCGTGGCCTTTGGCAGCTACCAGCTGGAGCGATACCGGGCGGCCATGCAGTTCATCTACCGCAAGGGTAATGGCCGGATGGCCGCTGAGGTTGAACGGGCGGACCAGGCGTGTGAGATTGACCACGCTCAGGGGATCGGCGGCCTCCTCAAGGGTAGGAGGCAATTCAGGCAGTGTCGCCAGCGCCAGCAACGGTGTTTTTGCCAGCAGTGCGTCGACCTGAGCGGTGAATTCACTGCGCACCTGTTCAGCTGATGCCAGCGCGTCGGCGCTGATATCTGCCCCGGCGCGAATACGGGCGGCCACATCCGCAGAGACGGCGTTGCTCGCCAGCAGCGGGCTGAAGGCCTGCCAGTTTTCATGGCTGATGAGGGTTAAACCTGCGCGATGCGCATCGTTCAGGGCGGGTAACCCGGCCTGCTCAGGGCGTACGCCGCATGCGGCAAGTACCTTGAGAATGCGGTCATCGATTTCCGGTAACGCGGCAGAGATGAAGGCCATCGGCGGCAGTTCGCTGAGCGGTTCCCCCACGGCGACGGAAAGCCGGGTCATCGCCTGGCGCAGCACTGTGGCATTGCGGGCAAAGACGCCCACACAGTCGAGCGAGCTTTGGACTGGCATAACCCCGTGACGGCTGAGCACGCCGTAGCCCGGTTTGAAGCCCAGCACGCCGCAGCAGGCGGCAGGCATTCTGACGGAGCCGCCCGTGTCGGTGCCGAGGGAGAAGTCGACCTCACCGGAGGCGACGACGGCGGCAGATCCGCTGGATGAACCGCCCGGAATCAGCGCCGGATAGCGCGGGTTCACCGGCGTGCCGCTCCAGGGGTTGATCCCGGTGACACCAAACGCCAGCTCATGCAGCGTGGTTTTGCCCGTCAGCTGGCATTGGTTTTCCAGTAGCGTCGCAACCACGCTGGCGTGCTGGCGGGCCAGCGGTGCGTTTTCCAGCGCCGGACAGCCTGCGCGGGTCGGGTGCCCGGCAATATCCAGGGTGTCTTTGACCGCAAATCGCAGGTCGCCCTCACCGAGGGTAAATTGCTCAACGTAACCATTGCTCTCATAAACTGGCTTCATGATTGATACCTTAACCAGAAAAAATGAATCATATTCAGGCGGGCAGTCAGTGCTGCCTTTTTGTCCTGACTAACGTTAGGTCAATCATGGAAGAATTAGATGAAAATTCAAGTAATCTTTCACGTTAATTTCACGTGGATGCAACATTTAATCAACCTTTACTTCAATAAGGTTACTGATTCAGGGTGATGAAAAATAAGACAAAATGGCGGGAAACGCAAAGGGATGCCGCCCTGAGTATTCAGCGCGGCATAAGAAAATTAATTGTGAAATTACAGAGAGTTAGAAAGAAAGACTACGGAGTTCACAAATTTGTCATCGGATATTTTGACCTCACAGTTCGTTGAGGTTATCCAGTACCTTTGCCAGGGAGAGATTCATTTTTTCGACCTGACTGGCCGTCATGCCCTTGAAGCCTTTTTCGAACACTTTGCTGGTGTATGCGTAGGCCTCTTCCACTTTTTTGCGACCGGCCTCCGTGAGCATCACTTCCGTGACGCGCGCGTCCTGTTCGCTGCTTGCGGTGGTGACCAGGCCGTCATCGCGCAGCCGTCCGACGATTTTGGTGACCGTGGGCATTTTCGCCATCGCGTACTCGGAAATCTGCGAAATACTGGCCTTACCGTACTGGTGAGTCACCATCAGAACCCGGAAGCGAGAGACATCCAGCTGGGCTTTTTTCAGTGTAATTTCCATGATTTGCGTGTAACGCGCATACACATTCACGATCCAGTAGAACGGAAACTCTTCGCGATGAAAGGCGGGATCGTCAGGTGCGCCGTCCGGGGTATTTTTTATTGTTGTCATGCGTTTCCTTACCAAAAAAAGCGTCAGAGTGAACGATTATACCCTGCGAATCTGCGGCGACTAAGCCTATCTGAACGGGTGCTGAAAAGTATAAGAGATCCCGATCGCATTATGATTCAAAAATGCTAACTGATTAACAATTACGTATCATTTTTTACACATTGCATTGACGGTTGCGGTGGCTGTTTTCTATACGTTTAGCCGACCTGTACGCTAATTCTAATAATCGCAATGTGGAGCTATTCATGAACGAACGTTCTTCTGTGGAGCAGACGCGCCCGCCGTCGTCTGCGCCCGACGCTCTGGACCCTCGCCAGCAGGCCGTGATCAAAAAGCTGTTCCGTCGGCTGATTGTGTTTTTATTTATTTTGTTTGTTTTTTCCTACCTCGACCGCATCAACATTGGCTTTGCCGGCCTGACAATGGGCAAAGATCTGGGTCTGACCAGCACCATGTTTGGCCTCGCGACCACCCTGTTCTACGTGATGTATGTCATTTGCGGTATTCCCAGCAATATCATGCTGAGTATCGTCGGCGCGCGACGCTGGATCGCGGTGCTGATGGTGGTGTGGGGGATCGCGTCCACCGCCACCATGTTCGCCACCGGACCGAACAGCCTGTACGTGCTACGTATGCTGGTCGGGATTGCGGAAGCGGGCTTTTTGCCGGGCCTGTTGCTCTATTTAACCTACTGGTTCCCGGCCCATTACCGTGCGCGCGCTAACGCGCTGTTTATGATTGCGATGCCGGTCACCATGGCGCTCGGTTCGCTGGCCTCCGGGTATATCCTGAACATGGACGGCCTGCTGAATCTCAAAGGCTGGCAGTGGCTGTTCCTGCTGGAGGGCTTCCCGTCCTTGCTGTTGGGTCTGGTGGTCTGGTTCTGGCTGGATGACAGCCCGTCGAAGGCCAAATGGCTGACGGAAGATGACAAAGCCTGCCTGGCGGAGATGCTGGAAGCGGATAAGATCGCTGCGCGCAAAACGCAGGTGGATGCGAGCACGTCGCTGTTGCCGCAGCGCAGCGTGGCGCGCGAACTGTTTACCCCCATCATTATTCTCTACACGGTGGCCTATTTCTGTCTCACCAATACCCTCAGCGCCCTGAGCGTCTGGACGCCGCTGATTCTGCGCAGCTTCAACGAAACCAGCAGCAATGTCACCATCGGGTTGCTGAGTGCCATTCCGCAGGTGTGTACCATTGTGGCGATGGTCTGGTGGAGTAAGCGTTCCGATCGCCTGAACGAGCGTAAAATCCACACCCTGCTGCCCTATCTGTTTGCCGCGGCGGGGTGGATGTTAACCGCCTCCAGCACGCAGGCGGTGCTGCAGTTCACCGGGATTGTGATGGCGTCGGCAGGCGCGTTCGCGGCGATGGTGATCTTCTGGACCACGCCGGATCGCTATATCTCCCTGCGCGCTCGCGCCGTCGGGATTGCGGTGATTAACGCCACCGGGATGACCGGTGCGGCACTCGGGCCGCTGCTGATGGGCTGGATGAAAGACGTCACCGGAAACTTCAACGCCGGGATCTTCATGGTGGCCGCTTTCCTGGTGCTGGGCGCGCTGATCATTGCGCTGATCCCGATGAGCAAAACCCAGCCGCAGAACGCTGCCGCCCCACTCTCGACTTGACTTATTGTGTAATAAAGATACTTTTCAGGACATGAAGAAAATCCTGATTATCGTCCCTGACGGCGGCATGTTGTTCGAAGCCGCCGGTATCGCAGACATTCTGATGCAGGCCAACCAGCTCCATCCGGAAGGCCTCGCCCAGCCTCGCTATCGCATTATTATCGCCACCACCCAGCCGCACCAGGTGATCCACGGTCAGTCCGGGTTAAACCTGCTGGCGGACTATCGTCTGCCGGAGCTGGATCCGCGTGAGCCGCTCGACACCATCATCATCACCGGCCGCGGGATGAACGAGCAGGAGAGCACCGCCGTGGTGGACTGGCTGCATCTGGCCGCGCCCCATGCCCGGCGCATCGCCTCAATTTGCGGCGGCGCGATGCTGCTGGCACAAAGCGGCCTGCTGGACGGACGCCGCGCGACCACCCACTGGCGGCTGCTGGAGACGATGCAAAAAAGCTGGCCTGCCATCAACGTCGTAGGCGGCCCGCTCTATATTCAGGATGGTCCCATCTGGACGTCCGGCGGGGTGAGTTCCGGGTTTGATCTCACGCTGGCGCTGGTTGAAGAGGACTACGGTTTTACCCTGGCGCGAGACGTGGCTCAGGATCTGGTGATGTATTTGCGCCGTCCTGGCGGACAGCTGCAGTTCAGCCGCTATAACCTGAATTCATCCGCCAGTGCCGGGCCGGTCAGCGAATTGCAAACCTGGATACTTAACAATCTCACGGCCGATCTGTGCGTCGAAAAACTGGCGGAGCAAGCGGCCATGAGCCCGCGCAATTTCACCCGCGTCTTTACCCGTGAAACGGGCGCTTCTCCGGCACGCTACGTGATGGAAGCCCGTCTCGCCGCAGCCCGTCAGCTGCTGGAGCAGACAAGCGAGCCGCTGGACCGCATCGCCGAGCAGAGCGGATTTGGCAGCAGCATCAACCTGCGCCGGGTGTTTGAGAAACAGCTTCACCTTACCCCCAGCGAGTATCGCCAGCGATTCCACTGCCGCAAAATGGCGTAATCTGATCCTTTTTTGTCATTTACGCCATTTCACCTGAAGCCTACAGTGACCCCTGACACACAGTTAAGGAGTGCATCATGGTTAAGGTCGGTATTAATGGTTTCGGCAGAATCGGTCGCAATTTCTTACGCGCCGCCCTCGATAACCCGGAGATTCAGATCGTGGCGATTAACGATCTGACGGACAGCAAAACCCTCGCCCATCTGCTGAAATACGACTCCCTGTTAGGGACGCTGCCGGTATCCGTTGAGGCTGCCGATAATCATCTACAGGTGGATGACAAACAGATTAGGGTCTTCAGCGAGCGCGACCCGGCTGCTATTCCGTGGCGTAACGTTGAAGTGGACGTGGTGATTGAAGCGACCGGCTTCTTCACTGACCGCGAGAAAGCGGCGGTGCATATTGAGAGCGGCGGCGCAAAACGCGTCATCATCTCCGCCCCGGGTAAAAACGACGATTTGACCGTGGTGATGGGCGTGAACGATCGGCTGTACGATCCGGCTCAGCACTTTGTGGTGAGCAACGGCAGCTGCACCACGAACGGTCTGGCACCCGCCGCGCAGGTGCTGCATCAGCACTTCGGCATCGAACATGGCCTGATGAATACCACTCACGCCTACACCAACAGCCAGGCGCTACACGACCAGCCGGAGAAAGATCTGCGCGGCGCGCGGGCGGCGGCCCTGTCGATTGTCCCCTACTCCAGCGGCGCGGCGAAGGCGCTGGGGAAAGTGATTCCTGAGCTGGACGGACGTCTGACCGGGTATTCCCTGCGCGTTCCGGTGCCGGTGGTGTCGATTGTCGATTTGACCGTCACCCTGAGCCGGGAGGTAACAGTGGATGAGGTCAACGCCGCGTTTCGTGAAGCGGCCTCTGCCGGGCCATTGCAGGGCATTCTGGGCTACAGCGACGAGCCGTTAGTATCAAGTGATTATCAGGGCGATCCGCGCTCATCGATCATCGACGGGCTTTCTACGCTGGTCATCGGCGGCAATATGGTGAAGATCCTCGCCTGGTATGACAACGAGTGGGGCTTCTCGAACCGCCTGGTCGATCTGGCGCTGCTGATGGATCGCAAAGGGGTGTAAAAACCGCGTCGGGTGGCGACATCGCCGCCACCCGGCTTTTAACCGTTATTCCGCTTTGACACGAACGCCCATCAAGACAATTACCATTGCGCTTACCAGCAGCAAGCCGCTTCCGGCGAATACCCCGCTGGCACCGTTGAGATCAAACACCGCCCCACCGCCTGCCGCACCTGCACCAATCGCAAACTGAATCGACGCCACCAGCAAGCCACCCGCACTTTCAGCTTCGTCCGGCACCGTGGTCGCAAGCCAGGTCGACCAGCCCACCGGCACCAGGCCAAAGGCAAAGCCCCACAGCGCCACCAGCAGACCGTCGAGCATCGCCAGATGGCCGTATGCCACCATGATCAGCGCCAGAACGCCCATTACAAACGGCACCAGCGCCAGCGTCAGACGTAAATTGCGCGCCAGCAGATGCCCGGCAATCGAGGTGCCGACGAAATTGGCGAGGCCAAAGCCCAGCAGGATCAGCGAAATGCTCTCGACGCTCGCCTGTCCGACGGTTTCAAGGAACGGACGCAGGTAGGTAAAGAAGGCAAAGTGACCGCTGAAAATCAGCACCGTGGCCAGCAGCCCGCCGATCATGCCAGGGCGGCGCAGCACGCGCAGCAACGTCCCGAGACTGCCACTGCTCTCCGGTTTCATTGACGGGAGCACCCACAGCTGCCAGAGCAGCGCCAGCATGCTCGGCAGAATGCAGAGGATAAAGACGTTACGCCAGCCGATCAGGCTGCCCAGATAGCTGCCGAGCGGCGCGGCGACCACGGTTGCGATCGACACGCTGGAGAAGATCACCGCCAGCGCTTTCGGCACTTTATCGGCCGGAACCAGCCGCATCGCCGTGGCCGTGGACATTGCCCAGAAGCCGCCAATAGCGATGCCTAACAGCAGGCGTCCCATCAGCAGTACCTGCAAATTCGGCGCAAAGGCCACCAGCAGACTGGAGATAATTTGCAGCACAGAGAAAAACATCAGCACCCAGCGGCGGTCGATGCTTTTGGTGGCGGGCGTAATCAGCAGCCCGGTCACCAGTGCGACCAGCGCCGTTGCGGTCACCGCCTGCCCGGCCATCCCTTCACTGACGCCGAGACTGGCAGCCATCGGCGTTAACAAACTGGCCGGTAAAAACTCCGCCGTAATCAGGCCAAACACCCCCAGTCCCAGTGAATAGACCGCTCGCCAGGCGGGTTTTGCGGGCGCTATGGCCTCGCTCGCCGCGATAGTTGAATTCATCTGTTGATCTCCCGTTAGAAAAATGTGACAACCGTCGCAAAAGCATAGAGCGTTCCCCCTGGACGATCTATGACATATAATCTTCACTTATTGATAATTCGTCCGGAGTTGTGCCCATGACCGTTCAGTCGCCCGATTTAATCAGTGAGCTTTTACGTGGAATGCGTCTCTCCGGCGTGAAGTACCGCCGCATCGAGGCCAGCGCCCCTTTTGGCGTGGCGTTCACCCAGGCCCCCGGCAAGGCGCAGTTTCATTTCGTCAGCCACGGTTCAGCGGTGCTGCGCATGGAGAGCGGCGCGGTGTTTACCCTGAGCAGCGGCGATGCGCTGTTTATTCCCAACGGCAATGCCCACGCCCTGCTGTCGGATGAAAATGCCACTGTCACCCCGGTGTCGGCGTTTCCCAGCGAGCCGATTTGCAACTCCGTGTGCGCCATCACCTGCGAGCCGTGCCCGGAAAGTGAAAACGTGGTGATATTCAGCGGATGTATGGATTTTGAGCTGGGCGGGATGCAGCCCCTGATCAAAGCGATGCCGGAAGTGATGATGGTGAGCCGTCTGATGTCGACCTGGCCGGAGATCCACCCGCTGCTGGCGGCGATGGAGCGGGAATCCATGACCCGGCAGGTCGGTTTCGCCGGGATTCTGGCCCGTCTCGCCGATGTGGTGGCCGCCCTCATCGTGCGCGGCTGGGTGGAAGCGGGCTGCGGAAAAGCCACGGGCTGGGTGCAGGTACTGCGCGACCCACGTCTGAGCCGTGCGATTTATGCCATGCACCAGCAGCCGGGCGTCAACTGGAGCGTGGCGGAGCTGGCAAAAGAGGCCGGCACCTCGCGTTCGGTCTTTGCCGAACGGTTTTTATCCGCCACCGGCACCACGCCTGCCAAATATTTGAGTGAACTCAGGATGCGCCTCGCCATTCAGTACATTCGCCATGAGCATCAGGCGATTGAAACCGTGGCGTTGCGGCTGGGATATGGATCGCTGGCGGCCTTTAGCCGGGCGTTTAAACGCATCGTCGGCCATGCGCCGGGAACCCTGCGGGAAACCAGCCAGACCCCCGAAGAGGTCTGACTGGCGAGGCGTCAGAAGTAGTACTTGAAGCGAACGCGGCCGCCGTAGCGATCGTCGTTATTATCAGCGCCCTTATTCGGATGCGCCTCCACCCAGGAGGCGTACGCCCCGAGATAGATATTAAAGTTCTTCATATTCATCACGTTCGGGATGAGATACGACGCGTGAAGGGTATGGATATCGTAATCCCCTGGATCGGTTATCCAGCAGTCGTTATCGCAGTTATCGTACACATTCGCGGAGTTAAATTTATCCACCTCGTTGTGGGCGTAAATGTAGCCCAGCTCGATGTTGTGCCACAGGGCGTTAGTCCCCGCGGTAAAATCGGTTTCATCCGTGGCATCCATGTAAGCGGTATTGAGGTTCACCACAACGCCGTCTTGCGGATCGGTTTGCTGCCCATTCCAGGTCATCGTGAAACCGTAACCGGTGCGATCGGACTGATCGACCCACTGCCCTGACGCATCGCGATAGCCGTAGGCGTTGTTGACGAGGTTACTCTCCATCGCCACTGCCGTTGAGAAGCGTCCGCTCTGCCAGGCGATGACCGGGCGGATATAGGCCACGTTTTTGTCGTTATCGAGATTGATGCCGTGATACTGCTTGTCGACGAACAGCGTGCTGCCGTCTTCCAGCAGCGTGTTGACCTCGAAATACCAGTTATCCAGGGTTTTGCTCATCAGGAAGTTGCCACCGCTGTCGCTACGTCCCCGGCCCTCTTTCATCATGTAGATATAGCCATAGCCGTCGCTGTAGAGATCGTTGGCCGTATTCCCGGAATATTCGATAAAGGTATCCTGATTGAGCGGGAACATATCGTAGGCTTCAAAACGCCCGACTTTGATCTTCCAGTTATTCTCATTGCCGAAGAAGAATACGGCATCATCGAGATTCATTTTGCCGGTGAGATCTGCCAGCGGCTGCACTGAGAATCCGGCAAAATTACCGTCATCCATTCGACGATAACCGTCAAAGCCTAACAGCAGTCGCCCGTTAATATCCCAGCGTTCATTATTTCCCGATGCCCAGTCTTTATTCGCACTGGTTTTTATCGACGTTAATGCACCGCTCCTGCTGGCCGCATCCATGTTAAATTCGACGTCGCCGTAAAATTTAATATCGCCGTAGCCAGAAAGCGTCAGTTTCGGTAACGCCGACGCGGTGACCGGCTCGGCTGATTCCACCGTCACGGTCGGCTCTGTTTTGGCGACGACCGTCTGCTGTTGCTGTAATTGCTCAATTTGCGCTTCGGCCTTCTCCGCCCGGCTTTCAGCCTTTTCCAGACGTGCTTCCAGCTGTGCAAGTTTCTCTTCCAGAGTGGGCGCGCGGTGCGCAGCATATCCTCCCGCCGAGCAAATTACGCTGACGGCTAACACAATCAACTTTATTCTCATGGATTCCTTCCTGATAAATTACTGCGGCCAATAAACAGCGATATTTCGCCTAATTGTGACCGACGGTTCCATTACGTTTTTTCATCCGTTAATTATGTTTTTTAATTTATGTGATCGCTAAGAAGTGTTTCTTCATTAAAACGGCAATAAATAATGCACGCGATCACATTTGTAATTAGTGAGAGCCTTAATTCATTCAGGCTTATTCAATCACATTACCTATTAAGAATTTAAAAACAATAAACAGTGGATATATATTAACGCTTTATTACTGATTATTTCTGTGTGGGTAAAGAGTCTGGTTTTGCGAAAAATGGGATATTCGACACGCGAAAACGGCCATATTCGTCTAAGGTTTTCAGGTGATTGACGGCAGCGGCGACGCTGCTCGCGAGAATAAAAAGGAGAAAAACCGATGACGAGAACTGAAATGCGCCGTCCTGCACGCCTGCCGCTGGCGCTGCGTGTGGCACTGGGGGGCGCGATGCTGAGCGTCGCCGCACTGAGCTTCGCTGATGAGTTACCTTCCACACAAAAACAGTCGCCGGATATTCTGCTCGGTCCCCTGTTCAGTGATGTGCAAAGCGCTAAGCTGTTCCCCGATCAAAAAACCTTCGCCGACGCGGTGCCGAAAAGCGATCCCCTGATGATTCTGGCGGATTACCGTATGCAGCATCTGCAACGCGGATTTGACCTGCGCCATTTCGTCGAAATGAATTTTACCCTTCCTGCTGAAGGCGAAAAATACGTTCCGCCTGCCGGACAGAGCCTGCGCGAGCATATTGATGGCCTGTGGCCGGTGCTGACGCGCACCACCGATAAAGCCGATAAGTGGGATTCGCTGCTGCCGCTGCCGAAACCGTATGTGGTGCCGGGTGGCCGTTTCCGCGAAGTCTATTACTGGGACAGCTATTTCACCATGCTGGGGCTGGCCGAGAGCGATCACTGGGACAAAATCAGCGATATGGTGGCCAACTTCGGCTATGAGATCGACACCTGGGGCCATATTCCCAACGGCAACCGTAGTTACTATCTGAGCCGTTCGCAGCCGCCGTTTTTCTCCCTGATGGTCGAACTGCTCGCCACGCACGATAAAGAGGCGCTGAAAACCTATCTGCCGCAGATGGAAAAAGAGTACACCTACTGGATGGAGGGCGTCGAGACGCTGCAGCCGGGTCAGGCCAACAAGCGGGTGGTGAAACTGGATGACGGCGCGATTCTGAACCGCTACTGGGACGATCGCGACACGCCGCGCCCGGAGTCCTGGCTGGATGACGTGACCACCGCCAAAAACAACCCGAACCGTCCGGCGACGGAAATCTACCGTGACCTGCGCTCCGCTGCCGCCTCCGGCTGGGACTTTAGCTCCCGCTGGATGGACGATCCGCAAAAGCTTGGCACTATTCGTACCACCAGCATTGTGCCGGTAGATTTGAACGCCCTGCTGTTCAAAATGGAAAAATTGCTCGCCAAGGCCAGCCAGGAATCAGGTGATACCGAGCGCGCAAATCGCTATGAAACCCTGGCCAACGCGCGGCAAAAAGCGATCGAGACTCACCTGTGGAACGACAAAGAGGGCTGGTACGCCGATTACGATCTGAAGAGTAAAAAGGTACGTAATCAGCTGACTGCCGCCGCCCTGTTCCCGCTGTACGTCAACGCCGCCTCCAACGAGCGGGCCGATAAAGTGGCGAGTGCCACCGCGTCACGCCTGTTGAAACCGGGTGGCGTGACTACCACCACCATCAACAGCGGCCAGCAGTGGGACGCGCCAAACGGCTGGGCACCCTTGCAGTGGGTGGCGGCCGAAGGGCTGCAAAACTACGGTCATAAGAAAGTGGCGATGGATGTCACCTGGCGCTTCCTGACGAACGTGCAGCATACCTACGACCGCGAGCAGAAGCTGGTGGAGAAATATGATGTGTCGACCACCGGCACCGGCGGGGGCGGCGGTGAGTATCCGTTGCAGGACGGTTTCGGCTGGACCAACGGCGTGACGCTGAAAATGCTCGATTTAGTCTGTCCGAAAGAGAAACCGTGTGACAGCCTGCCAGCGACTCAGCCTGCGGCGAACGATGATGTGGCGCCTGTGCAGAAGAGTGCCGCGCAGTAGGATTGTGCGGCTGGTGCTCTCACCCTCTCACGCAAGAGAGGGTGAGACATCAGAGGAAAATCAGAAGCTGTAGCTCGCCCCCACCTGAACCGTGCGATCGCGACCAATCCAGCAGTTTGTCGCGTCGTAGCAGGTAAACGTCTCTTTGTTGGTGATGTTCTGCGCGCTGGCTTTCAGGGTCAGCCCTGCCAGCGACGGCAGAACTTCACCCATCTGATAAGAGGCGGCCAGATCGTACTGCGTCGTGCCACCCAGTTTACCCTGATCGTTGGTCGGCGCGATCTCCATCGGCCCGGTGTAGCGTGCGCCTGCACCGAGGTTCAGCCCTTTCAGCGGCGTGCTGTCGAAAGTGTAATCTCCCCACAGGTTAAAGGCGTTTTCCGGCACCTGCGTCGGGCGTTTCCCCTGGTATTTGTCATCTTCCGTGTTGATCGCGTGGGTGTAGGCGTAATTGGCGATCAGCGTCAGGTTATCCGTCGGACGACTGACGGCAGACAATTCCGCCCCTTTCGATTCCACTTCACCGGTCTGACGATAGTTCAGGAAGCCCGGATCGGTCGTGACCACATTTTTCTGGCGAATGTTAAACACCGACGCGGTAAAGGTGGTCGCATACTCTTCCAGCAGGTATTTCACCCCGCCCTCCACCTGTTTACTGGTGGTTGGCTTGACGTCTTTAGCGGTCAGCGTGCCCTGCGGTGAAACGGGCGCAAAGCCTTCGGAGTAGCTGATAAACGGCGAGATACCGTTTTCAAAGGCGTACAACGCCCCCAGACGTTTAGTGACGCGATCCTGCGATACCCAGGCTTTATCACCGTTTTGCAGATAGTCGGTGGTGACGGAGCGATAGTCGTCGTAGCGCAGGCTGCCGAGCAGATTCAGCCCGCCGAATTCGATCTGATCCTGCAGGTAGTACCCGTTTTGCTGATAGCTCAGGCGATTTTTCTGCGCGGTGTAGAGACCGAGCGAACCGTCGTTGACCTGCGTGTAGTCCGGGTTACGCATATCGATACCCGGCGTATTTGCCGCATAGCGATAGTGGAAGTGGGAATTGAGCTTCTGGTAGTCGAAGCCTGCCAGCAAATGGTGCTTCCAGTCGCCCAGCTCCAGCGTTTTGGTAACCTGGTTATCCATGTTGAAACTCTGCAGGTCTTCGTCGGTGGTGTAAGCAAAGCGATTTAGCTCGTACACGTTTGCGCCTGGCCCTGTGGAGTAAATGCTGCGCTGGTGCGTATCCACGTCGAAATAGCGCGCTTTCTGACTGAAGCCCCAGCCGCTATCAAACTGATGTTCAAAGCTGTAGCCCAGCATCCACTGGCGCTGTTTGAAGCCGCTCCATTCGTCGCCTGCATAATCGCGGCGATCGGCATATTTGGAACGCAGATACGCAAGCGGAAGCGGGTTGGACGGCGTCAGGCTCGGGCTGTTTTGCGCGAGCGCATCAAGGGTCAGACGCGTTTTGCTGTCTGGCTGCCAGGTCACGGACGGCGCCACCAGGTAGTTTTCCGTGCGCGTGGTGTGCGGCTGATCGTCGCCTTCCGTCGCTTTGCCCAGCAGACGATAGTCCCAGTCGCTGTCGGCAATCTGCCCGGTGGAATCGAGATAGCCCTCTTTCAGATTGCGCGTCCCGGTGTTAAAGCCCACTTCCGTTTGCGCGGTTTTTTGCGGCTTTTTGCCCTGAATATTGACCAGCCCGCCCGGCGAGCCGCCGCCGTACAGCACAGAGGCGGGGCCTTTAAGGATGTCCACGCTCTCGATCAGCAGCGGATCGATGCGCGCTTTGGTGTTCCCGGTGACATTGTAGGGCAGCTGCAGACCGTTGTAATACTCCTGCTCGACGGTGAATCCACGGATCTTATATTCACTCATATAGGAGGTATTGCCGCGCACTTCCGTCGACACGCCCGGCGCATAGCGCAGGATTTCGTTGATCGAATTCGCGTGACGCTGTTCGATCTCCGTGGCGGAAATGGTGTTGATGACCTGTGGGGTTTTACTCTCGGCAACGGCTGATTTGGTGGCACTGTTCGTCCACTCAGGAAGCTGACTGCCCTGTTCCGATCCGGTCACGAGAATGGTGGATTCTTCCGCAAACGCGCAAGTCTGCAACGCCAGTGTGACCGCGCCTGCCAACGCACATACTGCAAAACGCGAGGTGTTCATAGTGTCGTCTTATTATTAGATGATATAAAGAACGACAATTATTCTCATTTCGATTAACAAAGCAATATGCGGACAAAAAAAACGGCCCTCAGGGAGAGCCGTTTGCGTTTTTAGCGGTTTATGTGCGTCTGAGCAGTCTGAAAATGGCAAGGACGACGATGGCACCGACCACCGCCACCAGGAAGCTGTGCAGGTTAAATCCGCTGACGCTGCCGCCGACGCCAAACATGGTCGCCAGCCAGCCGCCGACAACCGCACCGATAACCCCCAGCACGCAGGTCAGAATGAAGCCGCCACCATCACGCCCCGGCATAATGAATTTTGCGATCACGCCGGCGATAAGACCAAAAACAATCCAGGCGATAATACCCATAGCGATGCCCTCTTGCAGATGAAATGCATGCGCTGAAAATGTTTCGCGCAAGTGACTTAAGTATAGGTCACCGCGCTAAAACCGTTTTTTCTCACCGACTTAATTCCCTCTCATTTTTGAAAAAAAATCACCGGTTTGTATTAAGTTCTGACGCCCATTGCCGATACTTCAGGGACAGTCCGTCAGACAACCGAGGAGCCATTCGGCGTGAGTAATTACAGTGAGCAGTTCCTGAAGCAAAATCCGCTGGCTGTATTAGGGGTATTACGCGACCTGCACAAGGGCGAAGTGCCGGTGCGCATCAGCTGGGCGTCGAACCAGTTTATCAGTAAGATTCTGGAAGCCACTCCGGAGCGTCTGGTCATCGACCTCGGTAGCCAGGAGTATGAAAACCGGGCGGTACTGCGCGCAAAAAATCTTTCTGTGATGGCGGAAACCAAAGGGGCAAAGGTTGAGTTTGTCCTGCCTCATGTGGAACAAGGTGATTATCTCAATCTGCCCGCTTTTATCACCCCGCTGCCGGAGAGCCTGTGGTTTGTCCAGCGTCGGGAATATTTTCGGATTAACGCCCCGCTGCATCCTTCCTATTTTTGTAAGGCCAGAATGCCGGACAAAAAAGAGATTCGCTTTCGCCTGTTCGACCTGTCGCTCGGCGGGATGGGCGCGCTGATGGACACACCCCGACCGGACGGACTGGTGGAAGGGATGCGTTTTTCACAAATCGAACTGGATATGGGCGGCTGGGGGCGTTTTTATTTCGATGCACAGCTGATTGCTATCAGCGAACGCAAAGTGGTGGACAGCAAAAATGAGACCATCACCACACCACGACTCAGTTTTCGCTTTCTGAATGTCGGGCCTGGGGCCGAAAGGGAGCTTCAACGTATTATCTTCTCGTTAGAGCGAGAAGCGCGAGAACGCGCGAATAAGGTTCTCTGAAGGCGCCGGACAGCATCTCGCTGCCCGGCCAGGGCATTACATGGCGTCCATCGCTTTCTGAACTTTCCAGATGTAGCGTGGAGCCTGTGGTGCCGGATGGTTGTTCACCACATGCTCAAAGAATTCGTCTTTGTCCATGCCGTTGATCTCATTGATGGCCTTTTTGCGATCCGACGAGAAGGTTCGCAGCAGCGCCCCCGCCCCGTTCACATACGACACCACCAGCGCATACTGCATCACTTCGGGATCTTCGATGCCTTTCAGCACACCGTGCTCCAGAATGCTCAGATACGCGGTACCCATGGAGATATTACGCTCCGGATTTTTCAGCTCGCTGGTGGACGGCTGCCCGCTCCAGCCCATGTAGCGATAGACTTCACGCCCGGCGGTGGAGGCTTTCAATTGCATTAAGCCCACTGCATTTGATTTGCTGACCAGCGTCGGGTTGCCGCCGGATTCGACTGCAATAATGGCTGTCACCAGTCGCGGACTGACGCCCCACGCTTTCCCGGCCTTTTCGCTGATCGGCATCCACTGCATGGCACGTTTGACAGGGACTTCCGGGTTCCACGGCGGATTTTGATAATCCTGTTTTGAACTACAGCCCGCCAGCAATACAATCAAAAAAGCAAACCATCTCAATTTCACGTCATCTATCCTTATAGCCGATCATCGCGGTTACGCATCCGCCCCTTGAAGCAGACCGCATACAGGCGGCATGATATAGGCATTTAGTTTCTCATTCAGCAAGGATTTGCCATGTCTCAGTTTCATCTTGTTGCCCCGTCCGGCTACTGCATTAATCAGGACGCCGCCCGGCTTGGCGTAACGCGTTTAGAGGCATCCGGCCATCGGGTGGATAATCAGACGATCATCCCCCGCCGTCTGCAGCGTTTTGCCGGGACTGAGCAGCAAAGAGTGGCTGATATCAACGTCCTGGTCACCCTCGAAGGCGAAAACCAGATTATTCTGGCGGTGCGCGGCGGGTATGGCGCGAGCCGTTTGCTGGAAACCATCGACTGGGCCGGGCTTGCCCGACGCCAGCAGCAGGACCCGCTGCTGATTTGCGGTCACAGCGATTTCACCGTGATTCAGCTCGGCCTGCTGGCCCTGCATAACGTCATCACCTTTAGCGGGCCGATGCTGGCGGGGAACTTCGGCGCACCGGAGTTGAACCGTTTTACCGAGGAGCATTTCTGGCGCGCCTTGAAAAATCCGACGTACAGCGTGGAGTGGCAGGGCAACGGCCCGCAGTGTGAGTGCGAAGGCCAGCTGTGGGGCGGCAATCTGGCGATGCTGGTGTCGCTTATCGGCACGCCGTGGCTGCCGCAAATTGAGAACGGCATTCTGGTGCTGGAGGATATCAACGAGCATCCGTTCCGCGTCGAGCGCATGCTGTTGCAGCTGATGCACGCCGGTATTCTCGGGCGTCAGCGCGCGGTTGTGTTAGGCAGCTTCAGTGGTGCAACGCCGAACGATTACGATGCGGGTTATACGCTGGAAACCATGATCGATTACCTGCGCTCGCGCCTCGACATTCCGGTGATCGACGGGCTGGCGTTTGGCCATGAGCAGCAAACCGTCACCCTGCCGCTGGGCGCTCAGGCGACGCTTTGGCACTCGCAGGCGGGCAGCCGGTTAACCCTGCGCGGTCATCCTGTCTTAAAGGCATAAAAAAGCGGTTTAACCACCTCAATAAAACGCTGTTTTTGTCGTTAATATGATAGGGTTTTATTATCAGCAACAACATTGAGGTGGGAGTAAGACAACATTGGATGCCGCAGCGATAATCAGTCTTTTCATTCTGGGTTCCGTATTAGTAACCTGCAGTATTTTATTAAGTTCATTTTCATCGCGTCTCGGCATACCTATCCTTGTTATCTTCCTGGCCATCGGCATGCTCGCGGGCATCGATGGCGTCGGCGGGATTCCATTCGATAATTATCCTTTCGCCTACATGGTGAGTAACCTCGCGCTGGCAGTGATTTTGCTGGACGGCGGGATGCGCACCCAGGCCAGTTCGTTTCGCGTCGCCTTAGGCCCGGCCCTGTCGCTGGCAACCGTCGGCGTGCTGATCACCTCCGGCCTGACCGGTATGATGGCCGCCTGGCTGTTTCATCTTAATATCATGGAAGGATTGCTGATTGGCGCGATTGTCGGCTCGACGGATGCGGCGGCGGTGTTCTCCCTCCTCGGCGGCAAAGGGCTGAACGAGCGTGTCGGCTCGACGCTGGAGATTGAATCCGGCAGCAACGACCCGATGGCGGTGTTCCTGACCATCACCCTGATTGAGATGATCCAGCAGCACGAATCCGGCCTGAGCTGGATGTTTGCCTGGCATATTCTCCAGCAGTTTGGCCTCGGGATTATCATCGGCCTTTCCGGCGGCTATCTGTTGCAGCAGATGATTAACCGCATCTCCCTGCCTGCCGGGCTGTACCCTTTGCTGGCGCTTAGCGGCGGTATTCTGATTTTCGCCCTGACAACGGCGATGGACGGCAGCGGTATTCTCGCCGTTTATCTCTGCGGCTTCCTGCTGGGAAATCGCCCGATTCGCAACCGCCACGCCATTTTGCAGAACTTCGACGGC
This sequence comes from Lelliottia sp. F153, assembly GCF_002870005.1. Lineage (NCBI taxonomy): Bacteria > Pseudomonadati > Pseudomonadota > Gammaproteobacteria > Enterobacterales > Enterobacteriaceae > Lelliottia > Lelliottia sp. F153. The sequence continues at coordinate 67,385 of NZ_PKFT01000008.1, read as the reverse complement.
CTGGCCTGGCTGGCGCAAATCGGCATGTTCCTGGTGCTGGGGCTGCTGGTGACGCCGTCCGATCTGCTGCCGATTGCCATTCCGGCGCTGCTCCTCTCGGCGTGGATGATCTTCTTCGCCCGTCCGCTGTCGGTGTTTGCCGGCCTGCTGCCGTTCCGTGGGTTTAACCTGCGCGAGCGTATTTTTATCAGCTGGGTGGGCCTGCGCGGAGCGGTGCCAATTATTCTGGCGGTCTTCCCGATGATGGCGGGGCTGGATAATTCACGGCTGTTCTTCAATGTCGCGTTCTTCGTGGTGCTGGTGTCGCTGCTGTTCCAGGGTACGTCCCTCGGCTGGGCGGCGAAAAAGGCCAAAGTGGTGGTGCCACCGGTTGGCCTGCCCGTTTCGCGCGTGGGGCTGGATATTCATCCGGAAAACCCGTGGGAGCAGTTTGTCTACCAGCTGAGCGCCGATAAATGGTGCGTGGGCGCGTCGCTGCGCGACCTGCATATGCCGACGGAAACGCGGATTGCCGCGCTGTTTCGCGATAACGCTCTGCTGCACCCGACGGGCAGCACTCGCCTGCGTGAGGGCGACATTCTCTGCGTCATTGGTCGTGAGACCGATTTGCCTGCCCTCGGGAAGCTGTTCAGCCAGTCACCGCCCGTGGCGCTGGATCAGCGGTTCTTCGGTGATTTTATTCTGGAAGCGAACGCCAAATTTGCCGACGTGGCCCTGATTTACGGCCTCGACGAGGGGCTGGAGTATCGCGATAAACAGCAGACGCTGGGTGAAATCGTGCAGCAGCTGCTGGGTGCCGCGCCGGTCGTGGGCGACCAGGTGGAGTTTGCCGGTATGATCTGGACGGTGGCCGAGAAAGAGGATAACGCGGTGCGCAAGGTGGGCGTGCGTCCGATGGAGGACGAGGGTTCAGAATGATGTTTTGCCGGGTGGCAACAACGCCACCCGACATTTAACGTTACACTGTCACTACTGGCACTCTCGGAGCCAGTGCCGTTAACATTTCATAGCCTACCGTTCCCGCTGCCGACGCCACGTCATCGACTTTCACCTCATTCCCCCACAGCTCTACGGGCGAACCGATGCCTGCCTGCGGGCATGGGGTTAAGTCCACCGCCATCATATCCATTGAAATGGTGCCAACGGTGCCGGTACGCACGCCATCGACCCACACCGGCGTGCCGGTTGGCGCAAGACGTGGATAACCGTCAGCATAACCGCCCGCCACGATACCAATACGCTGTTCGCCTGAGGCACGATAGCGGCTGCCATAGCCCACCGTATCGCCCGCTTTCAGCGTCTGAATGCCGATGATTTCACTGCGCAGGGACATAACCGGTTTCAGCCCGCTGTTGGCGATGTCCTGCCACTGACCGGACGGCGACGCGCCGTAGAGAATAATGCCTGGACGTACCCAGTCGTAATGGGCTTCCGGGTGCCAGAGCGTGGCGGCGGAGTTCGACAGCGAACGGGCGCACTCCAGCCCTTCTGCCGCCTGATTGATACGCACCATCGCCTCGGCAATGCCGTCCGGTTTTTCGGCATCGGCAAAGTGCGCCATCAGTGTCATCTCACCGACATTTTTCAGGGCGCGCAGCTGCTGCCACATCGTATGTACGCGCTCGGGCTGGAAACCTAAGCGGTTCATACCGCTATTGACCTTGAGATAGATATCCAGCGGCGCATGCAGTTTTGCGTTTTGCAGCGCTTTGATTTGCCAGTTGCTGTGAACGCTGGTGGTGAGTCGGTACTTGTCCAAAAGCGGCAGTTCGTCTGCGTGGAAGAAGCCTTCGAGCAGCAAAATTGGCCCTTTCCAGCCGCGTTCGCGCAGCAGGATCGCCTCTTCCAGATTCAATAGCGCAAAACCATCGGTGGCGCTCAGCGCGCTCCAGATGGACTCAATTCCGTGGCCGTAGCCGTTGGCTTTCACCACCGACCATACGCGAGAGCCCGGCGCAGCACGGCGGACAATCTGCAGGTTATTTTTTAACGCCTGCAGATCCAGCTGAGCCAGAATAGGACGGGACATGACAGCTCCTTGTTAATTATGCGCGCCATGCAGATGCTGCGGGCGAGATGGCGTAAATCCGGATTGATAGCGCGCGGCGCTTAAATCATCAAACGGAATTGCCGGGGTGCGGCCCGAGATCAAATCGCTCAGCAGTTGCCCTGAACCGCAGGCCATGGTCCAGCCCAGCGTGCCGTGGCCGGTGTTAGTCCATAAATTCTTGAACGGCGTACGGCCGACAATCGGCGTGCCGTCAGGCGTCATAGGACGTAACCCGGTCCAGAAGGTGGCCTGTTCGACAAAGCCCCCGCGCGGGAACAGATCGCGAACCACCATCTCAAGCGTTTCGCGGCGCGGTTGCAGCAATTCCGTGTTAAAGCCGACAATTTCCGCCATTCCGCCGACGCGGATCCGGTTATCAAAGCGGGTGATGGCGATTTTGTAGGTTTCATCAAGAATAGTTGAAACAGGCGCACCGTTGTCCTCTTTCACCGGAATGGTGAGGGAGTAGCCTTTCAGCGGATAGACCGGAATATCGAGCAGACCCTTCAGCATCGCCGTGGAGTAGGAGCCAAACGCCATTACATAGGCGTCGGCTTTGATCACTTCGTCGCCGCACTTCACGCCGTAGATTTTTTCGCCTTCTGACAGCAGCTTATCGACCGAGGTGTTATAGCGGAATGTCACGCCTGCCTGTTCACACATCTTCGCCAGACGCTGAGTAAAGAGCTGGCAGTCGCCCGTTTCGTCATTTGGCAGGCGCAGCCCGCCCGTCAGTTTGTGTGCCACTTCTGCCAGCGCCGGTTCAACCTGCGCCAGCTGGCTGGCTTCGAGGAGCTGATACGGCACGCCTGCATCTTCCAGCACGGCGATATCGCGGGTGGCGTTTTCATACTGCTGCGCGGTGCGGAACAGCTGCAATGTGCCGCCCTGCCGCCCTTCGTATTCGATGCCGGTGGTGTTGCGCAGTTCTTTCAGGCAGTCGCGGCTGTACTCTGCCAGGCGCACCATGCGGCCTTTGTTTTCCATGTAGTGGCGAGTGTCGCAGTTGCGCAGCATCTGCCACATCCACTTGAGCTGGAATTGCGTGCCGTCGAGGCTAATCGCCAGCGGCGCGTGACGCTGGAACATCCATTTGATGGCTTTCAGCGGCACGCCCGGTGCCGCCCACGGCGCCGCATAGCCTGGGGAGATCTGCCCGGCGTTCGCCGCGCTGGTCTCCAGTGCCGATCCCGGTTCGCGATCGATGACCGTCACCTCGTGTCCCGCCTGACTTAAATACCAGGCGCTGGTGACGCCGACAACCCCACTTCCCAGTATGACAACACGCATAGCCACTCCGTTATGTGCAAAAGAACAATCTTCTAATTACAGATTGATAACCTAGTTGAAAATATTATTCAACATACGACTTTTTTATGGTGACTTAACTCACATCTTCCCCAGCCAGCGGGGATGGCGCTTATTTAGGATCTTTTACTGCGCGTTCTTTTTAACCAGCAGAAAATTCTGCGAGATAACCGTTTTCACCGGTATCGAAAATCGGAAATCGCAAAGAAAAAATATCTGCGTCAGCACGCTTTTCAACGCGTTGTTCTATGCTTGAAAAGAGGTTCTCCAGACTAGAGAGAGCTATCAACAACGAGGGCGCGCTAATGGCTACACTTGACTCAATGAACAAGGACAGCACTCGTCTCAGCGATGGACCCGACTGGACCTTCGAGCTGCTGGATGTCTATCTGGCCGAAATCGACCGGGTGGCGAAGCTGTATCGACTGGACACCTACCCGCACCAGATCGAAGTCATTACCTCCGAACAGATGATGGACGCCTACTCGAGCGTCGGGATGCCGATCAACTATCCGCACTGGTCGTTCGGTAAAAAATTCATTGAGACCGAGCGACTCTACAAGCACGGCCAGCAAGGGCTGGCGTATGAGATCGTCATTAACTCCAATCCCTGCATCGCCTATCTGATGGAGGAGAACACCATTACCATGCAGGCGCTGGTGATGGCGCACGCCTGCTACGGGCACAACTCGTTCTTCAAAAATAACTACCTGTTCCGCAGCTGGACCGATGCCAGTTCGATTGTCGATTACCTGATTTTCGCCCGTAAGTACATCACCGAATGCGAGGAGCGCTACGGGGTGGACGAGGTGGAAAAACTGCTCGACTCCTGTCACGCGCTGATGAATTACGGCGTGGATCGCTACAAACGCCCACAAAAAATCTCCCTCCAGGAGGAGAAAGCGCGGCAGAAAAGTCGCGAAGAGTATCTGCAAAGCCAGGTGAATATGCTGTGGCGTACCCTGCCGAAACGCGAAGAGGAGAAAACGATCGCCGAAGCGCGGCGTTATCCGTCTGAGCCGCAGGAGAACTTACTCTACTTTATGGAAAAAAATGCGCCGCTGCTGGAGCCGTGGCAGCGTGAAATCTTACGCATTGTGCGTAAGGTGAGTCAGTATTTTTATCCGCAAAAACAGACGCAGGTGATGAACGAAGGCTGGGCGACGTTCTGGCATTACACCATCCTTAACCACCTGTATGACGAAGGCAAAGTGACCGAGCGCTTTATGCTCGAGTTTCTGCACAGCCACACTAACGTGGTCTTCCAGCCGCCGTATAACAGCCCGTGGTACAGCGGGATTAACCCCTATGCCCTCGGCTTTGCGATGTTCCAGGATATCAAACGCATCTGTCAGTCACCGACGGAAGAGGATAAATACTGGTTCCCGGACATTGCCGGTTCCGACTGGCTGGAGACGCTGCATTTCGCGATGCGCGACTTTAAAGACGAGAGCTTTATCAGCCAGTTTATGTCACCGAAAATCATGCGTGATTTCCGCTTCTTTACCGTTCTGGATGACGATCGTAATAATTATCTGGAGATATCGGCGATTCACAACGAGGAAGGCTACCGTGAGATCCGCTCGCGCCTCTCCTCTCAGTACAACCTGAGCAATCTGGAACCCAATATCCAGGTGTGGAACGTGGATTTACGCGGCGATCGCTCTCTGACGCTGCGCTATATTCCGCACAACCGTGCGCCGCTGGATAAAGGCCGCAAAGAGGTGCTCAAGCATGTGCATCGCCTGTGGGGCTTTGACGTGTTGATGGAGCAGCAAAACGAGGACGGGAGCGTGGAACTGCTGGAGCGCTGCCCGGCGCGGGGAAACACGCTGTAATCGCATTGCCGGGTGGCGACGCATCTTCCCCGGCTTTCGTATGACTCAGCTTCAGGCCCTTTAAGCGGGCAAAAAAAAGCCTCTCAGTCGAGAGGCTTTTTCTTTTAATGACCGTGAATCGCTAAATCGCCCGGCAGATTTTTCTGCATCCGGTGCCAGATCTCGCCGCTGTCATGGCCGTAACGACGCACCGTTTCATAGACCTGATCGTGCTGGCCTTCGGTGCAAAGCTGGCTTAACTTGTGGTAGAAACCGAGCGCCAGGCTGCGCGCTTCCGGATTGGCGAAATAGTGGCGACCAATGCGGGTGTACAGCCCTTTCATGCCGTTAAGGATCAATCCATAAATCGGATTTCCCGACGCAAACGCCAGGCCACGGAAGATGTTGTAATCGAGGGTCGCAAACGCATCCGCGTGATCGTCAACCGCCGTCGCCGTCGCCAGCACTTCCAGCGCCTTTTCAGGATGCTGACGGAAGGCGGTACGGATAAAGATGGTAGAAATGTTGGTGCGCACCGACAGCAAATTATCGATCAGCTGTGGAACGCTCTCGTGATCGAGACGGGCGAGCGTTTCAAGAATGTTCAGACCCGACGTTTCCCAGAAGTTATTCACTTTGGTCGGTTTGCCGTGCTGAATCGTCAACCAGCCATCACGCGCCAGACGCTGAAGAACTTCGCGTAAAGTGGTACGTGTTACGCCAATCAGTTCAGACAATTCACGTTCAGCGGGAAGAATCGTTCCAGGAGCGAAACGGTTATTCCAGATGCTTTCAATGATGTACTCTTCAGCGAAACCCGCCGGGCTTTGCGCCTTTATGACCATAGTGAGATTTCCATTACACAGCTTTAACTAATTCACTCATCATACCAGAGGCTGACAGTGGCAGATAGCGCAGCGACGCGGGAAAAAAGGGATCACCGTTTCATTTTTATCAAATACAGCATCCTGGTCGACAGCCGTTATTCATGCAAATTGTGCGTATAATAATGTTTTGCTTAACTTTGGCGAGGAAGGAACTCTCTGGTGGAAATGTCTTACGGACGCGCCCTGTGGCGCAATTTTTTAGGTCAGTCACCCGACTGGTACAAGCTGACGCTGCTCATTTTTCTGATCGCTAACCCGGTGGTGTTTATCTTCTCGCCGTTTGTGGCCGGCTGGCTGCTGGTGGCCGAGTTTATCTTTGCCCTGGCGATGGCGCTGAAATGCTACCCCCTGCTCCCCGGCGGGCTGCTGGCGATTGAAGCGGTGTTTATCGGCATGACCAGCGCAGAGCGCGTGAAAGACGAGCTGGCCTCTAACCTGGAAGTGCTCCTGCTGCTGATGTTTATGGTGGCCGGGATCTACTTTATGAAGCAACTGCTGCTGTTTATCTTCACGCGGCTGCTGCTGAGTATTAGCTCCAAAACGGTGCTTTCCCTCTCCTTCTGTCTGGCCGCCGCGTTTCTCTCCGCATTCCTCGATGCGCTGACGGTCGTTGCGGTGGTGATAAGCGTCGCCGTCGGTTTTTACGGCATTTATCATCGCGTGGCCTCAACGAAAACCGAGAGTGATTTGCAGGATGACAGCCAGATTGACGTGCCGAAGCGCGACGTTCTGGAACAGTTTCGTGCGTTCCTGCGCAGCCTGATGATGCACGCGGGCGTCGGCACGGCGCTCGGCGGCGTAATGACGATGGTCGGCGAGCCGCAAAACCTCATTATTGCGAAAGCCGCAGGCTGGAACTTTACCGAGTTCTTCCTGCGCGTGGCGCCGGTGAGCGTCCCGGTCTTTGTCTGTGGGCTGCTGACCTGTGTGTTGCTCGAGAAAACCAAAAGCTTCGGCTATGGCGCCCAGTTGCCCGGCCCGGTTCGCGATGTGCTGCATGAATTTGATCTGAAAAGCCGCAGCCAGCGCACCCGTCAGGAAAAACTGGCGCTGATCGCCCAGGGTATCATCGGCGTGTGGCTTATCGTCGCGCTGGCATTCCACCTGGCGGAAGTGGGGCTTATTGGCCTGTCGGTGATTATTCTGGCGACGTCGTTTACCGGTGTGACCGACGAACATGCGATCGGCAAGGCGTTTACCGAAGCGCTGCCGTTTACTGCCCTGCTGGCGGTCTTTTTTGCCATTGTGGCGGTGATTATCGATCAGCAACTGTTCTCACCGATTATTGACTTTGTCCTGCAGGCGTCACCCGACTCGCAGCTGTCGCTCTTTTATCTGTTTAACGGCCTGCTCTCTTCTATTTCCGATAACGTGTTTGTTGGATCGGTGTATATCAATGAGGCCAAAGCGGCGCTTGAACATGGGGCCATTAATATTAACCAGTTTGAGCTGCTGGCCGTGGCGATTAATACCGGCACCAATTTGCCGTCAGTGGCGACGCCAAACGGACAGGCGGCGTTTCTGTTCCTGCTGACCTCGGCGCTGGCTCCCCTGATTCGTTTGTCCTACGGTCGGATGGTGTGGATGGCGCTGCCGTATACGCTGGTATTAACCGTTGTCGGCTTGCTGTGCGTCAAATTTACCCTCATTCCTTATACGCAATGGTTGTTGCAAATAGGTATACTGGCCGCGCATTAAGTCCCTGAATTCGGGTGGTTCGCTGCCCGGTTTGACTTTCTGCATTATAAACATCCAATTACGTTTTATTTTGCCAGGAGCATCTGGCGCTAAAATCGTTTTGGTTTACACTGCGCTTTCTAAGCCTGTTCCAGGGAAATGATTATGTTGCGATTTTTGAACCAATGCTCTCGCGGTCGCGGAGCGTGGTTATTGATGGCCCTGACCGCCTTTGCGCTGGAAATGGTAGCGCTCTGGTTCCAGCATGTGATGTTGCTGAAACCCTGTGTGCTGTGTATTTACGAACGTTGTGCGCTGTTCGGTATTATGGGTGCAGGGCTGGTGGGTGCGATTGCGCCAAAATCCCCGCTGCGTTATGCCGGGATTGCCCTCTGGTTGTACAGTGCCTGGAAAGGCATTGAGCTGGCGTGGCAGCACACCATGATGCAGCTGCATCCCTCCCCGTTCCAGACCTGTGATTTTGCCGCCCGCTTCCCAGGCTGGCTGCCGCTGGACAAGTGGCTGCCGCAGGTGTTTGTGGCCTCCGGTGATTGCTCTGTTCGTCAGTGGGAATTCCTGACGCTGGAGATGCCGCAGTGGCTGGTCGGTATTTTCGTCGCCTACTTCGTGGTGGCGCTGCTGGTACTGATTGCCCAGCCGTTCAAACCGAAAAAACGCGATTTGTTCGGTCGATAAGCACAAACAGCACCCAACAAAAAACCCGCCTCGGCGGGTTTTTTTATGCGTGTTTGGGATGGTTGAGAATATGGTCTTCCCAGTCCTGCACTTCGGATTCTTTCACCGCGATATGTCGCACCGAAATGCGCTCGCCGTGCATCGCCGCTTTTGAGCCGGTCAGCAGCGGATGCCAGTCCGGCAGCCCTTTTCCTTCCGCCAGCAGGCGATAGGCGCAGGTGTGAGGCAGCCATTCAAAGGTCGGAAGATTGTCGCGGGTCAGCTTGATGCAGTCCGGCTCGTACTCGAAACGGCGCTCGTAGTTGCGGCACTGGCAGGTTTTGATGTTCAGCTGCTTGCAGGCGACGTTGGTGAAGTAGATTTCGTCCGTGTCTTCGTCCATCAGCTTATGCAGGCAGCACTGCCCGCAGCCGTCGCACAGCGATTCCCACTCCACGTCGGTCATTTCGTCGAGAGTCTTGCTTTGCCAGAAAGGGGTTTCGCTCATAAGGATGTCCACACGTCAAAAGAAAGCGCACCTTATAACCAGTCTGGCACGTGGATGCAAGTTTTGCCGCCGATTAACAGCGGCAAGGGCATTTTACAGCACGCGCGTCTTAACGGATTGTCCGTTAAAACCGATTTCCAGTTCGTCACCGCTCAGCAGCGGCCCAACGCCTTCTGGCGTACCGGTGAGGATCACATCGCCCGGCTTGAGGGTGAAGTAGCGGCTCATGTAGGCGATAAGCGGCAGGATCTTATGGATCATTTCAGACGTATTCCCCTGCTGGCGAATTTCGCCGTTCACTTTCAGGCTCAACGGGGTATTTTGCGGATCGGCGTGGAATTCGGCGGCCGGAATAAAACCGGAGATCGGGCAGGAATTATCAAAGCCTTTGGCTTTTTCCCACGGCTGGCCGGCTTTTTTCATTTTGCCCTGCACATCGCGCAGCGTCAGATCCAGCGCAACTCCGTAGCCTGCGATGGCTTTCTGCACGTGATCCTCAGATGCCTGACGCAGCGTGCCGCCAATCAGCACCGCCAGTTCGACTTCATGGTGTACCGAACCCAGCCCCTGCGGTAGCGCCAGCGGCTGGCGAATATCGCAAATAGCGGTTTCCGGCTTGATAAACAACACAGGCTCTTCTGGCACGGCACTGCCCATTTCCTGAATGTGCTTCGCATAATTGCTGCCTACGCAGACCACTTTGCTTACAGGGTAATCCAGTAATGCGCCTTGCCAGTTGTGATGTTGATACATGCTCGTCCCCTACACGGTTGATATGTCACCCACGGAGTTGGCCGGGGTTATTTTTTTCCGTCACCTGCGAGATGCTGTTTTAATAAATTCTCAGGAGGTGGCGGAAGCTGTAAATAATAGCCTTGTTCTTTCAGGGCGGTTTTCACTTTATCCAGATCGGCATTCACCAGTTTTTTACGACCGTCCAGCGGCAATAGCATCGCCAGCTGCGGAGTACCGAAGCCTTTCATTAATTCTTCCGGTACGCGGGAAAAATCGTCTTTTTTCTCGACATAAAGGTAGGTCTGGTCGCGTTTAGTACTTCTGTAGATCACACAAAACATGTTTTTACTCTGAATTATCGGTGGTTGCTTGCCTCAATATACCAGTGACTATAACATGCCTGATACTCTTCGGAATATCGCAACGAATGTGCTGCGATTAACAGCAAATTGAGTAAGGCCAGGATGTCAAACACGCCCATCGAGCTTAAAGGCAGTAGCTTCACCTTATCAGTGGTTCATTTGCATGATGCAAAACCCGAGGTTATTCGTCAGGCGTTAGAAGACAAAATCGCGCAGGCACCCGCTTTTCTGAAACACGCCCCAGTGGTGGTGAATGTCAGCGGTCTCGACGCGCCTGTGAACTGGCAGCATCTTCAGCAGGCGGTCGCCTCGACCGGGCTGCGTATTGTTGGCATTAGCGGCTGCAAAGATGCCCGTCTTAAAGATGAAATCGAGCGTGCCGGTCTGCCCCTTCTGACTGAAGGCAAAGAAAAAACCGTCCGTTCTCCGGCGAAAGCCGCTCCGACGCCTCCACCGCCCGCGCAAACTGTTACCCCTATCACAAAAACGCGAATGATTGATGTGCCGGTTCGTTCCGGTCAGCGCATTTATGCACCAAACTGTGATCTGATTGTGACAAGCCACGTCAGCGCTGGCGCTGAGCTGATTGCCGATGGCAATATTCACGTCTACGGTATGATGAGAGGACGCGCGCTGGCCGGTGCCAGTGGCGATCGGGAAGCACAAATATTTTGTACCCATCTGACGGCGGAACTGGTTTCCATCGCAGGTGAATATTGGCTGAGTGACAAGATCCCAGCCGAATTTTATGGCAAAGCGGCACGCCTGCGACTCGCAGAGAACGCTTTGACTGTTCAACCGTTGAATTGATCCCTTTTTAACAAGGAATTTCTATGGCACGCATTATTGTTGTGACTTCGGGTAAAGGAGGCGTTGGCAAGACCACCTCCAGCGCGGCCATCGCTACTGGTTTGGCCCAGAAGGGAAAGAAGACAGTTGTTATCGATTTCGATATCGGCCTGCGTAACCTCGACCTGATCATGGGCTGTGAGCGTCGCGTTGTGTATGACTTTGTTAACGTCATTCAGGGCGATGCCACCCTTAACCAGGCGCTGATTAAAGATAAGCGCACGGAAAACCTCTTTATTCTTCCTGCTTCTCAGACGCGCGACAAAGATGCGCTGACCCGCGAAGGCGTGGAGAAAGTGCTCGACGAACTGAAAAAGATGGAGTTCGACTTTGTGGTCTGCGACTCCCCTGCCGGTATCGAAACGGGCGCGCTGATGGCGCTGTACTTCGCTGACGAAGCCATTATCACCACCAACCCGGAAGTCTCCTCTGTACGTGACTCTGACCGTATTCTGGGCATTCTGGCGTCTAAATCTCGTCGCGCGGAAAATGGTCAGGACCCGATTAAAGAGCACCTGCTGCTGACCCGTTACAATCCGGGTCGCGTTAATAAGGGTGACATGCTGAGCATGGAAGACGTGCTGGAGATCCTGCGCATCAAACTGGTTGGCGTCATTCCGGAAGATCAGTCCGTGCTGCGCGCCTCTAACCAGGGCGAGCCGGTGATCCTCGATACGATGGCAGACGCGGGTAAAGCCTACGCTGATACCGTTGACCGTCTGCTGGGAGAAGAACGTCCTTTCCGCTTCATTGAAGAAGAGAAGAAAGGTTTCCTCAAACGCCTGTTCGGAGGATAAGTTATGGCATTACTGGACTTTTTTCTCTCGCGGAAAAAAAGCACCGCCAACATCGCGAAAGAGCGACTGCAAATTATCGTTGCGGAACGTCGCCGCAGCGATGCTGAACCACACTATTTGCCGCAGCTGCGCAAAGACATCCTGGAAGTGATTTGTAAGTATGTGCAGATCGACCCGGAGATGGTCACCGTGCAGCTGGAGCAGAAGGATGGGGATATTTCGATTCTGGAGCTGAACGTGACACTGCCGGAAGCGGAAGAGTCACGTCCATAGCATTATGAACGTATCAATGCCGGGTAGCGCTTCGCTTACCCGGCAATTTTATTACTGCGGATAGTCTGCCAGCAGGGTTTTCAGACGTTCGCCCATCAACTCCCCGCGCCAGCCCGCAATCAGTTCCGGCAGGCCATTTTGTGGTTTTAACTTCCAGTGCCAGTTCAGCAGCTGATTGATCTGACGGCGTGACGCCAGCAGCTCTGGGCTTATCTTGTTTTCCGTTCCCACTTCCAGCACCAGTGCTTTGATCTCTTTGAACGCTTTGCGATAGCCTGGCATATCCATCAGGTTCAACAGTGGCTCCGGCAGTTCATCGTCCGGCAACTGATGGGCTTTAGCGACCAGAGCCAGCAACGTTTTACCGTGGAAGCGAATTTCACTGCCCGATAATCCGATACTGTCCAGTTCGCCCATGCTGCCCGGCATATAGCGCGCAACCGCCCACAGATGCTCTTCGCGTACGACAAAATTGACCGCCAGATCGCGCTCGCGCGCTTTGCGCAGACGCCAGTCGGCCAGCAGCTGCAGGCAGGCAAGCTGACGGGTACGCAGCTGCCAGGCATTGGTGATATCGCGCCAGGCGTCTTTCGGGTCGACCACTTCCTGACGGCGCTGCTGTGTCATACGGCATTCGTTGAGCGCTGCATCCAGCCAGCCAGCGTCTTCAGCCTCTTTCATTAGCTGGCCGCAAATCGGCAGCAGGTAAAAGACATCGGCAGCGGCGTAGTCCAGTTGACGTTCAGTCAGTGGACGCGCCAGCCAGTCGGTGCGCGACTCGCTCTTATCCAGCGCAATGCCGGTATACTCTTCGACCATCGCGGCAAAGCCCCAGGAGAGCGGACGGCCGGAGAAAGCGGCGAGAATTTGCGTATCAATCAGGGGTTCCGGCATCACGCCAAAGGTATTGAGGAATACCTCCAGATCTTCACTACCCGCATGCAGATATTTGGTCACGGCGGTATCGAGCAGAAGTTCACGCATTGGCGCCCAGTCCGTGATACCCAGCGGGTCAATCAGCGAGACCTTTTTGCCATCGTACATTTGGATCAAACCCAACTGGGGATAGTAGGTTCGCGTGCGAACAAACTCGGTATCCAGAGCAATGGCGGGAAAGTCGCGGGTGACGTTGCACAGCGTTGCCAGCTCGTCGTTGGTTGTGATCATCTGGTAATTCAAAACGGTTTCTCTCTGGTTTGCGCCCATAAAAAACGCCGGCTAACCGGCGTGTGGTGGCGACTCACTCGAAGCTTAGGCTTTATTGTCCACTTTGGAACGCGCTTCGTCACGTAATTCTCGTCGTAATATCTTCCCGACGTTCGATTTTGGCAGCTCCGTGCGGAACTCCACCAGCTTCGGCACTTTGTAACCGGTGAGCTGACGACGACAGAACGCGATCAGTTCATCTTCGTTCAGCGAGGGGTCTTTTTTGACCACGAATATCTTCACCGCTTCGCCGCTGCTGCCGGACGGCACGCCGACGGCAGCCACTTCCTGCACCCCCTCGTGCTGCATCACCACGTCTTCGATCTCGTTAGGATAGACGTTAAAACCAGAGACCAGAATCATGTCTTTTTTACGATCGACAATGCGCAGGAAACCTTCGTCGTCCATCACCGCGATGTCGCCCGTGTAGAGCCAGCCGTCTTTGATGATTTCATCCGTCGCATCCGGGCGCTGCCAGTAGCCGAGCATCACCTGCGGGCCTTTGACGCACAGTTCGCCCGGCTCACCGTGAGGCACTTCGTTGCCTGCGTCGTCGACCAGTTTGGCCTCCGTTGACGGCACCGGCAGACCAATGCTGCCGCTGTGATAATCGATATCATGCGGGTTAACGCTGACCAGCGGCGCGCACTCTGTGAGGCCGTAACCCTCGAGCAGATACTGCCCGGTGAGTTTCACCCAGCGGTCGGCCACCGCCTGCTGAACCGGCATGCCGCCGCCCGCAGAGAGGTGCAGCGTGGAGAAGTCGAGCTGCTGGAACTCTTTGTTGTTGAGCAGTGCGTTAAACAGCGTGTTCACCCCGGTCATGGCGGTGAATGGATATTTCGCCAGCTCTTTCACCAGCCCCGGAATATCACGCGGGTTGGTAATCAGTAAATTCTGTCCGCCCAGCTCGATAAACAGCAGGCAGTTCATGGTCAGAGCAAAAATGTGATACAGCGGCAGCGCCGTGACCACCAGCTCTTTGCCTCGGTGCAGCAGCGGGCCGTAGGTCGCATTCACCTGCTCAAGGTTCGCCAGCATGTTGCGGTGGGTCAGCATCGCCCCTTTCGCAACGCCGGTGGTACCCCCGGTGTACTGCAGGAAAGCCAGATCGTCTGAGACCACTTCCGGCTTCACATACTGCATGCGATAGCCGCTCTGCAGCGCACGGCGGAAGGAGATGGCATCCGGCAGATGGTATTTCGGCACCAGACGCTTCACGTATTTGACGACAAAGTTAACCAGCGTCCCTTTGGCGGTGGAAAGCTGATCGCCCATGCGGGTCAGGATCACGTGGCGGACCTGAGTTTTATCGACCACTTTTTCCAGCGTATGGGCAAAGTTGGAGACAATCACAATCGCCGCCGCGCCGCTGTCATTCAACTGGTGCTCCAGCTCGCGCGGAGTATAGAGCGGGTTGACGTTAACCACGATCATCCCCGCCCGCAAAATACCGAACAGTGCCACTGGATACTGGAGCAGGTTTGGCATCATCAGTGCGACGCGGTCCCCTTTCTTCAGGCCCAGGCCTTCCTGCAAATAGGCGGCAAAGGCCCGGCTGCGCTCTTCCAGTTTGCGGAAGGTCATCACTTCGCCCATGTTCACAAACGCAGGCTGATCCGCGTAGCGCGCGACCGAGTGCTCAAATAATTCAACCAGGGATTGATAACGGTCAGGATTGATCTCCGCAGGAACATCTGCGGGATAACGGTTAAGCCAAACCTTTTTCAATGCATCACCTCTGAAATGAGTGTTCGTCGTCATCACAACCCCGATAATAAACAGTTCGTTAACATTATATTAACTCAGCGTACCAGTTTATTAATTGTTCGAATTTAAGGTTGCGAAGCGCGTCACTCTTTTTTTTGTGTTATATCCGTAAAAAACAGAGACAGCGGCTGAGCCGCTGTCTCTTATCTAATAATAACAGTAAGTTATTCTGTAACGATGGTCTGAACCTGAGCCGGGCCTGGATTGTACCAGCCCCATCCACCGTAGCCGCCATAACGGTACGGGTGCGGACCCCACATCCACGGGTCGATAGGCTGCGGTGGCAGCATGACCTGTTGGGTCAGGTGCCAGCGTTTGTAGCCGGTGGCCTGCAGGGTCATAAATTTATACGGCGTGTTACCGATTTTCCCCTGTACCGTACCGGTGATTGGCCCTACGACCGTCACCAGCTGGCCACGGAAATCGACCGGATCGAGGAAACCGTTCACGTCTGCATAAATCCGCCCGCGCGAAGGTTCGCCCAGAACTGGCCGCGCGCCGCTGTCCAGCGGCACCGTCGCAATTTCCAGACGGGTTTTGCCCTGCTGGTTCTGGATGTCCACCACTTTGCCGCCGAAGCGTGCCTCCTGGCCGACGTAAAGCTCAGGCGCATTCATCACCCGCACCAGATCCTGCTGCGGTGTTGGACTGCTTCCTTTGATCGCGTCAGGAACGGTGACACATCCACTTAATGCCACAGCGATAGCGCCCGCTATGAAGAGGCGTACAACCTTTGTTTGAACCGCCATGATGCGACTCCCTTTTCTCAGTGCTTATTACTGAGATTCACGCCCTGCCCGGAAGTTTCTTCCAGGCCACTTCATTTCGCAAATAAACCGGCTCAGCGTGTTCAACGGCCACGGTTTTTCCCGCGCTCAGCAGCTGACAGGCGATCGGCAGCATATCTTCTGCATGGGGGAGTAATACCTGACCATCGACCAGCGTCAGACCGCTGTCATTTGCCATATCCGGCCAGGCTGGCCAGCCTGTACCCACAGTAGCCCACTCGCCGGAAAGTTGTTTCAACCGTTCAGCAACGGCGTCCGGTTTGAGCACCGACTCGGTCTCTTCACCCTGCCAGACGCCCTGCTCATCGCGCGTATACTCGCCCCAGTAGACTTCGCCCATGCGCGCATCAATCGCGGCCAACACACGCGTCGCGCCAGTGCTGCGCCATGCGCCCTGCGCCATGGTAGCGAGTGTGGAAACGCCAATCATTGGCAGATCGGCGCCCAGCGCCAGGCCCTGCGCGATACCAATGCCGATACGCACGCCGGTGAAGCTGCCTGGCCCACGGCCAAAGGCCAGCGCGTCGAGTTCAGTTAAAGTGGAGTTGCCCTGGTGAAGGATCTCTTTCACCAGCGGCAGAATACGTTGGGTATGTTCCCGGGGGCACTCTTCAAAATGGGCAAAGAGGGTACCGTTATCCCACAGGGCAACGGAGCAGGCCTCTGTAGCGGTATCAATAGCCAGAATTCGCATGGGTCTCGCGCTCTCGCAATGGGTAGTCACAAAATGGCGCGCATCTTAGCACACTCCAGGGCAAATTACTCCGCCGTTGGGTTCGCCAGGAAACGCACCGCGCGATTAATGTCCCGCGTGCGGGGCGCGGGTGGCAGGCTGGCGAGGAATGTCGCACCGTAAGGGCGCATCACCAGGCGATTGTCGCAGATCACCAGCACGCCGCGGTCGTCCGTATCACGGATCAGACGCCCGACGCCCTGCTTCAGGGTGATAACCGCGTCCGGGAGCTGTACGTCGTCAAAAGGATCGCCCCCGCGGAGGCGGCAGTCTTCCATGCGCGCTTTCAGCAGCGGATCGTCAGGAGAGGTAAAGGGCAGTTTGTCGATGATCACCAGGGAGA
Source organism: Lelliottia sp. F153 (assembly GCF_002870005.1). Lineage (NCBI taxonomy): Bacteria > Pseudomonadati > Pseudomonadota > Gammaproteobacteria > Enterobacterales > Enterobacteriaceae > Lelliottia > Lelliottia sp. F153. The sequence continues at coordinate 50,607 of NZ_PKFT01000008.1, read as the reverse complement.
GCGCATCCCCCCTCACGTCCACCCCTTCCCAGAAACTGCTGGTTGCCACCAGCAGCGCGTTACCGGCAGTCACAAACTGCTGCAACAGCTGGCCTTTACTGGTTTCGCCTTGCAACAGCACGGGTAAGGTCATGGTGGCGCGAAACTGTTCGGCCAGATCGCGCATCATGGCGTGGGAGGTGCACAGCATGAAGCAGCGGCCATTGTTAGCCTCGATCATCGGTTTGAGCATTGCCGCCAGATGTTTCGCCGCGCCCGGCTGGTTCGGTAGCGGTAAATTGCGCGGCACGCAGAGCAGCGCCTGGGTTTCGTAATCGAACGGGCTGGGCAGCAACAGCGAATCTGACTCTTCAATCCCCAGTCGCTCGGTGAAGTGGTGCAAATCGTCGTTCACGGAGAGCGTCGCGGAGGTAAATATCCAGCTCCCCGGTTTCTGCGCCATCACCTCTTTGAATTTATCGGCCACGGTCAGCGGCGTGAGCGCCAGGGTGAACTGGCGCGCGGTGCATTCATACCAGTAGCTAAAGCCGGGCTGGTTGATCTCTTTGAGACGTTTCAGGCGCGTGCGGTACAGCGTGGCGCGCTCAAAAGCGGCGTCAAGCAAGGCGCTGCGCCCGAGAGACAGTTTAGCCACGTCATAACACAGCTCCAGCGCATCATCGAGCAGCAGCAGCGCGCGCTGGATATTGCTGTCGGCTAACAGTTCGCGCAGATTCCCGCGATAGCCGGGTTCGCCCAGCTGCATACGAAAATCCTGTGCGCTTTGCGCCAGCCGGTCAGCGCATTTCTGCAGCTGCTGGGTGTCGCGCAGTTCGGTGCGATAGGCAATGGTGAAATCTTTGGCGAGATCCTGGAGCTGACGGCTGGAGAGCGACTGACCAAAATACTGGCTGGCGATATCCGGCAGCTGATGGGCTTCATCGAAGATCATCACTTCCGCTTCCGGAATCAACTCACCAAAACCGCCGTCCTTAACCACCATATCCGCCAGGAACAGATGGTGGTTCACTACCACCACGTCGGCATCCATCGCGGTTTTACGCGCTTTGACGACAAAACAATCTTTATACAGCGGGCAGTCGCTGCCGAGGCAGTTGTCGTTGGTGCTGGTCACCAGCGGCCACGCCTGAGAGTCTTCGGCGACGCTGGCGCAGGTGCTGATATCCCCGTCAATGGTTTGATTCGCCCAGGCGCGGAGGATGATCACATCGCTCAGGGTCTGGACCGGCAAATCGCCGCCAGCCAGCGCCTGCTGTTCGAGGCGCTCCAGACAGAGATAGTTTGAGCGCCCTTTCAGCAGTGCCAGGCGGCCTTTATAGTTCAGGGCTTTTGCCACCGTCGGCAGGTCGCGACTGTAGAGCTGATCCTGCAACGCTTTCGAGCCGGTTGAGATGATCACTTTCTTTTTCGCGCGCAGCGCAGGGGCAAGATAGGCGTAAGTTTTGCCCGTCCCGGTGCCTGCCTCGACCACCAGCGACTGGGTATTTTTGATGGCGCGGGTGACCGCTTCCGCCATATGTCGTTGCGGCTCGCGCGGTTTAAAACCGGGAATCGCCTGCGCTAACTGACCATCTGCTGAAAAATCGTCTGCCACGTTGCTCTCTCACTGTATTTTTGCACAGGGATTATGTCAGCCCGCCCTCTCCTGTGCCAGTCGAAATAGACCTTGACGGAACATTATGGCAGTCTTGCGGCCTGAAACCATTTATGAGGAAAGGTTTATGACAATTGTGCGCATTGATGCGGAAGCCCGCTGGTCTGACGTAGTGATTCATAATCAGACGCTCTACTACACGGGTGTCCCCGAAAACCTGGACGCTGATGCGTTCGAGCAAACGGCCAATACGCTGGCGCAAATTGACGCGATTCTGGAAAAACAGGGCAGCGATAAATCCCGCATTCTGGATGCGACCATTTTCCTGGCGAATAAAGACGATTTTGCTGCGATGAATAAAGCCTGGGATACGTGGGTAGTAGCGGGTCACGCGCCTGTACGCTGTACGGTACAGGCCACGCTGATGAAGCCGCAGTATAAAGTTGAAATCAAGATAATCGCGGCGGTGTAAGACGATTATTCGTCGTCTTCGTCATCCTCGAAACGCGCCACAATCCGATCGCCGGTATGGGTGGCGCGAATTTCCTGGGCTACGGTCGTAATCGCTTGTCCGCTGCTCATTCCCTGGGACATCAGTTCCTGAATACGCTCGACGGCTTTTTGCTGCTGTTCATGACTGAGGGAAGGTAAACCTGCAAACATTATCAACTCCTGCTAAATTATCTGCGCTAATAAATTCACGCTGCCCGGTAGTATGCCACACATGAACCCGTTACCCCCTACTGTCATTTCATTACCCTGGCGTCATGACGCCGCCGAATTCTGGTTTGCGCGCTTAAGCCATCTCCCGTGGGCGATGCTGCTGCACTCCGGGCATGCCGATCACCCTTACAGCCGCTTTGATATTCTTGTCGCCGATCCGCTCACCACCCTGACGACCCGTGGCGATTTCACGCAGATATCGTCAAGTGACGTTGTCACATCCACTGAGGATCCGCTCGCCCTGCTTGAGCGCGAACTGAACGCCCTGCCGTTCAGCGCCACAACGGATCTTGATTTGCCTTTCCAGGGGGGCGTGCTGGGGCTGTTTGGCTATGACCTGGGCCGCCGATTTGAAACGTTGCCAGAGCACGCGCAGAAGGATATTACGCTGCCGGATATGGCCGTAGGGCTGTACGACTGGGCGGTGATTGTTGATCACCATAAACAACGGGTTTCACTGCTGAGCCACAGCGACGCTGACGCGCGGCTGGCGTGGCTCGAGGCGCAGCAGCCCGTTCCGGCCATTGATTTTACGCTCACCTCCGCGTGGCGTTCCAATATGAGCGCGGATGAGTATGCGCAGAAGTTCGCTCAGGTGCAGGCGTATCTGCACAGCGGTGACTGCTATCAGGTGAACCTCGCCCAGCGTTTTCAGGCAACTTATGCGGGCGATGAGTGGCAGGCGTTTACGCGCCTGAACGCCAGTAATCGCGCGCCATTCAGCGCCTTCCTGCGTCTGGAACAGGGCGCAGTCCTGAGCCTCTCGCCGGAGCGTTTTATTCATCTCGCCGATGGCACTATCCAGACGCGCCCGATTAAAGGCACCCTGCCGCGCCTCACGGACCCTGACGCCGATCGGCTGCAGGCGGAGAAACTCGCCGCCTCGTCAAAAGATCGCGCCGAGAATCTGATGATTGTCGATCTGATGCGTAATGATATTGGCCGCGTCGCGGAGCCGGGCAGCGTGCGCGTTCCCGAGCTGTTCGTGGTGGAGCCATTTCCGGCGGTGCATCATCTGGTGAGCACGATTACCGCGCGCCTCCCGGCAAGCCGTTCTGCCTGCGATCTCCTACGTGCGGCGTTTCCTGGCGGGTCGATCACCGGCGCGCCGAAAGTGCGCGCCATGCAGATCATTGACGAACTGGAACCGCATCGCCGCAACGCCTGGTGTGGCAGCATTGGCTATCTGAGCCGGTGTGGCACGATGGATACCAGCATAACCATCCGTACCCTGACCGCCAGCGACGGGCAGCTCTACTGTTCGGCAGGCGGCGGGATTGTGGCCGACAGCCAGGCAAACGCGGAATATCAGGAAACGTTTGATAAAGTTAACCGCATCCTGCATCAACTGGAGAGCTAACATTTGGATACCCACGATCTGACCCTGGATGATTTTCTGTCGCGCTTTCAGCTTTTGCGCCCGCAGGTGAATCGTGATGCGCTGAACAGCCGCCAGGCGGCGGTGTTGATCCCGGTGGTACGCCGCGAGCAGCCAGGATTGTTGCTGACCAAACGCTCGTCGCATTTACGTAAGCACGCAGGCCAGGTGGCGTTTCCCGGGGGGGCAGTCGATGCCTCCGATGCCTCACTGATTGCCGCTGCCCTGCGCGAAGCCCAGGAAGAGGTGGCGATCCCGCCAGAATCCGTTGAGGTGATTGGCGTGTTACCGCCAGTGGACAGCGTGACCGGCTTTCAGGTAACGCCGGTCGTCGGGATTATCCCGCCCAATCTGCACTATCACGCCAGCGAAGATGAAGTGGCGGCGGTGTTCGAAATGCCGCTGGCGGAAGCCCTGCGACTTAGCCGATATCATCCGCTGGATATTCAACGGCGTGGACACGATCACCGGGTGTGGCTGTCGTGGTATCAGCATTATTTTGTCTGGGGCATGACGGCGGGCATTATTCGTGAGCTGGCACTGCAAATCGGCCTGAAGCCTTGACTATACTTTATATTCTGAATTTTTCTTCGGGTTTGCGAGGGGCGTCGCACCATTAGCAAAACAGGGGTTATTCATTAGTTTAATTCATGTGAATAGTTCAGCCGACCTGTAACTTCCCTCTTACACTATGCGCAGTTATAACATCGTTACTGGAACCCCGGTAACCCTGTCAGGAGTAAGAAAGTGATTAGTATATTCGACATGTTCAAAGTGGGGATTGGCCCGTCTTCTTCCCACACTGTAGGGCCGATGAAGGCCGGTAAACAGTTCGTCGATGATCTGGTCGAAAAAGGATTACTGGAAAGCACTACCCGTGTAGCCGTTGACGTTTACGGTTCACTCTCTTTAACGGGTAAGGGCCACCACACCGATATCGCCATTATTATGGGTCTGGCAGGTAACATGCCGGACACTGTGGATATTGACGCCATTCCGGCGTTTATCCGCGACACTGAAACACGCGGTCGTCTGCTGCTGGCTAACGGCAAGCACGAAGTGGATTTCCCCCACGACGACGGCATGCGTTTTCGCAGTGATAACCTGTCACTGCACGAAAACGGCATGCAGATCCACGCCTTCAACGGCGACAAAGTGATCTACAGCAAAACCTATTACTCCATCGGCGGCGGTTTTATCGTCGACGAAGAGCACTTTGGCAAAGACACGGCGGGCGACGTTAACGTCCCTTATCCGTTCAAGTCTGCACAGGAAATGCTCGACTACTGCAAACAGACCGGCCTGTCGCTCTCCGGCATGGTGATGCAAAACGAACTGGCGCTGCACAGCAAAAAAGAGATCGAAGACTATTTTGCTAATGTGTGGCAGACCATGCAGGCCTGTATCGACCGTGGGATCAACACCGAGGGCGTTCTGCCTGGGCCACTGCGCGTACCGCGTCGTGCCTCTGCCCTGCGCCGTATGCTGGTAACGACCGATAAATTCTCCAACGACCCGATGAACGTGGTTGACTGGGTGAATATGTTTGCGCTGGCGGTGAACGAAGAGAACGCCGCCGGTGGCCGCGTGGTGACGGCACCCACTAACGGCGCATGCGGTATCGTTCCGGCGGTGCTGGCCTATTACGATCACTTTATCGAGCCGGTGACGCCTGACATTTACATCCGCTATTTCCTCGCAGCGGGTGCCGTGGGCGCATTGTACAAAATGAATGCGTCCATCTCCGGTGCTGAAGTGGGCTGTCAGGGTGAAGTGGGCGTAGCCTGTTCCATGGCGGCGGCGGGCCTGTCTGAACTGCTGGGTGCCAGCCCGGAACAGGTTTGCGTGGCAGCGGAAATCGGGATGGAGCATAACCTTGGTCTGACGTGCGACCCGGTCGCAGGCCAGGTGCAGGTACCGTGCATCGAGCGTAACGCCATCGCCTCCGTGAAAGCGATCAACGCCTCGCGTATGGCCATGCGCCGCACCAGCGAGCCGCGTGTGTCGCTGGATAAGGTCATCGAGACCATGTACGAAACCGGCAAAGACATGAACGCCAAATACCGTGAAACCTCTCGCGGCGGCCTGGCGATCAAGGTGCAGTGCGACTAACCATTTCGACTGTCCCCTGAATACGTCACGCCGCAGGATGTGTAATACGGCGTGAAGTATGACGGGGATATGCCCATCTGCAACGGATGGGCGAATTTTCTCCGCTGTCTCGTCACCTTAACATTTCCCCACTACACTTTCTGTGTTGCCCCGGCGCCTGGTGCTGGCGGCTTATCGAGCGTCCTTTTCATGCAAACTGCGCAAAGGATCATTAAAAGCTATCGCCGAAACCGCATTATTGTCTGTGTGCTGGTGGCGCTTTTTACGCTCTTTTTGACCCTGAGCTTTCGGTTTATTTCACAGCGTAATGTCAATCAGGACCGTATTCACGCCTTTGCAAACCACTCTGTGAATGCACTGGACAGTATCCTTATTCCCCTTGAGAGTGGCCGCGAAAAACTGCAATCCCTGGTGGGTGCCCCCTGCGTTGATATCCACCTGTCGTTACGAAAACAGGCTGCAACTCTGCAAACCGTGCGCTCTATTGGGCTGATCAAAGACGGGATCCTCTACTGCTCCAGTATTTTTGGCATCCGCGACGTGCCGATCCGGCAGATACAACCGGCATTACCCTCAAGCCAGCCGCAGCTGGTGCTATCGACGGATAAATCGCTGCTGAAAGGCAGCCCGATTTTAATCCAGTGGTATCCCGTCTCTGACAGCGGCGAAGACGGCGTGATGCAGGTTGTGAATATTGAGCTTATCACCCGCATGATGCTTGAGCCGCAGCCTCCGCTGATCACTGACGTGAGCTTAAGCGCGGGCAATAAATTTCTTCGCTACGGTCAGAATGTGACCGACACGCTCACCTATACCGATGACGCGATGATCCTGCGTCAGTCTTCGGCCCATTTCCCCTTCACCATTACCGTCAGCGGGCCTGGCGCGAGCCAGCTGGCGCTGAAAAATTTGCCCTCGCAACTCCCACTGGCGGTGCTGTTGAGCCTGCTGCTGGGCTATATCGCCTGGCTTGCCACCGCCAGTCGCATGAGCTTTACGTGGGAGCTTAATCTCGGCCTGGCTGCACGCGAGTTCGAGCTGTTTTGCCAGCCGTTACTCAATGCCCGCACGCAGAAATGTGTCGGCGTGGAGATCTTGCTGCGCTGGAATAACCCCCGTCAGGGGTGGATCTCCCCGGATGTTTTTATTCCGCTGGCGGAGGAACACAATCTGATTGTTCCTCTGACGCGCTACGTAATCGCAGAAACCGTCCGTCAGATTGGCTATTTTCCCGCTAATAAAGGCTTTCATATCGGGATTAACGTGGCGGCCAGCCATTTTCGCAACGGGATGCTGTTACAGGATTTGAACCGCTACTGGTTCAGCGCGCATCCCAAACAGCAGCTGATTGTTGAACTCACCGAACGGGATGCCCTGCTGGACATGGATTATCGCATTGTGCGGGAGCTGCATCGCAAAGAGGTCAAACTGGCAATTGATGATTTTGGCACCGGCAGCAGTTCACTCTCCTGGCTGGAGAAACTGCGCCCTGACGTGCTGAAAATCGATAAATCTTTCACCACGGCGCTCGGGACGGATGCGGTGAATTCGACGGTGACAGATATGATTATCGCCCTGGGCCAGCGGCTGAATCTTGAACTGGTAGCGGAAGGGGTGGAGACGCAGGAGCAGGCGCGCTATTTGCGCGATCACGGCGTGACGATTTTGCAGGGATTTTTGTATGCGCGGCCGATGCCGCTGAAAGATTTTCCGCGGTGGCTGGCGGAAAGCTCGCCTCCACCAGCACCGCGGAATGGGCATATCGTTCCGATTATGCCCTTACGCTAAGCCTGATTACTCTTCTTCGTCGTGGGCGGACTGCTCTTTAACAATACGCACCAGGTCTACGCGGTAATCATTTGCCTGCATGATGGTGATTTGCAGCGGCGGCAGCTCAATGATATCGCCAACGCGCGGGATCTGGCCGTTCACGGCAATCACTAATCCGGCAACGGTCGCGATATCTTCTTCATCGTTGATGACGTTATCGAGACCCAGCGTGTGCTGCAGAGCGTGCAGATCGGTTGTCCCTTTGACCAGCCAGCCGTCGCCATCCGCCACGATTTCTGGCGTTTCATCGGCGTCCGGGAATTCACCGGCAATGGCTTCCAGCACGTCCAACGGCGTGACCAGGCCCTGTACTACGCCAAATTCGTTAGTGACGATCACAAAGCTACCGCGCGCACGACGCAGCACGCCCAGCAGGTTGATCGGGTCCAGCGTTTCCGGAACCACAATCGCCGGTGCAGCCGCCGCAATCGCTTCGACGTTAACGCCCTCTTCCAGCGCCACCAGCAACTCTTTGGCACGCACGACACCGATGATTTCATCCAGCTCACCGCGACACACCGGGAACAGGCTGTGCGGTGAGGAGAGCAACTGCTGGCGGATTTCATCGACGCTCAGGTTGGCATCGACCCAACTGATTTCACCGCGTGGCGTCATAATGCCGCGCAATGAGCGGGAGGCCAGCGACAGCACGCCGTTAATCATGTAGCGCTCCTCTTCAACGAACGCCCCTTCCGGAACCGGCACCGGGTTACCGTTCGCGTTTTCCGGTTGGACGGTGGTCTGGCGGCGACCGCCCATCAGACGCAGGATGGCGTCAGCGGTACGGGCACGCAGCGGCTGATTCGACTGCTGCTTAATGAAGTTGCGACGCGCAATCTGGTTAAACAGTTCGATAATGATCGAGAAGCCAATCGCGGCGTACAGGTAGCCTTTCGGAATATGGAAGCCGAACCCTTCTGCGACCAGGCTCAGACCAATCATCAGCAGGAAGCTAAGACACAGCACCACCACCGTTGGATGTTCGTTCACAAAGCGAGTCAGTGGCTTCGAGGCCAGCAGCATCACGGCCATCGCAATCACAACCGCAGCCATCATCACCGGCAGGTGGTTCACCATACCGACGGCGGTAATTACCGCGTCCAGGGAGAACACGGCATCGAGCACCACGATCTGTGCGACAACAACCCAGAAACTCGCATAGCCTTTACCGTGCCCGTCGTCGTGCTGGCGGTTCTCCAGCCGTTCATGCAACTCGGTGGTGGCCTTGAACAGCAGGAATAGCCCCCCCACCAGCATGATCAAATCACGACCGGAGAAGGTGAAATCCCAGACGGTAAACAGCGGTTTGGTCAGGGTAACCATCCACGAAATAACGGACAGCAGCGCAAGACGCATGATCAACGCCAGCGAAAGACCGATTAAACGCGCTTTGTCGCGCTGTTTAGGCGGCAGCTTATCCGCAAGGATGGCGATAAACACCAGGTTGTCGATACCAAGAACAATCTCTAGAACAACCAGCGTGAGTAATCCCACCCAGATTGACGGGTCCATTAAGAATTCCATGACAAGCTCCTGCTAAAGGAATGACAAAACGGCGCCCCGGAAAGCGTGGGCGAAATGGCGGTAGACATGTTCAACGAGTGGCGAGGATCGCCGGCGTGCGAGGCGCAAAATGGCCTGGAAGATGACTGACGTCGGTGACGGTCCATACAGTGGGCTGTAGCCCTATACTCCTGGTAATTAAACGGAGGCTAAACATATCAGAGACAATGGCTTTTTAGCAAAGATTTACTTTCCTTTGCAAAGATCTGTAACAGAGTCGATTTTCATTTGGGATAAATCTCCTCTGTGAAGCTAAATTACGGATCTTCATCACATAAATTATTTTTTCACTATCTAAAATAATTCACGGAAGTCTTCGTTAATTTAACTCTAACCCTTTATCTGAATCGATTCGGTACGCCGGGGAAGATTCTCAGTACATCTGCCTGGCAGATGTACTCATGATAATAAAAGGAGGTAGCAAGTGACCATTGCTATTGTGATAGGCACACATGGTTGGGCTGCAGAGCAGTTACTCAAAACCGCAGAAATGCTGTTGGGTGAGCAGGAAAACGTTGGCTGGATCGATTTCGTCCCTGGCGAAAACGCTGAAACGCTGATTGAAAAATACACTGCTCAGCTGGAGAAACTGGATACCAGCAAAGGCGTGCTGTTTCTCGTTGATACATGGGGTGGCAGTCCGTTTAACGCCGCCAGCCGCATTGTCGTCGATAAAGAGCATCATGAAGTTGTCGCTGGCGTAAACATCCCGATGCTGGTGGAAACGCTGATGGCCCGTGACGATAACCCGAGCTTTGACGAACTGGTCGCTCTGGCAGTCGAAACCGGTCGCGAAGGCGTGAAAGCGCTGAAAGCACAACCGGTTGAGAAACCGGCTCCGGTCGCAGCGGCAGTGAAAGCAGCGGTCCCGACAAAACCGATGGGCGCGAACGATTACATGGTGATCGGGCTTGCGCGTATCGATGACCGTTTAATCCACGGCCAGGTGGCAACACGCTGGACCAAAGAGACCAACGTGAAACGCATTATCGTCGTCAGCGACGAAGTGGCTGCCGATCACGTGCGTAAAACCCTTCTCACCCAGGTTGCTCCTCCGGGCGTTACCGCACACGTCGTGGACGTCGCCAAGATGATCCGCGTGTATAACAACCCGAAATATGCGGGCGAGCGTGTGATGCTCCTGTTCACCAACCCGACAGACGTCGAGCGCATTGTTGAAGGCGGCGTGAAGATCACCTCCGTCAACATTGGCGGTATGGCGTTCCGTCAGGGCAAAACGCAGGTGAATAACGCGATTTCAGTCGATGAAAAAGATATCGAAGCCTTCAATAAGCTGAATGCACGCGGTATTGAGCTGGAAGCCCGTAAGGTTTCCACGGATCAGAAACTGAAAATGATGGATTTGATCGGCAAAGTTGGGAAATAACCCAGGCGCTGATTTTTCACATAAAGCTTATGTTATAGGAGAAGTACAATGGAGATTACCACTCTTCAGATTGTGCTGGTGTTCATCGTCGCGTGTATTGCGGGTATGGAATCCGTACTTGATGAATTTCAGTTCCACCGCCCTCTGGTGGCCTGTACGTTGATTGGCGCCGTTCTTGGCGATATGAAAACCGGTATTATCATCGGTGGTACGCTGGAAATGATCGCCCTGGGCTGGATGAACATCGGTGCGGCGGTTGCACCTGATGCAGCGCTGGCATCTATCATCTCAACGGTTCTGGTTATTGCCGGTCACCAAAGCATCGGTGCAGGTATCGCACTGGCCATCCCACTGGCAGCAGCAGGCCAGGTTCTGACCATCATCGTTCGTACTATCACCGTGGCCTTCCAGCATGCGGCGGATAAGGCGGCCGATAATGGCAACCTGACGGCCCTCTCGTGGATCCACGTTTCCTCTCTGTTCCTGCAGGCCATGCGTATCGCTATCCCGGCGGTTATCGTGGCGATTTCTGTGGGTACCAGCGAAGTCCAGAGCATGCTGAACGCGATTCCAGAAGTCGTGACCGGCGGTCTGAACATTGCGGGTGGCATGATCGTGGTAGTCGGTTACGCGATGGTCATCAACATGATGCGCGCAGGCTACCTGATGCCGTTCTTCTACCTCGGCTTTGTTACTGCGGCGTTCACTAACTTCAACCTGGTTGCTCTGGGTGTGATTGGTGCGGTGATGGCGATTCTGTACATCCAGCTGAGCCCGAAATATAACCGCGTCGCGGGTGCACCAGCGCAGGCTGCTGGTAACAACGATCTCGATAACGAACTGGACTAGCAGGTGAGCGAAATGGTTGATATGACAAAAACTACCACTGAGAAAAAACTCACTCCGGGTGATATTCGTGGCGTATTCCTGCGTTCTAACCTGTTCCAGGGGTCATGGAACTTCGAACGTATGCAGGCGCTGGGCTTCTGCTTCTCCATGGTACCGGCCATCAAACGCCTGTATCCGGAAAACAACGAAGCGCGTCGCCAGGCGATTAAACGTCACCTGGAATTCTTTAACACCCATCCTTACGTTGCAGCTCCGGTTCTGGGCGTGACGCTGGCGATGGAAGAGCAGCGTGCGAACGGCGCAGAGATTGACGATGGTGCCATTAACGGTATCAAAGTCGGTTTGATGGGGCCGCTGGCAGGCGTGGGCGACCCAATCTTCTGGGGTACCGTGCGTCCGGTCTTCGCGGCACTCGGCGCGGGCATCGCGATGAGCGGCAGCCTGCTCGGTCCACTGCTGTTCTTCATTCTGTTTAACGCCGTTCGTCTGGCGACCCGTTACTACGGCGTCGCTTACGGCTATCGCAAAGGTGTCGATATCGTTTCTGATATGGGCGGTGGCTTCCTGCAAAAACTGACTGAGGGGGCGTCAATTCTCGGCCTGTTTGTCATGGGGGCACTGGTTAACAAGTGGACGCACGTTAACATCCCGCTTGTCGTCTCGACCATTACCGGTCAGGACGGACAAACGCGTGTGACCACCGTGCAGACCATCCTTGACCAGTTAATGCCGGGCCTGGTGCCGCTGCTGCTGACCTTCGCCTGTATGTGGCTGCTGCGTAAGAAAGTGAACGCCCTGTGGATTATCGTTGGCTTCTTCGTCATCGGTATCGTGGGCTACGCTATCGGCCTGTTGGGTCTGTAAGTTTTTGCTTTATCCGCCGGGGGCTTGCCCCCGGTTTTTTATTCTGGAGGACGAATGACGGTTACGGACATCGTACTGGTTCTGTTTATTATTGCCCTTCTGGCGTACGCCATTTACGACGAATTCATCATGCCGCGCCGCCACGGCGAGACACTCCTTGCCATCCCCCTTCTGCGTCGCGGTCGGGTTGATGCATTTATCTTCGCCGGTCTGCTCGCCATTCTGATTTACAACAATGCGATGAGCCACGGTGCTTTATTAACCACATGGTTATTATGTGCGCTGGCATTAATGGCGATTTATCTCTTCTGGATCAGAGTGCCAAAGATCTTCTTCAAAAGTCATGGCTTTTTCTTCGCCAATGTATGGATAGAATATAACCGTATTAAAGAGATGAATTTATCCGAGGATGGCGTACTGGTTATGCAATTAGAGCAGCGCCGGTTGCTCATCCGCGTGAAAAATATTGATGACCTTGAGAAAATATACAAATTAATGGTTAAAACTCAATAGGTTATCATTATAGCAATGGCTATATATTGTCTACAGCTCACACGCACAATATATAGCCACAGCTATATTCCCTTCAGAATTAACTTATATTCCTTAACGTTATTCTCACCAATAAATCTAAATGAAAATCGTTATCAATTGATTAATAGAATAATACCTTCCTGTTGTTGTTTTATATTCTCAAAATATGTTAAGGTTGCGCCGTCGTTGGGGAGTAGCCGATTTCCCGTCCCCGGGAAATGTACGTGTCAACATACTCGTTGAAAAACGTGGTGCGTACGGATCGCTTTCTGCACAGTCAGTTCATGTGCACTGAGATCAGGCGAGACCATTGAGACATCAACTGCTGTTTACTGGGGGCAGTGATGTGTCATATGGATATCCCCGGTCTGGACGCTTTAAATGAATATCTCTGCAACGATCCTTCTCGCTTTCGGCATGTCCATGGACGCTTTCGCTGCTTCCATCGGTAAAGGTGCCACACTCCACAAACCTAAATTCTCAGAAGCCCTTCGTACAGGTCTTATCTTTGGCGCTATCGAAACCCTCACTCCGCTGATCGGCTGGGCGCTTGGCATGCTCGCCAGTCAGTTTGTGCTGGAATGGAACCACTGGATTGCCTTTATTCTGCTGGCGTTCCTCGGCGGGCGAATGGTTATCGAAGGCTGCCGCGGTAATTCCGATGAAGATGACGCGCCGATCCATCGCCACGGCTTCTGGCTGCTGGTCACCACCGCGATCGCCACCAGTCTGGATGCGATGGCGGTCGGCGTCGGTCTGGCATTCTTGCAGGTCAATATTATCGCCACAGCGCTGGCTATCGGCTGCGCGACGTTGATTATGTCGACGCTGGGAATGATGGTCGGACGATTTATCGGCCCGCTGTTAGGTAAGCGAGCCGAAATTCTGGGCGGTATTGTTTTAATCGGGATTGGCGGACAGATTCTCTGGTCGCACTTCTACGGTTAACTCTCGCGCTGCCAGCAGTGAAGACTAAAATCTGTCTGGCAGCGGAACACGTCTTGCTTTCCTAAGATTTCCCACACTTCCGGTTTGGCCCGCCACGCAAATGGCGTCATCTGTAACAGCGCCACCGCCTCTTCACCCGTCAGGCTCATTTCATAGCCCAATGACTGCGCGTGGCGCAGCGTAAAACCGCTAAGCTGTTCAGAATGCGGCGCATGCAGGCGAACCTCATCGTAAATCAGCCCTTTCATTTCCATCAGGTGTTTTGGCCCTGGCGTTACCGTGATGACCCATCCGCCCGGTTTAACCACTCGCGCCAGCTCTTCTGCCTTGCACGGGGCGTAAATACGGATAATGGCGTCCTGGCTGGCATCGTCAAACGGCAGACGATGGCTGGAGGCGACGCAGAAAGTGACCTGCGGATAGCGCTTCGCCGCCGCACGGATCGCTGATTTCGACACATCCAGGCCGACTGTTTGCGCGCCTTTTTCGCTGGCTACCTGGGCAAATGCCGCCGTGTAGTAGCCTTCTCCGCAGCCAATATCGAGTACAGAAGTGGCGTTCTGCTCAAGCATTGTGGCGAGCCACTCCGCGACAGCGTTGCGCAACGGCTGATAATGCCCGGCGTCGAGAAACGTGCGGCGCGCCTGCATCATCTCAGCGGAATCACCCGGATCGCGGGAGCGTTTGTGCTGAACGGGCAGCAAATTCACATACCCTTCTTTCGCCTTGTCAAACCGGTGCCCCTGCGGACAGGTATAGCTATTTTCGTCGTGCGTCAGCAGCGCGTGGCATAAGGGACAACTGAATGACATGGTAACTCCAGACAATATCAAAGGGCGAAAGTGTACCGCTATTCGCCCTGGTATAAAACGCCTGGCTTAACGCATCACGATAAGATGGTTCGAATCAGGCGGTAAACCGTCCGGCTCAACGTTCTCAATGCGCAAAACATCTCCCATAATCTGGCTGAAGACCGGTGCAGAGACCGCCCCGCCGTAATAGCTGCCGTTTTGCGGATCGTTGATCACCACAGCCAGGGCAAACATCGGATGACTGGCTGGCGCCACGCCTGCCGTGTAAGCGACATATTTGTCGACATACTTCCCGTCATCGCCAATCTTTTTCGCGGTACCTGTTTTTATGGCCACCCGATAATCGCGTACCGCCGCTTTAATCCCGCCACCGCCCGGCAGCGCGACGCTCTCCATCATATGTTCCACCTGATGCACTATCTCTTCCGGCATCACCTGGTGCCCCATAACCGGTGGATCGATACGCGTGATCGACAGCGGCCGCTCCAGGCCATAGCTGCCGATCGTGGCATACACATGCGCCAGCTGCAGCGGCGTGACCATCAGGCCATAGCCAAACGCAAAGGTGGCGCGATCGAGCTGACTCCAGAATTTACGCTGCGGTAGCAGGCCGCTGCTCTCCCCGGTCAGCCCCAGCCCGGTGGACGTCCCAAAACCGAAGCCCTGATAGGTATCCAGCAGATACTGAATCGGCATCGCCAGTGACAGGCGGGAGACGCCCGTATCGCTCGATTTTTGCAGGATGCCGGTAAGGGACAGCTCCGGATAGTAGCCGACATCGCGAATGCGGTGTCCGTCGAGCGTATAGGGATGGGTATCAATCACGCTGTCGGGCTGGACGAGGCCCTGCTGGAGCGCGGTCATTAAAACCAGCGGTTTGACGGTTGATCCCGGTTCGAAGGTATCGCTGATCGCCCGATTACGGAAATCATTCAGCGTGGCCCCTTCCCTGTTATTCGGGTTGAAATCCGGGAAACTCGCCATTGAGAGAATTTCCCCGGTTTGTACATTGATCAGCACCGCCGCACCCGACTCGGCTTTGTTCCACGCGACGGCGTTGTCCAGCGCGTCTTCGGTGATGGTCTGGAGTCGCTCGTCGATGCTCAGCTGGATATTGTGCGCAGGAACCGGCGAGACCTCCGTCAAATTCTCGATCACGTGACCGTAGCGATCTTCCCTCACCCGCCGCACGCCAGGTTTACCGGACAGCTGCGCGTTGAAACTCTTTTCTACGCCTTCAATCCCCTGCCCGTCGATGTTAGTGAATCCGAGCAAATTGGCCGCCACATGCCCGGCGGGATAAAAACGGCGCGATTCGTCGCGCAGATTGATCCCCGGCAGATTGAGCTTATCGATCCACTGCGCCTGAGAGGGGTCAACCTGACGGGCAAGGTAAATAAAGCGCCCCTGAGGGGTGCTGTTGATCCGCGCAGCCAGGCTGCTCAGCGAAATATGCAGCGCACTGGCAAGCGCCTGCCAGCGGTCATCAAAACCGACACCGCCTTTCGCCAGCACCGTTTTCGGATCGGCCCACACTGCCTGTACCGGCACACTCACCGCCAGCGGACGGCCTTCGCGATCGGTGATCATCCCACGCGGGGCGTTTATCGCCACTTCGCGCAGAGATCGCATATCTTCCTGTTTTACCAGGTTGTCAGGCTTGATGATTTGTAGCCATGCGACGCGGCCCAGCAGAAAGGCAAGACTACCTAGAATGGCGATACACAGCAGGACAAAACGCGCCGGGGTGAAGTTTCCGGCAGGATCAGAGGTTTTCTTTTTCACCCGGACTCCAGGTTAGATTAACAACGCCCTGATTTAACTGGAAAAACGTGACATTAGGTGCGAAAACAATGCTTCTAATCTCGCAGCTTTGCAACAAACTACGAACAGAAGCGAACGGGGTAACATTTTGAAAAAAGAGGATTAAAAAAGCCCCGCATACGCGAGGCTTGATGTCTGAGTGTGAGGCGCCGTAGCGCTTCTAAGTCAGCAGGGATTCGATCAGATAGCGGTTACGTTAACAGCAGCCGGACCTTTCTGGCCGTCCTGAATTTCGAACTCAACGTTCTGGCCTTCAGCCAGAGTTTTGAAGCCGTTACCCTGGATTGCAGAGAAGTGTACGAACACATCTTTGCTGCCGTCAGCAGGAGTAATGAAACCAAAACCTTTAGACTCGTTGAACCACTTAACTTGACCTTTAATCTTTGCCATTTGCAAAATTCCTTAGATTGTTTTCTTAGCCCGCAGGCATTGACATAGATAAAACTGAGACATTACTGCTTGAGGCACTAATATAAGGTTCGGCAGAGAAGCGGTATTCAACGACAACGTGTTTACTCAGGACTTCTTTACTGAAAATGCCACACATAAACAGAACTGTACCTCGTTTGACCCAAAACGTGTTATTACATACAACGATAATTATGGCAAGCCATTTTTAAACGTGTCTAGATCCGCCGCACAAACTCCGATCTCAGCCTGCGACATTATGCACAACTGCATGCGCACGCTACCGCCGCCAGACCAAAGCGAACCGCAAGACAGGCGCCAGCGTAGCGCCTGTAATCTAAAGCAATTTTACCTTAGCTCAATCTTTGATATAGATCCAGCCAGCGCCGAAAGTTTAATGAATGCAATGATTGAGTTAGAACAATTTGCGAAAAGTTATGCTGAAATCAACGTAAGGGTTTGAGTTTTACACTGAAATAAACCGGCTATAAATTGTGCGGCTTCATCATATATGTCGGAGATGACAGTTTGGTGTATTGCACCAAAATAATGAAACGTCTTTCATCCTGGTGCAAAAGAAAGCAAGAAAAACGTTTCGATGGAAATACATCTGAGGGACAGGGTTGGAATAGAGAATATATTCAGCGAGGCGGTATTAGATCACAGGGATAAATATTGACCAATTTTCAATATTCTAAACTTGTCGTTAATCCCCGCTTCATTTTCCAGCGCCTGAGTAAGCTCCTGCACCGGCTCGTCGAGGGACTCATCGGCCAGCTCGAACACCCCCCAGTGGATCGGAAATGCGAGCGGCATTCCCATTTGCTGCCAGAGCTTGATGGCAGATTGCGGATCCATATGATGGGCCGACATGAACCAGCGTGGTGCATACGCCCCGGCGGGCAGTGCAGCGGCGGTAATCTGCCCTAAGCGCTGCGGGATGGTGAGCAAATCTGGCGTATAACCCGTATCACCGCTAAACCAAAAACGCTGATCTGCCCCTTCAAATACCCAGCCGCACCACAATGAGCGATTTCTGTCCCAGAAAGTGCGCATACTCCAGTGCTGGGCCGGAACGGCGGTCAGCGTAATCCCCTGAAACACAGCGCTCTGCCACCAGTCCAGCTCAAGAATATTTTTAGCACCGCGACGACGAAACCAGTCGCCGAGGCCCAGCGGCACAAACACAGTGAGTTCAGGGAAACGCCGCAACAGGTGGCGGACAGTAGCGGAATCGAGATGATCGTAATGGTTGTGGGAAATCACCAACGCATCAATGTGTGGAAGCGTGTCGACGGTTAAAACCGGGGATGTCTTGCGTTGCGGTCCAAGAAAAGGGAGCGGCGAGGCGCGTCGGGAAAAAACAGGATCGGTCAGCAAATATTGCCCGCTTAAACGCAGCAGCACACTGGCATGTCCCAGCCACCAGACGCCATCTTCTGGCCGGTCGTTCAGTTCGGCAGGCTGCCACCACTGGCGGATAAATTCGTCATAACCCGGCGTGGGCGGTTTGGGTAATCCCGCCGCTTTGCGCTCCTTGCGCCACCGCTCGACGTCACCGGGCTGATGGCCAGTAAAGTCGAGGTTGCGAAACCCATCGGGAGCATGATGTTTCAGGGAGGGGTTATACCAGGGATTTTTCCAGACCACAGCCACCTCCCCCGCTCATTCGTTAGCGTTCAGCCACCAGACGAATGAAATCATCTTCGTCTTCGTTTACCACTGCTTCAGCGGCTTTAGGGACTTCTTTCTCTTCCGGCTCGTTAGCTTCGCACAGACGACGCAGCAACGCATTCTGGCGTTTCTGCTGATCAAGCAAGGCTTCCAGCAGTTCAATCTGCTCATCCGTGCGAGAACTGGCGCGATTCACAAAGAACCACAGCGCCAGGCCGATAATCATCACGATCAGAGAGATCGCCAGTGAGGCTACGTTCAGTAGCCCCGAATTCAGTAACTCACCCATTTTACCACCTCAATAAAAACGCCATTTTAGCACTGACGCAGAGGAAGGGTACCATCTGTTAGAAAAATGAATGCTACCAGGGGATGAATTGATTTATTGCGCAAATGCCGCTAAAAAACTGTACATCCTGATCGCACATGACATTGATCGTCTGTGTCCACAAAATGACACAGGCAATCAGTACAACAACCAGAATTACCCAGCGAAACTTTTTCACTCCACACTCCGTCTTTTGACCTGATATGACCAGGTTATCACGGTTATCTTAAACAAGGGCTAACTGTACCTGCATCAGAAAATTTTCGGAATCATGCACTTGTTTCATAGAGTAAAACTATTACGCTTAACAGCATTATTAGCAAAAAAATGAGGCATTCATGCGCATCATTATTCGGACAATTATTGTCCTGGCCATTTTATGGATTGGTTTGTTACTGACGGGATACGGCGTGCTGGTGGGGAGCACAGAAAACGCAGCAGGACTGGGGATTCAGTGTAAATATCTGACTGCCAGAGGCACCAGCACCGCGCAATATCTCCACAGTGACAGCGGAATTATTGGTTTATCAAACTGCCCGGTTCTGCGCAAAAGCCAGACAGTAGTCGACAACGGATAAGTCGATTGACTCACAGATACAGAAACGCCGCATTTTCAGCGGCGTTTTTTATTGTCGGATTCAGAACGGATAGTCGTTGTAACCCATTTGTTCTGATATCTTGCGTGCTGCGGTGTGCAGCATGGCAACATACTCGTGCAGACGCTCTTCAGAGAAGCGCAGCGTCGGGAACGAAATACTCAGGCCTGCAATGACGACACCGAAGCGGTCAAACACTGGAACGCCGATACAACGCAGCCCCTCTTCCTGCTCCTGATTGTCTTCGCCGTAACCCTGCTCACGCACGTGATCCAGCACGGCCAGCAACTCTTCAGTGCTGGTAATTGTGCGCTCGGTGCTGCGTTTGTATTCCACACCTTCAAGGATCTCTTTGACTTCCTCGCGATCGCGCCACGCCAACAGCACTTTACCGATGGCGGTACTATAGAGCGGGTTACGACGACCAATGCGCGAATACATGCGCAGGTTGTACATAGAGTCGATTTTATGGATATAGACAATGCTGTCTTCATCCAGCGCGCCCAGGTGGACGGTCTCTTTTGTTAAGCGTGAAAGCTCGCGCATCTGAATATCCGCGCTGCGGATCAGATCGACGTTTTGCAGCGCGCGGGCACCAAGTTCGAACAGTTTCAGGGTCAGAGAATATTTCTCTGATTCACCTTCCTGTGCGACATAACCCAGGGATTTCATGGTTTGCAGAAAGCGATAAACGGTGCTTTTTGACATCATCACACGCTGCGATAACTCTGTAATACCAATTTCGCGCTCTTCACCCAGCGCCTGTAAGATGCCAAACACCTTCAGCACGGAAGAAACAGAATCTGGCTGCTTATCCAAATCTGCGATTGCCATTTATCACCTCATTGAGAGTGTTTTATAAAAATCAGAACCGGTTTTTATTATAAATTCGTGACCGAGATGCTGCAATCAATCTGCGTTTACTTCGTTACAAATCTGCGACATAAAACCGAAATAACAGTGCTAAAATAGTGATTCTGATAATAATATCACTCTGAGCGTTTCATTTCCCATGGAAAAACTGTCCTCTGATGGCTTGCCCTTACCGCAACGGTACGGCGCGATCGCGACCATTATCATTGGTATTTCAATGGCGGTGCTTGATGGTGCCATAGCCAACGTGGCGCTCCCGACCATCGCCAGCGACCTGCACGCGTCTCCCGCCAGCTCCATTTGGGTGGTCAATGCTTACCAGATCGCCATCGTAGTTTCGCTGCTTTCGTTCTCGTTTCTCGGCGACATGTTCGGCTATCGCCGCGTCTACCAGTGCGGGTTGGTCGTCTTTACCCTGACCTCTCTTTTTTGCGCCCTGTCTGACTCGCTGCACACCCTGACATTTGCGCGTATTGCGCAGGGGTTCGGCGGGGCTGCGCTGATGAGCGTCAATACCGCACTGATCCGCCTGATATACCCTCAGCGCCAGCTTGGGCGCGGGATGGGGATCAACTCTTTCATTGTCGCAGTCTCTTCTGCCGCCGGGCCGACTATCGCGGCAGCGATTCTCTCGGTGGCGTCGTGGCAGTGGCTGTTCCTGATTAACGTTCCGCTGGGGATTATCGCCCTGCTCTTTGCCCTGCGCTATTTGCCTGAAAACAGTGCTAAGAGTGCTATGCCACGTTTCGATCTTCCCAGCGCAGTGATGAATGCCCTGACCTTTGGTCTGCTGATCACGGCGCTTAGCGGATTTGCTCAGGGACAATCCCTCACGCTCATTGCCGCTGAAATCGTTGCGATGCTGATCATCGGCTACTTTTTCGTGCGCCGTCAGCTGGCGTTGCCCGTCCCTCTTTTGCCTGTTGATCTGCTGCGTATTCCTCTCTTTTCTCTTTCCATCGGGACGTCCATCTGCTCGTTCTGCGCCCAGATGCTGGCGCTGGTTTCGCTGCCCTTTTTCTTGCAAGGCGTGATTGGACGAACGGAAGTGGAGACCGGGCTGCTGCTGACCCCCTGGCCGCTGGCAACCATGGTGATGGCCCCGCTTGCGGGCTATCTCATTGAACGCGTTCATGCGGGTTTACTGGGTGCGCTAGGACTGGTGGTGATGGCAACCGGGCTATTCGCGCTGGCGATGTTGCCTTCTGCGCCAACGGATCTGGATATTATCTGGCGAATGGTGCTTTGCGGAGCCGGTTTTGGTCTGTTCCAGTCACCGAACAACCACACCATCATTACTGCCGCACCGCGCCATCGCAGCGGCGGCGCCAGTGGAATGCTCGGCACCGCGCGCCTGTTAGGTCAAAGTTCTGGTGCCGCACTGGTGGCGCTAATGTTTAACCTTGCCGGGCAGAATGGCACACATCTGGCCCTGTTTACCGCCGGAACGCTGGCGACTATCGCCGCCATTATCAGCGGCCTGCGCGTGACGCAACCCCGATCACAGGCATAAAAAAAGCCGGGCGGCAATGTCTGCTCAACCCGGCTTCTTTCTCATACTGCTCGCTTACTTGATGTATTCCCCACTGCGCAGCGCTTCGATACGTTTATCCAGCGGCGGGTGAGTCATGAACAGTTCGCTCAGCGATTTCGATTTACCATTGATGCAGAATGCCATCATGCTGGTCGCTTCCTGCGGTTCGTAGCTGGTTTTCAGACGCTGCAGCGCAGCAATCATCTTCTCGCGGCCCACCAGTTTTGCCGAGCCCGCATCCGCATGGAACTCACGATGACGGGAGAACCACATGGTAATAATGCTCGCCAGAATACCGAACACCAGTTCCAGCACTGTCGCTACAGCGAAGTAAATCAGCGGGTTGCCGTTGCTCTCTTCACCTTCATCACGATTTCCGCCCATAAATCCGGCAGCAATCTGCGCCAGAATACGAGAGATGAAGATAACGAAGGTGTTTACCACGCCCTGAATCAAGGTCATGGTGACCATGTCACCGTTGGCGATGTGGCTGATTTCATGAGCAATAACCGCTTCCGCTTCGTCACGGCTCATGTTCTGCAACAGACCGGTGCTCACGGCCACCAGCGAGGCATCGCGGCGCGCACCGGTAGCAAAGGCGTTAATGTCCGGCGCGTGGTAAATCGCCACCTGCGGCATAGCGATACCCGCCTGGCGAGACTGTTGTGCCACCGTGTTCATCAGCCACTGTTCCATATCGTTCCGTGGCTGCTCGATCACTTCCCCACCGACCGATTTTAGTGCCATCCACTTGGACATCAGCAGCGAAATAAACGATCCACCAAAACCGAACAGCAGCGCCATAATCAGCAGACCTTGAACGCTGCTCGATTGGATCCCTGTCAGGCTTAGCACAAGCCCGAAAACCACCATAACCGCAAGGTTGGTGACCAGGAAGAGCGCGATTCGCATCATAATTTTCTTTTAACCTCTGTTTAACAAAACGCACTATGCGATTACCCACATCGTATGGGTATTGTGGCCATTTTCAAGGATTCAGGGGGCGTAAGTCACCAGAAAGACACAACTTTACATTGTTTATGGGCTTGCTGACGGGAGGATGCAGAACTAAAAAAAACAGGCACAATTTCTTGTGCCTGTTGAGGTGTTATTTTGCCGGAGCGGGCTGAACGGCGGGCTTGCTCTTTTCCTGGTTTGCCAGGTCGAGAGCGATATGCACCGTCTCATCCAGATACGGATCGGGCTCCTGGTAATCCTTCGGCAGGTCATCCAGGTTTTTCAGTAACGGCTTGCCTTCACGTTTAAAGCGATCGTTGATGCGTGCCAGACGCGTGGCATCATCTTCGTTGTTCTCTTTTTCACGCTGAGCGAAGTTAAGCGAGACGATATTCCGTTTTTCTTTCAGTGCATTAAAGCGAGCAATGTCCTTCATGATGTACTGGAATTCCGGATCTTTCGCGATGCGATCGTTATGCGCTTTCAGCAGCTCAGGACCGAACTGGGTCATGTCGCCCGCTTTCACGAAGGTGGCAGCATTAATGCTGTCCCACGGCAACGCATTGTCTTCAAACTTCTCGCCTGTTTCCGTCTCTTCGGTACCGGTCGGCATCATGATATCTGGGGTCACGCCTTTACGTTGCGTACTGCCGCCATTCACGCGATAGAACTTCTGAATGGTGTACTGTACGGAACCCAGCGCAGGCCACTCAGGACGCAGCATCTGATCGTAAATACGGTTAAGGGAACGGTACTGCTGCACCGTGCCTTTACCGAAGGTTGGTTCACCCACAATCAGCGCACGACCATAGTCCTGCATCGCCGCGGCAAAGATTTCTGATGCTGAGGCGCTAAAGCGATCGACCAGCACCACCAGCGGACCTTTGTAGTACACGACACCATCGGTATCAGCGTCTTCACGCACTTTACCGTTGTTATCGCGAACCTGAACAACCGGACCCGATGGGATAAACAGGCCAGAAAGCGAAACCGCTTCGGTCAGTGCCCCACCGCCGTTGGTACGCAGGTCGATAATCACGCTGCTGACATTCTGCTTTTCAAGCTTCTGCAACTGGACTTTGACATCGTCTGTCAGGCCAACGTAGAAGCCCGGAATATCAAGCACGCCGACTTTTTCTTTGCCGACGGTTTTCACGGACATTTTCACAGCGCGATCTTCAAGACGAATGCGCTCACGCGTCAGGGTCACGATACGGGTTTTGGTGCCTTTACCCGCAGGCAGGATCTCAAGGCGAACCTTGCTGCCTTTCGGGCCTTTGATCTGCGCGACCACGTCATCCAGACGCCAGCCGATCACATCGACCATGTTCTGGCCCGTTTGACCGACGCCGACGATACGATCGCCTACGCTAATCGCTTTGCTTTTCGACGCCGGGCCGCCTGCCACCATGGAGTTGATGACCGTATAGTCTTCATCCATTTGCAGCACCGCACCAATCCCTTCCAGAGACAGGCTCATCTCGGTATTGAATTGTTCAGTGTTGCGTGGGGAGAGGTAGTTCGTGTGCGGGTCGATTTCGTGAGCAAAGGCGGTCATCGCCAGGGAGAACACGTCTTCACTGTTGGTCTGTGCGAGACGACGAATGGCTGATTTGTAACGACGGGTCAGCGTTTCGCGGATCTCTTTCTCATCTTTACCGGTGAGTTTGAGGCTCAGCTCATCGAATTTCACTTTGCCGTCCCACAGCGCATTCAGCTCGGCTTCTTCTTTTGGCCAGGGCGCTTTGCTGCGGTCAAGATTAAAGTTGTCGTTGCCGGTAAAGTCCATTGGACGTTCCAGCACTTTCAGCGCGTATTGATAACGTTCAAAACGACGCTTCTGGGATAGGTTGTAGAGATCGTAGAACAGGTCGAGTTTACCGCTGCGCAGCTCATCGCCCACGTCGGTTTTACGTTTTGCGAACTGTTCAATATCACTGGCCAGCAGCACGTTGTGGCTGTAATCCAGCAGGTTCAGATACCGATCGAAAATCTTAGCCGAAAAGGCCTGATCGAGATCGAACTGACGATAATGTGAACGGGTGAAGCGCGAAGTGACGCGCTCACTGACCGTTGCGTGCTGGGTCTCTTCCTTTAAAACCGGGATTTGATCCGCACGCGTGATATCGTCCACTGCGAAGGCGTGGCCTGTTATCGCAAACAGGCCAGCCAGCGCGGTGATCTTAAAAAGAGTGTTCATGCCAGGCTTGGCCTCCGTTTCAGAACACCAGGTGTTCTGCGCGTACAATCATTGACATACCAGAAGTCAGCTGTACACGAACGCCATCTTTGGTGATTTCGAGTACGGTGGCGTCCATCGCATTGTTACCCGCTTTCACCTTCAGAGCCTGACCGACGCTCAGGGCGTTAATGTCAGAAACTGGAGTGTGGCGTTGTTCTTCGCGAGGCGCACGCTGTGCTTTAGCGGCTGGTTTATCAGCACGCGGTTTGCGATCGCTGTTCTCACTACGACGTGGAGCAGGACGCGGTTTACGCTCACGGCGAGGCGCTTCTTCTTGGCCATTTGCCGCAGCAGCTTCGCGTTTTTTCGCCTGCTGCTCAGCACGCTGTGCCTGAACACGCGCTTTGGCCTCTTCAAGCTGCTTACGTGCGTGCTCAACGTGCTGTTCGTCCAGCTCACCGCAAGGGTTGCCGTCGAGATCGACACGGGTCGCGCCCAGCTTGATACCGTAAAGGTAACGCCAGCTTGAAGTATAAAGACGTAAGGCAGAGCGCAGTTGAGTTTTGCTGAGATTCATCTCACCCTCAACGCGCGCTACCAGATCCTGAAAAATACCAATTTTCAGGGGACGAGCTTCGCCTTCAGCAGTGAAACACTGTGGGAAACGCTCAGCCAGAAAGGCAATGACTTCTTTACTACTGTTCAACTTAGGTTGATTTTCCATGAAATTTCCTGATTACAACGGACGTTGCCAACTAGCCGCAGGCATGAACAGGCGACATTATAATGACGCCATCAGTAAATGCTACGTTATCCGTTGATTATCCTGCGACGCTCGCAAAGAATTTTTGATAATCGGTCGCGTTTAATACGTTTTCGAGATTAGCGACCAGTTCACGCAGCCCTTGTTCGTCCTCGGCGCTAAAGCGTCCAAAGACCGTGCTGTCGATATCCAGTACGCCAATAATCTGATTTTTCACTGTCAGCGGCAGAACGATTTCGGAGTTACTCGCCGAATCGCACGCAATGTGTCCGTCGAAGGCATGCACATCTTCAACGCGCTGAACCTGATTTTGCGCCACCGCAGTTCCACAAACACCACGTCCCACAGGGATCCGCACACAGGCAAGCTTGCCCTGGAAGGGTCCGAGCACCAGCGTTTCCCCTTCCAGAAGGTAGAAACCAGCCCAGTTCACATCCGACAGACGCTCAAACAGCAGCGCACTGGTGTTGGCCAGTGTCGCTAAAAAACTGGTCTCACCTGTCATCAATGCCTGGAAATCGCGGTTCAAATCCGCGTAGAATTCTGTTTTGTTCATTAATCAATCACTTGGTTGTCGTACAAAAAAGAGAGCATAGCCTAATAAAATAAACATTAAATGCGCTCATTCTCAAGATGAATCCCAAGATGAGTTAATATAACGTTAATTAATCCTTTAATGCGCGACTGATGGCACTCAATACTCCAAGAATTACGCCGGCAAAAAAGATCACTGTCCACTCGGTCAGCGATGCGCTGCCTCGTGAACATTATCAGCGTTGTCCGCAGTGCGATACGCTTTTTATGTTGCCGAAGATGAAATCGCATCAGAGCGCGTATTGCCCGCGCTGCGACGCTAAAATTCGCGATGGACGCGACTGGTCTCTCACCCGTCTGGCGGCGATGGCCGTCACCATGCTCCTGCTGATGCCCTTCGCATGGGGCGAACCGCTGCTCAAATTGTACCTGCTCGGCGTGCGTATCGACGCCAACCTGCTGATGGGGATCTGGCAAATGACCCAGCAGGGCGATCCTCTGACCGGCGCAATGGTGCTGTTTTGCACCGTCGGCGCGCCGTTAGTGCTGGTGGCTGCCATTGCCTATCTCTGGTTTGGCAATATTCTGGGCATGAATCTCCGCCCGGTCCTGCTGATGCTCGAGAAGCTCAAAGAGTGGGTGATGCTGGATATCTATCTGGTCGGCATCGGCGTGGCGTCGATCAAGGTACAGGACTACGCTTTTTTACAGCCCGGCATCGGCCTGTTTGCCTTTGTCGCGCTGGTATTACTGAGCATCATGACGCTGATCCATCTGAATGTGGAACAACTCTGGGAGCGCTTTTATCCTCAGCGCCCTGCGACGCGGCCTGATCCCAGTCTGCGCGTCTGCCTCGGCTGTCATTTTACCGGCCTGCCCGACGCACGGGGTCGCTGCCCGCGCTGTCACATTCCGTTACGTCTGCGCCGTAAGCAAAGCCTGCAAAAATGCTGGGCCGCACTGATTGCCTCCATCGTGCTGCTGCTTCCCGCTAACCTGTTACCGATTTCGATCATTTACGTTAACGGTGCGCGGCAGGAAGACACTATCATGTCGGGGATTGTGTCACTGGCGAGCAGTAACTTTGCCGTGGCGGGAGTGGTTTTTATTGCCAGTATCCTTGTGCCCTTTACCAAAGTTCTGGTTATGTTCACCTTGCTCATCAGCATTCAGTTTAAGTGTGAGCAAGGATTACGCACGCGGATCCTGTTACTGCGGTTTGTGACCTGGATTGGCCGCTGGTCGATGCTCGATCTGTTTGTTATTTCGTTGATGATGTCGCTGATCAATCGCGATCAGTTACTCGCTTTTACCATGGGACCCGCGGCTTTTTATTTCGGCTCTGCGGTGATATTGACTATTCTTGCAGTGGAATGGCTGGATAGCCGCTTACTTTGGGATGCACATGAGTCAGGAAACGCCCGCTTCGACGACTGAAGCGAGAATTAAAACAAAACGCCGCATTTCGCCATTCTGGTTGCTGCCCGTCATCGCATTGATGATTGCGGGTTGGCTGATCTGGACGAGTTATCAGGATCGCGGCAATACCATCACCATTGACTTCCAGACGGCGGACGGCATCGTCGCAGGGCGTACCCCTGTGCGCTTCCAGGGCGTCGAAGTGGGAACCGTCGAGGATATCCGGCTCGGCAAAGATCTGAACAAAATTCAGGTTCGCGCCAGTATTAAAGCCGATATGCAAGACTCCCTGCGCAGTGATACGCAGTTCTGGCTGGTGACACCTAAAGCCTCTCTGGCGGGCGTTTCCGGGCTGGACGCGCTGGTCGGCGGGAACTATATCGGCATGATGCCCGGTAAAGGTGAGCCGCAAGACCATTTCACCGCGCTGGACACCCAGCCAAAATACCGGCTGAACAATGGCGATCTAATGATCCACCTGCATTCGCCGGATTTAGGCTCGCTCAACAGCGGATCGATCGTCTACTTCCGTAAAATTCCGGTTGGGCGCGTGTATGACTACGCCATTAACCCCAACAAACAGGGCGTGACTATCGACGTCCTGATCGAGCGGCGCTTCACCGGCCTGGTGAAAAAAGGCAGCCGCTTCTGGAATGTGTCAGGCGTGGATGCCGACGTCAGTTTCAGCGGCGCGAAAGTGAAGCTTGAAAGCCTGGCGGCACTGGTTAATGGGGCTATCGCCTTCGACTCACCGGAGAACTCTGATGCAGCCACTGCCGATGATAACTTCGGGCTGTACGCCGATCTGGCCCACAGCCAGCGCGGCGTCATTGTCAAACTGGCCCTCTCAGACGCCAAAGGGCTGAACGCCGGTTCAACGCCGTTAATGTATCAGGGATTGCAGGTGGGCCAGCTCACCAAACTGACGCTGAACCCTGGCGGCTCCGTGACCGGCGAAATGACGGTGGACCCGAGCGTGGTCGACCTTCTGCGTGAAAAAACGCGCATCGAGCTGCGGAACCCGAAAATCTCGTTGAGTGACGCCAGCATCAGCAGCCTGCTGACGGGCAGCACCTTCGAGTTGATCCCAGGGGAAGGCCAGCCTAACAACAATTTCGTTATCGCCCCTGCCGATAAAGCCTTACTGCAAAAACCTGGTGTCATGACACTGACCCTGACGGCACCTGAAAGCTACGGTATCGAAGCCGGTCAGCCGCTGATTCTGCACGGCGTGCAGGTCGGCCAGGTTCTGGAACGCAAGCTGACGGAAAAAGGCGTCACCTTCTCCGTCGCCATCGATCCGCAATACCGGGATCTGGTACACGGCGACAGCAAATTTGTGGTTAACAGCCGGGTAGACGTTAAGGTCGGACTTGACGGCGTAGAGTTCCTTGGAGCCAGCGCCAGCGAATGGATCAACGGCGGCGTTCGTATTCTGCCTGGCCAAAAAGGTGAGATGCGTGACAGCTATCCACTGTACGCCAATCTGGACAAAGCGATTGAAAACAGCCTGAGCGATATGCCGACCACCACCCTCACCCTGCGAGCCGACACGCTGCCGGACGTGCAGGCCGGATCTGTGGTGCTGTACCGCAAGTTTGAGGTGGGCGAAGTAATCACCGTGCGCCCACGCGCCGACGCGTTTGATATCGAACTGCATATCAAGCCGGAGTACCGCAATCTGCTGACCGCCAACAGCGTCTTCTGGGCCGAAGGCGGCGCGAAAGTGCAGCTTAACGGCAGCGGCCTGACCGTGCAGGCCTCTCCCCTCTCCCGCGCGCTGCGCGGTGCCATCAGCTTCGATAATTTAAGCGGCGCAGGGGCCAATCAGCGTAAAGGCGATAAACGCATTCTCTATCCATCAGAAACGGCGGCGCGCGCAGTGGGCGGCCAGATTACGCTCCACGCCTTTGATGCGGGCAAGCTCTCTGAAGGGATGCCGATTCGCTATCTGGGCATTGATATCGGGCAGCTCCAGAAGCTGACCCTGATTACCGCGCGTAACGAAGTGCAGGCCACTGCGGTGCTGTATCCGGAGTACATGCAAAACTTTGCCCGCAACGGCACGCGTTTCTCGGTGGTGACACCGCAGATCTCTGCCGCCGGCGTTGAGCATCTCGATACCATTCTCCAGCCGTACATTAACGTCGAGCCGGGTAACGGTAACGTGCGCCGAGACTTTGAGCTGCAGGAAGCGACCATCACTGACTCCCGTTATCTGGACGGGCTGAGCATTGTGGTCGAAGTCCCGGAAGCCGGTTCAATGAGTATCGGCACGCCGGTGCTGTTCCGTGGAATTGAAGTAGGAACCGTCACCGGCCTGACGCTGGGAACCCTGTCAGATCGTGTGATGGTGGGTCTGCGCATCAGCGAGCGCTACCAGCATCTGGTGCGCAACAACTCCGTCTTCTGGCTGGCATCGGGATACTCCCTCGATTTCGGTCTGACCGGCGGCGTGGTGAAAACCGGGACCTTTAATCAGTTCATTCGCGGCGGGATCGCCTTTGCGACTCCACCAGGCACACCGCTCGCACCGAAAGCGCAGCCGGGCAAACACTTCCTGTTGCTCGAAAGCGAACCGAAAGAGTGGCGTGAATGGGGCACCGCGCTGCCACGTTAATCATCAGCTCCGGTGTCAACGCACCGGAGCCTTTATGATACACTGCGCGCCTTATCTACTCCCTGTGGTACGCCCGTGGCTCAACATTCTGCTTTTCTTCCTGACGAATTCCTGGCGCACATGCGCGAGGCACTTCCCGCTCATCTCTCAATGGATGATTTTATCGCCGCTTGCCAGCGTCCGCTGCGTCGCAGCATCCGCGTCAATACGCTTAAAATCAGCGTGGCCGATTTCCTGGCACTGGTTTCGCCCTACCGCTGGCAACTGACGCCGGTGCCCTGGTGTGCGGAAGGATTCTGGATTGAGCGTGATGACGAAGATGCCCTGCCGCTGGGAAGCACCGCCGAACATTTAAGCGGGTTGTTTTATATTCAGGAAGCCAGCTCCATGCTGCCCGTTGCCGCGCTGTTTGCCGACGAAAATCAGCCGCTGCGCGTGATGGACGTGGCCGCCGCACCAGGGTCTAAAACCACACAGATCGCCGCCCGCATGGGCAATCAGGGCGCAATTCTCGCCAATGAGTTTTCGGCGAGCAGGGTTAAAGTTCTGCATGCGAATATCAGCCGCTGTGGGATCAGCAACGTCGCCCTGACCCACTTCGATGGCCGCGTCTTTGGTGCCGCCGTGCCAGAATCTTTCGATGCCATCCTGCTGGATGCGCCGTGCTCGGGCGAAGGCGTGGTGCGTAAAGATCCCGATGCGCTTAAAAACTGGTCTGTCGCCAGCAATCTTGAGATCGCCGCCACCCAGCGCGAGCTGATTGACAGCGCCTTTCACGCTCTGCGCCCGGGTGGAACGCTGATTTACTCCACCTGCACCCTGAACCGCGATGAAAACGAATCCG
This sequence comes from Lelliottia sp. F153, assembly GCF_002870005.1. Classification (NCBI taxonomy): domain Bacteria; kingdom Pseudomonadati; phylum Pseudomonadota; class Gammaproteobacteria; order Enterobacterales; family Enterobacteriaceae; genus Lelliottia; species Lelliottia sp. F153. The sequence continues at coordinate 19,457 of NZ_PKFT01000008.1, read as the reverse complement.
TGTGCCTGTGGCTAAAAGAGCAGTATCCGCAGGCCGTCGAATTCCTGCCGCTGAATGCGCTTTTCGAGGGGGCCAAAGCGGCGCTGACTCCCGAAGGTTTCCTGCACGTGTTCCCGCAGATTTTCGACTGCGAAGGGTTTTTCGTCGCGCGACTGCGTAAAACAGCGGCGATCGACGCCTTACCGGCACCTAAATTTAAAGTTGGCAATTTCCCATTCGCCCCGTTAAAGGGCCGTGAAACCGCGCAGATCACCGAAGCGGCACAAAAAGTTGGCCTTCACTGGGATGAAAACCTTCGCCTGTGGCAGCGTGATAAAGAGATCTGGCTCTTCCCGGTCGAGATCGAACCGCTGATTGGCAAAGTGCGCTTCTCCCGTATCGGCATGCGCCTGGCCGAAGTGCATAACAAAGGCTATCGCTGGCAGCATGAGGCCGTCATCGCCCTTGCCGGTAGCGACAATACATTTGCACTGACCCACAAAGAGGCAGAAGAGTGGTATCGCGGTCGCGACGTCTACCCGGAACAGACGCCACCGGCTGACGAAATGATCGTCACTTATCAGGGCTTCCCGCTGGGTCTGGCGAAAAAAGTCGGCTCACGCCTCAAGAACAGCTACCCGCGTGAACTGGTTCGCGATGGTCGCCTGTTTACCGGTAACGATCTCAGCGAATAAAAAACAGCACATTTTCACTGGCACTTTTGCTCTCCTGCACTACGCTGAAAAATGGGCGACAACACTGGTCGTACCAGATTTTCAGCAAACCTGCGGAGAGCATTATGACGAAAACCAGCGTGCGTATTGGCGCTTTTGAGATCGACGATGCAGAATTGCGCGGCGATAATCAGGGCGATCGAACGTTAACCATTCCCTGTAAATCCGATCCCGATTTATGTATGCAGCTTGATGCCTGGGACGCTGACACCAGCATTCCGGCTATCCTGGATGGCGAACATTCCGTGCTATACCGTGAACATTACGATCAGCAGTCCGATGCCTGGGTCATGCGCCTTGCCTGATTCCAATAGAACCCGCCCGAAGGCGGGTTATTTATGCCCCTCGATTTCCCCTGCGACAAATCCTCCCCTACACTAACCATTCGGAAGCCAGATTCAGAGGATGAGATGTTCGCACTGGTACTGTTTGTTTGTTACCTGGACGGCGGCTGCGACGACATCGTGATTGATGTCTACAACACCGAGATGCAGTGCGTTGCCTCGAAAAAAGAGCAGCGAATTCGTCACGGCGGTTGTTACCCTGTCGAGGAGTTTATCGATAGCTTCTGGACACCGGCCCAGGAGTACAGTGACTTTTAGCTACTGGAGCTGGGCGAGCGTCAGCGTGCCGCCAAACACGGCGCCGGTGTCGATATAGTGCAGATTGCCGAAATCACAGCGCTTCGCAAGCGGCGTGTGACCAAACCAGAAATGATCCGCGCCGCTAATCCCTTCACCTTTGCCCGCCATCATGCCCGTTAACCGCGAGCGATCCCACAGCACACGGTGCTGACTGACGGGCTTACCGCGCAGATAAGTGTCCGCTGGGTAATCGGCATGAGCCACCACATTTATCCCGCGGGTGCAGATTATTTCAATAATTAGCGGTAATTGTCGGCACGCGTCGAGCAATGCAATAGCGTCTAATTTTTGCGGGTTTGTCAGACGGGAAAACCATATACCCCCATTGAGGGTCCAGAGAGCAAAATCGTTATTACTGAGCGCGTCAATCGCCATTTGCTCATGATTCCCGCGCACCGCGCGAAACCATTTTTCGCGTATAAGTTGCAGAGATTTAACGCTCTCCGGCCCGCGATCGATCAGGTCACCCACCGAAATAAGTAAATCCTCATAGGGATTAAAATGGCGCTGTTTTAATTCATCCATAAGCGGGTGGTAGCAACCATGAATGTCGCTCACGACCCAGATATGACGCCACTGTTGACCATCAAGTATTTGGTACATAGCCCCTCCATAAAGAAGTATAGCGAATACCCGATTTTCAGGATCTGGCGTCATGACACAGCTAACTTCAATCGAAATTAAACGAAACCGAAATAAAGGTTTAGCAGCTCTTAAATCGTTACATCCTGACCCTTAGAATAGAGCCAGAATTCTAAAGAGGTCACCATCGTGTCGAACACCAGCCTGCAAAATGATGTGCCAGAGGCACAGCCTGCCAATATTATTTCCTCTCTGACAACGGGTCAGCTTATCCCAGGCCCAATCTGGAGAAAGCGCGATTATCGGATTAAGTTCTTTCTGCGCTCACTGTTATTCTGGTCTTCGACAAACCGCATGCTAAGTGCGCTGGCTCATCGCGCCGATTTTGACCGTTTGCTGGCAGCGCAGGTCACCCTGCCGAGCAAAACCCATCGTCAGTACCTGACGCGCGGGATAAATGCGAATCAGCGTGCCGAGGCGATCGTTCGCCACTATGAGTGGATCGATGCCCTGCCGGATACCCGTCTTGCCAATGCGTTCACTCATCCGGTGGCTCAGCCGGTGGTTCACTTCCAGGCCAAGGATGACGCGCGCTACAGCGTTTATGCCTCGTCCGCCAGCAAAGCGGAGCGCGAAGGTGAGAGCACCCTGTGGCTGCGTGATGAAGAGGACACCCTGCTGGCAAGCCTGACCTTCAGCGTTGTTCCTGAGGGCGAGCATTCGGCGCTGGTCATTGGCGGATTGCAAGGCCCGCGTCGCGGAGTGACGCGTGAAACGATCAAGAAAGCGACCCGCGCCTGCCACGGCCTGTTCCCGAAACGGGTGCTGATGGAGGTCATTTTTAACCTCGCCGCTCATAGCGATATAAAATCCATTTACGGCGTCAGCGACGAAGGGCACGTCTTCCGCGCCCTGCGCTATCGCCTGAGCAAAGGCCGCCATTTCCACGCCAGCTACGACGAATTCTGGGCCTCCATCGACGGGCAGAAAGTCTCCAGCTTCCGCTGGCAGTTGCCGCTGCAGATGGAGCGTAAATCTCTGGAAGAGATTGCCAGCAAAAAACGTGCAGAATATCGCCGCCGCTTTGGCCTTTTGGATGAAATTGCCGATGCGATTAACGCTCGCTTTTAATCTGTGTGGTGGCGTTCGCCTTCGCACAAAAATTTAACAAAACCGCCAAAAAGCGCTGGACTTTCGCCCGTCTGATTGTGGTATGGTTAAATCAGAGGCGCAGGACGTTCCTCATCTGTCATGAGTGAGAGCAGGAAAAGACTTTTACTTTCATGCAGATAAAAAGAGACCGAATACGATTCCTGTATTCGGTCCAGGGAAATGGCTCTTGGGAGAGAGCCGTGCGCTAAAAGTTGGCATTAATGCAGGCTCAAGTCGCCTGACACTTTAAGAATAGATGACGACGCCAGGTTTTCCAGTCCGCAGCAAAAGTGGCCGGAAAATTTCACGTTCGAGCATCCTGAAACGAAAAAACCGCAGTACTTCCTGTAAGAAGACTGCGGTTTTTTTATTGGAAAGCAGAGACTAGCAGAGCGTCTCAGCTCGCTCGATAAAGGGTGCAAGACTCATCTTCTGACTCGGGTTTTGCGGGTCGTCAATCTGGATGATACTGATAGGCTGACCGTTGCTTTTGCCGCTGGCGACCTGCTTCTCGGCGACGTCATTCAGCGGATACTGCACCAGCGTGCTCGGGTTGATGGCGTACAGCGCATGGCCCGGACGGCAGGTCAGCATCACCTCTTCACGGTTAAAGGCCCATTTGTCTTTACCCACCTCGAAGCGACTCACGGTAATCACCTGTGGGGCGGCAAACGCGGAACCGGCGCACGCCAGCAATACGAGAGAAAGGACTGTTTTTTTCATACGTTTTAAACCTTGTCAGAAAGGCTCCCAGGTCGCGAAAAGACTGACGATTGCCAGCACCAGCGCGCCCAGAACCACCTCAGCCTGTGTCATCCAGATAAAGAATTGTTGTTCGCGCCCCGATTCAGGACGAAATCGTGGCACCAGAAAATACCGATTCAGCAGCGCAATTACCACCATCATCGCCACCAGCGCACATTTCAACAACAGCAGTTGCCCGTATTCCGTGCGCCACGGCCAGTTCAGCCCGAGGATCAGCAGCATATTGATGACCCCGGTCAGGATCACGCCCGCCACGGCATAATGTCCCACGCGGGAAAAACGCATCATGGTATAGATAGCCGGAACGCGCCAGCGCCCTTTCGCCAACCGCATGCAAAAGACGAGTGGCAGCAACGCGCCCACCCAGGTGGCTGCGCTGAGCAGATGGACTGCGTGGTTCAGGCGTTGCACGATCCCCGCAACTCCGTCACGCATCGCCGCATGGCCGACTCCCGCCAGCAAAATAAACTGGCCGATAGCAAGCAACAGCAGTAGACGCGCGCTTTTCGCAGGTGCGATCCACGCCGCACAAGCGGTCAGGACCGCAAAGACGATTTGCCACAGCCAGACGCCGCCAAAGCGGGTGCTGGCCACTGCGTGCCAGATCTGCGGCTGGATAACATCACCCCAGCCGTCGCCCATCAGCCCGCCCTGCACAGCCAGCATCAGCAGCACCGCCGACAAACTCGCCAGCGCCGCGATCTTTTGCTGCCACTGGAAGCGGCGCGTCATCAGCCGTTGCAGGGAAAAGGGAGCCAGCCACGCGCTGTAAAACGCATTGCCAAAAATCAGCATCAGCGCCGCAAAATGGATAAAGCGCAGGGCGACGTAACTGAACGCCAGCATGTTACTTCACGCTAAAGTGATAGCTGCCTTTGGTTTTGTGGCCGTCGACCGAAACGACATGCCAGTCCACGGAATAGGTCCCCGGCGTTAATGCCTGTTCAAGGGGAACAATCAGCTGGTTATTGTCATTCTCTGCGCGCTTCACGACACCGGTTTTAACGATCTGCTGTTTATCGCCGGTGATCGACACGCCGCTAAATTTCGGTTCGATGCCTTCCGAGAAATTGAGCGTCAACGCCTGCGGCGCAGCCGTCACCGCCGCATCGGCGGCCGGGTACTGATGTTTCAGGTGGGCATGAGCCAGTGCAGCAGGAGCCGTTGCGACGGAAAGCAGAAATGCCAGAGCGCAAGCCGCGCGGGATGCGGTGAATACCATATCAATCATTCCTTTTGGTTATGTCTATATGACAGAGGATAACGCTGTATAATATCGGAGTCGAGGATGATCCTGCGCAGGCTTGTCAACGCAGGGTAACCGCGGTAACGTTGGCGCCGCATAAACAGGAGAAGGCAATGAACATTAATCTGGCTACCCTCCCCCAGGATGAGATGGACAAAGTGAATGTCGATCTCGCCGCTGCGGGCGTGGCATTTAAAGAGCGCTATAACATGCCGGTGATCGCCGAAGTGGTTGAGCGCGAACAGCCCCCTCATCTGCGCGACTGGTTTCGCGAGCGCTTGATCGCCCATCGCCTGAAATCCGTGACCCTTTCGCGTTTGCCGTACGAACCTAAAGTTAAGTAAACCCGGCGCGTCGTTACATTTCCTTACATGGATTGTGGCAGGATAAGAAAACCCTGAAGTATTCAGGTGTATTATCAATAACCCTGCGACTAGTGTATAAGGAAGTCACGATGTCCCAATGGAATATTGCCGCCGCGCAGTATGCCTCCCGGCATAACTGCATCGATGCCCACGTGCAGCATCATCTTCGCTTTATCGACGCTGCTGCCCGCCAGCAGTGCAATCTCCTGGTTTTCCCTGAGCTTTCACTGACCGGCCCTGCCACAGATAACACTACCTTACCCGAACCGCCCAGCGAGCAGGCCCTGCTGCCGATAGTTGACGCAGCGCACGCGCTGGCCATCACGGTGATTGCAGGTATTACTCTTGAGACTGACGGCGCACGTAAGAAAGGTCTGGCGCTATTTTGTCCTAATCAGCGCCAGCCCATGCGTTACCCGCAGGGCAGCGGCGCGTGTCTTATCCCCGGCGATCCGCAGCTGACGATTGTTGAGGGGAAAACGGAACTGCTGAATATTGATCCGCTGGCTGCGCTGTATACCTGCAGCCAGGCGGTAGGCGAAACGCGCTGGCGAGACGCTATCAACCGCCTGCAACGCTTTGCCCATAAATATGCGATCACGGTACTGATGGCGAATTCAGACGGGCACAGCGCGCTGTGGGATTCGAGCGGCCAGCTCATTGTTCGCGCGGATCGGGGCGAGCTGTTATTAACCGGAACATGGGGTAAGCAGGGTTGGCAAGGTGATATCATTCCATTACGCTAACGTTTTTACGGCCAGGAGTGAGCCATGCTGCGTGTAATCGACACCGAAACCTGTGACCTTCAGGGCGGGATTGTAGAGGTGGCGTCTGTTGACGTTATTGACGGACAGATCGTCAACCCCATGAGCCATCTGGTTCGGCCTGACCGCCCTATCAGCGCGCAGGCGATGGCTATCCACCGCATCACAGAATCGATGGTGGCCGACAAACCCTGGATTGAGGATGTCATCCCGAACTATTTCGGCAGCCAGTGGTACGTGGCACATAACGCCAGTTTCGACCGGCGCGTGCTGCCGGAGATGCCAGGCGAGTGGATTTGCACCATGAAACTGGCGCGTCGGGCGTGGCCGGGGATTAAATACAGCAATATGGCGCTGTATAAATCCCGTAAGCTCAGTGTGAAAACGCCGGAAGGGTTGCACCACCACCGTGCCCTGTATGACTGCTATATCACGGCGGCGTTGCTCATTGATATCATGAATACCACCGGCTGGACGCCGGATGATATGGCGACCATCACCGGCCGTCCGGCGCTGCTGACCACGTTTACCTTTGGTAAATACCGCGGCAAACCGGTGTCCGAAGTGGCTGAGCGCGATCCGGGCTATCTGCGCTGGTTATACAATAACCTCGACCGCATGAGCCCGGAGCTGCGCCTTACACTTCGTCACTACCTCGACGACGCTTAATCTGTCGCAACATGGCCTGGCAGCGTCTCCTGCGCCAGGCCAATCAGAAAGGCATACTCCAGCGCCACCCCTTCATAAGATTTAAATCGCCCCGATTTCCCGCCGTGGCCGGAATCCATATCCGTACACAGCAGCAGCAGATTATCGTCCGTTTTCAATTCCCGCAGTTTTGCCACCCATTTTGCCGGCTCCCAGTACTGCACCTGCGAATCGTGCAGGCCCGTCGTCACCAGCATGTGCGGATAGGCTTTCTCTTCGACGTTGTCGTAGGGGCTGTATTCCTTCATGTAGCGGTAATAGGTTTCGTCCTGCGGATTGCCCCACTCTTCAAATTCACCGGTGGTTAGGGGGATAGATTCGTCGAGCATGGTCGTGACAACGTCGACAAACGGCACCTGCGCGACGATGCCTTTAAACAGCTCGGGACGCTGGTTAATGACCGCCCCCATCAGCATGCCACCTGCGCTGCCGCCCATGCCAAAGCACAGGTGCGGATCGCCGTAACCCTGCGCAATCAGCCCATCGCACACGTCGAGATAGTCGTTAAAAGTATTTTTCTTCTTCAGGAATTTCCCTTCTTCGTACCAGTGCTGCCCCAGCTCGCCGCCGCCACGTACGTGGGCAATGGCGAAGACAAATCCCCTGTCGAGCAGGCTCAGCCTGCTGCTGCTGAAATCTGCGTCCATGCTGGCGCCGTACGAGCCGTAGCCGTACACCAGCAGCGGATTCTTACTCTTGTGAAAATGATCTTTGTGATACACCAATGACACCGGGACTTCCACGCCGTCGCGCGCGGTGATCCACAGGTGTTCGCTGCGATAGCAGCTGGCATCGAAACCGGCCACTTCAGCCTGTTTCAGCACGCGCCGCTGCCCAGTATTCATATCGAGTTCAAACAGCGTGTCGGGAGTGGTCATCGACGAATAGCCGTAGCGCAGCCGCGACGACTCCGGCTCCGGGTTGTAGCCAATCCAGGTGACATAGGCCGGATCGTCAAAGGCTATGCCCACCACTTCGCGGGTTTTGCGGTTGATCTGGCGAATACTGGTTAGCCCGCGCTGGCGCTCTTCCACCACCAGCCAGTCGGTAAACAGAGTGAAACCTTCGAGCATCACCTGCTCGCGCGCCGGGATCAGCACTTCCCATTTGCGTTCATCGCGTACTTTGGTTTTATACAGGCCAAAGTTTTTGCCCTCGCGGTTAGAGCGCAGGTAGAAGGTGTGCTGGAAATGGTCGAGGCTGTACTCGTGATCTTTGCGGCGCGGCAGGAAACAGAGCGGCTGCGCGTCGGGCAGTTCCGCGTCCAGCAGCAAGACTTCGGTGGTCGTCGCACTGGCCAGCGAGATAATCACATAGTGGCGCGAAGTGGTTTTATGCAGGCTGACGTAGAAGGTTTCGTCTTTTTCCTCGTACACCAGCTCATCGTTGCCTGAAGATGTGCCCACCGTGTGCCGCCATACCTGATAAGGCAGCAGCGTTGAGGCATGCTTTTTAACGTAATAGACGGTTTCGGAGTCGTTCGCCCAGACAAAATCAGACGAGACGTTATCCAGCATTTCCGGATACCAGTTTCCGCTTTCCAGATTACGAAACCGCAGACCGTACTGGCGGCGTGACAGATAATCCTCTGCCAGCGCCATAATGGTGTTATCAGGCGAAATACCTAGCCCACCGAGCGTATAGAACTCACTGTGCGCCGCGCGCTGATTGGCATCGAGCAGCGTCTCCCACTCATCCCATTCGGCGCTAAGCACCGATTGACGCTGGTAAATCGCATACTCACTGCCCGGCTCGTAGAGATGGCGATAGCGGTAGCCGTTTTTAGTCCAGGGGGCGGAAATATCGCGCTGTGGCACGCGCGCCACCATTTCACCGAGAAGGCTGTCCTGAAGCGCCTGCTGTGAAGACATCACCTTTCGGCCGTAGTCATTTTCCTGATGCAGGTAATCAAGCACTTCTGGCTGCGAGCGATCGTCGTCCCGCAGCCAGTAGTAATTATCGATGCGCGTATCACCATGGGTGGTGATCGCTTTGGGAATGCGTCGGGCTTTTGGCAGCATGTCAGTTTTTCTTTTTGGTTTTACACCCTATAAGGGTGGCAAAACACACGCACGATGCAAGCGAAACGTGACAACCGCCAAATAATACTAGCCCGGTAATGCCTGTTTTTGCTGCTTAATATCCTGCTCAATCCCGTCGCGTACGTCCTGCGGAATTTTCAGCGCGTCGCCGAGTGCGTTCAGATAGCTGCGCTCCATAAAGTGATCAATATCGATGGCCGCACAGCTCAGGAAATAGAGCTCCAGCGCCTCTTCCTCGTTTTTCACGCTCTGCGCCAGACGCATCGGGTCGAGCGGTTGTTCAATCGCCTGCGCCACCAGCGCCCGCCCCTGCGCCTCGACGCCCGCTTCCCGCATCTGCTGTTCGATGGCGGCGCGTTCATTATCGTCGATATGACCGTCACTTTTGGCGGCAAACACCAGCGCCAGGATCAGCCGTTCAGTGCGGACATCCAGCGACGAGGCCTGTTGACCAAACTGCGGCTCGTCCTGATGGGCAGTGCGTACTCTGTCTTTATACTTGTTCCACAGCACTGTTCCGGCGATTGCCCCGCCGCCCGCCAGCAGTGCGCCGGTGCCGTATTTCGCCAGCAGTTTGCGGGAGGATTTATTGGCGACCAGCAGACCCGCCAGCCCGCCCAGCGCACCCGGCACCAGCAGTTTGCTCAGTCCTTGCTCACTGGACGACGACGCTTTCTGACCTAACATGGACTGCAGTTGATTCAACCAGCCTGACATAATATTCCCCACTCTACGGTTCGTTATGGTTACAGCCTATGCGAGGCGATGTCAGGAAATGTCTGCCCGCACTAAAGAAGCGCAAATTTCCCCCTGCGCTCAGGACATCTGCGCCTGGTGGAAGACAGACGCAAACGTTTTCGTTTATACTGCGCGCAACTTTTTTAGGGGGATATGATGACTCTTTTAGGAACTGCTTTGCGTCCATCTGCGACGCGCGTCATGCTGTTGGGTTCTGGCGAGCTGGGAAAAGAAGTGGCCATTGAGTGCCAGCGTCTCGGCATTGAAGTGATTGCCGTCGATCGTTATGCGGATGCACCGGCGATGCACGTCGTGCACCGCGCGCATGTCATCAATATGCTCGATGGCGACGCTCTTCGCGCGCTGATTGCACAGGAAAAGCCTGACTTTGTGGTCCCGGAAATCGAAGCGATTGCCACCGACACGCTTATTGCCCTTGAGCAGGAAGGTCAGCGTGTGGTGCCTTGTGCCCGCGCAGCCAAACTGACCATGAACCGCGAAGGCATTCGTCGCCTGGCAGCCGAAGAGCTGGCGCTACCGACTTCCAGCTATCGTTTTGCCGATGGAAAAGCGGATTTCCTGCAAGCCGTCGAACAAATTGGCTACCCGTGCATCATTAAGCCGGTGATGAGCTCCTCCGGTAAAGGCCAGAGCTTTATCCGCGACGAAACCACGCTTGATAAGGCGTGGGATTATGCCCAACAGGGCGGCCGCGCCGGTGCCGGGCGCGTCATCGTCGAAGGCGTCGTGAAGTTTGATTTCGAAATCACCCTGCTGACGGTCAGCGCCGTTGACGGTGTTCACTTCTGTGATCCCATTGGCCATCGTCAGGAAGACGGCGATTACCGGGAATCCTGGCAGCCGCAGCAGATGAGCGCGCTGGCGCTGGAGCGCGCACAGGAGATTGCCCGCAAAGTGGTGCTGGCGCTGGGCGGTTACGGTCTGTTTGGCGTGGAACTGTTCGTCTGCGGCGATGAGGTGATTTTCAGCGAAGTCTCTCCGCGTCCTCACGACACCGGGATGGTGACGCTGATTTCCCAGGATCTCTCGGAGTTCGCCCTGCACGTTCGCGCGTTTCTAGGGCTGCCGGTGGGCGGGATTCGTCAGTATGGCCCGGCGGCCTCTGCGGTGATCTTGCCCCGGCTGACCAGCCAGAATGTCACGTTTGGCAATGTGGAGGCCGCCGTCGGCGCGGGTCTGCAGCTGCGTCTGTTTGGTAAACCAGAAATCGACGGAACCCGTCGCCTGGGCGTGGCGTTAGCCACCGGCGATAGCGTGGAAACAGCGGTTGAGCGGGCGGTCAGTGCGGCGCAAGCCGTGAGTGTGAAAGCATAAAAAAGCCGGGCAACGCGTGTTTGCCCGGCCAGTATTTTCGGTTTTGTCGGGCGGGTTCACACCCGCCACTGCAAAAATTACTTCGCGCCTTCCACAGCTTCGCGCGCCAGCTTAGTAATGCGATCCCAGTCGCCCGCTTCCAGCGCATCGGCCGGAACCAGCCACGAGCCACCGATACACAGCACGCTTTTCAGTGCCAGATAGTCACGGTAGTTCGCCGGAGAGATACCGCCAGTCGGGCAGAAACGCACCTGAGAGAACGGACCAGCAATCGCCTGCAGAGCTTTGGTGCCGCCGTTAGCTTCAGCCGGGAAGAATTTGAACTCTTTCAGGCCGTAATCCATACCCAGCATCAGTTCAGACACGGTGCTGATACCCGGGATTAACGGAATGGTGCCTTCGGTTGCCGCTTTCAGCAGTGGCTCAGTCAGGCCTGGGCTGATTGCGAACTGTGCGCCCGCTTCGGTCACTTCCGCCAGCTGCTGCGGGTTCAGCACGGTACCGGCACCGATAATCGCTTCCGGCACTTCTTTTGCGATAGCGCGAATCGCGTCCATCGCGCAGGCGGTACGCAGCGTCACTTCCAGAACACGAACACCACCTGCAACCAGCGCTTTCGCCATTGGGACGGCGTGCTCCAGTTTGTTCACTACGATAACCGGCACTACCGGGCCAGTTGTCAGGATTGCTTCTGCACTTGTTTTCCAGTTTTTCATCAGTGTTTTTCTCTCGCCAGATCGATAATTCTTGTCGTCTTAAAACGTAATACAGGTTGCGCCCTGCTCAGCACCGGAGAGTTTCTCGCGCAGTGCACTGAACATTTCGCGCCCTGTTCCCACACGCGACGCGCTCAGGTCAGGAATATGCGGCTTACGGGCTTCCAGTTCGGCTTCATCCACCAGCAGGGTCAGCTCGCCTGTCTGGCCGTTGACGCGGATGATATCGCCATCGCGTACTTTCGCCAGTAACCCACCGTCATAGGCTTCGGGGGTGACGTGAATCGCTGATGGCACTTTACCTGATGCGCCAGAGAGTCGTCCATCGGTGACCAACGCAATTTTGAAACAGCGGTCCAATAATACACCAAGTGGTGGCATAAGTTTATGTAATTCTGGCATGCCGTTCGCTTTTGGTCCCTGATGACGAACCACGACGACGCAGTCTTTGTCCAGCAGGCCGGCCTCGAACGCAGGCAGCACGTCGTGCTGGCTTTCAAAAATCACCGCAGGGGCTTCTACAATCTGGTTTTCAACAGGCACAGCGGAGGTTTTCATCACCGCGCGACCCAGGTTGCCGCTCAGCACTTTGGTGCCGCCGTGATGTGAGAATGGCTTCGCAAACGTGGCGATAACCTGGGCGTCGAGAGAACTCTGCGCGCCTTCGCGCCAGTCGAGCTGGCCGTCGTTCAGCCATGGCTCCAGGGTGTAACGCTGCAGGCCAAAACCGGCTACGGTGTTGACGTCTTCGTGCAGCAGGCCGCCTTTCAGCAGCTCACGGATAAGCACGGGCACACCGCCCGCCGCCTGGAAGTGGTTGATATCCGCCGGGCCGTTCGGATAGAGACGCGCCATCAGCGGCACAATTTCAGACAGCTCAGAGAAATCATCCCAGTTAATCAGAATACCGGCCGCGCGTGCCATCGCCACCAGGTGCATGGTGTGGTTAGTTGAACCGCCGGTTGCCAGTAGGGCAACAATCCCGTTCACCACCACTTTTTCGTCCACCATTTTGCCGAGCGGCATCCACTCGTTGCCGTTGCCGGTCAAACGCGTGACCTGACGCGCAGCGGCTTCGGTCAGCGCCTGGCGCAGCGGAGCATCTGGCTGTACGAAAGAGGAACCCGGAAGCTGCATGCCCATGAATTCCACCACCATCTGGTTGGTGTTGGCGGTGCCGTAGAACGTACAGGTTCCCGCGGCGTGATACGACGCGGCTTCGGCTTCCAGCAGCGCAATTCGATCCACTTTGCCTTCGGCATACAGCTGGCGAATACGGACTTTTTCTTTATTTGGCAGACCGCTCGCCATTGGGCCTGATGGCACAAAAATCGCAGGCAGATGACCAAAGGAGAGCGCAGCCATCGCCAGTCCCGGGACAATTTTGTCACACACGCCGAGGTACAGGGCGCCGTCAAACATGTTATGGGACAGGCCTACTGCCGCAGACATGGCGATCACTTCGCGGCTCAGCAGGGAGAGTTCCATACCATCCTGGCCCTGAGTTACCCCGTCGCACATGGCGGGTACGCCACCCGCCACCTGCCCGACCGCGTTAGCGCTGTGCAGCGCTTTGCGAATAATTTCCGGGTAGTGTTCGTACGGCTGGTGAGCGGAGAGCATGTCGTTGTAGGAGGTGATGATCGCAATATTGTTACGCAGCATGCTTTTCAGCGAGGCTTTATCGTCCGGCTGGCAGGCGGCGAAACCGTGGGCCAGGTTACCGCAGGCGAGCTGCGAACGATGTACCGTGTCGGTCTTCGCCTGCTGGATGCGGGCGAGGTAGGCAGAACGTGTCTCTTTTGAGCGCTCAACAATGCGTTGCGTTACGCGTAACAATACAGGATTCATAAAAGCTCCTCTAATTTATCTGTCCAGGCTCGGGAGTTAACAAGATGAATCGCTTGTATTAACAAGGCTGAAACGCTTGCAGTCCGTAGCTCGGGGGCAAAATCGCTTCAGCCAGTGTAATAAAAAAAGCTCCACGGGTGAATCCACGTGGAGCTTAAATGATTAAAAATTGTGCCACAATCTGTGTTAGATCATGTTACCGGTAAAATAACCCGTTTGGATTAGCTACTGGTTTACTCGAACTCGTTCCATGAACGGCCATCGCGGGTGATCATCGCCACGGACGCAACCGGTCCCCAGGTACCTGCCTGATACGGTTTTGGCGCATCCTGATCGGCAGCCCAGGCTTCAGTAATGGAGTCGACCCACTTCCAGGCTTCTTCCACTTCGTCGCGGCGTACGAACAGCGCCTGAATCCCACGCATGGTTTCCAGCAGCAGACGCTCGTAAGCATCGGCCAGGTGCGTTTCGTTGAAGGTTTCGGAGTAGCTCAGATCCAGTTTGGTGGTTTGCAGGTTGTGCTTGTGATCCAGGCCCGGCACTTTATTCAGCACCTGAATATCCACGCCCTCATCAGGCTGCAGACGGATCGTCAGCTTGTTCTGTGGCAGCTCCTGCCAGGATTCTTTAAAGAGGTTCAGCTCCGGGTTCTTGAAATAGACCACAACTTCAGAGCATTTGGTCGGCAGACGTTTACCGGTGCGCAGATAGAACGGCACTCCCGCCCAACGCCAGTTGTCGATATCGACACGGATCGCCACGAAAGTCTCGGTGTTGCTGGACTTGTTCGCGCCCTCTTCTTCCAGATAGCCAGGGACTTTTTTGCCCTGCGCGAAACCGGAGGTGTACTGACCGCGGACGGTTTTCTCACGCACATTCGAGCGATCGATACGGCGCAGAGATTTCAGCACTTTCACTTTCTCGTCGCGAATGTTATCCGCTGAGAGGTCAGACGGCGGAGACATGGCGATCATGCAGAGAATTTGCAGCAGGTGGTTCTGGATCATGTCGCGCATCTGACCGGCCTGGTCAAAGTAACCCCAGCGGCCTTCGATGCCCACTTCCTCGGCCACGGTAATTTCCACGTGATCGATGGTGCGGTTGTCCCAGTTGTTGGCAAACAGGGAGTTCGCAAAACGCAGCGCCAGAAGGTTCAGTACCGTCTCTTTACCGAGATAGTGGTCGATACGGTAGACCTGGCACTCTTCGAAGTATTCGCCCACCTGGTCGTTAATTTCACGAGAGGTCGCAAGCGAGGTGCCCAGCGGCTTTTCCATCACTACGCGCGCCGGTTTGGCGTTGAGTTTGGCTTCGCCAAGGCCCTTACAGATGGCGCCGAAGGTGCTTGGCGGCATCGCGAAATAGTTAATGGTCACACGGTTTTTCTGGTCCAGCATCTCGCCGAGACGACCAAACGCAGAGGTGTCGTTAACATCCAGGTTGCAGAAATCAAGACGACCGCTCAGCGCATCCCACAAACTTTCATCAATTTTCTCTTTCATGAACGTTTCGAGCGCTTCACGCACCACTTTGGTGTAGCCGTCTTTATCCCAGTCAGCGCGGCCCACACCCAGGATGCGAGTGTCCGGGTGGATCTGGCCTGCTTTTTCCAGTTGATACAGGGAAGGCAGCAATTTACGGCGTGCAAGATCGCCTTTCGCGCCGAAAATGACCAGGTCACATGCCTGGGCTGTTTGCGTTACCGCCATGTCATTCTCCTCAGTTGGATATCCTGGTGCTTTTGCCAGAATATCGTTGTAATTTTATTACAATGCACTGTACTGCTTTTACGTCATTCCCGAAACCATTAGCGCTTAACGTCGCGTGCGATAACGCGATTTTTCGATGATTGCACGCTTCAGTGACAGCAATGACCACAAATTCGTTGATTCTTTGTGCCGCCGGGCCGTTGCCAAAACCCGACCGCGATCAAGTAATGAAAAAAAACAACAACATTTGCTGTTGTTCATTACCCTTTGACCAGGTCAGAGGGGTATATTCTTCCTAATTCGAATCACGATTTCATCAATTTATGAAATCGCTTCCACCCATGAGTGTCTTGTCATCATGAACATGCTGGAAAAAATCCAGTTTCAACTGGAACACCTTAGCAAATCCGAGCGTAAAGTGGCTGAAGTAATTCTCGCCTCGCCCACTCAGGCCATCCATTCCAGCATCGCCGCTCTGGCGCAGGAGTCGGGGGTCAGTGAACCTACCGTCAACCGGTTCTGTCGCAGTCTTGAGACGCGCGGTTTTCCCGATTTTAAACTGCATCTGGCCCAGAGTCTGGCAAACGGCACGCCCTATGTAAATCGTAATGTCGATGAAGATGACAGCGTAGAAGCGTATACCGGCAAAATTTTTGAATCGGCAATGGCGACGCTCGACCATGTGCGTCAATCGCTGGATAAAGCATCACTCAATCGCGCCGTCGATTTGCTCACCCAGGCGAAAAAAATCGCCTTCTTCGGGCTGGGCTCTTCTGCTGCGGTTGCCCACGATGCGATGAACAAATTTTTCCGCTTCAATGTCCCGGTCATCTACTCTGATGACATAGTGCTGCAACGCATGAGCTGTATGAATTGTAACGAAGATGACGTGGTCGTGCTGATCTCTCACACCGGTCGGACCAAAAGCCTGGTGGAACTGGCGCAGCTGGCGCGTGAAAACGATGCCATGGTGATCGCGATCACCACCGCGGGCACACCGCTGGCGCGAGAATCAACGCTCGCAATCACACTGGATGTGCCGGAAGATACCGACATGTATATGCCGATGGTGTCTCGGCTTGCGCAATTAACCGTCATCGACGTGCTGGCCACGGGTTTTACGCTGCGTCGTGGCGCGAAATTCAGAGATAACTTGAAGCGTGTCAAAGAAGCGCTCAAGGAATCGCGTTTTGATAAAGAATTGCTCATTAAGGGCGATGTACCCTAAATGTTGTTATAAGGTTGTTACTTTTTTCGGTATTCGGTAATTTCTACACAGCACCGAATCTATGTTCACGCAACACCAAAGTTGTTTCAGTCAACGGAGTATTACATGTCCAGAAGGCTTCGCAGAACCAAGATCGTTACCACCTTAGGTCCGGCTACTGACCGCGATAATAACCTCGAGAAAATTATCGCCGCGGGCGCCAACGTGGTACGCATGAACTTCTCTCACGGGACGCCAGAAGATCACAAATTACGTGCAGACAAGGTCCGTGAGATCGCGGCAAAACTGGGACGTCACGTGGCTATCCTCGGCGACCTGCAGGGTCCTAAGATCCGCGTCTCGACGTTTAAAGAAGGCAAAGTTTTCCTTAACATCGGTGATAAATTCCTCCTCGACGCCAACCTGGGTAAAGGCGAAGGCGATAAAGAGCGTGTGGGTATCGACTATAAAGGTCTGCCTGCTGACGTTGTAACGGGCGATATCCTGCTGCTTGATGATGGTCGCGTACAGCTGAAAGTGCTCGAAGTTCAGGGCATGAAAGTGTTCACCGAAGTGACCGTTGGCGGCCCGCTCTCCAACAATAAAGGCATCAATAAACTTGGCGGTGGTCTCTCCGCTGAAGCCCTGACCGAAAAAGACAAAGCCGACATCATCACTGCCGCGCAGATTGGCGTCGACTATCTGGCCGTCTCCTTCCCGCGCTGCGGCGAAGACCTGAACTACGCTCGCCGTCTGGCGCGTGATGCAGGCTGCGACGCCAGCATTGTCGCGAAAGTTGAGCGTGCAGAGGCCGTCTGCAGCCAGGAAGCGATGGACGATGTGATTCTCGCGTCTGATGTGGTGATGGTTGCCCGTGGCGATCTGGGCGTTGAAATCGGTGACCCGGAACTGGTCGGCATCCAGAAAGCGCTGATCCGTCGTGCACGTCAACTGAACCGCTCCGTGATCACCGCGACCCAGATGATGGAGTCGATGATCACCAACCCAATGCCAACCCGTGCGGAAGTGATGGACGTGGCAAACGCCGTGCTGGACGGTACCGATGCGGTAATGCTCTCTGCTGAAACGGCAGCGGGCCAATATCCTGCTGAAACCGTCGCGGCGATGGCGCGCGTGTGTCTGGGCGCTGAGAAGATCCCAAGCATTAACGTCTCTAAACATCGTCTGGACATTCAGTTCGATAACGTGGAAGAAGCGATTTCCATGTCTGCCATGTATGCGGCGAACCACCTGAAAGGTGTCACCGCGATCATCACCATGACCGAATCTGGTCGCACCGCGCTGATGACATCCCGTATCAGCTCCGGCCTGCCAATCTTCGCTATGTCGCGTCATGAGCGCACTCTGAACCTGACTGCCCTGTATCGTGGCGTGACGCCGGTGTACTTCGACAGCACCAACGACGGCGTTGCAGCCGCCAACGATGCCGTCAATCTGCTGCGCGATAAAGGCTATCTGGTCTCTGGTGACATCGTAATCGTCACCCAGGGCGATGTAATGAGCACCATCGGCTCAACGAACACCACGCGTGTGATGACTGTCGAGTAATTGCATTCTCGCCATACTGTCGGGGGATTCGCTCCCGACAGTTTTTTCCTCTTCTTGCTCCGCATTTTTTCTCACTCAATCAAGTCCAATCACGTGATATTTATTTTCTGATTCCATGACATCAACTGTGATATTGAATAAATTAAAAGACTACACTTCTCATCCTATTTATTAATTATCGCAATGCATTTTATTAAGTAATGATAAGGACATCATTGAGTGAGCAACGTTATCTATTTAACGCTGACGGGTGAGCATCAGGGGGAAATATCCGCAGGCTGTGGAACAGAGAAATCTATTGGTAATCGCTTTCAGTATCGCCATGAAAACGAAATTCTGGTTTATCAGCTCTCCTCCAGCAGCGTCAGCACCGCGGGCGGCGTGCATCATCAGGGCCTGCGCTTCACCAAACCCACCGACAAAAGCTCGCCACTCCTGACCACCGCCATTAATGAGAATGAAAAACTGCGGCTCAGTTTTGACTATTACCGTACTAACCGCTTCGGCCGTCAGGAAAAATATTATCATATCGAACTGCGCGGGGCGTCGATTAAGGGGATAACCAGCTCGCATAATAAAGACAGGCTGGATACGGAAAGTATCACTGTGAGTTATGAATATATTCGCAGTAAACATCTTATTGCGAATACGGAGTTCAGCAATCTGCTCCTGCCTGACGCCTATAACCAACTGTTTCCACCCGATGAAATAAAACAACCTGAAAAACGCAATATTACCCTGACGCTCGGTGTTTTTTTTGATGGAACCGGTAATAACGCCGTGAACACGCAAAATATGCTCGCGGCCTGCACCGCCGCGCACTTTGACATTTCTGATCCGGATGCAGAAAGCATTCTTGCCCGCATGGCGCAGGAGCAGATGGGCGTCTCCGGCACAGGGGCCACCAGCTATACCGGCGGGTATACCAA
Organism: Lelliottia sp. F153; assembly: GCF_002870005.1. Taxonomy (NCBI): domain Bacteria; kingdom Pseudomonadati; phylum Pseudomonadota; class Gammaproteobacteria; order Enterobacterales; family Enterobacteriaceae; genus Lelliottia; species Lelliottia sp. F153. The sequence continues at coordinate 422 of NZ_PKFT01000008.1, read as the reverse complement.
TATTCACTGGTTAAATACGTTGTACAAAACGGATCTCCCGATTGAATCAGGACAGGCGCAGGCGGCCATTTATGTGGAGGGGATTGGCACCGAAGCCGGCAGACCAGACAGCATGATTGGCCTGAGTTTAGGCGTGGCCGATACGGGGGTGATCGCGAAGACGGACCTTGCGGTGAAGCAGATTGCAGAGGCGATCAATAAGTTTTTCGTTGAAGTTACTAAAACTGTGTCCGTACCCTCACTTAAAGTGACTGAACTCAGATTCGATATCTTCGGTTTTAGTCGCGGTGCAGCGGCGGCACGCCACTTTGCCAATCGCATTCAGACGGAAGATCGGGACATTATCAATGCGATTCGCTACGGGATGAATGATGTCGAGTATGCTGGCGCACCGGCCGGGAAAACGCGATTTATCGGTATTT
>NZ_PKFT01000007.1:0-214690 GCF_002870005.1 Lelliottia sp. F153 | reverse complement strand
GTGTAAATGGTGATACCACGAGCTTTTTCTTCTGGTGCGTTATCGATCTGATCGAATGCACGAGCAGAACCACCGTAGGTTTTAGCCAGAACGGTAGTGATTGCAGCAGTCAGGGTAGTTTTACCATGGTCAACGTGGCCGATAGTACCAACGTTGACGTGCGGTTTTGTACGTTCAAATTTTTCTTTAGACACGGCTATATTCCTTACTATAGTGCCCCCTCACCGAGGGGACACGGGATTTTGGTTTTTAAACCTGAGGCTTATTTGCCACGGGCTTCGATTACGGCCTGAGCAACGTTGTTCGGCGCATCATCATACTTCAGGAATTCCATGGAGTAAGATGCACGACCTTTAGTCAGAGAACGCAGCTGAGTTGCGTACCCGAACATTTCTGACAACGGAACTTCAGCATGAATCTGAACGCCAGTAGCGTTAGATTCCTGACCTTTCAGCTGACCACGACGACGGCTAAGGTCACCGATAACGTCACCGGTGTTCTCTTCCGGAGTCTCTACTTCAACCTTCATGATAGGCTCAAGCAGAACTGGTTTCGCTTTCTTAAAGCCATCTTTGAAGGCGATAGAAGCGGCCAGTTTAAACGCCAGTTCAGAGGAGTCAACGTCATGGTAAGAACCGAAGTGCAGACGCACGCCGAGATCTACTACCGGGTAACCTGCCAGAGGGCCAGACTTCAGCTGCTCCTGGATACCTTTATCAACGGCAGGGATGTATTCGCCAGGAATTACACCACCTTTGATGTCGTTGATGAACTCGTAACCTTTCGGATTTGAGCCCGGCTCCAGTGGGTACATGTCGATAACAACATGACCGTACTGACCACGACCACCAGACTGCTTAGCGTGTTTACCTTCAACATCGGTAACTTTCGCACGAATCGCTTCGCGGTAAGCAACCTGAGGTTTACCCACGTTAGCTTCAACGTTGAATTCACGCTTCATACGGTCAACGATGATGTCGAGGTGCAGTTCACCCATACCAGCGATGATGGTCTGGTTAGATTCTTCATCAGTCCATACGCGGAATGATGGGTCTTCTTTAGCCAGACGGCCCAGAGCCAGACCCATTTTTTCCTGGTCAGCTTTGGTTTTTGGTTCAACGGCGATAGAGATTACTGGCTCAGGGAACTCCATACGCTCCAGAATGATTGGGTGATCTGGGTTACACAGGGTGTCACCAGTAGTCACGTCTTTCAGACCGATAGCCGCAGCGATGTCGCCTGCGCGAACTTCTTTGATCTCTTCACGTTTGTTCGCGTGCATCTGTACGATACGACCGAAACGTTCACGTGCAGCTTTCACGGAGTTCAGGATGGTGTCACCGGAGTTAACCACGCCAGAGTACACGCGGAAGAACGTCAGGTTACCCACGAACGGGTCGGTAGCGATTTTGAACGCCAGTGCAGCAAACGGCTCGTCATCACTTGCGTGACGTTCAGCCGGAGTGTCTTTACCGTCGTCCAGGATACCGTTGATCGCAGGAACATCTACTGGAGATGGCAGGTAATCAATTACCGCATCCAGCATTGCCTGAACACCTTTGTTCTTGAACGCAGAACCACAGGTTACCAGGATGATTTCGTTGTTCAGAACGCGCTGACGCAGAGCTTTCTTGATCTCTTCTTCAGTCAGTTCTTCACCACCCAGGTATTTCTCCATCAGCTCTTCTGAAGCTTCAGCAGCGGACTCGATCAGGTTCTGGTGCCATTCGTCGGCCAGGTCCTGCATGTCTGCTGGAATATCTTCATAAACGAAGGTGACGCCTGCATCTTCTTCGTTCCAGTTGATGGCTTTCATTTTCACCAGGTCAACAACACCGGTGAAACCTTCTTCAGCACCAATTGCCAGCTGAAGCGGAACCGGAGTCGCGCCCAGACGGGTTTTGATCTGACCAACAACTTTCAGGAAGTTAGCACCCATACGGTCCATTTTGTTAACGAACGCGATGCGTGGAACTTTGTATTTATTAGCCTGACGCCATACGGTTTCAGACTGTGGCTGAACACCACCAACTGCGCAGTAAACCATTACTGCACCATCAAGAACACGCATGGAACGTTCAACTTCGATAGTGAAGTCAACGTGCCCCGGGGTGTCGATGATGTTTACGCGATGCGGTTCATACTGCTTAGCCATACCTGACCAGAATGCAGTAGTCGCTGCGGAGGTGATGGTAATACCACGCTCCTGCTCCTGTTCCATCCAGTCCATGGTAGCTGCGCCGTCATGAACTTCACCGATTTTATGGTTTACACCGGTGTAGAACAGAATACGTTCGGTAGTAGTGGTTTTACCGGCGTCGATGTGCGCACTGATACCGATGTTACGGTAGCGTGCGATGGGTGTTGTACGAGCCATTTGATTCCTCGTTTGATTCTTTGGCGTTCAGTTAAGTAACCCAGAGCGGGCGGCTTCTCTGAAGCGCCCGCCTGGTGACTATGACTCCGAAGGGATTACCAACGGTAGTGTGCGAACGCCTTGTTGGCTTCTGCCATACGGTGAACGTCTTCACGTTTCTTAACTGCAGTACCTTTGTTGTCTGCAGCATCAGAAAGTTCGTTCGCCAGACGCAGAGCCATGGATTTATCACCGCGTTTACGAGCAGCTTCAACGATCCAACGCATTGCCAGAGCATTACGACGAACCGGACGAACTTCAACTGGAACCTGATAAGTAGAACCACCAACGCGGCGGGACTTAACTTCTACGGTTGGGCGAACGTTGTCGAGAGCGACTTCGAAAGCTTCCAGTTCATTTTTACCAGAACGCTGAGCCAGGGTCTCCAGCGCGCTGTATACGATTGCTTCTGCAGTAGATTTTTTACCATCTACCATCAGGATATTTACAAATTTTGCCAGCAGTTCTGATCCGAACTTAGGATCTGGAAGGATTTTACGCTGACCAATGACGCGACGACGTGGCATGGGAATACTCCGTTGTTAATTCAGGATTGTCCAAAACTCAAAGAGTTTAGTTTGACATTAAGATAAATCAGTTTGGCCTTACTTAACGGAGAACCATTAAGCCTTAGGACGCTTCACGCCATACTTGGAGCGAGCTTGCTTACGGTCTTTAACGCCGGAGCAGTCGAGCGCACCACGAACGGTGTGATAACGAACACCCGGAAGGTCTTTTACACGACCGCCACGGATCAGGATCACGGAGTGTTCCTGCAGGTTGTGACCTTCACCACCGATGTAGGAAGTCACTTCAAAACCGTTGGTCAAACGCACACGGCATACTTTACGCAGTGCGGAGTTTGGTTTCTTAGGAGTGGTGGTATATACACGAGTACATACGCCACGTTTCTGCGGGCAGGCTTCCAGCGCAGGCACGTTGCTTTTTGCAACTTTGCGAGCGCGTGGTTTGCGTACCAGCTGGTTAACTGTTGCCATTAAATAGCTCCTGGTTTTAGCTTTTGCTTCGTAAACACGTAATAAATCGCCTCATACAATATGAGGACGCGAAATTTTAGGGCCACGCCGAAAAGGTGTCAAGAAATATACAGCGATCTCACCTCACCAACTCATTTGAGTTGTGTGTTTCACCGAGAGATTGACGAAATCAGTATAGCTAACCACGTCGATTTTGGCTGAAATTTGAGCAGCAAGGCCGCGTGCATCAATGTCTTCCTTTAGTGCAGAGACAGTAATGGGGGCATTATTGAGCATTTCAACAAAGCGGCTGCCTTCAATTGCGGCCAGCACGCCGTCCTGAATCAGCAGCAGGTCGTCGCCGTCGGCCAGCATTCTCAGCAACCCGTCGATATCGCACTGCCACGGAGAGTGGCTCAAGGTATGGAGCATGACGGCCTCAGAAAGTCAGAACAGTATGATATTGAGAGAGTTGTTCGCGTAACACTTCGGGCGCGACGACAGTCACATCCAGAACCATAGCGGTGTTTTTATCCAGCCCGCGCTCTTTTAGCGATGCCGCACAGACCCAGAAAGTCTCGATGTCGTACAGGGGCAGAACTTTGAAGGTCGCAATATAGTCACGCGCCAAAATCTGCTGAGGCTGTTGCCCGGCCAAAAGCTGGAGCACGCCATCACCGATAAAGAAGACACCGATATCTTCCGTCAGAGCCGAGGTCGCTAAAAGCGCATCAAGCCCTTCCCTGCCGGCTGCACTGCCGTGCGGGGCAGAAGTAAATACAAAGGCAACGCGGTTCATCAGAATTGTACCATCCGATCGCTGGTCAACGCCGCTTGAGCCAGCGCGCCTAAGCCACTGAGGGAAAAGCCAGGCTGGAGATTCGCCCCGGCAAGGCCAAGACGCTCGGCTTCTGCTTCATCCGTCACACCGCGACGCAACGCCGCCGCGACACAAATGTGCAGCTCGACGCCCTGTAACTCATTAAGTTTCTGCCAGCCGCGCACCAGATCAAACTCATCCGACGCAGGCGAGGTCAACTGGTTAGCGTTGTAGACCCCTTCCCGGTAGAAAAAGACACTGCTCAGCTGATGCCCGGCAGCCAACAACGCCTCGGCAAACTGAAAAGCGCTACTGGCCTGCTGAGTACCGTAAGCCGGGCCTGTCACCATGATGGCAAAACGCATTACTTCTCTTGTCCCAGGAAATCACCGCTTTTGAACTGGCGGATGTAAAGATAAACCGTGTGCTTGGAAATGTTCAGGCGATCTGCCACCTGGTTAATCGCATCTTTAATATCGAAAATGCCTTTTTCATAGAGGTTCAGCACGATCTGACGGTTCTTAGCGTTGTTCGATACGTTGCGATCGGCATTGACCTCTTCGATGGTGAACTCCAGCGTCTGGGTGACGAGGTCTTCAACGGAAGACGCAAAGTTCACCGACGAGTTCACTTCCGGCGTTTCAGGCGGAATAAAGGTGCTCATGATTTGAGAGAACGGCACATCAAGGTTCATGTTGATACACAGCAGTCCGATTACGCGGTGCTCGCGGTTACGGATGGCGATCGTTTCTGATTTCATCAGAACGCCGCTTTTGGCACGAGTGAAATAACATTTGGAGACGCTGCTGTCCGCGCCGGTCATGTCGTGCAGCATACGCAGTGCAAGGTCGGTAATTGGCGATCCAATTTTGCGGCCAGTGTGCTCACCATTAGCAATGCGGATGGCGGAACATTTCAGATCTTGCAGGGAGTGCAATACGATTTCGCAGTGGGAGCCAATGAGCATCGCTAACCCGTCCACCACCGCTTCGTAGGATTTGAGAATATCGAAGTCGGTCTGATCGAAAGGACGTTGATCCAGCAAATCGAGTTCACTGGTTTCGTTGGTTAAAAGCGACCTGGACATGAAAAAAACACTCCTTTTCAGGAGCCTGTCATTAGGTTGTCAGGGCAGGCTCATATTTACACGGACAACTAAATTAATACAGCGTAGGTAACGCTTTCCAGTGTTAATTATATCTGCCCCACAATAAAAAAACCGCCGCCTTAAAGGCGGCGGATTTCAGCGTTTTACTTCTTCGCTGCGTCTGCAGCTTTATCATCTGCAGCAGCATCTGGTTTGGCATCTGCCTTCGGTGCTGGTTTGATGTCCAGCAGCTCAACATTGAAGACCAGAGTGGAGTTAGCCGGAATACCCGGAACGCCCGTTTTGCCGTAAGCCAGATCCGGTGGGATTACCAGCTGAATTTTGCCGCCTTTCTTGATGTTTTTCAGGCCTTCGGTCCAGCCTGGGATAACACCGTCAAGACGGAAGGAGAGCGGTTCACCACGGGTATAAGAGTTATCGAACTCTTTACCGTCGATCAGGGTACCTTTGTAGTTCACAACTACGGTATCGCTGTCTTTAGGCGCATCGCCAGTACCGGCTTTCTCTACTTTGTACAGCAGACCGGTAGAAGAGGTTTTCACACCCTTCTCTTTAGCAAAAGTATCGCGGTAGGCTTTGCCTTTCGCTTCGTTGTCTTTTGCGTCTTGTTCCATCTTGCCCTGAGCAGCACCTTTCACGCGAGCTTCAAAAGCCTGCAGGGTCTGTTCGATTTCCTGGTCAGACAGTTTGCTCTTGTTTGCAAACGCATCCTGAACCCCGGCGATCAGCTGGTCTTTATCCAGTTTGATGCCCAGTTTCTCTTGCTCTTTGAGAGAGTTTTCCATGTAACGGCCCAGAGATGCGCCCAGCGCATAGGCTGATTTCTGGTCGTCATTTTTGAACGCAGCTTTACTGTCTGCGCTTGCAGCAGGCTTCGCAGCGGTATCAGCAGCGAAAGAGAGCGGCGCATTCAGTGCGACGGCCATCGTGGTCGCCAGCAGCGTTACTTTAAACAGTGATTTCATCCATTTCTCCAGGACCGGGGCCTCTCACCCCAGCGTTAAACGTATATGAGAAGCGTACTATAGAACGTTGAAGAAGAAATCTACAGACAGACTCTCCCTAAACTCGCTTCTTTTCAGACTATTTTTGTTTAAATAAGTTTCTTGCATTAAGGCAGGATGCTTTACAGAGGAGTAAACTCGGGTAAAATTCGCCGCCGCCAACGCCCCTGGCGTGCGAAATCACAGAGAGGTCAATCATGCAAAATACGACATTGGAAGCGCGGCTGGCCGAGCTGGAAAGCCGCCTGGCTTTTCAGGAAGTGACCATCGATGAGCTGAACCAGACGGTGACGGCTCACGAACTGGAAATGGCCAAACTGCGCGATCTTCTGCGCCTGCTTACGGAAAAAGTGAAAGCGACGCAGTCGTCACACATCGCCTCACAGGCAGAAGAGACGCCCCCACCTCACTATTGAGGCATAAAAAAAGCGGGAACATTTCCCGCTTTTTTGTGCCTGCGACACTGCTAAATTACCCGGTCATACGCGTTGCAGAAAGGTGACTGGTTAGAACATTCCCGAGAGCATAGAACACTCTACAACCGGGACTGGAAAACGCAGTCAACGCCTCTGCGGCTCGAAAGACGCCGGTGATTTAGTGGCAGCCGCAACCGCCGTTACCACCACAACCGCCTTTGCCGTGCTCATGACCGTGGTCATGATCGTGGCCGTGACCACCGCAGCAACCGTCATGGTCGTGATCGTGGTCGTGACCATTTGCACCGTGAACGTGGCCATGAGCCAGCTCTTCAGCAGTCGCTTCACGAATCGCGATAACTTCAACGTTGAATTTCAGGTTCTGGCCAGCCAGCATGTGGTTACCGTCAACCACAACGTGCTCGTCTTCAACTTCTGTGATTTCAACAGGTACTGGACCCTGGTCAGTTTCAGCCAGGAAACGCATGCCAACCTGCAGCTCGTCAACGCCCATGAACACGTCTTTAGGAACGCGCTGAACCAGATTATCGTCGTACTGACCGTAAGCGTCATTCGCGCCTACAGCAACATCAAATTTGTCGCCAACAACATGACCTTCCAGCGCGTTTTCCAGGCCGGAAATCAGGGAACCGTGACCATGCAGGTAGTCCAGCGGCGCACTCACCGGAGACTCATCAACCAACACACCGTCTTCTGTACGTACCTGATAGGCCAGGCTGACCACCAGGTCTTTTGCTACTTTCATGATATCTCCTGAGCGTGGGAAAATTGCTGGCGCAGATTGTAGCGGAAATCTGCACCCGTGTACCCTTTAGCTTAAAAAATCTGAGGGCATATCGCTAGTCCGGATGAAAAATGCCGATCACTTGCTCTTCTTTGCGAACGTGCTCGCGAACCTCTTTATCCGCCTCGCGCATCTGGTGCCGGCACTTAACACACTCAACAATATCGATATTATTCTCGCGCCACATGGCCAGGGTATCTTGCGCCTGGCAGGACGGGCATTTTGCGCCTGCAATAAAACGTTTACGAACTGCCATACTTTTTCCCCTATTCAAATTCATCCCAGCCATCGAGCTGACGCCGTTCCTTCTGCATCTCACGCTGGAAGATCTCTTCCAGCTCACGGCGAGCTTCCCGCACGCGGGAGATTTGCGCCGTATCGCTATGGACGGGCATTAACTCGCGCAGCATACGCATATCAAGGCGGCGGAAATGTAGCTGGGCGCGCAGCGCCTGGTGCGGATGCATCCCCAGCGAAACCAGCGTCTTACGGCCTAGCTCAAGGGCGCTGGAAAACGTCTCACGCGAGAAGTTTTTCACCCCCGCCTGCAACAGCTCATGGGCTTCTACACGCCCTCTGGCGCGCGCCAGAATATGCAGATGCGGGAAATGCTGCTGACACAGCTCCACCAGCTTCATCGTATCTTCCGGTTCATTACAGGTGATGACGATAGACTCTGCGGCCTCGGCACCTGCTGAACGCAGCAGCTCAAGCTGCGTCGCATCGCCGTAATAGACTTTATAACCGTATTTGCGCATCAGATTTACTGCGCTGATATCACGCTCCAGCACCGTAATGCGCATCTCATTGGCCATCAGCAAGCGGCCAATCACCTGCCCAAAACGGCCAAAGCCCACCACAATTACCTGTGGTTTATCGTCTTCCACCCACGGTGTTTCCGCTTCGTCTTCCGGCGGATTGAAGCGGCGCGACAGGGATTTATCAATCAGCTTCATCAGCAGCGGCGTGGTCATCATCGACAGGGTGACCGTCACCAGCAGCAGCGCCATCTGATCATCCTGAAATAAACGCTGGGACGATGCTGTGGAGAAGAGCACAAATGCGAACTCTCCCCCCTGACTCAGCACGCCCGCGAACTGCATGCGCTCAGAACTTCGGAGGCCGTAAATCCGCGCCAGGGCGTAAAGCACGCCGGTTTTCACCGCCACCAGCACCGCGACGCTGATCACCACCCACAGCAGATGGGTGTAGAGCACGCCAAGGTTGAGCGCCATACCGACAGAGATAAAGAACAGCCCTAACAGCAACCCCTTAAAGGGATCGATGGCAATCTCCAGCTCGTGACGATATTCACTCTCTGCCAGCAGGACACCCGCGATAAACGTCCCCAGCGCCATCGACAGCCCCAGCGCATCCATAAACAGCGCGGACCCCAACACCAGCAGCAGCGTCGCCGCGGTAAACACTTCCCGCACGCCGGACGCCGCAATAAAGCGAAACACCGGACGCAGCAGGTAACGCCCGCCAATCAGCATGCCTCCAAACGCCAGCACCTTCATGCCAACTTTCATCCAGTCGAAATGATCGTCGCCAGACCCGGCGAGCAGCGGCACCAGCGCTAACGCGGGGATCACCGCTAAATCCTGAAACAGCAAAACGGAAAAACCGAGCTGTCCCGACTCGTTGCGATTCATCCCCTTATCACGCATCAGCTGCAGCGCCATCGCCGTCGAAGACATCGCCAGACCAATCCCGCCGATCACCGCCGCCTGCCACTTGAACTCGGTCAACATCAGCAATCCAGCGAGGATCACCGCGCTGAACAGCACCTGTGCGGCGCCAACGCCAAAAATCGAGCGCCGCAGGTGCCAGAGCTTCGCAGGATTCAGCTCCAGCCCAATGATAAACATCAGGAAGACCACACCCAGCTCAGAGAAGTGGAGGATTTCATCCACGTCGCTTATAAATCCAAGCCCCCACGGGCCTATTGCGATACCTGCCAGCAGATAGCCCAGTACCGCGCCGATACCCAGCCGGGAGGCCAGCGGCACGGCCACAACCGCCGCGAAGAGGAACAACACACCAGCCAGTAACAGATCAGAACCTTCCATCAGCGGCCTCCTGTCAGAATCGGTGAGGCCAGCCAGTCGCCATAGGCTTTGGCATGATTCGCCAGCTCTTTTGAGGGCTGGCGGCGCGCCCAATAGACCACAATCGGGCTCATCCACTGCATACGGCACATGGCCGCTGTCAATTCAAAAGGGCGCAGAATATCGCTCATGGGATAGCGGTTTAGCCCGTCGTGACGGTAGGCGCTCTCGGGTTCACCGGTCGTGATGACACTCCGCCAGTACTTTCCCGCCAGCTGGTTTCCCCCTGGTCCACTGGAAAAGCCGCGGGTCAATACCCGGTCCAGCCACTCTTTCAGCAACGCCGGACAGCTGTAGGTATAAAGCGGATGCTGGAACACAATCACGTCATGCTGACGCAACAGTTCCTGTTCGTGTGGGATATCAATAAAAAAATCAGGATAGTGCGCGTACAGGTCGTGCACCGTCACATTGCTGAGTTGTCGAGCCGGTTTGAGCAAAACCCGGTTAGCGACCGAGTCCTGTGATTCCGGATGGGCATACAGCAGCAGCACTTTTGCTGTCTGGGACATCATTCCCCTCCCGGGTCGTCATCATTGCCATTTTGGGCTAACATGGCACTCCCGCGTCAGGCGCGGTACAACATTTAACTCCATTATAATGACAACTTAACATAGTCGGAACACACGGCGCTCTATGATTGTTTTCTCCTCGTTACAAATTCGTCGCGGCGTACGCGTCCTGCTGGACAACGCTACAGCCACCATTAACCCTGGGCAAAAAGTCGGTCTGGTGGGCAAAAACGGCTGCGGCAAATCCACTCTGCTGTCGCTTCTGAAAAACGAGATGAGCGCCGATGCAGGGAGCTTCACCTATCCGGGAAACTGGCAGCTGGCCTGGGTTAACCAGGAAACCCCTGCCCTGAGCGTTCCGGCGCTCGACTATGTGATTGATGGCGACCGCGAATACCGCAAGCTGGAAGCCGAGCTGAACGCCGCCAACGAGCGTAACGACGGCCACGCCATCGCCACCGTTCACGGCAAGCTCGACGCCATCGACGCCTGGACCATCCGCTCGCGCGCCTCCAGCCTGCTGCACGGTCTGGGCTTCAGCAACGAGCAGTTAGAGCGCCCGGTGAGCGATTTCTCCGGCGGCTGGCGTATGCGCCTGAACCTCGCGCAAGCGCTGGTCTGCCGCTCGGATCTGCTGCTCCTCGATGAACCGACCAACCACCTTGATCTCGACGCGGTGATCTGGCTGGAAAAATGGCTGAAAAGCTATCAGGGTACGCTGATCCTGATCTCCCACGACCGCGACTTCCTCGACCCGGTCGTCGATAAAATCATTCATATCGAACAGGAATCGATGTTCGAATATACGGGCAACTACAGCTCGTTCGAGCGCCAGCGCGCCACACGCCTGTCACAGCAGCAGGCGATGTACGAAAGCCAGCAGCAGCGCGTTGCCCATCTGCAAAGCTTTGTTGATCGCTTTAAGGCCAAAGCCTCCAAAGCCAAACAGGCCCAGAGCCGCATCAAAATGCTCGAGCGCATGGAGATGATTGCCCCTGCGCACGTGGATAACCCGTTCCACTTTAGCTTCCGCGCCCCGGAAAGCCTGCCTAACCCATTGCTGAAGATGGAGAAGGTCAGCGCCGGCTACGGCGAGCGCATTATTCTCGACTCCATCAAGCTCAACCTGGTGCCGGGTTCTCGCATCGGTCTGCTCGGGCGTAATGGCGCAGGTAAGTCCACACTGATTAAACTGCTGGCGGGCGAACTGAACCCGGTCAGCGGCGATATCGGGCTGGCGAAGGGCATCAAACTGGGCTACTTCGCCCAGCATCAGCTGGAATTTTTACGCGCAGACGAATCGCCGATTCAGCACATGGCGCGTCTGGCACCTCAGGAAATGGAGCAGAAGCTGCGCGACTACCTCGGCGGTTTCGGCTTCCAGGGCGATAAAGTCAGCGAGAACACCGAGCGCTTCTCCGGCGGGGAAAAAGCCCGTCTGGTGCTCGCGCTGATCGTCTGGCAGCGTCCGAACCTGCTGCTGCTCGATGAACCGACTAACCACCTGGATCTCGATATGCGTCAGGCGTTGACCGAAGCGTTGATCGAATTTGAAGGCGCCCTTGTTGTGGTTTCGCACGACAGGCACCTGATCCGCTCCACCACCGATGACCTCTATCTGGTGCACGATGGCAAAGTCGAACCGTTCGACGGCGATCTGGAAGATTATCAGCAGTGGCTAACGGACGTGCAGAAGCAGGAAAACCAGCCTGCCGATGACGCGAAAGATAACGCCAACAGCGCTCAGGCGCGTAAAGACCAGAAACGTCGCGAGGCAGAACTGCGCACGCAAACCCAGCCGCTGCGTAAAGAGATCGCGCGTCTGGAAAAAGAGATGGAAAAACTGCACGCGCAGCTGGCCACGGTGGAAGAGAAGCTCGGCGACAGCGGCCTGTACGATCAGGCGCGCAAAGCCGAGCTGACCGAGTGCCTGCAGGTACAGGCCAAAACCAAATCTGGCCTGGAAGAGTGCGAAATGGCGTGGCTGGACGCGCAGGAACAGCTGGAAGAGATACTGCAAACCGATTAATGGATCAGGAAGGTTATGACTATCGACATCACGAGCGACATCACATTTCGCAAACTGAGTATTTTCATGACCTTCATGGAAAAGGGCAATATCGCCCGCACCGCCGAGGCTCTGGGCCTGAGCGGTGTCAGCGTGCACCGCGCCCTGCATACCCTTGAAGAGAACGTTCGCTGCCCGCTGTTCACCCACAAAGGACGCAATCTGATTGCGCTACCTTCCGCCTGGACACTGCTGGAGTATTGCCAGGAAGTGATGCAGGTGATGGAGCGCGGGCTGGAAGAGTCGCGCAAAATCGCCGGGATAGGACAGGGGCGCCTGCGCGTCGGTACGCTCTACTCCCTGACGATGGAAACCGTCCCACGGCTGATTATGGGGATGAAACTGCGCCGTCCGGATCTGGAGATGGACCTGACGATGGGCTCTAACGACACCCTGCTCCATCTGCTCGATGAAGGCGCGCTGGACGCAATCCTGATCTCCATCTCCGAAAGCGATATCGACCGAAATACCCTCGAAGTGCTGCCCCTGTTCCACGACGACATTTTTCTCGCTGCGCCCGCGTCGGCCAAACTCAACAGCAACGGCCTGGCCGATCTGCGCGATTACAAAGATCAGAAGTTTGTCTCGCTGGCGGAAGGGTTTGCCACCTACGCCGGTTTTCAGGACGCGTTCCAGATTGCCGGTTTTGAGCCGGAAATCGTCACCCGTGTGAATGATATCTTCTCGATGTTAAGTCTGGTGCAGGCGGGTGTGGGCTTTACGCTGATGCCCGGCAGGATGAAAAAGGTCTACGAGAACTCCGTGCAGTTGCTGAAGCTGGCGCAGCCGTACCAGATGCAACAGCTGATCGCGATTGTCTTTGCCCGCAACCGCGAGCAAGACCCGAGCCTGCGGGCACTGGCTGCAGAGGGGCGAATGTACGCCCGCAGTTTGCAGGACGGTAGCTGATGCTTTGCCGGGTGTAACTCCGCGTTACCAGACGCAGGATTTTCCAGGAATTAAAACCCGTCGCCAGCAGGCAAAAAACTACCCGCGAAGACGTTTTGCCAGATGCACCGCCACATCCACACCGCTGCGCTCGAGTGAAACCGCTTCACCTTCCCACGCCGCCTGTCGCGTCAGGCACGTCAGCACACCGCCGGGAGGCATCTCTATCGCCAGTCGCGCCTCACGCTCGTTGGCGGAAATCACCGCCTCCTGCCAGCGCACCGTACGCGCCATGTTCATGGCTAAATCGTCGGCAATTTTCTCCGGCGCCCATAATACGCGTCCGGTACTGCCGCTGAGCCAGGCACAGCGCGGGCGAGAAAGGGTCACATGGCTGAACGCCTCCGCCAGTTTCTGCGCCGGTGCCGCCAGCAGTTCACAATGCGAAGGCACACTCACCGCCAGCCGATGAGCTTTATTCGCGCCCTTCTCCAGCGCGCGTTTTGCCACTTCGGCCATTCCCTCATCGGTGCCGGCAATCACAATCTGCGTTTCCGCGTTGAGGTTAGCGATGTACGTGCCAGTGCCCGCAAGCAGCGCCTCCACCTGTGGCAGCGTCAGCCCCATGATGGCCGTCAAACCGTAGCCGTGGGGATACGCCTGCTCCATCAAATCACCGCGCAAGGCCACCAGCTGAAGCGCGTCGGTAAACGTCAGTGCACCGGCGATCACGGCAGCAGGATAAGCACCAATCGACAGGCCGCTAACAATATCTGGCGTCACGCCACGTCGTTCCAGTTCTCGCGCCCAGGAAATGCCAGCGATCAGAAGAGACAGTTGCACCGCGCGGGTGTGTTTCAGCGCGTCGGGGGAATCCAGCCGATCCGCTTCTTCACCCAAAACCTCGCGCGCTACCGCTCTCTCTGTACCCGGCAGGTCCTGCAGCATGCCTGCACGCTGCGTCCCCTGTCCCGGGAAGGTAAACAAAATTTTCATGACTCCTCCCTGCCCCACGGGTCGGCTACCAGGCGGGGCCCACGATGCGTTTTTAGCAGCGCTCCGCCCTCGCGCAGCCACTCGTTCAGCGCGAACCCGCCCGCAGGGGTTTCCACCTGCGTATCCACGCGGCACAACGCACTACCGAGCTGCGCCGCCCAGCGCTGGAACGCTTCCTGAGGCAGCGGCACGGGCGCCCGGATCAGCAGATCCAGATCGCTCTCGGCATGGATCACCGGAACGCCGGTTGCCAGCGCATAGCCGGTACTGCCGGTTATCCCCCACGTCCAGGGCCACGCCTGCTGCGCAACCTGAAACGCCACCTGCACGGGCGGCTGGGTGATAAACGGCGAGCGCAGCAAATCGGTCGCGACGCTTAAATCTTCCGGAGATACCACGCGGGTCACGCGCTCGGGGTTAACCCAACCGGCGGCGCGTTGTTCGCGCTTCAAACCGCGTACGCCGACGGGGATCCGTCCGATACCATCAACATCACGCCGCACCACCACAGGCAGACCGGTATGCCACACGCCATCCACCCAGGATTCGGTGATACCTTCCAGCGCGTCGCGCGCGTTAAGCCAGATAAGATCGTGCGGGCGTAATGTTTTGATCATAATTACATTCCTGAAGTCAGCGAGATAAACAGCGGCAGAGACAGGATACACAGGACCGAGCTTAACAGCAGCACCGCTTCTGCATCAGGAGACTGCACGCCAAAACGGTTGCCGAAGACCACGCCAAAGAAACCTGCGGAAAGCGCAATCATCAGAATTGCCGTGATCGCCACAGATCCATGCAGACCGAAAATTAGCACCAGACCCCAGGCAATGGCAGGCTGAATCAGCAGTTTGGCAATAGTGGACGTGATCACCATGGTGTTGATTTGCAGTTTGCGCGCAGAGAGGATCACCCCGGTCAGGAACAGCGCTGCCGCCGTAGCTGCCAGACCCAGCGGTTTAATCGCTGCCAGAACCAGTTCCGGCATTTTGATACCAATAGCCGACAGAATTACCCCAAGCAGCGGGCCCATCACGATCGGTTTTTTGATAGAGCGCCACATCAGCACCGGCAGCATCGCCAGAGTCGAACCGCTGTTGCCGCCTTCGGCACGCGCTTTTTCGCGCTCCAGAATCAGCAGGCAGAACGGCGTCATCAGGACAGAACCACAGGCGATGGAGACCGCCACGGAGAGCGAGGTGGACGAACCTTCCCCGAGCACGCTGCCGAGAATGGGCAGACCGAGCGCCGCATAGTTAGGCAGGGCCACCGTCAGGGTCAGTACGGCCGCATCCTGCGGGGATTTTTTAAAGACCTTGGTGGCCAGGAAATAGATCGCCGCATAGGTGATCCACATCGCCAGCGTCAGCACCAGAATCAGCGGCGACTGGGCGAGGATACCCGTCCACGGGGTTTGTACTGTGGCACTAAACAGCGCCGCAGGCAGCGCAAAATCCATCACAAAGATATTCAGCAGGGAGACATTTTTGTTGTCGACCATTTTGGCCTTACCGGCCCAGAATCCCAGCAGCATGATGACAAAAATCGGAGCAAGAGCATGAACAATTACGTAAGTCATAAATCACCTGTAATTTAAAAAAAGAGATAGCACTGGCGCGATGATTATTATTTTCAGGATGCAGGTTCCCGCGCAGGCGCAGCGAGTGCGCCCACGTGGCCCTGCATCTGGCAGGACTTTTTTTTTAATTACCAGCTTGCTCGCATACGTTCGCGTACCAGAGCAGAGCTGCGGCGGTTGTCAGCACCCAGACGGCTTTTCAGCGTGGTGTCCTGACGTGCGTCGTTGATGGCCTGTTGCAGAGTGGTTTTCACCTGCGCCAGATCGCTGTCGGAAGGGGCGTCCGGGTTGCTGATGTCCAGCAGATCGGCGAGCAGCCCGAGCGTGGCGTAGTTACTGATGTCGTACGCCATTGGCGGGATGGTGGCCGCCAGTTTTTCCAGCGCGTCGACGGTGCGCAGGGTGATACGTGCGGCAGACTCTTTGCCCATCGCATGAATCAGTACACCCTTGTCGTTGAAAGCAATCAGGCGGTTTGCCTGGTAGCCGTGTGCCAGGAAAGCACCCGACATCGCTTTGCCGACGATGAGGCCGATGACCGGATGACCGGCCAGACGCGCATTGGCATACGCCGCAGCTGCTCCGGCCAGCGCCTGATGGATACCGAACGCCTCTTCGCGACGGCCATACGCCTGGCTCGGTACGTCAATCACCGCCACGATAGGACGTTTAACGGCTTTATCGGCATCAGCGGCAATGGTTTCGCTCACCACTTTAGCCAGCGTCCAGCCCTCCAGCAGCCCCACTTCACCCTGCGCGGCGCGCGGGAAATGGTTGTTCGCATCCGGGACCACGGCAACGAAACGTACGGTCTCACCGTTCAGTTCACCGTCAGCGGCCTGCACGGACGGGCATAGCCCTGACAGACGTTGGGCATGTGGGGCGAGCGTTTGCAGCCAGAGTTCGCCGCGGCTGATTGTAGTAGTCATCATTTCACCTCCCGGGCAAAAAGCGCATGGATCTGTTCGGTATCCGCCTGTTTGCGGGTGTCGAAATGGCTCAGTCGATTCAGGTAACCATCATAGTTATCGGTGCGATGCGCAGCCGGAACCCCTTTGGCAATAGCCTCGTTCATCGCCTGTTTCACCGCGTTCACGCCGTCGCCCACCAGCGCATCCACCAGACCACTTTCATAGCGGATTTCGCCGCCGGTCATGCTCCAGATAAACGGACGGTCGCGGGAGTCGTACTCATCAATCCCGGCTTCCTGCTCGATAACCTGCGGGCCGTTAAGACCGAGACGTGCTTCGCGGGTGACAATCAGATAGCTGCACAGGGCCGCCGCAATCGACATCCCACCGAAGCAACCGACGGTCCCGGCGACAATACCGATGACCGGCGTATAGCGACGTAAATCGACAATCGCCGCGTGAATATCAGCAATCGCCGCCAGACCAAGATTCGCTTCCTGCAGACGAACGCCGCCGGTTTCGAGGCAAAGCACCGCCTGGGTCGGGATACCGTTGCGGTTATCTTCTGCCGCCAGTTCCAGTGCGGCGGCCATTTTGGCCCCTGAGACTTCGCCCATACTGCCGCCCTGGAACGCACCTTCGATCGCCACGACGACAGCAGGCTGACCGTTAATGGTCCCTTTCGCGACCACCATCCCGTCGTCTGCCTGCGGCACGATACCCTGTGCGCCCAGCCACGGAGAGGTAATGCCTTCAAACGGGTCCAGCAGTTCACGGTAGCTGCCATCGTCCAGCAGCGCGTGCGCACGCTGGCGCGCTTTTAATTCGATAAAACTCAGATCGTCACGCATGGCTCACCTCTTCAAAGACCTGTTCAATACGAATGCGCGCCACGCCAGGGGTGGCACCAAAGTCATGAATGGTGAGGCGACCGGCAGGCAGGCTGCTCACGGTGTGCAGACGGTTGAATAGCGCCTCCCAGCGACCACGGCTGTTGTCGACGGAAGTGGTGATATCGATGGTTAAGGTCTGGCTCTGGTCGGCGGTGAATAGCACCTCCATATCACCAGAACCGACAACCCCTGCCAGCGCCCTGCCGCTTACTTCGCGGCTGGCTGGCACGGTCAATGTGATTTTTTCCATAACATCCTCTTAATGCTTTGAATAAGGCGTCTCGACGCGGTCGAGGAACAGCGTGGCGGCAAGCAGATCGGCGGCACCACCCGGAGAGGCGTTGAGCGCCAGCATCCGGCGGTCAAGTTCCGCCAAAGCGCGCTGGCCTTCCGGCTGCGCGGTTCCGCCCGCATTCAGCACGGCGCGAGCGCCGTCCTGCATCGTCTCCAGCCCTTCCATCCCGGCGCGGGAGAGCACGCAGGTGTCGGTCAGCGAGGTCATGATGGCCATCAGCGCATCAAGCCTGGCGTGCGATTCGCTGCTGCCGTTCAGGCGGCTGAGACGAAGCTGCGGCAGTGCCCGCTGTAAAACGTGTGGGAACGCCTGCTGCGCCTCTTCGCGTGCACCCGGCACCCGGTAGCGGTGCGTGGCGCGAAGCCCTTTGCTGAACACTTTCGGGGCGGCGTCATCGGGCAGCGTGGCCAGTTCGGCTGCAGTCCGTGCGATAGTCTGCGGACGCGCGTCGCCGCCCAGCATCGCTACCGCGCTTACCAGCAGCCCGAGCGCCCAGATTGCGCCACGGTGAGTGTTCACTCCCTGGGTGGCCGCCATCATGTTCTGCTCGCCCTCACGGCCGAGCCTGCCGATGGTTTGTCTGAGCGCAATGTCGGCCGGACGCTGCCAGCTTTGCTGCGCCAGTGCCTGAAACGTGGGGGTCAGGCTGTGCGCGGAACGCTCCATTAACGCGAGCGAGAGATCCAGGTGCGCGCCATTCCCCCGACTGTCCACCAGACCGGGTTTCGGGCTTAATCGTGCTTCGTCAATCAGACACTGCGTGGCGGTTCGCGCCAGCCATTCGGCACCGCCTTCAACCTGAATCTGTGGCAGAAGTTTCATTACCAGCTCCGGAATTTCGCAGGTGGGTTGTAAAGACCGCCGGACCATTCCACCAGGTCAGATACACTCCCGGCTGCCAGCAGAGATCGGGTCGCATCGGTACGACGAATACCCATATCTTCCGGATAGACCACTTTGCCGCTCTGGCGCAGCGCGGCGACGCGTTTGGCGTCCACGCCCAGGCCGATGTCGGTGATCCCGGCCACTGCCGCAACCATTGCGCGGCGCTCTTCGAGATTTTCAGCGCGATAGAGGTACGCAATCCCCTCTTCGGTGAGCACGTGCGTCACGTCATCGCCGTAAATCATGACTGGCGCCAGCGGCATCCCGGAGGTTTTCGCCACTTCAACGGCATCGAGTTTTTCCACGAAGGTCGGTTTAACGCCCGCCTGGAAAGTTTCCACCATCTGCACCACCAGCTTTTTACCGCGCTGCATCGGGTCTGGTTCGGTGATCATGTTGAGCCATGCTGGCGTGGCATGACGACGACCGTGGGGATCGTGACCCATGTTTGGCGCGCCGCCGAAGCCCGACAGGCGACCGCGGGTCACAGTCGAGGAGTTGGCATAGCCGTCAACCTGGAGGGTTGAACCGATAAACATATCCACCGCGTACTGGCCTGCCAGCTGGCAGAATGCACGGTTGGAACGCATCGAGCCGTCGGCACCGGTAAAGAACACGTCAGGACGGGCACGGATGTACTCTTCCATCCCCAGCTCACCGCCGAAGCAGTGGACGCTCTCGACCCAGCCGCTTTCAATCGCCGGAATCAGCGTTGGGTGCGGGTTCAGGGTCCAGTGCTTACAGATTTTACCCTTCAGACCGAGCTGTTCGCCGTAGGTCGGCAGCAGCAGCTCAATCGCTGCGGTGTTAAAGCCAATACCGTGGTTCAGAGACTGCACCTGGTGTTCCGCGTAGATGCCCTTAATCGCCATCATCGCCATCAGGATGTGTTCTTGTTTGATGAGACGCGGGTCGCGGGTAAAGAGCGGTTCGATGAAGAACGGCTTGTCGGCAACGACCACGTAATCAATCCACGAGCCAGGAATATCGACGCGCGGCAGATCGCACTCGTCGTCCACCAGCTCGTTCACCTGAGCGATGACGATCCCGTCGTGGAACGCGGCGGCTTCCACCAGCGCAGGCGTGTCTTCGGTGCTTGCGCCGGTATACAGGTTGCCTTTGCGGTCCGCTTTAAAACCGGCAATCAGCGCCACGTTCGGTGAAAGATCGACGTACAGGCGGGAGTAGAGTTCGATGTAAGTATGAATGGCACCGATTTCGAGCTGGCCGTCCTCCAGTAGCTGCGAAATACGCAGGCTTTGGGTTCCGGAGAAGGAGAAATCGAGTTTGCGGGCGATGCCCTTTTCGAAGATATCGAGATGCTCGCTGCGACCGACGCTTGGCATGATCATATGCAGGTCATGCACGATTTGCGGATTGACCTCGGCCAGTGAACGGGACAGAAAATCAGCCTGCTTTTGGTTGTTGCCTTCCAGTACGACTTTATCGCCCGGAGCAATCAGTTTTTCCAGCATGGCGACAAGATCGTCGGTTGGCAGAACCTTGCCTTGCACCGGGACAGAAGCCAGGCGGCGCGCTTTTTCAGTGCGACGCGTGTTCCAGACCCGGGCGGGTGTTTGCCCAGATAACATTATTAACCTCCTGATTCAGCACATCATTCTGATTTGCTTAACGCTGAACAAAGTGTGCGCTCTGGTGAGAAAGGCATCAATTAAGCGTAGTGTGGAATCATTAGCCTGAGAGTAATAATCGAGGTAAAGATTTGTGATCGAGATCAGTTCGCATCGCGCGAAAAAATGCCAGAGGTGGCAGAAATGGCTGAATCGGAGGTAAACGCTCTTCGTTTTTATAAACAGGGTACAATTCGGAAGGTATAGTAAATGACTGACAAGAATTAACATTGCATCGTTATGACTCAAATTATTCCATCAGATTTCGACATCGCAAGCGATGAGAGCGCAGCATTCGTCCCCATGCGGGGTGTGGCGAACCCACATCTGCAGACCATGCTGCCGCGTATTTTGCGCCGAAAACTGCAGTTTACGCCGCACTGGCAGCGCCTCGACCTGCCGGACGGAGATTTCGTGGATTTAGCCTGGAGCGAAGATCCCGAACAGGCCAGGCACAAACCGCGTCTGGTGGTGTTTCATGGCCTGGAAGGGAGCCTGCACAGCCCCTATGCCCACGGGCTGATCCACGCGGCAAAATCACGCGGCTGGCTCGGCGTCGTGATGCACTTTCGCGGCTGCAGCGGCGAGCCGAATCGCCGTGAGCGAATTTATCACTCCGGTGAAACCGAAGACGGCACCTGGTTTTTACACTGGTTAAGCACTACCTTCGGTACCGTGCCGACAGCCGCCGTAGGCTACTCCCTGGGCGGTAATATGCTCGCCTGCCTGCTGGCAAAAGAGAGCAATAACGTTCCGCTGGATGCGGCGGTGATTGTCTCCGCACCGTTCATGCTTGAGCAGTGTAGCTACCATATGGAAAAAGGTTTTTCGCGGGTCTATCAGCGCTATCTGCTCAACCTGCTGAAAGCTAACGCCGCGCGTAAGCTAAAGGCCTATCCGGACACCCTGCCCATCAGCCTGCAACAGCTGAAGCGGATGCGTCGTCTTCGCGAGTTTGATGATCTGATCACATCGAAGATCCACGGCTTTGCCGACGCGATCGACTACTATCGTCAGTGTAGCGCGATGCCGTTGCTGAACCAGATCACCAGGCCGACGCTGATCATCCATGCGAAGGATGATCCCTTTATGGATCATCACTCCATCCCGGCCCCGGAACATCTGCCTGCGAACGTGCAGTATCAGCTGACCGAACACGGCGGCCACGTCGGCTTTATTACCGGGACGTTACTGCGCCCGAAAATGTGGCTGGAATCGCGCATCCCTGACTGGTTAACCCCATTTCTGGAGAGAGTAAAATGATGATTCCCTGGCAGGATCTGGCTCCCGAAACGCTGGATAGCCTGATTGAAAGCTTTGTATTACGCGAAGGCACCGATTATGGTGAACATGAGCGTTCGCTCGAACAAAAGGTCGCCGATGTAAAACGGCAGCTACAGAGTGGCGAGGTGTTGCTGGTGTGGTCTGAACTGCACGAAACCGTCAACATCATGCCGCGCAATCAGTTTCGCGGTTGATTGTTCCATCTTTCCAGTCAGGGAGTTGCTATGTCCGCCAGACATCCGGTTATTGCCGTTACGGGTTCGAGTGGTGCGGGAACCACCACCACCAGCCTCGCTTTTCGCAAGATTTTCGCGCAGCTCAATCTGCACGCTGCCGAGGTTGAGGGTGATAGCTTTCATCGCTTCACCCGTCCTGAAATGGACATGGCTATCCGCAAGGCCCGGGATTTAGGTAAACACATCAGCTATTTCGGGCCAGACGCCAACGACTTTGGCCTGCTGGAACAAACTTTTCAGGACTACGGCCACACGGGCAAAGGTCAGTCGCGCAAATATCTGCACACCTACGATGAAGCGGTGCCGTGGAATCAGGTTCCTGGCACATTCACCCCGTGGCAGCCCCTGCCGGAGCCAACGGACGTGTTGTTTTATGAAGGATTGCACGGCGGCGTGGTAACGCCACAGCACGACGTGGCGCGCCACGTGGATCTGCTGGTCGGCGTGGTGCCGATTGTCAATCTGGAGTGGATTCAGAAGCTGACCCGTGACATGAGCGAGCGCGGCCATTCGCGTGAAGCGGTGATGGATTCAGTCGTGCGCTCGATGGAAGATTACATCAACTTCCTGACGCCGCAGTTCTCACGCACCCACATCAACTTCCAGCGCGTCCCGACGGTGGACACCTCTAACCCGTTTGCGGCGAAAACAATTCCGTCGCTGGACGAGAGTTTTGTGGTGATTCACTTCCGCAATCTGGAAGACATTGATTACCCCTGGCTGCTGGCGATGCTGCAGGGTTCATTCATTTCCCATATCAATACATTAGTGGTCCCGGGCGGGAAGATGGGGCTGGCGATGGAGCTGATCATGATGCCGCTGGTGCAACGGCTGATGGAAGGCAAGAAGATCGCCTGAGTTCAGTTACCGGAGGGCACTTTGCTATCCGGCTGAATCATGCGGTGACAGGCCCGGCAAGCGTAGCGCTACCGGGCGTTGTGTTAAGCGTCGATCACTTCGTACGAATGCGTAATGTTCACCGCTTTTTCCAGCATCAGCGCCACGGAGCAGTACTTCTCCGCAGACAGATCCACCGCACGGGAAACCGCCGCATCCTTCAGCTCTTTACCGGTGACGATAAAATGCAAGTTGATGTGCGTAAACAGACGTGGCGCCTCTTCGCGACGCTCTGACGTCAACTTCACTTCGCAGTCCGTCACGTCATGACGGCCTTTCTGCAGAATGGAAACCACGTCAATCGCGCTGCATCCGCCCGCCGCCATCAGCACCACTTCCATCGGGCTTGGCGCTTTATCTCCGGAGTTGCCGTCCATCAAAATCTGGTGTCCTGAAGCGGATTCGCCAAGGAACGTTAAACCTTCAACCCATTTCACACGCGCTTGCATTTTCATTAACTCCAAAGTTGCATTTTTCCGAACAGATTACGCGTGCGTTACAATTCTCGCAACGGAAGGCGACCTGCATCATGCTGAAGCGAGACACCAGGAGACACGCGGCTAAAGCTATGCTAAAACAGTCTCGATGCTACAGTAATACATTGACGTTACACATGTATGCAGAGGACATCAAACTTTACTGGCTGCGAACAGTGCGACAGCCACGTCCCAGGTACGGGTAAGAATTCGATTGCAACCCCAGAGTCAGGATGCGATTTTGACTCTGAGACAGCTTATAACAGAGGATAACAGCGCATGGTGCTTGGCAAACCGCAAACAGACCCGACTCTCGAATGGTTCTTGTCTCATTGCCACATTCATAAGTACCCATCGAAGAGCACGCTGATTCACCAGGGTGAAAAAGCGGAAACGTTGTACTACATCGTCAAAGGCTCGGTGGCAGTGCTGATCAAAGATGAAGAAGGGAAAGAGATGATCCTTTCTTATCTGAACCAGGGCGATTTCATCGGTGAACTGGGCCTGTTTGAAGAAGGCCAGGAACGTAGCGCCTGGGTGCGTGCGAAAACCGCGTGTGAAGTTGCAGAGATCTCCTATAAGAAATTCCGCCAGCTGATCCAGGTAAACCCGGACATCCTGATGCGTCTTTCTTCGCAGATGGCTCGCCGCCTGCAGGTCACTTCCGAGAAAGTGGGTAACCTCGCCTTCCTGGACGTAACAGGCCGCATCGCGCAGACCCTGCTGAACCTGGCGAAACAACCTGACGCCATGACCCACCCGGACGGTATGCAAATTAAAATTACCCGTCAGGAGATTGGTCAGATCGTCGGCTGTTCTCGTGAAACCGTTGGCCGTATCCTGAAAATGCTGGAAGATCAAAACCTGATCTCTGCTCACGGTAAAACTATCGTGGTCTACGGAACGCGTTAATTCCGGAACGAACGGCGTGCCATCGCAAGGTGTCACGCCGTTTTTGTCTCTGACGAACATGTGGCGCAGGCTGATTTATCACCCCGAAGTTAACTACGCACTACGTCAAACCCTGGTGTTATGTCTTCCCGTGGCTGTCGGTTTAATCCTGGGCCATCTGCAACATGGGCTGTTGTTCTCTCTCGTTCCTGCCTGCTGCAACATCGCCGGTCTCGATACACCGCATAAACGCTTTTTCAAACGCCTGATTATCGGCGGCTGCCTGTTCGCCGGATGTAGCCTGGCCGTGCAGCTGCTGCTGGCCCGTGATATCCCGCTGCCGTTAATCCTTACCGTGCTGGCGATGACGCTGGGCGTCACGGCGGAGATCAGTTCGCTTCACGCTCGCCTGCTGCCCGCCTCACTGATTGCTGCTATTTTCACGCTGAGCCTCGCCGGAAATATGCCCGTCTGGGAGCCGCTGCTGATCTATACGTTCGGTACGCTGTGGTATGGGCTGTTTAACTGGTTTTGGTTCTGGATGTGGCGGGAGCAGCCTCTGCGCGAATCCCTGAGCTTGCTCTACGTCCAGCTCGCGGACTATTGCGAAGCCAAATACACCCTGCTGACGCAACACACAGACCCGGAAAAATCATTGCCCCCGCTGCTTACGCGCCAGCAAAAAGTGGTCGACTTAATCAGCCAGTGCTATCAGCAGCTGCACATGCTGGCGGCCAATAAAAACCATGAATACAAGCGACTGCTGCGCGTCTTCCAGGTGGGGCTTGATCTGCAGGAGCATATTTCGGTCAGTCTGCATCACCCGCAGGAGGTGCAAAAACTGGTGGAGCGCAGCCACGCCGAAGCGGTGATCCGCTGGAATGCCCAAACGGTCGCGGCGCGCCTGCGGGTGCTGGCTGACGATATTCTTTACCACCGTTATCCCACGCGTTTTACGATGGATAAACAGCTGGGCGCGCTGGAGAAAATTGCCCGTCAGCATCCGGATAATCCGGTTGGGCAGTTCTGCGCGTGGCACTTTAGCCGCATCGCACGCGTGTTGCGCACTCAGCGCCCGCTCTACCCGCGCGACCTGATGGCCGATAAACAAAAGCGTCTGCCGCTGCTGCCAGCGCTGAAAAGCTATTTATCACTGAAATCCTCCGCCCTGCGCAATGCCGCACGCATCAGCGTGATGCTGAGCATCGCCAGCCTGATGGGCGTCGCGCTGCACTTACCCAAGCCCTACTGGATTTTAATGACCGTGCTGTTTGTCACGCAGAATGGCTATGGTGCGACGCGCGTGCGAATACTGCACCGTGCGCTCGGGACGTTTGCCGGGCTGGTGATTGCCGGTATCACACTGCACTTCCATGTTCCTGACGGCTATACCCTGCTGGGAATGCTGGTCATTACCCTGGTCGGCTATCTGATCATCCGCAAAAACTACGGCTGGGCAATGGTCGGGTTTACAGTGACGGCGGTATACACCCTGCAACTGCTGACCCTGAACGGCGAGCAGTTTATCGTGGCGCGGCTGGTGGATACGTTGATTGGCTGTCTGATCGCCTTTGGCGGCATGGTCTGGCTGTGGCCACAGTGGCAGAGCGGGCTGCTGCGCCAGAACGCCCACGACGCCCTTGAAGCGGACCAGCAGGCCATTCGTCTGATCCTGAGCGACGATCCCAAACCTTCGCCGCTGGCGTACGAGCGCATGAAGGTCAACCAGGCGCACAACGCGCTGTATAACTCCCTCAACCAGGCGATGCAGGAGCCGGGCTTTAATTCAGACTATCTGGCAGATATGAAACTGTGGGTGACGCACAGCCAGTTCATCGTCGAACACATTAACGCGATGACGACCCTGGCGCGCGAGCACACAATGCTGACGCCGGATCTGGCGCAGCGCTATTTGCAGTCGTGTGAAATTGCATTGCAGCGTTGCCAGCAGCGTCTGGAGTACGACGCGCCGGGAGAGTCGGGAGATTCCAATATTCTGGAAGCGCCAGAGACGCTCACCCACGGGCCAATGAGCACTCTGGAGCAGCATTTACAGCGCGTAATAGGCCACCTGAACACCATGCACACCATTTCGTCGGTGGCGTGGCGTCAGCGTCCGCATCACGGGATTTGGCTGACGCGGATTATGCGCCGTAAGACGTCGTGAGGTTTGCGGCTCCGTAGGTCGGAACAAAACGAAGCCGCTGCTCCACTAGCCCTGAACGATCTTCTTCACCGCACTGGCAAAGCGGTTCATACCGTCATCGATATCCTGCCCTTCAATCACCAGCGACGGCGCAAAGCGCATCACATTCGGCCCGGCATTCAGCACCATCACCCCTTCGTGGGCAGCGGCGTGGAGGAAATCGCGCGCGCGACCTTTGTACTGCGGCTTTAGTTCCGCACCGACCAACAGCCCCATGCCGCGAATATCGCTGAACACGTCGTACTGCGCGTCGATCTGCTGGAGATGCTGCACAAACTGCTCACGCTTCGCGTTTACACCGTTCAGCACTTCCGGGGTGTTGATAATATCGAACGCCACCCCGGCGATCGCGCACGCCAGCGGGTTGCCGCCATAAGTGGAGCCGTGAGAGCCAACGTGGAAGGCCGAGGCGATCTCTTGCGTCGTCAGGACGGCGCTCACCGGGAAACCGCCGCCGAGCGCTTTGGCGCTGGTCAGGATATCCGGCGTTACGCCGTAGTGCATATAGGCAAACAGATCGCCGGTACGCCCCATACCGCTCTGCACTTCATCAAAGACCAGCAATGCCTGATGCTCATCGCATAGCTCGCGCAGTCCTTTCAGGAATTCTGGCGTCGCGGCCATCACGCCGCCCTCGCCCTGGATCGGCTCAACCACCACCGCGCAGGTATGATCGTCCATCACCGCTTTGACCGCATGCAGATCGTTAAACGGCACGTGGATGATATCAGCGGGTTTTGGACCAAAACCGTCGGAATATTTCGGCTGCCCGCCCACGGAAACGGTGAACAGCGAACGGCCATGGAAGGCGTTATGGAATGCAATAATCTTGCTTTTGTATGGGCTGTGACGCGTGGAGGCGTAATAGCGCGCCAGCTTAAAGGCGGTTTCATTGGCTTCAGTGCCGGAGTTCATGAACAGCACACGCTCGGCAAAGGTGGCATCAATGATCTTACGGCCCAGGCGCAGCGCCGGTTCGTTGGTGAACACGTTACTGGTGTGCCACAGGGTTTCCCCCTGGGTTTTCAGCGCCTCAACCAGCGCCGGATGGCAGTGCCCCAGCGCCGTCACCGCAATGCCGCCCGCGAAATCAACGTACTCTTTGCACTGTTGATCCCATACCCGACTGCCTTTCCCTTTCACCGGGATAAACTCCGCCGGTGCATAAACCGGCAGAATCACTTCATCGAATGTTGCGCGCGTAATTGCAGGTTGTTCAGTTGCCATGTCATGCCCGTCCGTTTTATGTCACAGTAATTGTGAAAATATAATCACAAAATATGCATAAAAAATCACAGCAAGGCAATAGAAATTCAGCGATTGAGGAAATTGGCGAGAAGCTGGTGGCCCTGTTCGCTCAGAATGCTCTCCGGGTGGAACTGCACCCCTTCGAGGTCCCACTCGCGATGGCGAATGCCCATGATCTGACGGGTGTCGCTCCAGGCGGTGACGTCAAAGCACGCGGGAAGCGTGGGCGGGTCGATCACCAGCGAGTGGTAGCGCGTGACGGTCAGCGGATTATTCAGCCCCTGAAACACGCCCATGCCGGTGTGGGTAACCGGTGAGGTTTTGCCGTGCATCACGCGTTCGGCACGAACAATGGTCGCACCAAACACCTGCGCGATAGCCTGATGACCGAGACAAACCCCCAGAATCGGCAGTTTGCCGGAATAGTGGCGAATGACCTCCAGCGAAATACCTGATTCGTCAGGCGTACACGGCCCCGGTGAAATCACGATTTTCTGCGGGGCCAGTGCGTCGATATCAGCCAGCGTGATGTCATCGTTGCGCCGGACAATGACCTCTGCACCCAGTTCACAAAAGTACTGGTAAAGGTTCCAGGTAAAGGAATCGTAGTTATCAATCAGCAGGATCATGGCGGCTCCGGGACAAAAATAGCCGCCCTATTCTACTCAGTTTCCCGCGCTTCGCTCACTACTTTGGCAAAGATGGCGTTGAGCGCGGTCAGATCGCCCATCGCCCCGCTCTGGTTGGCCGCCGACCACTCATCCGGATCGATCCCCTGCCAGCTCAGCTGATAGCCCGCGTGGATTGCCAGTTGCTCGAAGAAGATGCGCTGCGCGATGCCGTTGCCAATGCGAAACGGGTGCAGCACGTTAATCTCGCAGTAGTAGTGGCTGAGTCTGGCAATAAACGCCTCGCGTTCAAGACCGGTCAGATAGTGCTCCTCCTCCAGGTCCTGCATCAGGGCGTTGCCCTCTTTTTCGATGTAGGCAAAATGACAAAAACGGGTATCGCCCTGATAAATATCGACCTCACGAATCGCTCCCGCCCAGCTAAAAATGTCCTGATAAATGTGGCGATGGATGGCGCACAGATGCGGCAGCCCGCGAGCCGGCGGGCCAAGAGGCAGCGTGGCCGCGCGCAGGGCGGTGAGTTCGTAAGAGGCCTGTGCCAGGCGCTCCGCCTGACGAATACTGAGCGCATTACGCATCACATTCAGGCCGGGGTAGAGGTATGGATCGCGGTCGTCACCAATTTTATCGCTCATAGTGCCTCCTGAGTTCCTGAATACGAACCTCGGCGTCCTGCGCACTGAGCGTGACTAACGGGCTATCGACGCCTTCGAGACGGCGGCTGGCCTGGAAATTGGTATTTCTCTGTTGCTCCCAGAGACGGGATTTTTGCTTATCGGTGAGTTTTTTCACTTAACGCCTCCCTGAATGTGTCCGTTTGCCACAAGTATAAGCAGCAAACTGCGCTTTCGCAGGGAGGGGAAAGCAATGCGGGCGAGAATGCCCGCAGAGGAGAATCTTACGGCAGCACTTTTGCGGAGAGGATAACTACCGGTTTTGTCGGCACATTCTGGTATGGACCAACGTCGTGGGTCTGTACCTGAGAGATCTTGTCCGCCACGTCCATGCCTTTCACAACTTTACCGAAGACCGCATAACCAAAATCACGCTGACCGTGATCGAGGAAGGCGTTATCAGCAACGTTCAGGAAGAACTGGCTGGTCGCGCTGTCTTTGTCAGCAGTACGTGCCATGGAGATGGTGCCACGGGTGTTACGCAGGCCGTTATCGGCTTCGTTTTTGATCGGCGCGTTAGGCTGTTTCTGCTGCATCTGCTCGTTAAAACCGCCGCCCTGGAGCATGAAGCCCGGGATCACGCGGTGGAATGTGGTGTTGTTATAGAAACCGCTATTGACGTAATCAAGGAAGTTTTTCACAGAAACAGGAGCTTTCTGGCTATTCAGTTCCAGCTCAATATTCCCGGCGGACGTTGTCAGCAAAACATGGGGGTCGCCTTTCGCTGCGAGAACAGCAGGAGAGACAGCAGAAAGAGCAAACACAGCTGCGACAGCCGCCAGAGTTGATTTGAGCATGAGAATTCCTTAAAAAAGCGCGGTAAATAAGGCAAGTTGCTTGATTCTAAAGAGCAGTATGGATGGAGGCCAGCCTTTTACCTAATTTTACGAATTTGAAACAGTTGTAACGGCGCAAACAGTTGAATCCAGCGGGTAAAAAGGTGATTTCCGTCATGATAAATACTGTAACGATGATCATAATTTTCAGAAAAGATTTAAATAGATCACTTTAATGACTAAAATCTGCCCGCACTTCGCGCGTCAACGCGCTTTACGTACATATACAAGGCAGACATGACTAACAGCAACCGCATCAAGCTCACATGGATCAGCTTCTTCTCGTACGCCCTCACCGGCGCACTGGTGATCGTCACCGGGATGGTAATGGGCAATATTGCCGATTATTTCCAGCTACCTGTTTCCAGCATGAGTAACACCTTCACCTTCCTGAACGCCGGGATCCTGATTTCGATCTTTTTGAACGCCTGGCTGATGGAAATTGTGCCGCTGAAAACGCAGCTGCGCTTCGGCTTTGTGCTGATGGTCGCCGCCGTGGCGGGCCTGATGGTCAGCCACAGTATCGCCCTGTTCTCGGCGTCGATGTTCGTTCTCGGGCTGGTCAGCGGGATCACCATGTCCATCGGGACCTTCCTGATCACCCACATGTATGAAGGCCGCCAGCGCGGCGCGCGTCTGCTGTTCACCGACTCGTTCTTCAGCATGGCGGGGATGATCTTCCCAATGGTGGCCGCCGTTCTGCTGGCGCGTAGCATCGAGTGGTACTGGGTTTATGCCTGCATCGGGCTGGTGTACGTCGCTATCTTTATTCTGACCTTCGGCTGCGATTTCCCGGTACTGGGCAAAAAAGCGGTGCAAACGTCCGAGCCGGTGGTGAAAGAGAAATGGGGAATCGGCGTGCTGTTCCTCTCCATTGCCGCGCTGTGCTACATCCTCGGCCAGCTGGGCTTTATCTCCTGGGTCCCGGAATATGCCAAAGGGCTGGGCATGAGTCTGAACGACGCCGGTAAACTGGTGAGTGATTTCTGGATGTCGTACATGTTTGGCATGTGGGCGTTTAGCTTCATCCTGCGCTTCTTCGATCTGCAGCGCATCCTGACCGTACTGGCGGGCCTGGCAACTGTGCTGATGTATCTGTTCATCAACGGTTCGCCGGAGCATATGCCGTGGTTCATTCTGACCCTCGGTTTCTTCTCCAGCGCGATTTACACCTCGATCATTACGCTTGGCTCCCTGCAAACCAAAGTAGCGTCGCCGAAGCTGGTGAACTTTGTGCTGACCTGCGGCACCATCGGCACCATGCTGACCTTCGTGGTGACCGGTCCTATCGTGGCGCACAGTGGCCCGCTGGCAGCCCTGCACACGGCTAACGGCTTGTACGCCGTGGTGTTCGTGATGTGTCTGATTCTGGGCTTTGTCACCCGCCACCGTCAGCACAACACGGCAGCGGCTTCTCACTAATGCCTACGCCCCTTTGCCATCGGTGAAGGGGCTGTTTCGTGTAAAACTCACTTCCTCTCCCCCGCTATCGGTTTGTATCCACGTTTGTGCCAGCTGTGTGGTGGCAATCACCCGTCCCTGACGAATTGACCAGCGCACCGGCACCTGGCAACGCACCGCTTCGAAACCGCTCTCAGCAGGCAGAATAATCAGGTTCGCCGGATGACCCGTTTCGATGCCGTAATCCGTCAGGCCAAACGTTCTGGCGCTGTTGTGCGTGATCAGATTTAACCCGCTGTCGATTTGCGGATAGCCCATCATCTGGCAAACATGCAGCCCCATGTGCAGCACCTGCAACATATTGCCCGTCCCCAGCGGATACCAGGGATCAAAGACGTCATCATGACCGAAGCAGACGTTAATTCCTGCCTCGAGCAGCTCTTTCACGCGGGTGATTCCGCGGCGTTTCGGATAGTCGTCAAAACGCCCTTGCAGATGGATATTCACCAGCGGATTGGCGACAAAGTTGATGTCTGACATTTTCAGCAGGCGGAACAGGCGCGACGTGTAAGCGCCGTTGTAGGAGTGCATCGCCGTGGTATGGCTGGCAGTCACGCGATGGCCAATGCCCGCCTCGTACGCCAGCATGGCGACGGTTTCGACGAAGCGCGACTGCTCATCGTCGATCTCATCGCAGTGGATATCCAGCGGGCGGTCATATTTTTTCGCCAGCGCGAAGGCGATGTGCAAGGACTCCACGCCGTACTCGCGGGTAAATTCAAAGTGCGGGATCGCCCCGACCACATCGGCCCCCAGTTTTAAGGCCTCCTCCAGCAGCGCCGCGCCGTTGGGATAAGAGAGAATGCCTTCCTGCGGGAATGCGACGATTTGCAGCGTGACCCACGGCGCCACTTCCTGCTTCACTTCCAGCATCGCTTTCAGGGCGGTAAGGGTCGGATCGGAGACATCCACATGGGTGCGCACAAACTGGATGCCGTTGGCGATTTGCCACTTCAGGGTTTTCCACGCGCGGGCTTTGACATCGTCATGGCTGAGCAGCGCCTTGCGTTCGGCCCAGCGTTCGATGCCTTCAAACAGCGTCCCCGACTGGTTCCAGCTCGGTTCCCCGGCAGTTTGCGTCGTATCCAGATGAATATGAGGCTCGATAAACGGCGGAATCGCCAGTCCACCGCGAGCGTTAAGCACCTCATAACTTTCGTCATGAGCATCGCGCATCGGGGTGATCTCTGCAAAACGGCCATTCTCAATGCCGATTTGCCATAACCCTTCCCGGCCAGGTAACCGAACATTCTGAACCAGCCAAAGCGGTGTTGTCGTCATACCTTTCTCCCGAAAAATGCGGCTGAAATTAAGGGGTACGTCATCGTAATCATTAGCCCCCTAATTTGTATATAAATTAGACGCTCACGAAAAGCGTGCTATTTCCATGACTTATAAAAATCCTGACAAATC
This sequence comes from Lelliottia sp. F153, assembly GCF_002870005.1. Classification (NCBI taxonomy): domain Bacteria; kingdom Pseudomonadati; phylum Pseudomonadota; class Gammaproteobacteria; order Enterobacterales; family Enterobacteriaceae; genus Lelliottia; species Lelliottia sp. F153. The sequence continues at coordinate 182,124 of NZ_PKFT01000007.1, read as the reverse complement.
AGACATATACCCACTAAGTGGTAGGTTAAGGCGTATTTGATTTGCATCAATAAGTGCCCCTGCTGAATCGTTAAGGTAGGCAGTAATAGAAAAGAAATCGAGGCAAAAATGAGCAAAGTCAGACTCGCTATTATCGGTAACGGCATGGTCGGCCACCGCTTTATTGAGGATCTCCTTGATAAAGCTGACGCTGCCCAGTTCGATATTACCGTCTTCTGTGAAGAACCCCGCAAAGCATACGATCGTGTACACCTCTCTTCCTACTTCTCTCATCACACCGCGGAAGAACTTTCGCTGGTGCGCGAAGGTTTCTACGAGAAGCATGGCGTCAAGGTGCTGGTGGGCGAACGCGCTATCACCATCAACCGCCAGGAAAGAGTGATCCACTCCAGTGCCGGACGCACGGTTTTTTACGATAAGTTGATCATGGCGACTGGCTCTTACCCGTGGATCCCGCCAATCAAAGGCTCGGAAACGCAGGATTGCTTCGTTTATCGTACCATTGAAGACCTCAAAGCGATCGAATCCTGTGCACGCCGCAGTAAACGCGGTGCGGTAGTCGGCGGCGGTCTGCTGGGCCTCGAAGCGGCAGGCGCGCTGAAAAACCTGGGAGTCGAAACCCACGTCATCGAATTTGCCCCGATGCTGATGGCTGAACAACTCGACCACATGGGTGGCGATCAGCTGCGCCGTAAAATCGAAAGCATGGGTGTGAAAGTTCACACCAGCAAAAATACCAAAGAGATTGTTCAGGAAGGCACCGAAGCGCGTAAAACCATGCGCTTTGCCGACGGCAGCGAGCTGGAAGTCGACTTCATCGTCTTCTCCACCGGTATCCGCCCGCGCGATAAAATGGCGACCCAGTGCGGTCTGGCCGTGGCTCAGCGTGGCGGGATCATGATTAACGACGCCTGTCAGACCTCCGACCCGGACATTTACGCCATCGGCGAATGCGCCAGCTGGAACAACCGCGTGTATGGTCTGGTGGCTCCTGGCTACAAAATGGCGCAGGTCGCCGTTGACCATATTCTCGGTAACGAAAATGCCTTTACCGGCGCGGACATGAGCGCCAAGCTGAAACTGCTCGGCGTGGACGTCGGCGGGATCGGCGATGCGCACGGCCGCACACCAGGCTGTCGCAGCTACGTTTACCTCGACGAAAGCAAAGAGGTCTACAAACGCCTGATCGTCAGTCAGGACAACAAAAACCTGCTGGGCGCGGTGCTGGTGGGGGATACCAGCGATTTCGGTAATCTGCTGCAGCTGGTCCTGAACGCCATCGAACTGCCGGAAAACCCGGACGCGCTGATCCTGCCGGCTCACGCCTCCAACGGTAAACCTTCTATCGGCGTGGATAAACTGCCCGACAGCGCGCAGATTTGCTCCTGCTTCGACGTGACCAAAGGCATGCTGATCTCAGCGATCAACAAAGGCTGCCACACCGTCGCCGCCCTGAAAGCCGAAACCAAAGCCGGTACCGGCTGCGGCGGCTGTATCCCGCTGGTCACCCAGGTGCTGAACGCCGAACTGGCGAAACAGGGCATCGAAGTGAACAACAACCTGTGTGAGCACTTCTCTTACTCACGCCAGGAGATTTACCACCTGATCCGCGTGGAAGGCATCAAAACCTTCGACGAACTGCTGCAAAAACACGGCCAGGGCTACGGCTGCGAAGTCTGTAAACCGACCGTCGGTTCACTGCTGGCTTCCTGCTGGAATGAATACATCCTGAAGCCAGAGCACACGCCGCTGCAGGATACTAACGACAACTTCCTGGCGAACATTCAGAAAGACGGGACCTACTCTGTGATCCCACGTTCCGCCGGTGGCGAAATCACCCCGGAAGGGCTGGTGGCCGTGGGCCGCGTGGCGCGCGAATTTAACCTGTACACCAAAATCACCGGTTCCCAGCGTATCGGCCTGTTTGGTGCGCAGAAAGATGACCTGCCGGAAATCTGGCGTCAGCTGATCGAAGCGGGCTTCGAAACCGGTCACGCGTATGCCAAAGCGCTGCGTATGGCGAAAACCTGCGTCGGCAGCACCTGGTGCCGTTACGGCGTGGGCGATAGCGTGGGCTTCGGCGTTGAGCTGGAAAACCGCTACAAGGGCATTCGTACCCCACACAAAATGAAGTTTGGCGTCTCCGGCTGTACCCGCGAATGTGCGGAAGCGCAGGGTAAAGACGTGGGGATTATCGCCACCGAAAAAGGCTGGAACCTGTACGTTTGCGGTAACGGCGGGATGAAACCGCGTCACGCCGACCTGCTGGCGGCCGATCTCGATCGCGAAACCCTGCTCAAGTATCTCGACCGCTTCATGATGTTCTACATTCGTACCGCCGACAAACTGACCCGTACCGCCTCCTGGCTCGATAACCTGGAAGGCGGCATCGAATACCTGAAATCGGTGATCATCGACGATAAACTTGGCCTGAACGAGCATCTGGAAGAAGAGATTTCCCGCCTGCGCGAGGCCGTCATTTGCGAGTGGACAGAAACCGTCAACACGCCAGCCGCGCAGGTTCGCTTCAAACACTTTATCAACAGCACCCAGCGCGATCCGAACGTACAGGTTGTTCCTGAGCGCGAGCAGCACCGTCCGGCAACGCCTTACGAGCGCATTCCGGTGACTCTGGTGGAGGAAAACGTATGAGCCAGTGGGTAAACATCTGCAAAATCGACGACATCATTCCGGCGACGGGCGTCTGTGCGCTGCTGGGCAACGAGCATGTGGCGATCTTCCGCCCGCGCCACGATGAACAGCTCTTCGCGATCAGCAATATCGATCCGTTCTTTGAGGCCAGCGTGTTGTCTCGCGGCCTGATTGCTGAACACCAGGGCGAGCTGTGGGTCGCCAGCCCGCTGAAAAAACAGCGTTTCCGCTTAACGGACGGGCACTGTATGGAAGATGAAAGTCACTCTGTGAAGCACTACGACGTTCGCGTGAAAGACGGCAACGTGCAGCTGAAAGGCTAAACCAGAACGGGAGGCGCAATGCCTCCCGTACGTTTCACATGTTTTCTGTATGACGCTTGTCGTTACGGGTATGCTACTCACAAAGCGGAGCATCCGACTCCGTAAACCATCGCAACTGTTCAGGCGAAAGCCCACTCTTAAGAGGTAATGTCGTGGATCACCTGCCGATTTTCTGTCAATTACGCCATCGCGACTGCCTGCTGGTGGGCGGTGGCGATGTCGCTGAACGCAAAGCGCGTCTCCTGTTAGAAGCGGGTGCCCGACTGACGGTGAATGCCCTCGCCTTTGACCCGCAGTTTAACGTATGGGCGCAGGAAGGCATGCTGACACTGGTCGAAGGCGAATTCGACGAAACGCTGCTCGACACCTGCTGGCTGACCATTGCCGCTACAGATAACGACGAAGTGAACCAGCGCGTCAGCGACGCCTGTGAAACCCGCCGTATTTTCTGCAATGTGGTCGACGCGCCAAAAGAAGCCAGTTTTATTATGCCGTCGATTATCGACCGCTCGCCGCTGATGGTGGCGGTGTCGTCCGGCGGCACCTCTCCGGTGCTCGCGCGTTTGCTGCGTGAGAAACTGGAAGCGATACTGCCTCAGCATCTTGGTCAGGTGGCGCACTACGCGGGGCAACTCCGCTCGCGGGTGAAGAAAACCTTCGCCACCGTTGGCGAGCGCCGTCGCTTCTGGGAAAAATTCTTTGTAAACGATCGCCTGGCACAGTCGCTGGCGAATCAGGATCAAAAAGCCATTACCGAGACCACCGAACGCCTGCTGACCGAGCCGCTGGACCATCGCGGTGAAGTGGTGCTGGTTGGCGCAGGGCCGGGTGACGCGGGGCTGTTGACCCTGAAAGGGCTGCAGCAGATCCAGCAGGCGGATATCGTGGTTTACGATCGTCTGGTCTCCGATGACATCATGAATTTGGTGCGCCGCGACGCTGACCGGGTATTCGTGGGTAAACGCGCCGGGTATCACTGCGTGCCGCAGGAAGAGATCAACCAGATTCTGCTGCGTGAAGCGCAAAAAGGAAAACGCGTGGTGCGCCTGAAGGGCGGCGATCCGTTTATCTTTGGCCGCGGCGGCGAAGAGCTGGAAACCCTCTGCAATGCGGGTATTCCGTTCTCGGTTGTACCGGGAATTACGGCAGCGTCCGGCTGCTCAGCCTACTCCGGTATTCCGCTGACTCATCGCGATTACGCCCAGAGCGTGCGCCTGGTGACGGGCCACCTGAAAACCGGCAGCGAGCTGGACTGGCATAACCTGGCCGCAGAGAAACAGACGCTGGTGTTCTACATGGGGCTAAACCAGGCGGCCACTATTCAGGAAAAACTGCTGGAACACGGTATGCCGGAGGATATGCCGGTGGCGCTGGTGGAAAACGGCACTGCCATTACGCAACGCGTGGTGAGCGGCGTTCTGACTCAACTGGGTGAACTGGCGCAGCAAGTGGAAAGCCCGGCGCTGATCGTTGTCGGTCGCGTGGTCGAACTGCGCGAAAAGCTAAACTGGTTCTCAAACCATTAATCTCCCCCCGCATATTCACACTTCAGGGAGTAGTCTTTAACCGGACTACTCCCGCCTGACACCTGCCGATAACATACCGCCTGCGAAATGGAATCTTTTCCATTAATTCCCTTATTTTACATCCAAAAGTACGGCTCCATTACAAGGAAAGTGTATGTTTAAACTGGCAAAAGCCGCTGTGTTAGTTGGCTTATTATCGACCCTGACGGCGTGTACGGGTCACGTGCAAAACACCAAAAACAACTGCGGCTATGATTACTTCCTGCACCCTGCGATCTCGATTTCGAAAATGATCGGCGGCTGCGGCCCGGCGGCAGAACAGCCGTAAGTCTTTTTCAGGCACAAAAAAACCGGGAATATCCCGGTTTTTTTATGGGTGCAGAGCGGTTGTTTCGCCGGGTAGCGCTCGCGCTTTCCCGGTCTACGTCAAACCACCCGGCAACAGCTTACGGCTTACCTACAAACCCAATCGCGTCATACACCGCTTTCAGGGTTTCAGACGCACGGGCGCTGGCTTTGTCGGCACCGTCGCGCATCACGTTGTTCAGGAACGCTTCGTCGTTACGGAAACGGTGATAACGCTCCTGCAGGTCAGTCAGCATGCCGGAAACCGCCTCAGCCACTTCCCCTTTCAGGTGACCATACATTTTGCCTTCGAAGTGCTGCTCAAGCTCAGGGATGCTCTGACCGGTCACGCCGGAGAGAATATCCAGCAGGTTTGATACGCCCGCTTTGTTCTGCACGTCGTAGCGAACAACAGGCGGCTCGTCGGAGTCGGTCACGGCACGCTTAAGCTTCTTAACCACCGCTTTCGGATCTTCCAGCAGGCCGATCACGTTATTGCGGTTATCGTCAGACTTGGACATCTTCTTGGTCGGCTCAAGCAGAGACATTACGCGCGCGCCGGATTTCGGAATGAACGGCTCTGGTACTTTGAAGACATCACCATAAATGGCATTGAAGCGCTGGGCGATATCACGGCTAAGCTCCAGATGCTGTTTCTGGTCTTCACCGACCGGGACCTGGTTAGTCTGGTACAGCAGAATATCTGCTGCCATCAGCACCGGGTAGTCAAACAGACCGGCGTTGATGTTTTCGGAGTAGCGCGCGGATTTGTCTTTGAACTGGGTCATGCGGCTCAGTTCACCGAAATAGGTGTAGCAGTTCAGCGCCCAGCCGAGCTGTGCGTGTTCTGGCACGTGGGACTGCACGAAGATGGTGCTTTTCTCAGGATCGATGCCACAGGCCAGGTACAGCGCCAGCGTATCGAGCGTTGCTTTGCGCAGTTTTTCTGGATCCTGACGCGCGGTAATCGCGTGTAAATCCACGATGCAGTAGATGCAGTGATAATCATCCTGCATGTTGACCCACTGACGTAACGCACCCATGTAGTTACCAATGGTCAATTCACCTGAAGGCTGTGCGCCACTAAATACGATGGGCTTAGTCATTTTTCGATTCCTGATGTTCACTGTGCGAAAGCCCGAGTGCGGGCAGTAAATCTTTGAAGTGATCGAACACCACGTCCGGCTCACTCAGCGTAATGGCTTCACCGTAGTTGTAGCCATAGGTTAGGCCGACGGAGGGGGATCCTGCCGATTTGGCCGCCAGAATATCATTGCGCGAATCGCCGACAAAGAGCAGCTGTTCAGGTGACAACGATAGTTTTCCTGCCACCAGTAAGATCGGCTCAGGATGCGGCTTTTTGTTTTGTACGTCATCACCGCCGACGATCACGGAGAAGTACTTCGCGATGCCCAGCACTTCAAGCAGCGGAGCGACAAACGGCGTCGGCTTGTTGGTCACCAGCGCCAGCGGCAGGCCGTTAGAATGCAGCGCGCTAAGGGTTTCCACCACGTCCGGGAACAGGAAGCTGCCCTCTTCCACCGTCTCTTCATAGTAACGATTGAAGAGTTTACGCAGGACGCGTAACTGCTCGTCCTGAGGGATATCCGAGTGATCAACGCCGGGTTTACCCTGCGCGGCGCGCTGAATCGCACGCTCCTGGCGCGCCCATGTCAGGGCACGTTCCATCAGCACGTCTGCGCCATTACCGATCCAGGTCACTACGCGCTCTTCGCCTGCCATCGGCAGTTCGAGCGCATAGAGCGCCCGATCCACGGCGCTGGTTAAACCTGGCGCGCTGTCGACCAGCGTGCCATCGAGGTCGAACGCGACGCCCCGAATTGCCTTCAACTTATCCATGACTTACCTTTGCCAGTTCAGCGCGCATTTCTTCAATGACTTTTTTGTAATCCGGTTGATCGAAAATCGCCGAACCGGCAACGAACATATCCGCACCCGCCGCCGCGATTTCGCCGATGTTGTTGACCTTCACGCCGCCGTCCACTTCCAGGCGGATGTCATAGCCAGACTCATCAATACGACGGCGCACTTCGCGCAGTTTATCCAGCGTTTGCGGGATAAAGGACTGGCCGCCAAAGCCTGGGTTAACGGACATCAGCAGGATCACATCCAGCTTATCCATGACGTAATCAAGGTAGCTGAGCGGGGTTGCCGGGTTAAACACCAGGCCCGCTTTGCAGCCGTTTTCTTTAATCAGCTGCAGCGTGCGATCGACATGCTCGGAGGCTTCGGGATGGAAGGTAATGATGCTGGCCCCTGCGGCGGCAAAATCCGGCACAATGCGATCGACCGGTTTCACCATCAGGTGAACGTCAATCGGGGCGGTGATGCCGTAGTTACGCAGCGCTTTCAGAACCATCGGGCCGATGGTCAGGTTCGGCACGTAGTGGTTGTCCATAACGTCGAAATGGACCACATCCGCACCGGCGGCTAAGGCGTTGGCCGTATCTTCACCCAGGCGGGCGAAATCGGCTGACAGAATTGAGGGAGCAATCAAAAACTGTTTCATCCGCATCTCCTTGAAATGTAGTTACCGGCGGGCGAAACGGCTCAGGGTCGATAAAGAGCCAGCAGTTCGTCCACCTTTTTACGTGTGCCGCCGTTGCTGCTGATACTGCGCCGCACTTTAAGCTGAATACGATCGTTCGCCGCTTTGTACCACTCGCGAGTATCAGGCGTGTCATGGTTCGAAATTAACACCGTGATTTGCTTACTGACCAGCTTTTCCGCCATTTCAGCCAGATGAGCCTGCTCTTTCGGGCTGAAGCTGTTGGTGTGATAAGCGGTAAAATTCGCCGTGGCCGAGAGCGGGGCGTACGGCGGATCGCAATAGACCACAGAGTCCGCGTTCGCCATTTCCATACACTCTTCATACGAGATGCAATGGAACTCCGCTTTTTGTGCCTTTTCGGCAAAATGCTGCAGCTCGGCCAGCGGGAAGTAGGGGCGCTTGTAGCGGCCAAACGGCACGTTAAATTCACCCTTCAGATTGTACCGGCACAGGCCATTGTAGCCATGACGGTTCAGATACAAGAACAACTGCGCGCGACGGAACGCATCCGTGCTCTGGTTGAACTCGGCGCGGTACTGATAGTAGGCGTCCGGGTTGTTGTTCTCTGGGGTAAAGAGTTGACGCGCCGCATCGATATACTCATCTGTCTGAGTTTTAACGATGTTGTAGAGGGTAATGAGATCGCTGTTGATATCCGCAAGGATATAGCGAGAAAAGTCGGTGTTCAGGAACACCGACCCGGCGCCCACGAAGGGCTCGATAAGACACTCGCCTTTCGGCAGATGTTTATTAATATCGTCGAGCAGGGGGTATTTCCCCCCTGCCCATTTTAGAAAAGCGCGATTTTTTTTCATGCTGACTAACTAATTACACCTTCTCCGGCTGTGGAAAAAGCTCCGACAGCATCCTGCGCTTTAACCATTACTTCAAATCAGCCTGAACCTGATGAATCGGTTTCGCCCACGGGTTTTTCGCCTGAACATCCGCAGGTAACGTGGCAACTGCGCGTTTCGCTTCGTCTTTAGACGCGTACACACCGCTCACCAGCACATACCAGGGTTGTCCGTTGCGGGTCGTCTGATAAACCACATAGTTTTTCAGATTCGATTTCTTCGCCCAGCCGTTCAGATTGTCGTAGCTGGAAGAGCTGCTCAACTGAAGCGTGTAGTTGCTGGAAGGCGCTGATTTCAGCGAACCCACGTTGCCCGTAGATTTACCCGTAGCTGCAGCGCTGGCCGTTGCCGTCGCGGCTGGTGCAGGCGTGGCTGCTGGCGTTGAGGTCGTGGCCTTCGGTGCAGTCGTTGTCGCAGCAGGCGCTTTCACGGCTGCGGTTTCGGTCTGCTTAGGCTGTGCAACAGGTTTCGCTTCTGGCGCTTTCGCAACCGTCTGCGGTTTGGTTTCACGCTTCGGCTCAATGACAGCCTGTTTGCGCTCTGGTCGAGGCGCAGTCTGGGTCTGAGTCTGACGCGGTTTGGTTTCCGTTGCTGCGGTTTGCGGTTGAGCCGCGCCACCACGAATCGGAGCTACCGTCGCAGGCTCGGTTGGCAGCGTAGAGTTAGCCACTACGTTGTTCACCTGATCCTGACTCTGCGGTTGGGTCAGTGCGTTGTTCAGATCGCCCTGAACTTCTACACGCTGCTGGCCTTCTGGCGTAGCAGGCGTTTGACCCTGAGTTGGCGTTGAGGAGACAGGCGGCAGAGAAACATCCTGCGTTGCATTTGCAGTTGCAGTCTGCTCAGCAGATGTTGTGCCAGGCGCAGGCTGCGCACCATTGGCCTGATCGGCAGTGTCATTCCCCGAAAGATTAATGCTCTTTTCGGCAGAAGGCGTCTGCTCAGTGGAATCCGTTGACGGTGCTTTCAGCGCGGAGCCGATGCCGATAATCAGCAGCAGCAGGACAAACACGCCAAGGCCCATCATGATGTACTGGCGGGAAGCCGGTTTTTTGGCGGCCGCTTTACGTTTGCGTGGGCGACGCTCTACAGGCTCTTCGTCCATTGAATCTTCTTCGGACTCATAACCCTCTTCTTCTTCTCGCTCATCACGCGCATTGCGGCTGCGTGACGGACGACGATCGTCTGCATCCAAATCAACATCGTCAAAGTTGATTTGCGGCTCGTTATCACGTTCTGAAGATTGACGAGAACGACCAGTACGACGATCGCTGGGATCGGGTTTCAGCTCGTCTTCTGGTTTGAATTCATCCATTTAACACCCCACTCAAAGGCTCATGCTTACGACGTTGCATTGCACCTGAATCTAAATAGCCACCTTTGACAGTAGCCAGACCTTTCTAGTTGTTACGCCTGCTGGCAATCAGCAATCGCGCCAAGAACCACTTCGTGCGACACTCCGCCGCGCACTTCACTCTTCCCTATTGCCAGCGGGAGGACTAAACGCATCTCGCCAGCCAATACTTTTTTATCACGCATCATGTGGGGTAAATACGCTTGCGAAGACATCTCGCGTGGTCCCGTCACCGGTAAACCCGCGCGCTCCAGCAGCGTGATGATGCGTTGAGTCTCTTCTTTCGTGAACTGACCCAGACGTTCGGAGGTGCGAGCAGCCATGACCATGCCTGCAGCGACCGCTTCACCATGAAGCCAGTTGCCGTAGCCCATTTCGGCTTCAATCGCGTGACCGTACGTATGCCCCAGATTCAGTAAAGCACGTAAGCCGGTTTCCCGCTCGTCCGCTGCAACGACTTCTGCTTTCAGCTCACAACAACGGCGGATACAATACGCCAGCGCTTGACCGTCAAGGTTAAGCAGCGCATCCATGTTCTCTTCCAGCCAGGTGAAGAATTCACCGTCCAGAATAATGCCGTATTTGATCACTTCAGCAAGGCCTGACGCCAGTTCGCGTTTAGGCAGGGTTTTCAGACAGTCGAGATCCACCACCACCGAAGCGGGCTGATAGAACGCGCCAATCATGTTTTTGCCAAGCGGATGATTGACGGCCGTTTTGCCGCCAACTGAAGAGTCGACTTGCGAGAGTAACGTGGTAGGAATTTGAATAAAACGAACACCACGTTGATAACTTGCCGCAGCAAACCCCGTCAGATCGCCAACAACACCACCGCCCAGGGCAAGTAGTGTCGTATCGCGACCATGCGGTTTTTGCAGTAATGCGGTGAAGACGGTATCGAGTACCGCCAGGCTTTTATACTGCTCGCCATCAGGCAGAATCACACTGTCGACCTTCACACCTGCCTGTTCAAGCAGATGACGAATTTTGTCGAGATAAAGCGGAGCCAGAGTCTCGTTGGTGACCAGCATTGCCTGATCACCCGCTTTCAGTGGTAAGAAGGAAGCTGGATCGTTAAACAAGCCAGCCGCGATGGTGATAGGGTAACTACGTTCCCCGAGAGTAACTGTAATCCTCTCCATGACGCGACATCCACCTTAAATGCTTATACCCGTGGGCGAGTGTATATAAAGCCAGAATCAGTTGCTTTCCAGCATATGAATAATCTGGTTTGCAACCACTTTAGCGCTCTGATCGTCGGTACGAATGGTTACATCAGCAATCTCTTCGTACAGTGGATTGCGCTCACCGGCCAATGCTTCCAGAACTTCACGTGGAGGCGTTTCAACTTGCAGTAACGGGCGCTTTTTATCGCGCTGCGTCCGTGCCAGCTGTTTTTCGATGGTCGTCTCAAGATAGACCACAACGCCGCGGGCGGAGAGACGGTTACGAGTTTCGCGAGATTTTACAGAACCACCGCCCGTTGCCAGCACGATGCCCTGTTTTTCCGTAAGTTCATTGATAACTTTTTCTTCACGGTCACGGAAACCTTCTTCGCCTTCTACATCGAAGACCCAGCCCACATCAGCTCCGGTTCGTTTCTCAATCTCTTGATCAGAATCGTAAAATTCCATATTGAGTTGTTGAGCCAACTGGCGCCCAATAGTGCTTTTGCCGGCACCCATAGGCCCAACCAGAAAGATATTGCGTTTCTCTGCCATTTTTTCGGTACTACTAAGACTATTCGTTAATGGTAATCCCCGCTTCGCAGACACTCAGCGTAGCAGGACATGAACTGAAACCTCATATGCGATAGTGCGAGAGTCAGACTAAAAATTATCTCAGTAGTCCTGCTTGTTTGGCAACTGATTAAATCACCACGCCAGATGCTTAAAGCAACAAGAGGTAAGATTAGGAGAAGCTGAAACTCAAATCGGTACTCCTTGTATGCTAATTCATGCCCCACGTCAAACATCTGCAACAAACTGGCTGCAAAATCCTCGCGGGGATCGTTTCCATTATTGAATACTAATCAGACGCGGTGTGATGAAGACCACCAGCTCGCGCCGCTCGTTATCCTTGCCGTCGTGGCGAAAGAGTTGCCCCCCCCAGGGAAGTCCACCGAGACCCGGAATACTGTCACTGCCCGTTTTATTCTTTTGCGAGAAAATTCCCCCCAGCGCGAGTGTTTCACCGCTTTTTACTTCCACCTGCGTTTCGATTTCCTGTTTATCAATCGCCAGGGTTTCGCCATCGGCCTGCTGTAAAACCTGGCCAGGCATATTTTCGCTAATGTGTAACTTTAATCGCACGCGGCCATTTGGAAGCACCACGGGCGTCACTTCCATCCCCAGCACCGCCTCTTTGAACTCCACCGATGTCGCCCCGCTCTCACCGCTGGACACCTGATACGGAATTTCACTGCCCTGTTTGATACTGGCAGGCTGCATATGCGACGCCAATAGCCGTGGGCTGGCGATGATCTCCAGCTGCTGCTTTTGCTCCAGTGCCGACAGCTCCAGATCCAACAGCCTGCCGTCGATCCGTCCAATATTAAATCCGACGTGCGTTGTGGCGCTCGCCACTGACAAATCGGCACCCAGCGTGGTGACTTGTCCCGGTGAACCGGCACTCTGCGCCTCCGCCAGATTCCACTTCACCCCCAGTTCACGCAGGCTTTTTTCATTGATGGTGACGATATGGGCGGCGAGTTCCACCTGCGCCACGGGCAGGTCCATCTGTTCGACCCAGTGCTCTAGAGAATCGAGTACCACGGGGATATCCCGCACCAGCAGGCGGTTGGTGCGTTTATCCACGGAGAGACTGCCCTTGGGGCTGAGCTGTTTTTCCGCCGCTTTTTGCAGCTCGGTGACATCCGCGTAGGCTAAAGAGAGCGCGCGCGAGGAGAGCGGCACATTCAGTTTCTGCTGCGCCAGCTCCTCCTCTTTTCGCGTCTGCTGCTCACGTTGCCCAGCGGCAGTGTTGACATAGAAAATGCCGCCTTCTTCGCGCAGCACCAGTCCGGCGCTGGTCACGACGATGTGCAGCGCCTGCCGCCACGGGACATGGGTGAGATGCAGCGAAAGCGCGCCTTTCACGTCCGGTGCAACAATCAGATTGCGGCCCTCAAGCTCCACCAATGACTGTAAAATCTGCACCACAGGCACATCATCCACCGCCAGAGTGACGGGTTTTGGCACTGCGGCCCATGTTGGCATGCTGAGCATCATCAGCAGGATGATTCTCCTGAGTCGTTTCATTCTTCGTTCCCTCTCGTTGCCATCGCCACGTTTTCGGCTCGCATCCCTCGCCAAGCCCGACGACCATTTCCGTTTCATTGAATGTCAGCACCTGCCAGCCCGCAGGCAGTCGTTCGCCCTGCCGTATGCGATGCCAGCGATCCTGTTCATCCTTGACGATACCCACAGCGCTCCCGCTCTGGATCATCCCCTGATAGCGCCAGCGCGCTAATGCACCTGTGGCACAGCGATCGTCCGGCGGGCGAAAGGGGTCACGCATGCCGGTGAGCAGTGCCAGCGAACACAAAATCAGACAGCGCAGCTCAGTTCGCATCGGTGTTCTCCACCTGCAAAACCAGCTGTAACCGCGCCTCCTCCGGCTTAACGGAAAACCCGCTCACGGCCATCCCACGCTGCGCGAGCCGCGCAAACACGGCCGGAATCTGCGCCCAGTCCACTTTCAGCGTTAATTCACCCCCGTTCGCGACAGGCAGCCAGCGCACCAGCCGAACGCCGTCGGTTTGAAAATCCAGTGGAGAAAATGGCAGCGACGCGGGGATCACCGGCGCAGCCAAAACCGGATGCGGCTGCGCTTCACTCGCCCATAATTCAGCGCGCTCTGCGCCAGCCTGACTTCGCTTTGCCTCAAGCTGTGTCAGCTGCTGAATAACCGGTCGCACCAACAGCAGCCAGGCACCCAGCAGTATGGCGACGGTAAAAAGGCTCCAGCAGAACAGGCGCGTGCGCGGTAGAAACCCATACCAGCGTTCATAAAAGAGGCGCACGGTTCACCCCTGACTCGTGAGGGTAAAACTGAACGTCCAGCGTCCCTCAGCATCCTGCTGCATTTCACCCGCAGGCCCGAGAGTAAAACCCGGTAGTTGCCTGAGCGACGCCGCCAGTGCAGAAAGGGCGATGGGGGTTGCGGCAAACCCCGTCAACATCAGCCGAGGCTTCTGGTACTGAAGCTGTGTCAGCCACGCCTGCTCCGGCATCGCTGACGCCAGTGAAATCAACGATGATTGCCAGGCCTGTGTTTTCGCGCGCTGTACTCCGGCTTGCGGTGTTTGCGGGTGTGCTTTCTGCAGCGCCTGCCACTGCGCGCGATGGGCGTGCAGCTTTTGTTGAATCACGCGCTCACCCGCCAGATGCGCCTCAAGCGCCCGCACCTTAAGCCCCTCGCCGGTTCGCAGGCTTATCATCACGGCAAGGGAAAGTAGACAGGAGCCTGCAAACAGCCATACCCAAAAACGCCAGCAGGCTTGCTGTTTTTGATGGCGCCACGGCAAAAAGTTAGTCGTTGTCACTCGAAGAGTTCTCCCATCGCGAGGGCCAGAGCAACGGTAAATTCCGCGCCACATTCAGGCAGCGGCGGCTGAGAACGCGCCAGCAGGCTAAAAGGATCACGCGCTGCGCCGTCGAAGAGCGCGATATCCTCAGGGCTGAGCGCTAACAGGGCCGCCAGCTCAGCCACATCTTTCGCCTCATCCGCGCGTTTTCGCCCCCACTGGTGACGCATCGACCATAGCCAGTGCTGGCCGTCGCACCACGCCACGCACTGCGCGGGAGGGTCAAGAAGCGGCAGGAGATTCGCCAGCGCCGCAGCGTCGGGCGTGATCGCCGCCACATGCAGACGCAACGACTCCCCGAGCGTTAACAGCGCCGCCACCTCCTGGTTTTGTGCGGCTGTCACGTGAAAGGCACGACTAAAGGTGTCTTGCGTATAGTCAAAGCACAGCGCTTCTGGCGGCATTTCCAGTTCACGGGAGATCGCTGAGGCGATCCACGACGCCTGCTCACTGTCGCGTAACGTCAGCGCCGGAGCAGGCAGCGTCTTTTGCAGCGTGCGGGCGGCCGGAAATGCGATAAACAGGCGGTGGTAATGGGGCAGTGCCTGACTCCAGTCCTTAAGCGCCGCAACCAGTTGTTCCGGCTGGATAATTTTCCCGTCGCGGATAATTCCCGCCGGTAGCGGGATACGCCACCAGTGGCGCAGACACCACCCGGTCCGCTCCTGGGTGACTGAGACAGCCAGAACGCTATCTTGTTGAAGATGAAAACCTGTTCGCCACGTTTTGAAAGCCATACTTCACGATCTCCTTATCGCCCGTCAGGTGACGGCTCTATCAATGCTTCAGGCTTGCCTTTATACTACCGCGCGATTGTTTAGAAACTGCCCAAGTGAAACTAAATGGGAAATCTCCAGTGAAGTTCGTAAAGTATTTATTGATCCTTGCAGTCTGTTGCATTCTGCTGGGAGCAGGCTCGATTTATGGTTTGTACAAATATATTGAGCCGCAACTACCCGATGTCGCCACACTGCGTGATGTGCGACTCCAGATCCCAATGCAGGTCTATAGCGCCGATGGCGAGTTGATCGCCCAGTACGGCGAAAAACGACGTATCCCGCTGACCCTTAACCAGATTCCGCCGGTGATGGTGAAAGCCTTTATCGCCACGGAAGACAGCCGTTTTTACGAACACCATGGCGTCGATCCGGTGGGGATTTTCCGTGCCGCCAGCGTCGCGCTGTTCTCTGGTCGAGCCTCTCAAGGGGCGAGTACCATCACACAGCAGCTGGCGCGTAACTTCTTCCTCAGCCCGGAAAAAACCCTGACGCGTAAGATCAAAGAGGTGTTCCTTGCCATTCGCATCGAGCAACTGCTGAGCAAAGACGAGATCCTTGAGCTTTATCTCAACAAGATCTATCTGGGCTATCGCGCCTATGGCGTAGGTGCGGCGGCGCAGGTCTATTTCGGTAAACCTGTCGATCAGCTGACCTTAAGCGAGATGGCGACCATTGCCGGTCTGCCGAAAGCGCCGTCAACGTTCAACCCGCTCTACTCCCTCAACCGCGCCACTGCGCGTCGTAACGTGGTGTTGTCGCGCATGCTGAGCGAAGGCTACATCAGCCAGACTGAGTACGATCAGGCGCGCAACGACGCCATCGACGCCAACTATCACGCGCCGGAAATCGCTTTCTCTGCCCCCTATCTGACCGAAATGGTTCGACAGGAGATGGTCAGCCGTTACGGCGAGCAGGCGTATGAAGATGGCTACCGGATCACCACCACCATCACCCGCAAAGTGCAGCAGGCGGCACAGCAGGCGGTGCGTAACAATGTGATGGATTACGACATGCGCCACGGCTACCGTGGCCCGTCGAACGTGCTGTGGAAAGTGGGCGAAAGCGCATGGGACAGCAAAAAAATCATCGACTCTCTGAAAACGCTGCCGACCTACGGGCCGCTGCTGCCGGCAGTCGTCACCAGTGCCGATCCGCAGGAAGCCACCGCGATGATGGCCGACGGCACCTCCGTGTCGCTGCGCATGGACGGTATCCGCTGGGCGCGTCCGTACCGCTCTGATACAGCGCAAGGCCCGACGCCGCGTAAAGTGACCGATGCGGTGCAAACCGGACAGCAAATCTGGGTGCGTCAGGTGAACGACGCCTGGTGGCTGGCGCAGGTTCCCGACGTGAACTCTGCGCTGGTGTCGATCAATCCGCAAAACGGTGCCGTGATGGCGCTGGTCGGCGGCTTTGATTTCAACCAGAGCAAATTCAACCGTGCGACGCAGGCGCTGCGCCAGGTCGGCTCGAACATCAAACCGTTCCTGTACACCGCGGCGATGGATAAAGGTCTGACGCTGGCGAGTATTCTCAACGACGTACCGATTTCACGCTGGGATGCGGGTGCCGGTTCCGACTGGCAGCCGAAAAACTCCCCGCCGGAATATTCAGGCCCTATCCGTTTACGCCAGGGTCTGGGACAGTCCAAAAACGTGGTGATGGTTCGCGCGATGCGCGCAATGGGCGTCGATTACGCGGCAGAGTACCTGCAGCGCTTCGGCTTCCCGGCGCAAAATATTGTGCATACGGAATCGCTGGCTCTCGGCTCCGCCTCCTTTACGCCATTGCAGGTGGCGCGCGGTTACTCGGTGATGGCTAACGGCGGCTTCCTGGTCGACCCGTATTTCATCAGCAAGATTGAAAACGATCAGGGCGGCGTGCTGTTTGAGGCGAAACCGAAAATCGCCTGCCCGGAGTGCGATATTCCGGTGATTTATGGCGATACGCCAAAATCAAACGTGCTGGATAACAAAGATATGGAAGACGTTGCTCAGTCGCAGGAGCAGCAAAACGCCGTCGTTCCGCAGCCGCAGCTTGAGCAGGCAAACCAGGCGCTGGTCGCCCAAAGCGGCGCGCAGGAGTATGCACCGCACGTGATCAACACGCCGCTGTCGTTCCTGATCAAGAGCGCGCTGAACACCAACATCTTTGGGGAACCGGGCTGGCAGGGTACGGGCTGGCGCGCGGGGCGTGATTTGCAGCGCCACGATATCGGCGGTAAAACCGGCACCACCAACAGCTCGAAAGACGCCTGGTTCTCGGGTTACGGCCCGGGCGTGGTGACCTCCGTGTGGATTGGTTTTGACGATCACCGCCGCGATTTAGGTCGCACGACGGCATCCGGCGCGATTAAAGATCAGATTTCGGGTTATGAAGGCGGAGCGAAGAGTGCGCAGCCAGCCTGGGACGCTTACATGAAAGCGGTTCTTGAGGGCGTACCAGAGCAGCCGCTTACCCCTCCGCCAGGTATCGTGACGGTGAATATCGATCGCAGCACCGGTCAGTTAGCGAACGGTGGCAACAGCCGGGCAGAGTATTTCATCGAAGGCACGCAGCCGACCACACAGGCAGTGCATGAGGTGGGAACCGAGCTTATCGATAACGGCGAGACGCACGAGCTTTTCTAAGAAGTAAAATGCAAAACGGCTGCCTTAAGGCAGCCGTTTTTAACAATCCTGGCCGGGTAAGGTGATACACCACCCGGTTTTTTTACGCGCTACAGCCGACCCTGTCCTTTCAGCCATTCCCTCACCAGGAACAGCGCACTCACGTTACGCGCTTCGTTAAAATCGGGTTCTTCCAGCAGATCCATCAGATGCGCCAGTGGCCAGCGCACCTGCGGCAGCGGCTCAGGCTCATCCCCTTCCAGCTTCTCCGGATAGAGATCTTCTGCCAGCACGATATTCATTTTGCTGGAGAAATAGGACGGCGCCATGCTCAGCTTTTTCAAAAACGTCAGATCTTTTGCGCCAAAACCCACCTCTTCTTTCAGCTCGCGATTCGCCGCTTCAAAAACGGTTTCACCGGGATCAATAAGCCCTTTTGAGAAACCCAGCTCATAGGATTCTGTGCCCACCGCATATTCGTGGATCAGGATCAGGTGATCGTCCACAATGGGGATGATCATCACCGCCTCGCGCGTGGAGGGCCGCATACGTTCATATACGCGACGCACGCCGTTGCTGAACTCCAGGTCGACACTTTCCACCGTAAACAGGCGTGATTTGGCGACGGTTTCAACATTCAGAATGGTGGGCTTTTGTAAGGGTTTGCTCATCTTGATGGGTCTTTGCTGTGTGAACTGAGTGCATTGTGCGATACGCCGCACGGTTTCGGCAATGTCAATCGCTCTTTATTTACATTTTTGCAACGTATCGTGAGTTAATCCTCATTTCACAACAAAAGTCAAGAGGTTGAAATAACTCCAGGAATTTGCTGATATCCCGCCTTCGCTGCCTTTGCTATTATCTCCGGTCACTGGGATGCGCTTCAAAACGCTCAAGTTCGACTCCATACTTGCCGATAGCCAACCACAGAGACTCATTCACGGTAAAGGGTGCAACTGACAACACCTGAAGATAAGTAAGATGGGGAAAGCATGAGCACCATTCTAATAATTTTCGTTGCTATGCTGGCCTGCGCATTGCTCGCAGGGTGGTTATTCAGGCGTCGGGCACAACGGCAATACCGTCTGCCTTTTTTAAACGCCTTTGCCGGAGCCACCACGCGCAAACTCGCACCTGAAGAGCGCAGCGCGATTGAAAATTACCTTGATACGTTGAACCGTGTCCTGCAGACGCCAGGCCCGACCGGCGCCAGCACCGCGCCCATCTCCCTGACGCTGAACGCGCAAAGCGATACTGTGCTCTGCGTGACGCGCTCGATCACCCGCTACGGCATTAACACCGACGATCCCAATAAATGGCGCTACTATCTCGACTCCGTCGAGGTGCATCTGCCGCCGTTCTGGGAACAATATATTAATGACGAAAATAGCGTTGAGCTGATCCATACGGATTCCATCCCGCTGGTGATTGCCCTGAATGGCCATACGCTGAGCGAATATGTTCAGGAAGCGCCGCGCTTTGCCCTGGAACGCACCAGCGGCACGCAGGCGTCCATTCGCGGCGAAGAGACCGAGCAGATCGAACTGCTGAATATTCGCCAGGAAACCCACGAAGAGTACGCCCTCAGCCGACCGGACGGCATTCGTGAAGCGGTCCTTATTGTCGCCGCCTTCCTGCTCTTTTTCTTCTGCCTGATGACGCCCGACGTCTTCGCACCGTGGCTCGCGGGCGGCGCCGTTCTGCTGCTGGCCGCAGGGCTGTGGGGATTGTTCGCGAAACCGGCCAAAACCGCGCTGCGTGAGATCCACTGCCTGCGCGGTACGCCAAAGCGCTGGGGGCTGTTCGGCGAGAACGATCAGGAGCATATCAACAACATTTCGCTCGGGATTATCGACCTGATCTATCCCCGCCACTGGCAGCCGTGGATCGCCCAGGATTTAGGGCAGAAAACCGATATCGATATTTACCTCGACCGTCACGTCGTGCGTCAGGGCCGTTTCTTATCGCTTCATGATGAAGTGAAAAACTTTCCGCTGCAGCACTGGCTGCGCAGTACCGTCATCGCCGGTGGCGCTGCGCTGGTGCTGGCGATGCTGATTTTGCTGGTGCCGCTCGATATGCCGATCAAATTCACTCTTTCCTGGATCAAAGGCGCACAAACCATTGAAGCCACCAGCGTTAATCAGTTGGAAGAGGCCGGTGTGCGCGTGGGTGATACGCTGAAGCTGAAAGGAACGGGCATGTGTAACATCCATGCGCCTGGCACCTGGAACACGCGGCAGAATTCACCGTTTACGCCGTTTGATTGCTCACAAATTATCTGGAACGACGCCCCACCGCTGCCGCTGCCGGAATCAGACACGGTCAGCAAAGCGACAGCCCTGACGCAGGCGCTGAGCCGCCAGCTTCATCCAAAGCCGGAAGACAACTCCCGTGTAAGCCAGTCCCTGCGCGCCGCGATTCAGAAATCCGGAATGGTGCTGCTGGATGATTTTGGCGACATCGTGATGAAAACCCAGGATTTATGCTCTGCGGAAGATGAGTGTGTACGTCTCAAAAACGCGCTGGTGAATCTCGGGAACAGCAAAGACTGGGAAGCGCTGGTGAAACGCGCTGACGCAGGGCGTCTCGATGGCGTAAACGTTCTGCTGCGCCCGGTGAGTGCCGAATCGCTTGAGAATCTGGTGACCACCTCCACCGCACCGTTTGTGATGCGGGAAACCACCCGCGCGGCCCAGGCGTTAAACAGCCCGGCACCGGGTGGGTTTGTGATTGTCAGCGACGAGGGCAGCGATTTGGTCGACCAGCCTTATCCGCCGGTGGCCTTGTATGATTATCCGGCCCAGGATCAGTGGGGTGAATTCCAGCGCCTGGCGCAGATGCTGATGCAAACGCCGTTCAGTGCCGAAGGGATTGTGACGGGCATTTTCACGGACGCCAACGGCACGCGCCACGTTGACCTGCACCGTATGCCGGACAGCGCCGGATTGTGGCGTTATATCGGCACCACCCTGCTGATGCTGGCAATGCTGGTGTGCATTATCTGGAACGGGATCGCCGCCCTGCGCCGCTACCAGCGCTCGCGAACGCGTCTTGCCGAGATCCAGCAGTACTACGAGAACTGCCTCAACCCGCAGCTCATCCCCGCGCCTGACAGCCTGATCGGATAATACCGCTGCGCGACAGTTATGCTACCCTGTCGCGCACGTTTCTTCTGGCTGGAGAGTTCCCCTCATGCATCTTGATATTGCCTGGCAGGACGTTGATACCGTCCTGCTGGATATGGACGGCACGCTGCTCGATCTCGCATTTGATACCCACTTCTGGCAAAAGCTGGTGCCTGAAACTTATGGCGCGCAGCAGGGCATCACTCCGGCAGAAGCGCAGGATTATATTCGCCAGCAGTATCACGCCGTGCAGCATACGCTAAACTGGTACTGCCTGGATTACTGGAGCGAAAAGCTCGGGCTGGATATCTGCGCCATGACCACCGCCCAGGGGCCGAACGCGGTGCTGCGCGACGATACGGTGCCATTTTTGGATGCACTAAAAGCGAGCGGCAAGCGGCGCATTTTGCTGACCAACGCGCATCCGCACAATCTGGCGGTAAAGCTCGAACATACCGGGTTAGCGTCGCACCTTGATTTATTACTTTCCACCCACACATTTGGTTATCCGAAAGAGGATCAGCGATTGTGGCAGGCCGTGGCGGAAGAGACCGGTTTGCAGCCCGAAAGAACCTTGTTCATTGATGACAGTGAACCGATTCTGGATTCGGCGGCAAAATTTGGTATTCGCTATTGTCTGGGCGTGACGAATCCTGATTCCGGCCTGGCGGATAAAAGCTATCTGCGGCATCCGGCGCTGAACGACTATCGCCGAATGATCCCCTCACTCACCGTGAAGGAGACGCCATGAAAGAAAAACCCTCCGAAGGGGTAAGACTGGATAAGTGGCTGTGGGCCGCCCGTTTTTATAAAACGCGCGCGCTGGCCCGTGAAATGGTCGACGGGGGAAAGGTGCACTACAACGGGCAGCGCAGCAAGCCAAGTAAACTTGTCGAACTGAATGCCACCCTGACCCTGCGCCAGGGGAACGATGAACGCACGGTGATCGTCAAAGCCGTTACCGAGCATCGTCGCCCGGCTGCCGAAGCGGTTCTGATGTATGAAGAGACGGCGGAAAGTGTTGAAAAGCGCGAGAAAGTGGCGCTGGCTCGCAAGATGAATGCCCTCACCATGCCGCATCCGGACAGGCGACCGGATAAAAAAGAACGTCGCGATCTGATGAAATTTAAACACGGCGAACACGAGTAATCGCCGTTTAAAGAGAGAAAATTATGTCCCAACACGACCAATTACATCGCTATCTGTTTGAGCAATTTGCCGTTCGCGGCGAGCTGGTGACGGTATCCGAAACCTGGAAACAGATCCTCGAAAACCACAGCTATCCTCAGCCGGTGAAAAACATCCTTGGCGAACTGCTGGTGGCGACCAGCCTGCTGACAGCGACGCTGAAGTTTGCAGGGGATATCACCGTGCAGCTGCAGGGCGACGGCCCGATGACCCTGGCGGTAATCAACGGCAATAACCAGCAGCAGATGCGCGGTGTGGCGCGCGTGCAGGGTGAGGTGCCGGAAGGTGCTGATTTGAAAACGCTGGTCGGCAACGGTTTCCTGGTGATTACCATTACGCCAGAAGAAGGCGAGCGCTATCAGGGCGTAGTGGGTCTGGAAGGCGATACGCTGGCCGCGTGCCTGGAAGATTACTTCCTGCGTTCCGAACAGCTGCCAACACGCCTGTTTATCCGCACCGGTGAAGTGGACGGTCAACTGGCGGCGGGCGGTATGCTCCTGCAGGTTCTGCCTGCTCAAAATGCACAGGGCAACGATTTCGAGCATCTGGCGACACTGACCGAAACCATCAAAGCAGAAGAGCTGTTTACGCTGCCTGCGAATGAAGTGCTGTGGCGTCTGTATCACGAAGAAGAGGTGACGCTTTACGATCCGCAGGACGTGGAGTTCAAATGCACCTGTTCCCGTGAACGTTGCGCAGGCGCGCTGCGTACTCTGCCGGACGAAGAGATCGACAGCATCATGGCTGAAGATGGCGAAATCGATATGAACTGTGATTACTGTGGTTCTCACTACGTGTTCAACTCGATGGATATCGCCGAGATCCGCAACAACGCCTCCCCGGCGGATCCGCAGGTTCATTGATGCCCTCCCCCCTCACGCCCGGTGAGGGGGAAAACTCCCTTTTAAGCTGAATCGTTTTTCGTAATGTAATCCTTACGTAACTTTCTTACATGTATGCGATTACATTCACATTCTTCCGGTTAAATACTCCATCATTTAACCTTTTGAGAACATTTCCCCCCACAAAAAAGCGAATCCTGCGATAATCCGCCCTGCTTCGTGACAGGAGTCACAGCGTTTTCCGTCAGGAAGGGTTTTGTCCAGATACGTAAATCTATGAGCCCCGTCGCGGTTAACATCCTAAGAAAAACCCTACAATTTCAGGCAGTACATATTGGCTAAGGAGCAGTGACATGCGCGTTAAAGACTTAACCCCGCAAGATCTCAAGGCTTATGGTATCAACGACGTCCAGGAAATCGTCTACAACCCCGATTACGATACGCTGTATCAGGAAGAGCTCAATCCAGCACTGGAAGGATACGAGCGAGGTGTGTTGACGAACACTGGTGCTATCGCCGTGGACACCGGGATTTTTACCGGCCGTTCGCCGAAAGATAAGTATATCGTCCGTGACGACACTACCCGCGATACGCTGTGGTGGGCAGATAAGGGCAAAGGGAAGAACGATAACAAGCCGCTCTCCCAGGAAACCTGGCAGCATCTGAAAGGACTCGTCACGAATCAACTCTCCGGCAAGCGATTGTTTATTGTTGATGCCTTCTGTGGTGCCAATGCCGACACTCGCCTCTCCGTTCGCTTTATCACCGAAGTCGCCTGGCAGGCGCATTTCGTGAAGAACATGTTTATTCGCCCGACCGATGAAGAGTTACAGGATTTCGAGCCTGATTTCATCGTCATGAACGGCGCGAAATGCACCAACCCGCAGTGGAAAGAGCAGGGCCTAAACTCGGAAAACTTCATTGCCTTCAACCTGACCGAGCGCGTCCAGCTGATTGGCGGCACCTGGTACGGTGGCGAAATGAAGAAAGGGATGTTCTCGGTGATGAACTACCTGCTGCCGCTGCAGGGCATTGCCTCCATGCACTGCTCCGCTAACGTGGGCGAAGACGGGGACGTGGCCGTGTTCTTTGGTCTCTCCGGGACCGGGAAAACCACCCTCTCCACCGATCCTAAGCGCCGGTTAATTGGCGACGATGAACACGGCTGGGACGACGACGGCGTGTTCAACTTCGAAGGCGGCTGCTACGCCAAAACGATCCGTCTGTCGGCCGAAGCCGAGCCGGACATTTACGGTGCCATCCGCCGCGATGCGCTGCTGGAAAACGTCACCGTGCTTGCCGATGGCACCGTTGATTTTGACGATGCCTCGAAGACCGAAAACACCCGCGTGTCGTATCCGATCTATCACATCGATAACATCGTCAAGCCGGTCTCCAAAGCGGGCCACGCCTCGAAGGTGATCTTCCTGACCGCCGATGCCTTTGGCGTGCTGCCACCGGTCTCTCGTCTGACGGCCAGCCAGACGCAGTATCACTTCCTGTCGGGCTTTACCGCGAAACTGGCGGGCACTGAGCGCGGTGTGACGGAGCCAACCCCAACCTTCTCCGCCTGTTTCGGCGCGGCGTTCCTGTCGCTGCACCCGACGCAGTACGCAGAAGTGCTGGTGAAACGCATGCAGGCTGCAGGCGCGCAGGCTTATCTGGTGAACACCGGCTGGAACGGAACGGGGAAACGTATTTCCATCAAAGATACCCGCGCCATTATCGACGCGATTATCGATGGCTCGCTGGACGATGCGGAAACCTTCACCCTGCCGATGTTCGATCTGGCAATCCCAACGGCGTTGCCGGGCGTGGATACCCATATCCTCGACCCGCGTAATACCTACGGCTCACCGGAACAGTGGCAGGAGAAGGCAGAAGCCCTTGCGAAGCTGTTTATTGAGAACTTTGAGAAGTACACCGATACGCCAGCAGGTGCGGCGTTGGTGAGTGCGGGACCGAAGCTGTAAATAGTGTCGGGTGGCGCTGCGCTCACCCGAACTATAAAGCATGAGAAGGCCGGGTAAGCGTAACGCCACCCGGCTTTTTTTAACTCTCTTTCACCTGCCCCCGCGTCACCGGAACCGGCAGCCACGCGCGGATGCTCAACCCACCCCGTTCGCTGGTACCAATCTCCAGCAGACCGTTATGGTTATCCACAATACGCTGCACAATCGCCAGCCCTAATCCGGTGCCGCTGGTACTGCGCGCGCTGTCGCCGCGTACAAACGGCTGGAACAGATGTTTACGCTGTTCAGGCTTGATCCCCGGACCGTCATCTTCCACCTGGAACCAGGCGCGATTCAGTTCGGAGCCGCTGCTGACTTTGATCCAGCCGTTGCCGTAGCGCGCCGCGTTGACCACCATATTGGCGACCGCGCGCTTGATGGAGAGCGGGTGCATACGCACCTGAATTTCGCCCGGCTGCAGAGCCGTATCGATTTCACGCTCGTAACCACTCTCTGCGGCCACCACTTCGCCCAGCACTCCGTTGAGATCCGCCATCTCCATCGGCATCTCCTGACCGGTACGCAGGTAATCGATGAACTGCTCGATGATAGCGTTACACTCTTCGATATCCTTGTTGATGGACTCCGCGAGATAACCGTCCTCTTCGCCCATCATCTCTGTCGCCAGGCGAATGCGCGTCAGCGGTGTGCGCAGATCGTGACTTACGCCCGCCATCAGCAGCGTACGATCGTCTGCCAGCTGCTTCACCCCTGCCGCCATATGGTTGAACGCGCGCGTAACCGAACGCACTTCAGAAGCACCGTATTCGCGCAGCGGCGGCGGAATAATACCTTTCCCCACCTGCAGGGCCGCATGCTCAAGATCGACCAAGGGTCGGTTTTGTATTCGGATAAACAGCCACGCGCCACCTATTGCCATCAGCATGATCGCGAGGGTGTAGCGGAACAGCGGCGAGAAATCGCCCTGATGGATTTCAGTCAGCGGGACGCGCACCCAGATATTGGGTGACAGCCAGGTTTTCAGCCAGACGACCGGCGAGCTTTTGTTGACCTCAACGCGCACTTCCGTTGGGCCGCCCAGCTGCTGCGCCATCTGCTGGCTTAAGAATTCGTAGTGTTGCGCCCAGCGCAGGCCAGCGTCTTCCGCCGCCTCGTTTGAGTACAGCGAAATGCCCAGCTCACGATAAATCTCACGGCGGAACGCCGGAGGCACCACCAGCTGCGTGCCGTCCTCAAGCTGCAGTTTATCGGTCATCAGCATACGGACTTCGTAGGCTAACACCTTATTAAACTGCTGCAGGCTTGGCAGAATCGCGAAGTTCAGCACCACCAGATACGTCGTCACCAGGCTGACGAACAGCAGGGTGACGATCAGTAACAGGGTACGGGCAAACGAGCTGCGCGGTGAAAAGCGCATTCGCTTCATGCCTTAGAACCGTCCGGCACGAAGACGTAGCCCAGACCCCAGACGGTCTGAATATAACGAGGATGCGCAGGATCTTCTTCGACCATGCGGCGCAGACGGGAGATCTGTACGTCGATGGAACGCTCCATGGCGGAGTATTCGCGACCGCGTGCCAGGTTCATCAGTTTATCGCGGGACAGCGGCTCACGCGGATGGCTGACCAGCGCTTTCAGCACCGCAAATTCACCGCTGGTGAGTGGCATCGGCTCATCTTCACGGAACATTTCGCGGGTACCGAGGTTCAGCTTGAACTTACCGAAGGCAATCACCGCTTCTTCCTGAGACGGTGCGCCCGGCAGTTCGTTCGCCTGACGACGAAGCACAGCACGGATACGCGCCAGCAGCTCACGCGGGTTAAACGGTTTAGGAATGTAGTCGTCGGCGCCAATTTCCAGGCCCACGATACGGTCAACTTCTTCCCCTTTCGCCGTGACCATAATGATCGGCATCGGGTTACTCTGGCTGCGCAGACGACGGCAGATGGAGAGCCCGTCTTCGCCAGGAAGCATTAAATCGAGCACCATCAGGTGGAACGATTCACGGGTAAGCAGGCGATCCATTTGCTCGGCGTTCGCCACGCTTCGAACCTGGAAGCCCTGCTCGGTCAGATAACGCTCCAGCAGCGCACGCAGGCGCATGTCGTCATCCACGACCAGAATTTTATAGTTCTCTTGCATTGTATGTACTCCCAAAGGCCCGGATAGTGTTTCAGTACGTATTCTAAAAAAGTGCACGTCTACGACCAGCTAAATCTGGTATAAATTCTAGTCGAAATTGTTACAAAGCATATTTAACAGGAGCTTATCTGCACATTTCATCACATAAATCATTATTAATCCTGTCTGGTAAGCTATGTGGTACGTAATGTGCGTAATGTCTGTCATTGAGTAGAGTCTTAAAGGTCATCCCATGAAAACGCCGCTGATCACCCGCGAAGGGTACGAAAAACTCAAAAAAGAGATGGATTACCTCTGGCGGGAAGAGCGCCCGGAAGTGACCAAAAAAGTGACCTGGGCAGCCAGTCTTGGCGACCGCAGCGAGAACGCTGACTATCAGTATAATAAAAAACGCCTGCGCGAGATTGATCGCCGGGTCCGTTATCTGACTAAATGCCTCGAGAACCTGCGAATCGTTGATTATTCACCGCAGCAGGAAGGCAAAGTCTTCTTCGGCGCATGGGTGGAAATCGAGAACGATGACGGCGCGACCCGGCGTTTTCGCATTGTCGGCTACGATGAAATTTTTGGTCGTAAGGATTACATCTCGATCGACTCGCCGATGGCCCGCGCGCTGCTGAAAAAGGAGGTCGGCGATTTAGCCGTCGTCCAGACACCTGCCGGGGAAGCCAGCTGGTACGTCAACGAAATTGAGTACGTTAAATAGTCCGAGAGCGCCCTCCACGACTGGCATTTTGCCGTGCCAGTCCGTATAACTATCCCCTGTTTTTCGACAAACCAGATGACAAAGCCATGATGAAAGATTCGCTCTGCCGCATTATTGCGGGTGAACTTCAGGCCAGAGCCGAACAGGTAGAAGCTGCCGTTCGCCTGCTTGATGAAGGGAACACCGTGCCGTTTATTGCACGTTATCGTAAGGAAGTCACCGGCGGTCTGGATGACACGCAGCTGCGCAACCTGGAGACCCGTCTGGGCTACCTGCGTGAGCTGGAAGACCGTCGCCAGGCTATTCTCAAATCCATTGGCGAGCAGGGCAAACTGACCGATGCGCTGGCAGGTGCCATCAACGGCACAATGAGCAAAACCGAGCTGGAAGACCTCTATCTGCCGTACAAACCTAAGCGCCGCACCCGCGGGCAGATTGCGATTGAAGCAGGCCTCGAGCCGCTAGCCGATCTGCTGTGGACGACGCCGTCGCACGATCCCGAAACGGAAGCCGCGAAATTTATCGATGCAGAAAAAGGCGTGGCCGACACCAAAGCCGCCCTTGATGGCGCGCGCTACATTCTGATGGAGCGTTTTGCCGAAGACGCCGCGCTGCTCTCCAAAGTGCGTGATTACCTGTGGAAAAATGCCCACATCGTCTCTACCGTCGTGAGCGGTAAAGAAGAGGAAGGCGCGAAATTCCGCGACTACTTCGATCACCATGAACCGATTTCAACCGCCCCATCGCACCGCGCGCTGGCCATGTTCCGTGGCCGCAACGAAGGCGTGCTGCAACTCTCTCTCAATGCCGATCCGCAGTTCGACGAGCCGCCGAAAGAGAGCTACTGCGAGCAGATTATTACTGACCATCTCGGCCTGCGCCTGAATAACGCCCCGGCAGATAGCTGGCGCAAAGGCGTGGTGAGCTGGACCTGGCGCATCAAAGTGCTGATGCACCTCGAAACCGAATTGATGGGCACCGTGCGCGAGCGCGCTGAAGACGAAGCGATCAATGTTTTTGCCCGTAACTTGCATGACCTGCTGATGGCCGCCCCGGCGGGTCTGCGCGCAACGATGGGTCTCGATCCGGGCCTGCGTACCGGCGTGAAAGTGGCCGTCGTTGATGGTACCGGCAAACTGGTCGCGACCGACACCATCTATCCACACACCGGCCAGGCCGCGAAAGCCGCCGTTGTGGTTGCCGCCCTGTGTGAAAAATACAACGTCGAGCTGGTGGCGATTGGTAACGGCACTGCCTCCCGTGAAACCGAACGTTTCTTCCTCGATGTGCAGCAGCAGTTCCCGAAAGTGACCGCGCAGAAGGTGATCGTCAGCGAAGCCGGTGCGTCGGTCTATTCCGCGTCCGAACTGGCGGCGCTCGAGTTCCCGGATCTGGACGTTTCCCTGCGCGGCGCGGTCTCTATCGCCCGTCGACTGCAGGACCCGCTGGCCGAGCTGGTGAAAATTGATCCGAAATCCATCGGCGTGGGCCAGTACCAGCACGACGTCAGCCAGACTCAGCTGGCGCGTCGTCTGGATGCGGTGGTGGAAGACTGCGTGAACGCCGTCGGCGTGGACCTGAATACCGCCTCCGTCGCCCTGCTCACCCGCGTGGCGGGCTTAACCCGCATGATGGCGCAGAACATCGTTGCCTGGCGCGATGAGAACGGCCAGTTCCAGAATCGTCAGCAACTGCTGAAAGTGAGCCGCCTGGGACCGAAAGCCTTCGAGCAGTGCGCGGGCTTCCTGCGTATCAACCACGGCGATAACCCGCTGGACGCCTCTACGGTTCACCCGGAAGCCTATCCGGTCGTGGAGCGTATTCTGGCTGCCACGCAGCAGGCCCTGAAAGATCTGATGGGCAACAGCACCAACCTGCGCGATCTGAAAGCTGTCGATTTCACCGACGACAAATTCGGTGTGCCGACCGTAACCGACATCATCAAAGAGCTGGAAAAACCAGGCCGCGACCCGCGCCCTGAGTTCAAAACGGCGAAATTCGCCGAAGGCGTGGAGACGATGAAGGATCTGCAGCCGGGCATGGTGCTGGAAGGCGCGGTCACCAACGTCACCAACTTTGGTGCCTTTGTCGACATCGGCGTCCATCAGGATGGCCTGGTGCATATCTCGTCGCTGGCGGATAAGTTCGTGGAAGACCCTCACACTGTGGTCAAAGCGGGCGATATCGTGAAGGTGAAAGTGCTGGAAGTGGATATGCAGCGTAAGCGTATCGCGCTCACGATGCGTCTCGACGAGCAGCCAGGCGAAACTAACGCCCGCCGCAGCAACGGAGGTGGTGCGCGTGAGCAATCGCGTCCAAACGCGAAAGCCGCGAAACCTCGCCCTCAGGCGCAGCCTGCCGGTAACAGCGCGATGATGGATGCGCTGGCCGCCGCGATGGGTAAGAAGCGCTAACGTTAAACATTTGCCCGGCCTGTGTATCCCCTGGCCGGGCAAATGCGTTCCCGCCCGGCAATCAGACCCCACAAAATAAAAATAAATAAGAATGTACTCACTCATTATTTATTAAATATGGAACCGATTGCATATCCATATTTAAACCATCGATTATCACTTAGTTAACAAATTAATTATTCATCCCTGACGCTCCATTTCAATAAATATTGAGCAAGGTCAAACAGTCCTCGATTTACCCCTCATATGAACATCCCGTCACATTTTAAATATTGCTGATAGAAACCATTCTCATTATCATGAACCTGTTGATTATTTAACCTTCGGTAAAAGTGGTCTCTATGCAATTCACACCAGACAGTGCCTGGAAAATTACCGGTTTTGCCCGCGAAATTAGCCCGGCGTATCGTCAAAAACTGCTGTCGTTAGGCATGCTGCCAGGATCATCGTTCCAGGTGGTTCGCATTGCACCCTTGGGCGATCCCATTCATATCGAAACCCGTCGCGTCAATCTGGTATTGCGTAAGAAAGACCTCGCCTTATTAGAAGTCGAAGCTTTAGCCCGATAAACCGCCAGCAGTTATACCGAGTCTAAAACAATGAAAAAATTAACCATTGGCTTAATTGGTAATCCTAATTCCGGCAAGACAACCTTATTTAATCAGTTAACGGGTGCGCGTCAGCGTGTCGGTAACTGGGCGGGCGTCACGGTAGAACGTAAAGAAGGCCAGTTTTCAACAATCGATCATCAGGTCACCCTCGTTGACCTGCCTGGCACCTATTCACTCACCACCATTTCGTCCCAGACCTCTCTCGATGAGCAGATTGCCTGTCACTATATTCTGAGCGGCGATGCGGATTTACTGATTAACGTTGTCGATGCCTCCAATCTTGAGCGTAACCTCTACCTGACGTTACAGCTGCTGGAGCTGGGCATTCCGTGCATCGTGGCGCTGAATATGCTCGATATCGCCGAGAAGCAAAAAATTCGCATTGATATCGATGCGCTTTCCGCCCGTCTCGGCTGCCCGGTCATTCCGCTGGTCTCGACCCGTGCGCGCGGGATTGACGCCCTGAAGCTGGCGGTCGATCGCCATACGGGCAATATCGATCTGGAGCTGGTTCACTATCCGCAGCCGCTGGTGCACGAGGCCAGCATTCTGGCCGGAGAGATGAACAACGCGATGCCACAAAAACAGCGCAACTGGCTTGGGCTACAAATGCTGGAAGGCGATATCTATAGCCGGGGCTACGCTGGCGACGCCGCAGAGAGCCTGGAGATGTCGCAGGCACGCCTGAGCGACGAGCTGGACGATCCGGCGCTACATATCGCCGATGCGCGCTATCAAAGTATCGCGGCCATTTGCGAAGTGGTCAGCAATACCCTGACCGCCGAGCCGAGCCGTTTCACCGCAGCGGTGGATAAAATCATTCTGAACCGTTTCCTCGGTTTGCCGATCTTCCTGCTGGTGATGTATGTGATGTTCCTGCTCGCCATCAACATCGGCGGCGCGCTGCAGCCACTGTTCGATGTCGGCTCGGTTGCGATCTTCATTCACGGCCTGCAATGGCTGGGCTACACCCTGCATTTCCCGGAGTGGCTAACGATTTTCCTCGCCCAGGGGCTGGGCGGCGGGATAAACACCGTTCTGCCGCTGGTGCCGCAGATCGGCATGATGTACCTGTTCCTCTCCTTCCTTGAGGATTCCGGCTATATGGCCCGCGCGGCGTTCGTGATGGACCGCCTGATGCAGGCGCTCGGTTTGCCGGGCAAGTCCTTCGTCCCGCTGATTGTCGGCTTTGGCTGTAACGTGCCGTCGGTAATGGGCGCACGTACTCTGGATGCTCCGCGTGAGCGTCTGATGACCATCATGATGGCGCCGTTTATGTCCTGCGGGGCGCGTCTGGCGATCTTCGCGGTCTTTGCGGCGGCGTTCTTTGGTCAGGAAGGCGCACTGGCGGTCTTCTCCCTCTATCTGCTGGGCATTGTGATGGCGATTCTCACCGGCCTGATGCTCAAGCACACCATCATGCGCGGCGAAGCGTCGCCGTTTGTGATGGAGCTGCCGGTTTACCACGTGCCACATATCAAAAGCCTGCTGATCCAGACCTGGCAGCGCCTGAAAGGCTTCGTTCTGCGCGCCGGTAAAGTGATCGTCATTGTCAGTATTTTCCTGAGCGCGCTGAACAGTTTTACCCTCAGCGGCCAGGCGGCAGATAACATCAACGACTCGGCGCTGGCTTCCGTGAGTCGGGTCATCACCCCGCTGTTCAAGCCGATTGGCGTTCACGAAGATAACTGGCAGGCCACCGTCGGGCTGTTTACCGGTGCGATGGCGAAAGAGGTGGTCGTCGGCACGCTGAATACGCTCTATACGGCGGAAAATATTCAGGAAGAGGAGTTTAACCCGGCTGAGTTCCATCTCGGTGACGAGCTGCTCAGCGCCGTGGACGAAACCTGGCAGAGTCTGAAAGACACCATCAGCCTGAGCGTACTGGCAAACCCTATCGAAGCCAGCAAAGGCGATGGCGAAATGGCTACCGGTGCGATGGGTGTGATGAGCCAGAAATTTGGCAGCGCTTCAGCGGCGTACAGCTATCTGATTTTCGTCCTGCTCTACATTCCGTGCATCTCGGTAATGGGGGCCATTGCCCGCGAATCCAGCCGCGGCTGGATGGGCTTCTCGGTCCTGTGGGGGCTGAACATCGCTTACTCGCTGGCAACCGTCTTCTACCAGGCGGCTAACTTCAGCCAGCATCCGCGCTACAGTCTGGTGTGCATTCTGGCGGTGGTGCTGTTCAACGTCGTGCTGATTGGCCTGTTGCGCCGCGCCCGTAGCCGCGTGAACGTCAACCTGCTGGCCACGAATAAAACCGCGGCGAACTGCTGTAACAGCCCTGCGGGCGACTGCCACTAAGAGGTGAAATAATGGCATCGATGATTCAGGTTCGGGATTTACTGGCTCTTCAGGGGCGAATGGAGGCCAGACAGTTGAGCCTTTCCCTGCATACGCCGCAGCCGATGATCGATGCTATGCTCGAACGAATGGAAGCGATGGGCAAAGCCGTGCGGATTCAGGAAGATGCGGAGGGTTGTTTAACGGGTAGCTGCAAAAGCTGTCCGGAAGGCAAAGCCTGCTTACGGGAGTGGTGGGCACTGTGCTAACACGATTTGCCGGGCAGCCTATGCCGCCCGGCAATACTGTTATTTATAGACTTCCGCCGTTGCATGAACGGTTTTCTCGCCTTTGTTCGCGCTGGTCACTACATAATACGTACCGCCCAGCTCATCAGCTTTTTTCGATAATTCTTTACGTGCATCCATTGGCGCAGTCGTTTTTGAGGTCGTAATCTCGCCAATTTTGGTCAGATTCATCTCTTTAACTTTGTCTTTTTCCAGCTCTTTCGCTGCAAATACGCCAAATGACAGAGACCCAATAACCAGTGATGTAACAATTCCCGTAACAAGTTTCATAACCATTACTCTCCATAGGTTTGTAGTTTTGATTATCGTAGGCTCAACTTCCGCAACGATATTTGAAGTATTGTTGCGGTATGAAACTTTTTCCAGGTGGATCAGTAAATAATCAGTTTAAACGC
Source organism: Lelliottia sp. F153 (assembly GCF_002870005.1). NCBI lineage: Bacteria > Pseudomonadati > Pseudomonadota > Gammaproteobacteria > Enterobacterales > Enterobacteriaceae > Lelliottia > Lelliottia sp. F153. The sequence goes on along the minus strand of NZ_PKFT01000007.1, from coordinate 148,529 downwards.
TGACTTAACGCCGTTAGCACGTCGCAAAACGCCTCAGGATGCGAGACGAAAGGCGCATGTGCGGCTTTAGCAATGACCTTCGATTCGCTGTTCGGCCATAACGCATCCAGTATCGGCACCACTTTGCGCGGCACCAGGCCATCCAGATAACCGTAGATTCGCAGATGCGGCACTGAAAGCGCAGCCAGCGGTTCACGCAGGTCGACGGTTGTCAGAATTTCCAGCCCACCGTTAAGCACCTCAACCTCCGGCATGGGAAGTGCCAGCACTGCGTTTTTGAGCATTCGCGCATCCTGACGCGCCGTTTCGGTTCCCAGAGTTTGCAGCGCCAGAAAGCGCTCAACCGTCCGCTTGAAATCTTCGCTCAGCTGCTGCTGGAAACCGGCCAACACCTCCGGCTTGATGCCCGGCCACTCATCCCGGGCCGCAAAGCAAGGCGATGATGCGACCGTCACCAGCGCCTGAACGCGCTCCGGGTGCGTCAGGGCTATCTGGCTCGCCACCAGCCCGCCCAGGCTCCAGCCGAGCCAGATCGCTTTTTGCGGCGCGCGTTCCAGAACATGCCGGGCCATCTCTTGGAGCGGCATCGCGCCAAACCCGTGGCTGCGGCCAAATCCCGGCAGATCCACCAGATGCAGCGTAAATTGCGAGGCCAGTTCCTCCTGAATGCAATGCCAGACTTCAGCGTTCAGCCCCCATCCGTGCAGCAGCACAAGATCAACATTTCCCGTGCCCGTGGTCTGCCACCAAAGATTGTTCATCGGTTAGGATTCTCTTTTTTAACAAGGAAGTTGCCCATGCTATCAGTGCCCGGCTTGTGCTGGCTATGCCGAATGCCGCTCAGGATGAGCCGCTGGGGGATCTGCTCCGTCTGCACGCGCGCCTTTGAGCGCCGACCTCCCTGCTGCCCCCAGTGCGGTTTATCCGCAACGCGCGTCGATATCCCCTGCGGGCGATGCCTGCAAAAACCGCCGCCGTGGGGCGATCTGGTGGCGGTCGATAATTACGTTCAGCCCCTGAGCGGCCTGATCCACCAGTTTAAGTTTTCTCGCCAGACGCAGCTGGCGGGGCCGCTGGCACGCCTGCTGGTACTCGCCGTTTTGCAGGCCCGGCGCTCACGGGGGTTACCAGCCGTGGATCTTCTTATCAGCGTGCCGTTGCACCGTCGACGTCACTGGCGTCGCGGCTACAATCAGAGCGATCTGTTGTGCCGCCCACTTTCCCGCTGGCTACGCTGTGACTGGCAACCGGACGCGTTAAAACGCACACACGCAACGGCCGTTCAGCACCGGTTAAGCGCGCGGTTGCGCAAAAGAAATCTAAAAAATGCCTTTCGCCTTGATTTAGCGGTCAAGGGGCGCCATATCGCGATTGTGGATGATGTCGTCACAACCGGCAGCACCGTGGCGGAGCTTTCCCGACTGCTTTTGCAAAGCGGCGCAGCGACGGTTCAGGTATGGTGTTTGTGTCGTACCTTGTAGCCCTTTTCCGATGGGCGTATTATTATACCCAGGTAATTTAGTCAACTATTAGGCCAAAGCTATGATCCGTATTTCCGATTCTGCACAATCACACTTTGCCAAACTGCTGGCAAATCAGGAAGAAGGGACGCAGATCCGCGTGTTTGTGATTAATCCAGGCACTCCGAATGCAGAATGCGGTGTCTCTTATTGTCCTCCGGACGCTGTGGAAGCATCTGACACTGCCCTTAAATTTGAGCAGCTCACCGCCTATGTCGATGAGTTAAGCGCGCCATACCTTGATGACGCCGAGATCGATTTCGTCACCGATCAGCTGGGTTCTCAGCTGACGCTGAAAGCACCGAACGCCAAAATGCGTAAAGTGTCTGATGATGCGCCGCTGATGGAGCGCGTAGAGTATCTGCTGCAATCCCAGATCAACCCGCAGCTGGCCGGCCACGGCGGTAAAGTCACGCTGATGGAGATCACCGAAGACGGTCTGGCAATCCTGCAGTTCGGCGGCGGCTGTAACGGCTGTTCCATGGTCGACGTGACCCTGAAAGAAGGGATCGAGAAGCAGATGCTGAACGAGTTTCCGGAACTGAAAGGCGTGCGCGATCTCACCGAACACCAGCGCGGCGAGCACTCTTACTACTAAGTTCCCGTCTGTCTTTGCCCGGTGCCGCGCAGCGATCCGGGCCGTTAAATCAGATCCCAGGCCGGGTAAGGCGATTTCGCCCCCCGGCTTTTGTTTGCCCGTCGCTCCCCGCCCCATATGTTGACCTGCGTCTCATAATTCAAATTTTGCCTGCCTGGGTGATTCTCAATCTGCACATGTTACCCGTATCATTCGCGTGGGCACTAAGCATCCTCATAACAGCCGACTAAACTTATTAGTTTCGCAGGCAATCAGTATTAGTGCCGTTAATTCTCTGTTCCCGGTTGGGACAATCGGAAATTGTCGTTGAAACAATGACGTTACCCATAACAATTGAAAGGCCAGGTTAATCATGCCATTAGTTATTGTCGCTATCGGTGTTGTCTTATTACTGCTCTTGATGATCCGTTTCAAACTGAACGGCTTCATCGCTCTGGTTCTGGTGGCACTTGCAGTGGGTCTGATGCAAGGGATGCCGCTGGTGAAAGTCATCAGCTCAATCAAAGCAGGTGTGGGCGGAACGCTCGGCAGCCTGGCGCTGATCATGGGCTTCGGTGCCATGCTCGGTAAAATGCTGGCGGACTGCGGCGGTGCACAGCGCATCGCGACCACGCTGATTGCCAAATTTGGTAAACAACACATTCAGTGGGCGGTGGTGTTAACCGGTTTTACCGTCGGTTTCGCGCTGTTCTATGAAGTCGGCTTCGTACTGATGCTGCCGCTGGTCTTCACCATCGCAGCTGCCGCCAACATTCCGCTGCTGTTCGTCGGTGTGCCGATGGCGGCTGCCCTGTCCGTGACGCACGGCTTCCTGCCGCCGCACCCGGGTCCAACCGCTATCGCGACCATCTTCCACGCAGATATGGGTAAAACCCTGCTGTTCGGTACGATTCTGGCGATCCCAACCGTTATTCTGGCCGGCCCGGTGTTTGCACGCTGCCTGAAAGGTATCGACAAGCCAATTCCGGAAGGTCTGTATAGCGCAAAAACCTTCACCGAAGCGGAAATGCCAAGCTTTGGCGTCAGCGTCTGGACCTCTCTGGTGCCGGTTGTGCTGATGGCGATGCGCGCAGTCGCCGAAATGGTGCTGCCAAAAGGTCACGCGTTCCTCTCCGTCGCTGAGTTCCTCGGTGACCCGGTGATGGCGACGCTGATTGCGGTTCTGATTGCCCTCTTCACCTTCGGTCTGAACCGTGGCCGTAGCATGGATCAGATCAACGAGACGCTTGGCTCTTCCATCAAAATCATCGCCATGATGCTGCTGATTATCGGCGGTGGCGGTGCGTTCAAGCAGGTTCTGGTCGACAGCGGCGTAGACAAATACATCGCCTCGATGATGCATGAAACTAACATTTCGCCAATCCTGATGGCCTGGTCGATTGCTGCGGTGCTGCGTATCGCGCTGGGTTCTGCAACTGTTGCGGCAATCACTGCCGGCGGTATTGTTGCGCCACTGATTGCGACCACGGGCGTTAGCCCTGAGCTGATGGTTATCGCGGTGGGTTCCGGTAGCGTCATCTTCTCCCACGTGAACGATCCAGGCTTCTGGCTGTTCAAGGAGTACTTCAACCTGACGATCGGCGAGACCATCAAGTCCTGGTCGATGCTGGAAACGATTATCTCAGTGTGCGGCCTGATTGGGTGTCTGCTGCTGGCGATGGTGGTTTAAGCACAAAAAAGCCGGGTGGTGGTTGCGCCTGACCCGGTCTAAAACGTTAAAAGCCCGGCAAACTGATGATGTTTGCCGGGCTTTTTTTATCACTTCTTCGCTTTTCTGCGCTTATCCAAATCCTTAATCAGCTTGTTCACACCGTCATCGGCAAACATCTTTTCAAGGGTGGTGGAGAGCTTGCGCCGCCAGTTTTTGTACTGATAGCTGGTGCCCGGAATGTTCACCGGCTCCGCCATTCCCAGCCAGTCCTCGGGTTGCAGGCCCAGCAGGGCGCTATTGCTGTCGGCGATGTAGCGCTGCATGCCGCGATTCAGGGTTGCCGTCATCGCCATCAGCGAGGCTTTATGCCCGGCGCGTTTTGGCAGGCAGCCGTGCTTATGCAGCGCATCCAGTAGCCCCTGTTTGGCCAGCTCGCGGTCCTGATACAGCCCGCGCAGCACCACTTCGTCTGGATATAACCCTAACGTTTTGCCGAGCGTGAGATCACCGCTCTCCCAGTAGCCTCGCAGCGTAGGAAGATCATGCGTTGTCGCGACAGCCATTGATTGTTGAGGGTACGCTTGCGGCGAACGGAACGTCTTCTCATGGTCACTTTCGAAATAGAGTACTTTGTATGAATAAACGCCACTCTCGCGTAATTTACTGACGATTTCAACCGGCACAGTGCCGAGATCTTCGCCAATGACCATGCAGTTGTGACGCTGGCTTTCCAGCGCGAGGATCGACAGCAGATCGTCCACCGGGTAATGCACATAGGCACCGTGATCCGCCGTTTCACCGTAAGGGATCCACCACAGGCGCAGCACGGACATCACGTGGTCGATACGCAGCGCGCCGCAGTTTTGCATATTGGCGCGCAGCAGATCCATAAACGGCTCGTACCCGCGCGCGACCATCACATGCGGGTCCATCGGCGGCAATCCCCAGTTCTGTCCCAGCGGGCCGAGGATATCCGGCGGGGCGCCGACGGAAGCTTTCAGGCAGTAAAGCTCGCGGTCGCACCAGGTTTCGGCTCCGCCTTCCGCCACGCCTACGGCCAGATCGCGATACAGACCAATCGGCATGTCGTAGCCCTGGCTCTCCTGCCAGCAGGCGGCAAACTGACTGTACGCCAGCCACTGCAGCCACAGGAAAAAGTCCACTTCATCGGCGTGTTGCTTGCAGAAGGCTTTCACCTCCGGCGAGTCCACCGACTGATAGGCTTCCGGCCACACCGGCCAGCCCCAGCGCATTTCGTCCTCTTTCACCTGATACGCATGTAGCGCGTCAAACGCCGCCTGCCAGAAGAGGCTTTCGCCTTCCTGGGCGACGAACTGACGGAACGCTTTCATCTGGTCGTCCGTGCGCTTTGCAAAGCCTTTCCAGGCCATACGCAGGGCAGCCATTTTCAGGGCCGTCACCGTCGCATAGTCGACCCAGTCGGCTTCACGCACCTGTTTCAGCGTCTGCTGCGTAGTGGTGAGATTCCACCACACCTGGGCCTCTTTGCTTTTCCTGAAATCCTCCAGCGCGTTGACGTCGATATAAATCACATTCAGCCAACGGCGGGACGACGGACTATACGGGCTGGCGCTTTCCGGGTTCGCCGGATAGAGAGCGTGGATCGGGTTGAGACCGATAAAGGCCCCGCCGCGCTTGCCCACCTCCGCCAGCATATTTTTCAGATCGCCGAAATCGCCGATCCCCCAGTTTTCATTCGAACGTAGCGTGTAAAGCTGCACGCAGGCGCCCCACAGCTTTTTTCCGTCGAGCAGCGCCTGCGGCTCGTAGCAGCGTTTCGGCGCGATGATCACCCGGCAGTGATAGCGCTTATCATCCTGCGTCAGCGTCAGGGTGTGGTAGCCGTGCGGCAGTTTTGCCGGAAGGGTGAGATTTTTCCCGCCCGTCGCATGGCCCTTATGCTGCTGGCCCTCTTCGGTGGTTAACAGCCAGCTGAATTCGCCGCGGCCTTCCACCAGCAACGCCATCTTCTTACCGGCTGTGAACACTTTCACCACCGGCACCGGCGCTACCGCCGCTTTCGCGGCGGGCGTTGTTTTGTGCATGGCGTCCAGCAAACGTCGTTTGGTTTCAGCGCCAATTGACTGTGGTTTGCCGTGAGCATTGATGTAACTGGGGCTGATCCCCGCCGCCAGGGCGGCATTATCCAGACGTTTGCTGTCCATCGCGCTTCCTTAGCGTTTTGCCTGCCAGATACGGGCCTGATAATCACGGATTGAACGGTCAGAGCTGAACATCCCGCAGCGCGCGGTATTCAGAATACATGCGCGCGTCCAGGCGTCCTGATCGCGGTACAGCACATCCACCTGCTTCTGCGCTTCAACGTAGGCCGCGAAATCAGCCATTACCAGATATGGATCGCCGCCCTGTTTGCCGATGCTGTGCAGCATCTGGTCGAAGGCGTGTTTGTCGCCGTCGCTGTATTTGCCGCTTTCCAGCTCCTTCAGCACTGCATCCAGAACCTTGTCTTTCTTGCGCCATTTCACCGGATCGTAGCCTTTGGCTTTGAGGGCTTTCACCTCCTCGACCGTGTGACCGAAGATAAAGATATTTTCTTCACCTACCTGCTCGGCGATCTCGACGTTCGCGCCGTCCAGCGTGCCGACGGTTAAGGCACCGTTCAGGGCCAGCTTCATGTTACCGGTGCCGGACGCCTCTTTGCCCGCAGTCGAAATCTGCTCGGAGATATCCGCCGCCGGGATCAGCATTTCCGCTGCGGACACGCAGTAATCCGGCAGGAACACCACTTTCAACTTGTCGCCCACCTGCGGATCGTTGTTCACCGCTTCAGCCACTTTGTTAATGGCGAGGATAATGTTCTTCGCCAGGTAGTAGCCCGGCGCCGCTTTGGCACCGAAGAGGAACACGCGCGGCACGCGGTTCGCGTTCGGGTTTTCGCGGATCTCTTTGTACAGCGCCAGAATATGCAGCAGGTTCAGGTGCTGACGTTTGTACTCGTGCAGGCGTTTGATCTGGATATCAAAAATCGCGTTCGGGTTGATTTCAATCCCCGTACGCACTTTCACGAACGCCGCGAGGCGCACTTTGTTCTCTTGTTTGATGGCCTGGTATTTCTGACGGAACTTGGCATCGTCAGCCTGCTTTTCCAGGTTGATCAGCTGGTCGAGATCGTTGGCCCACTCTTTCTTCAGCGTTTTATCCAGCAGCGCGGCGAGAGCCGGGTTGCACTGTTTGATCCAGCGACGCGGCGTAATGCCGTTGGTGACGTTATGGAATTTGTTCGGCCAGAGCTGGTGATATTCCGGGAACAGATCTTTAACCACCAGATCCGAGTGCAGCGCCGCCACGCCGTTCACCGCAAAACCGCTGACCACGCACATGTTCGCCATGCGGACCTGTTTGTCGTGCACCACCGCCAGTTTCGCCCAGACCGCTTTATCGCCCGGCCAGGTTTTCGTCACCAGCACTTTGAACCGATCGTTGATCTGATTGATGATCTGCATATGGCGCGGCAGCAGCGCTTTCACCAGTTTCTCATCCCAGCACTCCAGCGCCTCTGGCATCAGGGTGTGGTTGGTGTAGGCGAAGGTTTTGCTGGTGATTGCCCAGGCCGCGTCCCAACTCAGCTGGTGCTCATCAAGCAGCACGCGCAGCAGTTCTGGAATGGCGATGGTTGGGTGGGTATCGTTGAGCTGAATCACTTCGTAATCCGCCAGCTCTGACAGCTTACGCCCCGCCAGATGATGGCGCCGCAGGATATCCGCCACAGAGCAGGCGCACTGGAAATACTGCTGCATCAGGCGCAGCTTTTTGCCCGCCAGATGGTTGTCGTTCGGGTAGAGCACTTTAGTCAGTTTTTCGGCGTCGATACCCTGCTGCTCGGCACGCAGGAAATCGCCGTCGTTAAATTTGGTCAGGTTGAACGGATGGGCGTGCTTCGCCTGCCACAGACGTAACGGCTGCGCCACGCCGTTGCGATAGCCCAGCACCGGCAGATCCCAGGCTTCACCGGTGATCACAAAACCCGGCTCCCAGTGGCCCTGTTTAGACACTTTCCCGCCGATACCCACCTGCACATCGAGTTGTGCGTTGTGGCGGAACCACGGATAGCTGCCGCGATGCCAGTCGTCCGGCGCTTCAATCTGATTCCCGTCGTTAAAGGACTGACGGAACAGGCCGTACTGGTAGTTCAGACCATACCCGATAGCGGATTGCCCCACCGTCGCCATGGAATCCAGGAAACAGGCCGCCAGACGCCCTAACCCGCCGTTACCTAAACCGGGGTCGGTCTCTTCTTCCAGCAGATCGGTCAGGTTAACGCTGTGCTCGCTGAGTACGTCGCTTACCTCCTGATACCAGCCGAGGTTCAGCAGGTTGTTGCCGGTCAGACGACCGATCAGGAACTCCATCGAGATGTAGTTCACATGACGCTGGTTTTTCACCGGTTTCGCCGCAGGCTGAGCACTGAGCAGTTCGGCCAGCGCACCGCTCACGGCCTGCCACCACTGATGAGACGTCATGTCTTCGGCTGCAGACAAACCAAATCGCTGCCACTGACGCGTCAGGGCAGCCTGAAATTGAGCTTTGTTGAAGGTAGGCTGAGACATAGGGAATCGGCATCCTGTAGAGAAAGAAAAGATAATGGCGCTAGTGTGCCAGGCTCATTCCGGCTCTTCCTCCTCCTGCCAAGGATTAGACAGGGAGGAGTAGCGGGGATGAGCGCAAAAGTGTGATCAAGGCCACTCTGTGAGCATAGAACGAGTGTGCCAATACGGCGCGAGGATAAACGGGAAGAGTGTCAAAAAAATGAAATGCAGTTTCGGATGAAATTAATAACAGCAGAAATGATTGCTTACCAGGAATAATATTTCTTGCTTTTAGGCCTTTCTCAGAGGGTTATTTTCCAGGAATAACTATACCGGTTATTTATTAACTTCGTGATGAGAATCGCCTAATGAAACCAGTTTCAGGATAAGCGCACTAAATGCATACAAGCCAGCATCCATGCGGGATATAGGGCATCTAAGAAAGTTCCCGGTCAATGAGAAATAATTTTGTGACAGAGTGCAAATTAAGGGATAGAAAAGACGGACATAACTTGCAATAGTTCCTTTTCTGGCCGACCTTATATCTATTAATTACGAAGCGCAAAAAAAATCGATTTTCCTCGTTTCCCCACAGTGAAGTGAAAAACTTATGTTGATTCCGTCCAAATTAAGTCGCCCGGTTCGTCTTGACCATACTGTGGTCCGCGAACGTCTGCTGGCGAAACTTTCCGGCGCGAATAATTTCCGACTGGCGCTGGTTACGAGTCCTGCAGGTTATGGAAAAACAACGCTCATCTCACAGTGGGCCGCAGGCAAAAGCGATTTAGGCTGGTACTCCCTTGATGAGGGCGATAACCAGCAGGAGCGCTTTGCCAGCTACCTGATCGCCGCCATACAGCAGGCGACTAACGGGCATTGCGTCACCAGCGAAGTGATGGTGCAAAAACGCCAGTACGCTAGCCTCTCCTCCCTGTTCGCCCAACTGTTCATTGAGCTGGCCGAATGGCATCGCCCGCTGTTCCTGGTGATTGACGATTATCACCTGATCACCAATCCGGTGATCCACGAATCCATGCGTTTCTTCCTGCGCCATCAGCCGGAGAACCTGACCCTGGTGGTACTGTCACGTAATCTGCCGCAGTTGGGAATTGCCAACCTGCGCGTGCGCGATCAGCTGCTCGAAGTGGGCAGCCAACAGCTGGCCTTTAACCATCAGGAAGCGAAACAGTTCTTTGACTGCCGCCTCAGCTCGCCGATTGAAGCCTCTGAAAGCAGCCGCCTGTGCGACGACGTAGCCGGCTGGGCAACCGCGTTGCAACTCATCGCCCTCTCAGCGCGTCAGAATAACAGCCCGACGCATCAGTCTGCGCGCCGCCTGGCAGGCATTAATGCCAGCCACCTGTCCGATTATCTGGTCGACGAAGTGCTGAACAGCGTTGACCCGGCGACCCGCCAGTTCCTGCTGAAAAGCTCGCTGCTGCGCTCCATGAACGATGCGCTGATTGTGCGCGTCACTGGCGAAGACAACGGCCAGATGCGCCTCGAAGAGATTGAACGTCAGGGGCTGTTCCTGCAACGCATGGACGACTCCGGCGAATGGTTCAGCTTCCACCCGCTGTTTGGCAATTTCCTGCGCCAGCGCTGTCAGTGGGAAATGGCCACCGAATTACCCGACGTCCACCGCTCCGCAGCAGAGAGCTGGATGGCACAAGGCTTCCCAAGCGAAGCGATCCACCACGCGCTTGCCGCCGGTGACGCCAACATGCTGCGCGATATCCTGCTCAACCACGCCTGGGGCCTGTTCAACCACAGCGAGCTGACGCTGCTTGAAGAGTCACTCCGCGCCCTGCCGTGGGAAAGCCTGCTGGAAAATCCGCGTCTTGTCCTGTTGCAGGCGTGGCTGATGCAGAGTCAGCACCGCTACAGCGAAGTGAATACCCTGCTGGCCCGCGCCGAACAAGAGATGAAAGGCGAGATGGACGGTACGCTGCACGGCGAATTTAACGCCCTCCGCGCGCAGGTGGCCATCAACGATGGTGACCAGGAAGAGGCCGAACGTCTGGCGATGATCGCCCTCGACGAGCTGCCGCTGGCGAACTATTACAGCCGCATTGTCGCCACCTCGGTCCACGGGGAAGTGCTGCACTGCAAAGGGGATCTCACCCGTTCTCTGTCGCTGATGCAGCAGACGGAGCAGATGTCCCGCCGCCATGATGTCTGGCATTACGCCCTGTGGAGCATGATCCAGCAGAGCGAAATCTTATTTGCTCAGGGGTTCTTGCAAGCCGCCTGGGAGACACAGGAAAAAGCGTTCCAGCTGATTCAGGATCAACACCTGGAACAGCTGCCGATGCACGAGTTCCTGCTGCGCATTCGCGCACAGCTGCTGTGGGCCTGGGCGCGTCTCGATGAGGCCGAAGCCTCTGCCCGTCATGGCGTTGACGTCCTTTCCACCTTCCAGCCGCAGCAGCAGCTGCAATGTCTGGCGCTGCTGGTGCAGTGCTCGCTGGCGCGCGGCGATCTGGATAACGCCCGCAACCATCTGAACCGTCTGGAAAACCTGCTGGGCAATGGTCAGTACCATAGCGACTGGGTTTCCAACGCCGATAAAGTCCGGGTGATTTACTGGCAAATGATCGGCGATAAGAAATCAGCCGCCAACTGGCTGCGTCAGACGCCAAAACCGGAATTTGCCAATAACCACTTCCTGCAAAGCCAGTGGCGCAACATCGCCCGCGCGCAGATCCTGCTCGGTGAGTTTGAGCCTGCGGAAATTGTGCTCGAAGAGCTGAACGAAAACGCCCGCAGTCTGCGTCTGATGAGCGATCTGAACCGCAACCTGCTGCTGCTCAATCAGCTTTACTGGCAGGCAGGGCGGAAAAATGACGCGCAGCGCGTGTTGTTGGAAGCACTACAGCTGGCGAACCGCACCGGATTTATCAGCCACTTTGTGATTGAAGGCGAAACGATGGCGCAGCAACTGCGTCAGCTGATTCAACTCAACACCCTGCCGGAGCTGGATCAGCACCGCGCCCAGCGTATTCTGCGAGAGATTAATCAGCATCATCGCCATAAGTTCGCGCATTTTGATGAGAACTTTGTCGAACGTCTGCTGAACCACCCGGAAGTGCCGGAGCTGATTCGCACCAGCCCGCTCACCCAGCGTGAATGGCAGGTTCTGGGGCTGATTTATTCGGGTTACAGCAACGAACAGATTGCGGGCGAGCTGGCGGTCGCGGCGACCACCATCAAAACCCATATTCGCAATTTGTATCAGAAACTCGGCGTGGCGCATCGTCAGGATGCGGTGCAGCATGCGCAGCAATTGTTGAAAATGATGGGTTACGGCGTGTAATGCAATGCCCGGCGGCGGGACGTTTGCCGGGCCTGCGATTAAGTCAGTCGGGAGGCGCCGCCGCCCGCACCGGGATTAGCACAACTCTAACTGAACGTTATTGTCCTTAATCACCTGCAACACCCCCGCTGGCGGCATTACATCGGTGTACACGGCATTGACCATGCTGATGCTGCCCATATTTACCATCGCGTTACGGCCAAATTTCGAGTGATCTACCACCAGCATGACGTGGCGCGAGTTGTCGATAATCGCCCGTTTGGTGCGCACTTCATGGTAATCAAACTCCAGCAGAGAACCATCGCTGTCGATGCCGCTGATCCCAAGGATGCCGAAATCGAGGCGGAACTGGGAGATAAAATCGAGCGTCGCTTCACCAATGATTCCGCCGTCGCGGCTGCGCAACTCGCCACCCGCCAGAATGATGCGGAAATCTTCTTTCTGCATCAGGGTATTGGCGACGTTAAGGTTGTTGGTGACCACGCGCAGGTTTTCATGGTTGAGCAACGCATGGGCCACCGCTTCTGGCGTCGTGCCGATATCAATAAACAGCGTCGCGCCGTTGGGGATCTGGCTCGCGACTTTGGCGGCAATACGCTCTTTCTCTGCGGTTTGCGTCGCCTTACGGTCATGCCATGAGGTATTCACCGAGCTGGACGGCAGGGCCGCGCCGCCGTGATGGCGCAGAATACGGTTCTGATCGGCCAGATCGTTTAAATCACGACGAATTGTTTGCGGGCTGACGGCGAATTGCTCCACCAGCTCTTCGGTGCTGACGTATCCCTGCTTTTTAACCAGTTCGATAATGGCGTCATGACGTTGCGTTTGTTTCATGAAATATCCCTGGGAATTATGTTCGTTTTCGCGCATTCAGCGTATCAGCAAAGGCCATCACCAGCCCCACGCCCAGCCCGGCAACGTGTGCGCCATTGGCGATAGACATACCAAACAGATCAAACCATCCGGCAATGAGCCATATTAATGCAAAGGTGATTAACCCGCGTTGCAGATAGATGCCGCTTTGTGGGTCGCGCTCGCCGCGCAGCCAGACATAGCCCATTAACGCATACACCACGCCGGACAAACCGCCGAACCACGGGCCGCTAAACTTGTGCTGCACATAGCCGCTCAGCAGGGCGCTGATCACGGTGATGACGACAAGTTTACCGGTGCCGAGGCGCTTCTCAACGGCACCACCGAGATACCACCACCACAGCAGGTTAAAGAGGATATGCAGCACCGAGAAGTGCATCAGGGCATGGCTGAAGTAACGCCAGACGTCAAACTGCACCGAAGCGTCATACGGCCAGGCCAGGGCAATCATCACCTGCTGATCGCCCACCACGTTCATGATGATAAACACCAGAATACAGGCCGCCATCAGCAGCAGGGTAAACGGCCCGGCGCGCTCGCGCACGGTGGCTAAGAAAGGGAAACGCTGATAATGCAGCCCGCTGTCCGTATGGCCGGAGGTCCAGCTGGCCGCCAGATAGCGCGGGTCCGCAGGGTTTTCAAGAAAGCGCGCCAGCTCGGTGTTAACAAAATTCGCCTGGCTTTCATCAGCAAGCCAGACATCGGTTTGCGTATGCTGTTGAATCGTCAGGATCACACCCTGCGTCGCCATATAATCGACAAACGCCTGAGCGACGCGCGGGTTCGTAAAAGAGGTAATCATCAACATGGGCGGCAGTCGCTTATTTCCGTACAAAAGAGGACAGTATAACTGCGTCAGCCGCCAAAGGCGTGTTCTACTTCCGCCGGAAAATGACGATGCCAGGCGTCGAAGCCGCCATCGACGCTGTATACCGCGTCATAACCCTGCTGGAGCAGGTATTGCGCGGCACCTTTACTGCTGTTGCCGTGGTAGCACATCACCATCACTGGCGTTTCAAAATCGTTATCGCGCATAAACGCGCCCAGGCTATCGTTCGTCAGATGAAACGCGCCCGGCGTGTGGCCCATCGCAAAACTTTGCGGATCGCGGATATCCACCAGCACCGCCTTTCCCTGGTGCATCTTCTGATGGGCTTCTTCTACATTAATGCATTCAAACTGTTCCATTCGATTCTCTTCGTTTTTCAGGTTTGGTGCGCTCTCCCGCAGGAAGAGGGGAAAACTATTTTACCCCGTAGTGTACGTCCTGGCGGCGGCGAAACGCCATTATGTTATCTCTATCACTCAAAATTGTTTTTTTGATGTTACCAAAAGAGCGTTCCTTTGCTATTATGAGCGATATCGAACATTTCTGAGCTTTAACGAAAGTGCGTGAGGGTGATATGGAAACCAAAGATCTGATTGTGATAGGCGGTGGCATTAACGGTGCCGGTATTGCGGCGGATGCTGCAGGACGCGGATTATCTGTACTGATGCTGGAAGCCAACGATCTCGCCTGCGCGACGTCGTCCGCCAGCTCCAAACTGATCCACGGTGGCCTGCGCTACCTTGAGCACTACGAGTTCCGCCTGGTCAGCGAAGCGCTGGCGGAGCGTGAAGTGCTGCTGAAAATGGCCCCTCACCTGGCGATTCCGATGCGTTTCCGTCTGCCTCATCGCCCGCATCTTCGTCCGGCATGGATGATCCGAATTGGTCTGTTTATGTACGATCATCTGGGTAAACGTACCAGTCTGCCGGGATCGACTGGTTTGCGTTTTGGCTCAGAATCGGTTCTGAAACCGGAAATCGTGCGCGGATTCGAATATTCCGACTGCTGGGTAGACGATGCGCGTCTGGTGCTGGCGAACGCCCAGATGGTCGTAAAGAAAGACGGCGAGGTGAAAACCCGCACTCGCGCCACCGCTGCACGCCGTGAAAACGGGCTGTGGATTGTGGAAGCCGAAGATATCGATACCGGCGAGAAATTCAGCTGGCAGGCGCGCGGCCTGGTGAACGCCACTGGCCCGTGGGTGAAACAGTTCTTTGACGACGGCATGAAATTGCCTTCGCCGTACGGCATCCGCCTGATCAAGGGCAGCCATATCGTTGTTCCGCGCGTACACACCCAGAAGCAGGCCTACATCCTGCAAAACGAAGATAAGCGTATCGTGTTTGTGATCCCGTGGATGGACGAGTTTTCAATCATCGGCACCACCGACGTGGAGTACAAAGGCGATCCGAAGAACGTTGAAATCGACGAGAGCGAAATCGGCTACCTGCTGAAAGTCTATAACGCCCACTTTAAGAAACAGCTGGGCCGCGATGACGTGGTCTGGACTTACTCCGGCGTGCGTCCGCTGTGCGATGACGAATCTGATTCCCCGCAGGCGATCACCCGTGACTATACGCTCGATATTCATGACGTTGACGGCCAGGCGCCGCTGCTGTCGGTCTTTGGCGGCAAGCTGACGACCTACCGTAAGCTGGCGGAACATGCGCTGGAAAAACTGACGCCGTACTACAAAGGTATCGGCCCGGCGTGGACCAAAGGCGCGACGCTGCCTGGCGGTGATATCGGCAGCGACCGCGATGACTTTGCGGCAAAACTGCGCCGCCGTTATCCGTTTATTACCGAATCCATGGCACGCCATTACGCGCGCACTTACGGTAGCAATACCGAGTGGATTCTGGGGGAAGCGAAAACGCTCGCCGATCTCGGTGAACATTTTGGTCATGAGTTGTATGAAGCGGAGCTGCGTTACCTGGTCGAGCACGAGTGGGTGCGCCGTCTGGACGATGCCATCTGGCGTCGTACCAAAGAGGGGATGTGGCTGGATGCGGAGCAGCAATCGCGCGTGGCGCAGTGGCTGGCCCAACATGCGGGAAAGCGTAAATTGTCACTGGCATCGTAATGCCCCGCCCTCCCACACAGCGTGAGGGCGAAGACATAAAAAACGGCAACTTACGTTGCCGTTTTGCATTTACAACCGTACCGGATCGATATGCCAAATGGTCTCGGCATACTCTTTGATGGTCCTGTCGGATGAGAAATAGCCCATGTTGGCGATATTGAGCATCGCTTTGGTGGCCCACTCCTCCTGATGGCGATACAGCTCGTCCACCTTGTCCTGGCAATCCACATAGCTGCGATAATCCGCCAGCACCTGATAGTGATCGCCGAAGTTAATCAGGGAATCCACCAGATCGCGATAGCGGCCAGGCTCTTCCGGGTTAAACAGGCCGGTGGCAATCTGCGTCAGCACTTCGCGCAGCTCTTCATCCTGCTCGTAATACTCGCGTGGTTTGTAGCCCTGCTTGCGCAGCTCCTCCACCTCTTCCGCCGTATTCCCGAAGATAAAGATATTGTCCGCACCGACGTGCTCCAGCATCTCGACGTTAGCACCGTCCAGCGTGCCGATGGTCAGCGCGCCGTTCAGTGCAAACTTCATGTTACTGGTCCCGGACGCCTCGGTCCCCGCGAGCGAAATCTGCTCGGAGAGATCCGCCGCCGGAATGATCAGCTGCGCCAGGCTCACGCTGTAGTTGGGAATGAAGACGATCTTCAGTTTGTCGCCAATCTGCGGATCGTTGTTGATCACCTTCGCCACGTCGTTGATGAGGTGAATGATGTGCTTCGCCATGTAGTACGCCGAGGCGGCCTTACCGGCAAAAATGTTCACACGCGGCACCCACTCCGCCGTCGGATCGGCTTTGATGCGGTTGTAGCGGGTGATCACATGCAGCACGTTCATCAGCTGACGTTTGTACTCGTGAATACGTTTAATCTGCACGTCAAACAGCGCTTTCGGATTCGCGATGACGTTCAGGTGCTGAGCCATGTACACCGCGAGGCGCTTTTTGTTCAGCAGCTTGGCGTCGCGTACCGCTTTGTTCACCGTCGGGAAATCGGCGTGCTGTTCCAGTTCGCTCAGTTGACTGAGATCGGTACGCCAGGTGCGACCGATGTTTTCGTCCAGCACCTCTGAGAGCGGTTGGTTCGCCAGCGCCAGCCAACGGCGAGGCGTGACGCCGTTAGTGACGTTGCAGAAGCGCATCGGGAAGATTTTCGCGAAGTCAGCAAACAGCGACTGCACCATCAGGTTCGAGTGCAGCTCGGACACCCCGTTCACCTTGTGGCTGATCACCACCGCCAGCCACGCCATACGCACGCGACGGCCATTGGACTCATCGATAATCGACGTGCGGCTCAACAGCCCGGTGTCGTTCGGATATTGCTCCTGGAGCGTTTTCAGGAAGTAGTCGTTAATTTCAAAGATGATCTGCAGATGGCGCGGCAGGATCTTGCCGAGCATGTCGACCGGCCAGGTCTCCAGCGCTTCGCTCATCAGCGTATGGTTGGTGTAAGAGAACACCTGACAGGTCACTTCGAACGCCTCGTCCCAGCTGAACTTGTGCTCATCCATCAGCAGGCGCATCAGTTCGGGAATCGACAGCACCGGGTGGGTGTCGTTGAGGTGAACTGCGGTCTTTTCGGCCAGGTTGTTGTAGGTTTTGTGCAGCTGATAGTGGCGGCTCAAAATGTCCTGGATAGTCGACGATACCAGGAAATACTCCTGACGCAGACGCAGTTCGCGCCCGGAGTAGGTGGAGTCATCCGGATACAGCACGCGTGACACGTTTTCGGAGTGGTTTTTGTCTTCCACCGCCGCGAAGTAGTCGCCCTGGTTGAATTTACCGAGGTTGATTTCGCTACTGGCCTGGGCGTTCCACAGACGCAATGTATTGGTGGCATCGGTGTCATAGCCGGGGATAATCTGATCGTAAGCGACTGCCAGGATCTCTTCGGTCTCCAGCCAGCGGCTCTTTTTGCCTTCGAGCTGCACGCGGCCACCAAAGCGCACTTTGTAGCGCGTATTGTGGCGTTTAAATTCCCACGGATTGCCGTACTCCAGCCAGTAATCCGGCGACTCTTTCTGCCGCCCGTCGACGATGTTCTGCTTGAACATGCCGTAATCGTAGCGAATCCCGTACCCGCGCCCCGGTAGGGCCAGCGTCGCCAGCGAATCGAGGAAGCACGCCGCCAGACGGCCCAGACCACCGTTGCCTAAACCGGGGTCGTTCTCTTCATCAATCAGCTCTTCTAAATCTAACCCCATCTCTTCCAGTGCGTTTTTGACATCGTCGTAAATCCCGAGCGATAACAGCGCGTTGGAAAGGGTGCGGCCAATCAAAAACTCCATCGACAGGTAGTAGACCTGACGGGTTTCCTGCGAGAGCTGGGCGCGGTTCGAGCGCAGCCAGCGTTCGACCAGACGGTCACGCACGGCAAACAGCGTGGCGTTCAGCCACTCGTGCTTGTTGGCGATCACCGGATCTTTCCCGATGGTAAACATCAGCTTATAGGCGATGGAATGCTTTAACGCCTCTACGCTAAGTGTCGGGGATGCATAACTAAAAGGTGCATTCATATCAGTGACTCCGCCTTATGACATCAAGCGTTGATAAAGATCGCGGTACGACTGCGCCGCAACGTGCCAGCTAAAGTCCATCGCCATCGCCTGGCGTTGCACGAAACGCCACAAAGAGGGACGCGACCACAGAACAAATGCCCGCCGAATCGCCCGCAGCAGCGACCAGGCATTGCTGTCTTCAAAGGCAAAACCGGTGGCGATGCCGTCCGCCAGATTCTCCAGCGACGTATCCGATACGGTATCGGCCAGCCCACCGGTGCGGCGCACCAGCGGCAGCGTGCCGTACTTGAGTCCATACAGCTGGGTTAAGCCACACGGCTCAAAGCGGCTTGGCACCAGGATGACATCCGCGCCGCCCATAATGCGGTGCGAGAACGCCTCGTGATAACCAATCTGCACGCCGACCTGCCCCGGATGTTCGGCGGCAGCGGCAAGGAAACCTTCCTGCAACACCGGATCGCCTGCCCCCAGCAGCGCCAGTTGACCGCCCTGCTCCAGCAGCCCCGGCAGCGCTTCCAGCACCAGATCCAGCCCTTTCTGGCTGGTCAGGCGGCTGACCACGGCGAATAGCGGCACTTTGTCGTTCACCTTCAGCCCCATCGCAATCTGCAGCTGGCGTTTGTTTTCCGCTTTGTCTTCCACCGAATCACGGTTGTAGCGCGAGGCCAGCAAAAGGTCCGTTTCCGGACTCCAGATTTTTTCATCCACGCCGTTGAGGATCCCCGACAGGCGTCCTTCGCGATGACGCTGACGCAACAGCCCTTCCATGCCGTAGCCAAACTCCGGCTCGGTGATTTCGCGTGCGTAAGTCGGGCTGACCGCCGTGATGTGATCGGCGTAGTACAGCCCCGCTTTCAGGAACGAAATCTGACCGTTAAACTCCAGCCCGTGCATGTTATAGAACGACCATGGCAGATCGATGTCATTCATATGATGGGCGTAGTACATGCCCTGATACGCCAGGTTGTGCACCGTAAAGACCGACTTTGCCGGGTGGCCGCGCGCCGCCAGATAGGCGGGAGCCAGCCCTGCGTGCCAGTCGTGCGCGTGGACGATCTCCGGGCGCCAGAAGGGATCGAGTCCGACCGCCATTTCAGCGCCCACCCACCCGAGCAACGCAAAACGCAGCACGTTGTCCGTATAGGCGAATAAGTTCGTATCGTGGTACGGGCTCCCTGGACGATCGTACAAATGCGGCGCATCAATCAGATAA
The DNA here is from genome assembly GCF_002870005.1 of Lelliottia sp. F153. Classification (NCBI taxonomy): domain Bacteria; kingdom Pseudomonadati; phylum Pseudomonadota; class Gammaproteobacteria; order Enterobacterales; family Enterobacteriaceae; genus Lelliottia; species Lelliottia sp. F153. The sequence continues at coordinate 129,358 of NZ_PKFT01000007.1, read as the reverse complement.
ATGCCGACGCCATTGTAATGGCCAAACAGCAGGGTGATGCGCCCGGCGAACGTGTCGCGACGGCTCACCACCTGCGCGTCGGGAATGCCACGGCGGAGATCAGGAAAAGCCGGCAGCAGCACGCGGGTGTCGATACCTTCCGCAATTTGCGCCGCCGGGAGTGCGCCCAGTACATCCGCCAGCCCGCCCGTTTTCAGCAGCGGGAACATCTCAGAACATACATGTAAAACCTGCATTATCGCTCCTGTTTGACCTGCAGTTTGCGCAGCATTTCGCGCGTGACCAGCACGATGCCTTCTTCTGAGCGGTAGAAGCGGCGAGCGTCTTCCTCCGCATTCTCTCCAATCACCATCCCTTCCGGGATCACACAGGCACGGTCGATAACACAGCGACGCAAACGACACGAGCGCCCCACCCACACATCCGGTAGCAGTACCGACGAATCGATATTGCAGAAGGAGTTCACCCGCACGCGCGGGAAGAGCACCGACTGCACCACCACTGAGCCAGAAATAATGCACCCGCCCGACACCAGCGAGTTCAGCGTCATGCCGTGGCTACCGGAACGATCCTGCACAAATTTGGCCGGCGGCAGCGATTCCATGTGCGTGCGAATCGGCCAGTTCTGGTCGTACATATCCAGTTCCGGGGTGACGGAGGCTAAATCGAGGTTCGCCTTCCAGTACGCTTCAAGCGTACCCACGTCGCGCCAGTACGGCTCGGCATCCGGGTCAGACTGCACGCAGGACAGCGGGAAGGGATGTGCATAAGCCATGCCAGCTTTGGTGATTTTCGGGATGATATCTTTGCCGAAGTCGTGGCTCGAATTCTCGTCCTTGTCGTCCTCTTCCAGCAGTTCATAAAGGTAATCGGCATCAAAGATATAGATGCCCATACTGGCGAGGGATTTGGTGGCGTCCGTCGGCATGGTCGGCGGGTTGGCCGGTTTCTCGACGAAATCGATAATCTTGTCATTCTCGTCCACGTCCATGACGCCGAACGCCGTCGCTTCAGCAACGGGCACCGGCAGACACGCCACGGTGCAACGCGCCCCTTTTTCGACGTGGTCGATGAGCATGTGCGAGTAGTCTTGCTTATAGATATGGTCGCCCGCGAGGATCACGATGTATTCCGCGCCGTAGCGGCGAATGATGTCGAGGTTTTGCGTCACCGCATCAGCCGTGCCGCGATACCAGTTTTCACCGTGTACGCGCTGCTGCGCCGGAAGCAGATCGACAAACTCGTTCATCTCTTCGCTGAAAAATGACCAGCCGCGCTGGATGTGCTGCACCAGGGTGTGCGACTGATACTGAGTAATCACGCCGATACGGCGAATACCGGAGTTCAGGCAGTTGGATAATGCAAAATCGATAATACGGAACTTACCACCAAAGTGAACGGCAGGCTTAGCACGCTTGATTGTCAAATCTTTCAGACGGGTACCACGTCCACCAGCAAGTATCAGCGCGACCGTTTTTAAGGGTAACTGGCGCGCCAACATCAAGGGATCGTTCTTCTCTAATCTCACCATGACTAACTCCTTTTTTATCATCTTTGGAATACGCACACTCCGTGTGCAGGCCCGTGCCAGACAGCCATTACCACCGGATTATCCACTCCGGCAAAGGGGGAAATGGCGCGCCATTCCCCGTGAGGTAAAACAATCTCTGCGACATCGTTCGTCGCGTTTAACGTGATTAGCCAGTTATCCGAAAGCAGGATTTGCAGGCAGGGAATACCGTACTGCCACTCGTGCGCACTCAGCGGTTGCGCCTCTTTATTCAGCCAGCTGACGTTGCCGTCTCCCTCTTCCCACCAGCGATCCGCCGTGAGTGCCGGGATCTGTTGCCGAAGATGGATCAAGGCCGCTGCAAAGTGCGTTAACCCCGTGTTTGCCTGTTCCCAGTCGAGCCAGGTCAGCGCGTTATCCTGGCAATAAGCATTGTTATTGCCGTGCTGGCTATGACCAAACTCATCACCCGCCAGCAGCATTGGCGTCCCTTGCGAGAGCAACAGCGAAGTCAGCAGCGCATGCACGCTGGCGCGACGCCGCTCGATAACATCCTGACTGCCGCCTAACCCTTCTATACCATGATTAAAGCTATGGTTATTGTTAGTCCCATCGCGGTTTTCTTCGCCGTTTGCCTCATTGTGTTTCTGATTGAAACAAACACAGTCGCGAAGGGTAAAGCCGTCGTGCGCCGTCACCAGATTGACGCTGGCCGACGGTGCTCTGCCACTCTTCCTGAACACATCACTGGACGCCGCAAACCGCCCGGCGAAGTCGCCAAGAGAGAGATTTTTTTCCAGCCAAAAACGGCGCGTGGCATCGCGGAAACGATCGTTCCACTCGGCAAACAGCGGCGGGAAGTTCCCCACCTGATAACCGCCGTCACCGATATCCCACGGCTCAGCAATCAGTTTGACGCGCGACAGCACCGGACAGTTTTTAATGGCTTCAAACAAGGGAGCCTGCTGGCTGAACGCAGGCGTTCGGCCCATCACAGACGCCAGATCGAAGCGGAAACCGTCGATATGGAAGGTCTCGACCCAGGATTTCAGGCAGTGATAAGCAAAGTCTGCCACCGCCGGATGACTGAGGTTGAGCGTGTTACCGCAACCGGTCCAGTTGTGATAATCACCATCCTCCCTAATCCAATAATAGCTACGGTTATCGATTCCGCGCATTGAGAGCGTCGGTCCGTCGAGATCCAGCTCCGCGCTGTGGTTCAACACCACATCCAGAATCACTTCGATACCGGCCTGATGCAGCGCTTTTACCGCATCGCGAAACTCATCTCTGGCGCGTTCCGGATGTGAGGCGTAGCGCGGATCGAGAGCAAACATCGCCAGCGGGTTGTAGCCCCAGTAGTTGGTCAGCCCCAGGCGCAGCAGGCGCGGCTCGGAGGCAAAGTGGGCCACCGGGAGCAGCTCCAGCGCGGTGACGCCCAGGTGTTTGAGATAGGCAATCATCACCGGATGAGCGAGCGCCTTGTAGGTGCCGCGGATCTCCTGCGGGATCGCCGGATGCAGATACGTCAGCCCTTTGACGTGGGCTTCGTAGATAACCGTACTGCCCCACGGCGTCGCGGGCGGGGCGTCATCTTCCCAGTCGTAAGCATCGCTCACCACCACGCTTTTTGGCGCAATCGCCGCGCTGTCGCGAGGCTCGGGTTCGTGGTCGCCATCAAAATAGAGCGGGTTATCGGTGACCTCTCCCTCGACGCGCAGGGCGCAAGGGTCGACGAGTAATTTGGCCGGATTAAATCGTAGCCCCTGCCCCGGCTCCCACGGGCCGTGCACACGAAAACCGTAGTGCAGTCCGGGCCGTCCGTCGGCCAGATAGCCATGCCAGATGTCCCCGCTGCGTTCCGGCAGATCGTAGCGGTACTCATTACCCTCACCGTCAAACACACAGAGTTCCACCCGTTCTGCGTGGGCGGTAAAGAGGGTGAAATTCACCCCTTTGCCGTCAAACGTTGCCCCAAGCGGAGCGGGTTTGCCTGCCGTGAGTTGCGTCATTCGCCCTCCCGAACCAGCCAGATTGTCGACAGCGGTGGCAGCGTGAGGCTCAGAGAGTTTGGACGCCCGTGGCTTTCCCACTCATCGCTATGAACGCTGCCGCCGTTACCGGCGTTACTGCCGTGGTAGTGGCTGGAGTCGGTGTTGAGAATTTCACGCCATCTGCCCGGCTGATTGATGCCGAAGCGATAGTTCTGGCGCGGCACCGGCGTAAAGTTGCTGGCGACGATGATTTCATTCCCTTCCCGATCGCGGCGCACGAAGATAAACACCGAGCGCTCGTGGTCATCCACCACCAGCCACTCAAAGCCGTAGGAGTCAAAGTCCAGCTCGTGCAGGGCTTTGTGATGGCGATAGGTCAGGTTGAGGTCGCGCACCAGGCGCTGAACGCCGTGATGCCAGTTGTCGCCGCCTTCCAGCAGATGCCAGTCGAGGCTCGCATCATGGTTCCACTCGCGGCCCTGAGCGAATTCGTTGCCCATAAACAGCAGCTTTTTGCCCGGGAAGGCAAACAACCAGCCATAGTAGGCACGCAGGTTGGCAAAGCGCTGCCACGCATCGCCCGGCATGCGGTCGAGAATCGATTTTTTGCCGTGCACCACTTCATCGTGAGAGAGCGGCAGAACAAAGTTTTCGGTGTTGTTGTAGAGCATCCCGAAGGTCAGTTTGTCGTGGTGATACTGACGATAGACCGGATCGAGTTTGAAATAGTCGAGGGTGTCGTGCATCCAGCCCAGGTTCCACTTGTACCAGAAACCCAGCCCGCCCATGGCTGGCGGACGCGATACGCCGGGGAAGTCGGTCGACTCTTCGGCCATCGTCACCGCGCCTTCGACCTGCTCGCCGAGAATGCGGTTAGTGCTGCGCAGGAATTCAATGGCTTCGAGGTTTTCGCGGCCCCCGTATTCGTTCGGGATCCACTCGCCCTCTTTGCGGCTGTAGTCGCGATAGATCATCGACGCCACGGCGTCCACGCGCAGAGCGTCGATACCAAAACGTTCAATCCAGTACAGGGCGTTGCCCACCAGATAGTTCGCCACTTCGCGACGACCATAGTTGTAAATCAGGGTGTTCCAGTCCTGATGGAAGCCTTCGCGCGGATCGCTGTGCTCGTAAAGATTGGTGCCATCAAACTGAGAGAGACCAAAATCATCCGTCGGGAAATGGCCTGGCACCCAGTCGAGGATCACGCTGAGTCCGGCAGCATGGGCGGCGTTGATGAAATAGCGGAAGTCATCGCGGGTGCCGAAGCGGCGCGTCGGTGCGTAAAGGCCGGTCGGCTGATAGCCCCAGCTGCCGTCGAACGGGTGCTCGTTAATCGGCAGCAGCTCCAGATGGGTAAAGCCCATCCATTTGGCGTAGGGCACCAGCTGGTCCGCCAGTTCGCGATAGCTCAGCCAGAAATTGTTGTCCGTGTGGCGACGCCACGAGCCGAGGTGGACTTCATAAATAGAGATTGGCGCATCGAAGCGGTTAGCCTGTTTGCGCTCTTCGGTCTGTACGATTTTCTCCGGCAGACCGCAAATCAGCGACGCGGTGTCCGGGCGCATTTGCGCTTCGAAGGCGTAAGGATCGGCTTTGACCCGCAGCTGACCGTGGGCATCGATCATTTCGAATTTGTAGAGCTGGCCGTTGTGCGCGCCGGGGATAAACAGCTCCCAGATCCCCGATTCACGCCGCAGGCGCATCGGGTGGCGGCGACCGTCCCAGTAGTTGAACTGCCCGACCACCGACACGCGCTGCGCATTCGGTGCCCAGACGGAAAAACGGGTGCCGGTGATGCCATCCATCGTATCGGCATGCGCGCCCAGCGTTTCGTACGGGCGAAGGTGCGTGCCTTCGGAGAGCAGCCAGGCGTCCATCTCTTGTAACAGCGGGCCAAAACTGTAGGGATCGTCAATCAGGTTTTCATGACCATGCCAGAGCACGGCGAGCTGATAACGGAACAGGTTTTTGCGACGCGGGATCGCGCCTGAGAAGAAACCGCGCGAATCAAGGCACTCCAGCTTGCCTACCTTGCGGCCAGTTTTAGGTTCAATGACCCACACTTCGGTGGCGTCGGGCAACAGTGCGCGGACCTCCAGTCCATCCTCCGTCCTGTGCATACCCAGCACAGAAAATGGGTCAGCGAAATGACCCGCAATTAGCGCATTTATCACGTCTCTATCAATACGATCGGACATGGTATTCATCCTGTTTTTTCTAATGTCGCCCTATTTAAGCGCTCCGGTGCGACTTTTAATGTGACCTGAACGACGCAGATATTGTTCATCCTCTCTGCGCCATCCCACCCTCAGGTAAGAAATGACTCTTCCTTAAAGCATAGCCAACGACGAAATGACTCCTGATAAAAATTGACGCTCTGCGCATGACTCCGTGTTACGCGCAAAAAAAAGGGGGTGAATATCACCCCCGGTATTAGCAAATTATTAGGCCAGTTGTCGCAACATGCGGCGAAGCGGCTCGGCGGCGCCCCACAGGAGCTGGTCTCCGACGGTGAAGGCCGAGAGATACTCCGGCCCCATGTTCAGCTTACGCAGACGACCGACCGGCGTGGTCAGCGTGCCGGTAACGGCGGCTGGGGTCAGTTCACGCATGGTGATATCGCGATCGTTTGGCACCACTTTCGCCCACGGGTTGTGCGCAGCCAGCAGCTCTTCCACGGTCGGAATAGACACATCTTTTTTCAGTTTAAGGGTGAAGGCCTGGCTGTGGCAGCGCAGCGCGCCAACGCGCACGCACAGACCGTCAACCGGGATCACGGAAGAGGTGCTGAGGATTTTGTTGGTCTCAGCCTGACCTTTCCACTCTTCGCGGCTCTGGCCGTTATCGAGCTGTTTGTCGATCCACGGGATCAGGCTGCCTGCCAGCGGAACGCCGAAGTTGTCGACCGGCAGTTCGCCGGAGCGGGAAAGCTGGGTGACTTTGCGTTCGATATCCAGAATCGCCGAGGCCGGGTTCGCCAGCTCGTCAGCGACGTGACTGTGCAGTTGCCCCATCTGTGCCAGCAGTTCGCGCATATGACGCGCGCCGCCGCCGGATGCGGCCTGATAGGTGGCAACGGAGACCCACTCAACCAGATCCTGCGCGAACAGACCGCCCAGGGACATCAGCATCAGGCTGACGGTACAGTTACCGCCGACAAAGGTTTTCACGCCGTTGTTCAGGCCGTCGGTGATCACGCCCTGGTTCACCGGGTCGAGAATAATGATCGCGTCGTCTTTCATACGCAGAGAAGACGCGGCGTCAATCCAGTAACCCTGCCAGCCGCTTTCACGAAGCTTTGGATAGATTTCGTTGGTATAATCGCCGCCCTGGCAGGTCACTATAATATCAAGTGCCTTCAGCGCTTCCAGATTAAAGGCGTCCTGAAGCGTGCCCGTAGAGGCACCGCCGAACGCGGGCGCTGCTTGCCCGAACTGGGAAGTGGAGAAGAAGACCGGGCGGATGGCGTCAAAATCGCGCTCTTCGATCATGCGTTGCATGAGGACAGAGCCGACCATACCGCGCCAGCCGATAAAACCAACGTTTTTCATAGCGTATGTTCCTGCAGAGGTGTGTGCTGTGTGTGTCAACCCGTATCCAACGGGCATAGCCTTCACATTACAAAATGCTGCCAAAGTCGCAAGTGAAATTAATCAATGATTGCGCTGCGATCAGTAATACCACTAATTACAATAGAAACCACAGGGTTTATCAGGGATAAATACAATGACTGAAATCATTTCCGCAGCGGTGCTTTTGATCCTGATTATGGATCCGCTTGGGAACCTGCCCATCTTTATGTCGGTGCTGAAACACACCGAGCCAAAGCGCCGCCGGGCGATCATGATCCGCGAGCTGCTCATCGCGCTGCTGGTGATGTTTATCTTCCTGTTCGCGGGTGAAAAGATCCTCGCGTTCCTGAATTTACGCGCTGAGACGGTTTCGATCTCTGGCGGCATTATTCTGTTCCTGATCGCCATTAAAATGATTTTCCCGAGCGCCGAAGGCAGCAGCAGCGGCCTGCCTGCGGGTGAAGAGCCGTTTATCGTACCGCTGGCGATCCCGCTGGTCGCCGGGCCGACCATTCTGGCAACGCTGATGCTGCTCTCCCATCAGTATCCGAATCAGATGAGCCATCTGGTGATTGCTCTGCTGATCGCCTGGGGCGGGACCTTCATCATCCTGCTGCAGTCGTCGCTGTTCCTGCGCCTGCTGGGCGAAAAAGGGGTGAACGCGCTGGAACGCCTGATGGGGTTGATTCTGGTGATGATGGCGACGCAGATGTTCCTGGATGGAATTCGGGCGTGGATGAAGGGGTGAGGTTGAGGAGTATATCGGGTAAAGGCGTTGTTCCGTTGATCTTACGGACTGAAGAAGGTGTCGAGCCGCTGTAAAAAAGCCGGGTAGTGCTTGCGCTTACCCGGCCTTCATATCACCGTTTTATCGGTCGGGTAAGGCGTAGCCGCCTTCCCGACAAACATCGCACTTAACTCAGCAGCGAAAACGCAATCATCCCAACAATCGCGCCTGTCGTGCCGAGGATGGTTTCCATCAGCGTCCAGGTTTTCAGGGTTTGCGCTTCGGTCGCGCCGGTAAATTTACCGAACAGCCAGAAGCCTGCGTCGTTTACGTGGGAGACCACGATAGAGCCGCCTGCGATACAGATAGACAGGGCCGCCATTTGCGCACCGGAGTAGTTCAGCTGTTCAATCACCGGCATCACCAGGCCGACCGCAGTCAGACAGGCTACCGTGGCAGAACCCTGAATAATACGCACCGCGGCTGCCAGCACGAAACAGGTCACGGCAATCGGTAAGCCCATCCCGGTCAGCGCTTCGCCCAGGGCCGGGCCCACGCCGGAATCAACCAGCACCTGCTTGAACACACCGCCTGCGCCAATCACCAGCAGAATAATCCCCGCCGGTTGCAGCGCCGCGCCGCAGATCTCCATCACGCGGTCTTTCGGCATCCCCTGACGCATCGCCAGGCCGTAAATCGCCACCAGACACGCCACCAGAATCGCGGTGAACGGATGACCGATAAACTCGAACCATTCGTAAGCACTGGAACCGACCGGCACAAAGCGCGCGGCGATGGTTTTGAGGCCAACCAGCACCAGCGGCAGCAGAATCAGCGACAGGCTGAAGCCGAAGGACGGCATTTTGCCTTCGCCAAGGTGCGGCTCGGTGATGTCATCAGGAATGTGCAGCTCAACGTAGCGGCTGATAAAGTTGCCCCACAGCGGCCCGGCAATAATCATCCCCGGGATCGCGGCGCACAGACCAATCAGAATCATCCAGCCAAAATCGGCGTGCATCTGAGACGCCAGCAGCATCGGCGCAGGCCCAGGCAGCAGGAACGCTGCGGCCGCCGCCACGCCCGCAAACAGCGGAATGACCAGCTTAACAAGGTTGGTGCCCGTGTGACGCGCCATGGAGAACGCGACGCTAATCAGCAGCACCACGGCCACTTCAAAGAACAGCGGCAGCGCGCAAATCAGACCGGCCAGACCAATCGCGTAGTGCGCGCGGCTGTGGCCGAAGGATTTGAGCATCTTGACGGCAATCTGATCGACTGCGCCCGTCTCATGCAAAATCTTGCCAAACATCGCGCCGAGCGCGACCACAATCGCCAGGAAGCCCAGCGTGCCTCCCATCCCTTTTTCCATTGTCGCTGCGATTTTATCGAGCGGCATACCGGAAAAGAGACCTGCACCAATAGAAACCACCATCAAAGCAACGAAGGCATGCATACGCGCCTTCATCACTAAAAACAGCAGCAGCAAAACGGAGCCGACGGCTGTCAAAACTAGCGTTAATGTACTCAAAACTTACTGCCTTTTTTTAATGACCTCAATGGTGCTGGCAACAACACCGTCCAGCGGCTGATCGATATCGACGATCAGAACATCGCTTTCGTCTGCACCCGGTTCCTGCAGCGCTTCAAACTGCGTGACCAGCATCTGAGTTTTGAAGAAGTGGCCTTTACGGGCTTTCAGACGGCTTTCGATCACGTCGAAATCGCCTTTCAGATAGATAAAGGAGAGGTTTGGGTTACCGTCACGCAGCAGATCGCGATAGGTCTTTTTCAGCGCGGAGCAGACAATCAGCGACACTTTGTTGGTGCGCTGCATCGCAAACGCGGCATCGTTCAGCGCCTGCAACCAGGGCTTACGATCGTCGTCGTTCAGCGGTTCGCCAGCGGCCATTTTAGTGATGTTGCTGCGCGGGTGGAGGAAGTCGCCATCAAGAAACGCTGCCTGAAGTTGATGCGCCACTTCGCTGGCGACGGCAGATTTACCGCTACCGGAAACGCCCATCAGGACGTAAACGTGGTGATCGAGATTTGTCGTGCTCAAAGGGTGCCCCTCAGTCAATTGTTACGGGTAACAGTTATCGGTAACATTGTCCTGCCGGGGCTATGGAGAAGCAATATCCATTCGTGCGAGAAGTGAATAAGTGTGAGCTACTTCAAATTTGTCAGACTAAATTGATCCACCCGGTGACAAGGTGAAACCTAAATCTAACATTTTAGGCGTGACCACTTCACCACGAATGCGCGCCAGCAGGCGTTCCGCACCGATGCGGCCCATGCGTTCGCGCGGCGTCAGAACGCTCGCCAGACGTGGCTCCATCACCTGTCCGATATCGTGGCCGTGGAAACCGGCAATCGCCATATCGTCAGGGATTTTCAGGCCAAGACGCTGACATTCAAAGGCTGCGCCGACCGCAAGGTCATCGTTGGTACAGAATATACCATCAAGCTGCGGATACTCACGGCGGGCCTGGCGCATCAGCTCAATACCGGACGAATAGGAAGAGGATTGCTCCACCATCACGCTGTACGGCGTTAAGTTTGCGTCGAGCATCGCCTGCTCGTATCCCTTCTGTTTGATGATAGTACGTTCGTCGAGACGTGCGCCCAGATAGGCCACGTGGCGGTGACCGCGGGCGAGAATGGCGGCGGTCATCTGACGCGCGGCTTCGAAGTTATCGAACCCGACGGCAATATCCAGACAAGGCGACTGACTGTCCATCAGCTCCACCACCGGAATGCCGGCGACTTCAATCATCTTGAGCGTACGCGGTGTGTGAGTACGTTCCGTTAAGATCAGACCGTCGATGTTCCAGGAAAGCATCGATTCAAGACGTTCCTCTTCCAGTTCCGGTTTGTACCCATAGTGCGCGAGCATGGTTTGATAACCGTAGGCGTCAGTAACGCTTTCGATTCCGCGCAGCACTTCGGCGAAGACCTGGTTGGTTAAGGAAGGAAGCAGAACACCGACCGCACGGCTGGTGGCATTGGAGAGAATATCGGGCGCGCGGTTGGGGATATAACCCAGTTCATCGAGAGCAGCGGCAATCTTGCCACGCAACGCCAGGGAAACCTGTTCCGGGTTACGCAAAAAGCGGCTGACCGTCATTTTAGTCACACCGACGCGATCGGCCACATCCTGAAGTACGGGTCGTTTCTTTTTCATCGTCCTGAGAGAAACCTGTAATGAGACATTCTCTCAGTTTATCACGGACAAAGGCCAACCTTCCCCTGTCAAATAGGGAAGGTTGGCCTTTTATTTACGATTAATCACACGGGCGGCAGATCGAAGAGCAGAATTTCGCTCGCGCTGTCAGCATGAACGGACAGCGCCTGCTCATCCCAAACCGCCAGACCGTCAGCGGTGGTGGCTTTGGTGCCGTTGATTGTCACGTCACCTTTGACCACCTGGATCCACACGCGGCGGTTTGCGGCAATCTGATGCACAGACTGTTCGTCTTTCGCCAGCGCCCAACGGTACAGTTCCATATCCTGATGCACTTTCAGGGAGCCATCACGCGCATCCGGGGAAAGCACCAGCTGTTTGCCCTGCAGGGCATCGAAGCGGCGCTGCTCGTAGCGCGGCGTGATGCCGGTTTCTTCTGGAATGATCCAGATTTGGTACAGGTGCAGTTTTTCCGTGTTGCTCGGGTTGTACTCCGAGTGACGAACCCCGGTACCGGCACTCATAATCTGGAACTCACCGGCCGGAACCTGCTCTTCGTTACCCATGCTGTCTTTGTGCGCTACAGCGCCTTCCAGCACATAGGTCAGGATTTCCATGTCTTTGTGCGGATGGGTACCGAAGCCCTGGCCCGCGTCAATCACGTCATCGTTAATCACGCGCAGTGCCGAGAAGCCCATGAAGTTCGGGTCGTAATAGTCCGCGAACGAGAAGGTATGCCATGAGTCCAGCCAGCCATGATTTGCGTGACCACGATCGCCTGCTTTACGTAAAAAGATCATTGTTTTTCACCCCAGTTCGTTTCGATGAAGTAAGTGTGGACGCAATTGGCCTGGGATCATAGAGGGTGAAAATTGACTCCTCTGTTCAAAAATTATGAACAAGCATAGAGGAGTCGACAGAGCTTACTTCGCGAGGGTAATCGTGGCAGGAGAAGCCTGTTCGAACCCGCGTTCGAGGATCTCCAGATTAGTGAGAACTTCAGATTCCTTGACGTAATTCGGCGCGCCTTTGGTGAGGGTGTCATACAGCGCATCGTAGACGCGGCCATAATCGCCGGTTTCCGGGGTGAGCTGTTCTTTTACCGTCACGCCTTCGTCATTGACATACTCCAGCACGCCGACCGATTCATCCGCCGCAAATCCTGGCTCGCCCGGCATGATATTGGCCTTCAGACTGGTCTCCTGCTGGTCGATACCGTATTTAATAAACGAGCCGCGGGTGCCGTGCACGATAAATTTCGGGTAGTCCGTTTTCACCAGATGGCTGGTTTTGACGATCGCCTTTAAATCGCCGTAAAACAGCTGTGCTTCAAAGGTATCGTCCGGATTGGCTTTGTTGCGCAGGCTGCGGATATCGTAGGTCACGTGATCCGGGCGGCCTAACAGAGAGATTACCTGGTCCATGGTATGCACGCCCAGACCATAAAACGCGCCGTCCTGCGGCAGGCCGGGTTTGGTTTCCGCCACCGGACGATAGAGGTCGAAATGGCTTTCGATTTCAACGATATCGCCCAGCTTGCCACTCTCGATGGCCTGTTTCGCCATCAGGAAGCAGGTATCAAAGCGACGGTTTTGGTACGGCGTGACGGTCAGCCCTTTGCTTTTTGCCAGCGCGAAGAGCTCTTTGGCCTCCGCAAGCGTCGGGGTGAAGGGTTTTTCCACCAGCACGTTTTTGCCCGCTTCCAGCGCGCGTTTCGCGTAGTCAAAGTGGCTGTCGGCATGGGTACAGACGATCACCAGTTTGACCTGCGGATCGCTTAACACCTCATCCAGATCGCTGGTGAAATGAATATGGGAATACTGTGGGGACTGCTCTTCAGGTTTCGCGTGACGGCGGAAGATATGCGCCACGTGCCAGCTGTCTTTACGGTTGAGAACATACGGAAGGTGATAGCGAGTGGTGCTTTTACCAAATCCAATAAATGCGCAATGTAATGTCATGGCTCAGTCCTTGTTAAGGTTGTTGGGACAACCATAGCGCAAGTTAAATGCGCGCGCATCCGCCGCTGTGAGCTTCACGTATGTGGGATGGAGAACACTTCCCGAGGGGAACGGGCAGGTCTGCCTGGCTGAAACAGGATAAAAAAAAGCCAGCGCGAGGCTGGCTAAAGTAATACTGGAAGCAATGTGAGCAATGTCGTGCTTTCAGGTTTCCGTAAAGGTCTTCCTGAACGCGAGACAATAATAATCATTCTCATTCGCACTTGTCCAATACTTTTTGCAAAAAAAAGGGAGTTGACTCGAATTTCAAAGTCAATGATGTTGAAAGGGATATCAACCCACCGAGGACAAAAGAATGAGTGAGATAGTGATACGCCACGCTGAACCGAAAGATGCCGAAGCCCTGCGCCAAAATTATATGCATCCAGAGGTGTATCACGACACGCTACAACTCCCTCATCCTTCCCTTGAGATGTGGCAGGAACGCCTTAATCCTAAAGCTGGCCAAAAACGTCTGGTCGCCTGCATGGATGAGATTATTGTCGGTGATCTGGCGCTGCAGGTCGAAGCCAGCCCGCGACGCAGCCATGTGGCAACCTTTGGTATCAGCGTTGCGGCGCATGCTCAGGGGCGAGGCGTTGGAAGTGCGCTCATGCGTGAGATGATCAACCTGTGCGACAACTGGATGCGCATCGAGCGTATCGAACTCACGGTTTTTGCCGATAATCCTCCTGCACTGGCGCTGTACAAGAAGTTTGGCTTTGAAATCGAAGGCACCGGAAAGAGATTCGCCCTGCGTAACGGCGAGTTTGTGGATGCCTATTATATGGCGCGGATGAAGTGAAAAATTGCCCGGTAGCGCTGCGCTGCCGGGCGACAACGTATCAGTACCCTGCCGTCAAATCATCCACCGACCGTGGATCGGATGCCCCGGAAAGGGAACCGTCGGGCGCCACCACAATGCTCTGCGTGCTCCCCATCGCCTCTTTCACCACCACTTTCTGCCCGCGCTGTTCCAGCAGCTTGATAGTGTCCGGGCTAAAGCCTTTTTCCACGCGCAGTTCGTCCGGCAGCCACTGATGGTGGAAGCGCGGCGCGTTGGTCGCTTCGGCCACGTTCATTCCGAAATCGATACTGTTCACCACCATTTGCAGCACGGTGGTAATAATTCGGCTTCCGCCTGGGCTACCCGTCACCAACCAGGTTTTGCCGTCTTTCACCACGATGGTCGGAGACATGGAGGACAGCGGGCGTTTCTTCGGCCCAACGGCGTTGGCATCGCCACCCACCAGCCCGTAAACGTTCGGCACGCCCGGTTTGGCGGAGAAGTCGTCCATTTCGTTGTTCAGCAGAATGCCGCTGTTACCCGCCACAATCCCGGTGCCAAACACCGTGTTCAGCGTGTACGTCACCGCCACCGCGTTGCCGTCCTTATCCACCACCGAGAAATGGGTGGTCTGATTGCTCTCGTACGGCGCCAGTTTGCCGGGGCGGATCTGGCTGGACGGTTTCGCTTTGTTGATATCAATCTGATCCGCCAGCGATTTTGCATAGGCTTTGTTGGTCAGCGCCTGCCAGGGCACTTTGACAAAATCCGGATCGCCGAGATACTCCGAGCGGTCGGCATAGGCAAATTTTTCTGCCTCCGCCATCACCTGCATCGCATCGGCGCTACCGAAGCCAAATTTGTGCATATCGAAGTTTTCAAGAATATTGAGGATCTGCACGATGTGGATCCCGCCGGAGGATGGTGGCGGCATTGAGAACACCTGATACCCGCGATACTCACCGCTTATCGGTGTGCGCTCAACGGCTTTGTACTCCGCCAAATCTGCTTTGGTAATCAGCCCGCCGTTCTTTTGCATCTCGTCGGCAATCTGATCGGCAATCGCCCCTTTGTAGAAGGCATCCGGGCCGTTTTCCGCAATCAGCTCCAGGCTTTTCGCAAGATTTGTCTGCACCAGCTTGTCGCCCTTTTTCAGCGGCTCGCCGTCCTTCCAGAAGATCGCTTTACTGTTCTCATGGTTCGGAATCACTTCGCTGCCGTAGGTTTTGAGATCGTCCGCCAGCGCGTCATTGACCACAAACCCGTCGCGCGCCAGCTTGATGGCTGGCTGCACCACTTTGTTCAGCGGTAAGGTCCCGTATTTTTCCAGCGCCAGAGAGAACCCGGCGACGGTGCCCGGCGTGCCGCTTGCCAGATGGGATGTGAGGGATTTTTTACTGTCCGGATTCCCCTGATCGTCGAGGAACATATCGCGCGATGCCTGATTTGGCGCCATTTCGCGGAAGTCGATGGCCGTGGTATTGCCGTCTTTGGTGCGCAGCAGCATAAAGCCCCCGCCGCCAAGATTCCCCGCCTGCGGGTGGGTCACCGCCAGGGCATAACCCACGGCCACCGCCGCATCAACTGCATTACCGCCCTGCTTGAGAATATCCACGCCGACCTGGGTGGCCATCGCGTCCACGGACGCCACCATCCCCTGCTTCGCCCTGACGGGATGGAAGACATCCTCTTCCACGCCGTAGGAGACTGGCGGTGCGGCTGGCGGGTTCGCCGCCACGGTAAATGTCCCGCCGGCCATCAGCGCAGCGATCGCTACCCAGCGCAAAAACGTTGGTTTTATCATTGTTGTTCTCCAGGTGAGGGATCCAGATTCCCGTTTAAGCCTGGTTCACAACTCCTAAAAAATCATCGTTGTGGCAGATTCGGGGTAAACTTAAGAGAGGCCTCAGAAGGAGGAAATGAGAATGAAACGACTACTGATCTTAACGGCACTGCTCCCGTTCGCCGTGCTCGCACAGCCACTGAATACCCTGAATAACCCGAATCAGCCGGGCTATGAAATCCCCAGCCAGCAGCGGATGCAGACCCAGATGATGGGCCAACAGCAGCAGCAAAAAGGGATGCTCAATCAACAGCTGCATACCCAGACGCAGATACAGCAGCAGCACCTGCAAACGCAGATGAACAACAATACGCAGATGATTCAGCAGGGCCAGGTGCGAGAGCAGCCGCTGCCGAATACCAGCGGCGGCATGTTAAGCGGGGGAACAAGCCCGAGCAGCGGTCAGCAGCATATGCTGCCGCCGCGTTCGAATGGCGATATGCTTAATAATCCGCAGAATTAAAGTTCGGGCCAATCACGTCAATCGCATCGGTACAGATGCAGTCCACGCCCCAGCGCAGCAGCTCTGCCGCTCGCTGGGGTTTGTTGACCGTATAAACCAGGATGTGCAGCCCGGCGTCTTTTAGCATCCTCACGCGCGCCTCATCCAGCAGGCGATGATTGAGATGGATCGACACACACCCTAAGCGAGTGGTCAGCTCGCGCCAGTCGTCACGCCATTCGTCCAGCAACAATCCCCGAGGCAGTTCCGGTGCGGCGCCTTGTGCGGCTTCCAGCGCGTCAATTTCAAACGACGACAGCAGCGGAGCGGTCATTCCTTCCCACAGTTCACGCGCGGCGAGGGCAATCACTTTTCCGGTGAGCGGCCCGGTG
Source organism: Lelliottia sp. F153 (assembly GCF_002870005.1). Lineage (NCBI taxonomy): Bacteria > Pseudomonadati > Pseudomonadota > Gammaproteobacteria > Enterobacterales > Enterobacteriaceae > Lelliottia > Lelliottia sp. F153. The sequence goes on along the minus strand of NZ_PKFT01000007.1, from coordinate 112,907 downwards.
CCGGTCGTCGGTTTAATTTCGATATTGGCCATCATCCCGTGCTGGCGACAGCGATCGGCCACTTCCGCCAGCAGCGGCAACGGCTCGCCTTTGAATTCGCTGCTAAACCAGCTTCCGGCGTCCACGTTCAGCAGATCGCGCCACGGCAAGTCGCCCGCCACGCCCCAGCCGTTGCTGGTGCGCTCGAGGTTATCGTCATGCAGCAGGAAAATTTCGCCATCTTTCGACAGCTTGGCGTCGAATTCGATCATTGAATGACCGTAAAACGCACCCTTATCAATGGCCGCCAGGGTGTTTTCCGGTGCCCGTTTCCCGCCGCCACGGTGGGCGACGATGTGAGGATATGGCCAGTTACTCATACGCGTTGTCCTGTTTCACCATCAAATAAGTGCAGATGATTTTCCGGCAGATGCAGCCACAGCGTGCTGCCCGCCTTTGGGCGTTCCTGATGCGCCAGACGCACCACCAGCTTTTGATCGCCCCAGCGTCCGTGCGCCAGGTTGTCCGCGCCCAGCATCTCCAGCGTGTCCATCACCAGCGGCACGCCGCCTTCCGCCTGCGAGCTTAGCGCAATATGTTCCGGGCGGATACCGAGCGTCATTTTACGCCCGGCGTAGCCGCGATAAAACCAGTTCACCGGCAGCGCCATGCCGCTCTCCAGCTCAAAATGCGTGCCCGCGTTGCTGATACGCCCTTCCAGCAGGTTCATCGCCGGGCTGCCGATAAAGCTGGCGACAAAGCGGCTGGCGGGTTTTTCATACACCTCTACCGGCGTGCCGATCTGCTCGGCGATACCTTTGTTCATCACCATCACGCGCTGCGCCAGCGTCATGGCTTCCACCTGATCGTGGGTAACATACAGGGAGGTGGTTTTCAGGCGGCGATGCAGATGCTGCAACTCAAGGCGCATCTGCACGCGCAGTTTGGCGTCGAGGTTAGAGAGCGGTTCGTCGAACAGGAACACCGCCGGATCGCGCACGATGGCGCGGCCCATCGCCACGCGCTGACGCTGGCCGCCGGAAAGCTCACGCGGACGGCGTTTTAACAGGCCTTCCAGCTCCAGAATGCGCGCCGCCTCTTTCACCCGTTCGTCGATATGGCCTTTGCCCATCCCGCGAATTTTCAGGCCCCAGGCCATGTTCTCTTCCACGCTCATGTGCGGATAGAGGGCGTAGTTCTGAAACACCATCGCGATGCCGCGATCTTTCGGCTCCATCTCGGTAACGCGCTGGCGGTCAATCCAGATGTCGCCGCTGGTCACGCGCTCAAGCCCCGCCACCATGCGCAGCAGCGTCGATTTCCCGCAGCCAGACGGGCCGACCATCACGATAAATTCGCCGTCTGCCACGTCGAGGGTCAGGGGTTGAATCACCTGGGTTTTGCCGTCCCAGCTTTTGGTTACTGCCTGTAATTTTAATCCTGCCATCTTATTTCTCACTGTCTACTAAACCACGCACGAACGCGCGCTGCATGGCTAAAACGATAACGACCGGAGGGATCAGCGTGAGCAGCATCGCCGCCATCACCTGATTCCAGAGGGTGGTGCCTTCGCCGGTGGCGATCATCCCTTTGATGCCCGCCACGGCGGTGCCGAGATTAACGTCCTGCACAATCAGCAGCGGCCACAGGTACTGGTTCCAGCCGTAGATAAAGGTGATCACGAACAGCGCGGCGAGGTTGGTTCTGGAGAGCGGCAGCACGATATCGCGGAAAAAACGCATCGGCGATGCGCCGTCGATGCGCGCCGCTTCAATCAGTTCGTCCGGCAGGGTCATAAAGAACTGGCGGAACAGGAACGTCGCGGTGGCCGACGCCATCAGCGGCAGCGTCAGGCCCGCGTAGCTGTCGAGCATCCCGAGATTGGCGATCACCTCGACGGTCGGGAAAATACGCACTTCGACGGGCAGCATCAGGGTGATAAAGATCATCCAGAAGAAGAGGTTACGCAGGGGAAAACGGAACCAGACGATAGCGAAGGCCGAGAGCATCGACACCACGATCTTCCCCACCGTAATGCCAAAGGCCATGATGAAACTGTTGAGCATCATCAGCCAGAACGGCGCGCTGTTGGCCCCTACGCCCTGGGTCCAGATAGTCGCCATGTTGTCGAAAAGATGGCCGCCAGGCACCAGCGTCATCGGCGTGTCGAACACGGCTTTGGTATCCAGCGTGGCGGCAACAAAGGCCACGTACAGCGGGAACAGGATGACGATGATCCCGAGAATTAACAGGGTGTGGCTGAAAATCGTCAGCCCCGGACGGTTCTCAATCATTGGTAGCGCACCTTACTTTCGACATAGCGGAACTGAACCACCGTCAGCACAATCACCAGCCCCATCAGCACCACGGACTGCGCGGCAGAGGCCGACAGATCCAGCCCCGCAAAGCCTTCGCGGTAGATTTTGTAGATAAGCGTGGTGGTCGCCTGTACCGGCCCACCGGCGGTGGCGGCGTCGATCACCGGGAAGGTGTCGAAGAAGGCGTAAACCAGGTTAACCACCAGCAGGAAGAAACTCACCGGCGCAATCAGCGGCAGCGCCAGTTTGAAGAAGCGGCGAATCGGCCCTGCGCCATCAATCGCGGCGGCTTCGACCAGCGAGCGCGGAATGGATTGCAGCGCGGCGAAAAAGAACAGGAAGTTGTAGCTGATCTGCTTCCAGACCGAGGCAAACACCACCAGGAACATCGCCTGACCGCTGTTTTGCGCGTGGTTCCAGTCGTAGCCGAATTCACCGAGGAAATGGGTAATCAGCCCGCGCCCTGGGTTAAACAGGAAGATCCACAGCACGGCGGCGACGGCAGGCGCGACGGCGTAGGGCAGCAGCATCAGCGTCTGATAGAGACGGCTGCCGCGCACCACGTAATCCACCAGCGCCGCAAAAAACAGGGACACGACGAGGCCGCTGACCGTCACCATGGCGCTGAATTTGATCGTCGTCCAGAAGGAGTCGAGGTAATAACTGTCGTGGAACAGCGCGGTAAAGTTATCCAGACCGACAAACTGGCTGGAAAGCCCGAACGGATCGACGCTTTGTACCGAGTACCAGAGCGCTTCGCCCGCAGGCCAGATAAAAAAGATGACGGTGATAATCAGCTGCGGGGCGACCAGCAAATAGGGCAGCCAGCGCGAACGGAATACCGGACGGGAGGATGACATTGAGATTGGATTCCTGAACAGTGCCGGATGACCCGGCCAACGAGGAGAATGTCCCCCTCGCAGGCCGGGTAATCCGGCATAAAAACATTAAGACTTCGTCGACTGCTCAAAGCGGCGCAGCAGCTGATTTCCGCGCTCTACCGCCGAATCCAGCGCCTGCTGTGGCGTTTTCTTACCGGTCCATACGCTTTCCAGCTCTTCATCCACGATGGTCCTAATCTGCGGCATGTTGCCCAGACGCAGACCTTTGGTGAACGGTAACGGCGGCTTGTTCAGCATCTGGCGCGTCGCGATATCCGCCCCTGGGTTTTTGTCATAGAAGCCCTGCTCGCGCGTCAGGTCGTAAGCGGCTTTGGTGATCGGCAGGTAGCCGGTCTTCTGGTGCCACTCAGCGGCGTTTTCAGGTTTTGCAAGGAAGTCGAGGAACTCCGCCACGCCTTTGTAGGTGCCGTTGTCTTTGCCCTGCATTACCCACAGGCTCGCTCCGCCGATGATGGCGTTCTGCGGCGCGCCTTTGGCATCGGCGTCATAAGGCATCATGCCCACGCCGTAGTTGAATTTGGCGTAGTGACGGATATCCGCCAGCGAACCGGAAGAGGCGGTGGTGATCGCACAGTCGCCGTTGTAAAACTTCTCGGTAGATTCGTCTTTACGGCCGAAGTAGCTGAAATCGCCCTTCTTATTCAGCGCTTCCAGCAGCGCGATGTGTTTCACCTGCTCGGGTTTGTTGAACTCCAGCACGGCGTCGGTGCCGTCAAAGCCGTTGTTCCTGGTGGCGACAGGCAGACCGTGCCAGGCGCTGAAGTTTTCAATCTGAATCCAGCCCTGCCAGCCGCTCGCATAGCCGCACTTCATGCCTGCCGCTTTCAATTTGGGGGTGTACTCCGCCAGGTCCTGCCAGGTTTTCGGCGGCTGATCCGGGTTTAAACCGGCTTTTTTGAAGGCGTCTTTGTTGTAATAGAGCACCGGCGTGGAGCTGTTAAACGGTTGAGACAGCAGATGCCCGGTTTTGGAATCGGTGTAGTAACCGGAAACCGTCGGCACAAACTGGGATTCATCGAAGTTAATGCCCGCGTCTTTAAACACTTCATAGACCGGTTTGATCGCTTTCGAGGCCATCATGGTGGCGGTGCCGACTTCATACACCTGCAGCAGCGCCGGTGCATTCCCGGTGCGGAACGCGGCGATGCCCGCGCTCAGGCTCTGCTCGTAGTTACCTTTGTACACCGGCACAATTTTATAATCCGGATGGGTGTCGTTGAAACGCTGCGCCAGAGAATCAACCTCTTTGCCCAACTCCCCTTCCATGGAATGCCAGAACGGAATGGTCGTGACAGCCATTGCGTTCGTCGCAAAAGCCAGACCGATTGCCAGACCCAAAGCTGTGTGTCGTAACGATGTCATTGTCATCTCTCTTTTTTGTGCCGGATGCGCGATATCACGCGTTTTATGCTCGCGAGGTAACATGACATGCTCGAATGACAGAAAAATAACTGTTTATTTACAGAATGATGACAGACCGGGGTCAGGGGGATGATGGAATGGTGACGATAGCATGGCAAAAAAAAGCCGGGAGGCGTCGCCCTACCCGGCCTGTGATTCAGGTTTTACTGACCCGGTAAGCGTAGCGCCACCGGGCAACAGACAGCTTAACCGCCTAAATATGCACTTCGCACCGCTTCGTTCGCCAGCAACGCTTCGCCGGTATCGGACAGCACAACGTGACCGTTCTCCAGCACGTAGCCGCGATCCGCGAGTTTCAGCGCCTGGTTGGCGTTTTGCTCCACGAGGAAGATGGTCATCCCCTCTTTACGCAGTTGCTCAATGGTGTCGAAAATCTGCTGAATGATGATCGGCGCAAGGCCGAGGGACGGCTCATCGAGCAGCAGCAGACGCGGCTGGCTCATCAGCGCACGACCAATCGCCAGCATCTGCTGTTCACCGCCTGACATGGTGCCTGCACGCTGAATACGGCGCTCATACAGGCGCGGGAAGAGTTCATACACGCGCTTAATGCGGGTCTGATACTGTTCGCGCTCGGCAAAGAAGCCGCCCATCGCCAGGTTCTCTTCCACCGTCATACGGGAAAACACGCGGCGGCCTTCCGGCACTATCGCCACGGCTTCGCGCATGATTTTCGCGGTCTGCCAGTCGGTAATGTCTTTACCGTCAAAGATGATACGCCCGCTGGAAGCACGCGGATCGCCGCACAGGGTGCCGAGCAGCGTGGTTTTCCCCGCGCCGTTGGCACCGATGAGCGTCACGATCTCACCCTGATTGATATGCAGGCTGACATCGTGTAGCGCCTGAATCTTGCCGTAGTGGGCATTCACCTTGTCAAAAGATAACATCGCTTTTTCCATATTATGACTCGCCCCCATCATGCTTCACCTAAGTAGGCGCGGATCACGTCCGGGTTATGTCGAATTTCTTCAGGCGTGCCGTTCGCCAGCGGCGTCCCCTGATTGACCACGTAGATCCGATCCGAGATGCCCATCACCAGCTTCATATCGTGCTCAATCAGCAAAATGGTGGTGTCATGATGGTTACGCAGCTCGACGATCAGTTCGTCCAGCTCTTTGGTCTCTTTCGGGTTAAGACCGGCAGCAGGCTCATCGAGCATCAGGATTTCCGGCTGCGTGACCATGCAGCGGACAATTTCCAGACGACGCTGGTCGCCATAGGCCAGATTGCTGGCCTGACGGTTAGCGTGCTGCAACAGCCCGATACGATCCAGCCAGGTTGCGGCGCGGTCCAGGGCTTCGCTCTGCGCGCGGCGGAAGGCCGGAGTTTTCAGCAGGCCGGAGAACACCCCGCTCTTCAGCTGCTGATGTTGCGCCACCAGCAGGTTTTCAATCACCGTCATTTCACGGAACAGGCGCACGTGCTGGAAAGTACGCACCACGCCCATACGGGCGATCTGTTGGCCCGGCAGCCCTTCAAGATGCTGATCGCGCAGCATAATGGTCCCGCCCGTCGGCTTGTAGAAACCGGTCAGGCAGTTAAACACCGTGGTTTTCCCCGCACCGTTCGGGCCTATCAGGGAGACAATCTCTTTCGGGAACAGGTCCAGCGAGACGTTATTGACCGCCAGCAGGCCGCCAAAACGCATCATCAGGCCGTTCACGGATAATAATGGCTGACTCATGCCTGCTCTCCTTTCGCTTGCCCGTTCTTCAGCTTCAACTGTGGACGGGTCATCGGCAGCAAGCCCTGCGGACGCCAGATCATCATCAGTACCATCAAACCACCCAGCATCAACATGCTGTATTCGTTAAAGTCGCGCATCAGCTCGCGGGAGACCACCAGCAGAATTGCCGCGAGGATCACCGCAAACTGGGAGCCCATCCCGCCGAGTACCACGATGGCCAGCACAAAGGCTGATTCGGCAAAGGTGAAGGATTCCGGGCTGACGAAGCCCTGACGCGCGGCAAACAGCGTTCCGGCAAAACCGGCAAACGCGGCGCTGATGGTGAACGCGGTCAGTTTGATGCGCGTCGGGTTCAGCCCCAGGGAGCGGCAGGCGATTTCGTCTTCACGCAGCGCTTCCCACGCGCGGCCCAGCGGCATGCGCAGCAGGCGGTTGATCACGAACAGGGTGATCACCACCAGCAGCAGCGCCACCAGATAGAGCCAGATCACGCGGTCGGAGGGATCGTACTTCACGCCGAAGAAGTTGCTGAAAGTATCCCAGCCGCCTTCGCGCGCCGTGCGGCTAAACTCCAGGCCGAAGAAGGTCGGTTTCGGGATCTGGCTGATGCCGTTCGGACCGCCGGTCACTTCGGTGTTGTTGAGCAGCAGGATACGGACGATCTCGCCAAAGCCTAAGGTCACAATCGCCAGATAGTCACCGCGCAGACGCAGCACCGGGAAGCCGAGCAGGAAACCTGCGGCGGCAGACACCAGGCCCGCCAGCGGCAGACAGGTCCAGAAGCCCAGCCCGTAATAGTGGTTCAGCAACGCAAAGGTGTAGGCACCGATGGCGTAAAATCCGCCATAGCCCAGCACCAGCAGGCCAGACAGACCGACCACCACGTTCAAGCCCAGACCCAGAATCACGTAGATCATGGTCAGCGTGGCAATATCCACCGTCCCGCGCGACACCATGAACGGCCACGCAACAGCGGCCACCAGCAGCGCCACCAGGAACAGTTTCTGCTTAACGGTCGAGCCATCAATGGCTGGCAGCACGAATTTCGGGCCAGAGACGTTTTTCATCGTCTTCTGGAACACCGGGCGCAGCAGCTGGAACAGGAACACCACCGCCGTGCCGACAAACACCCACTGCCAGCGGATATCCGCGGCGGTATCGACCACCAGTCGGGTGCCATCCAGTTCTAACTGCACACCCATAAAGACGCCCGCGAGGACGAAGAACATGGCGGCAGAGAGCAGCGCCATCGCAAAATGCATCGGTTTCATACTTTCTCTACCTCCGGACGACCCAGAATCCCGGTAGGCATCACCAGCAGCACCAGAATCAGCAGTGCAAAGGAGACGACGTCTTTATATTCGGTACTCAGATACGCCGAGGAGAGCGCTTCGGCAACGCCCAGAATCAGGCCGCCGATCATCGCACCAGGAATACTGCCGATCCCGCCGAGCACCGCAGCGGTGAAGGCTTTCATCCCGGCCATAAAGCCGATGTATGGGTTGATAACGCCGTAGAACTGACCGAGCAGCACACCCGCCACCGCCGCCATCGCAGCACCAATCACAAAGGTCAGGGCGATCACGCGGTCGGTGTTAATGCCCAGCAGGCTGGCCATTTTCAGGTCTTCTGCACAGGCGCGGCAGGCGCGGCCCATGCGGGAGTAACGGATGAAAATGGTCAACGCCAGCATCGCGAGGAAGGTCACAACCCAGATCACCAGCTGCATGGTCGTGATAGAGGCCGAGAAGTTTTCGCTGGCCCCGATAATCCACTGGCCGTTAAACAGGCTTGGCAGCGCCACATCGCGCGAGCCTTCCGTCAGGCTGACGTAGTTTTGCAGGAAGATGGACATCCCGATGGCGGAGATCAGCGCAATCAGACGTTTGGAGCTGCGCACAGGCCGATAGGCCACGCGCTCGATGCTCCAGCCGTAGGCGCTGGCAATCACAATCGCACCGACAAAACCGGCACCTACCAGCAGCCAGCTGCTGTCGATACCCATCATCATCAGTGCGGCAATGATCATAAAGGAGACATAGCTGCCGATCATATAGACCTCGCCGTGGGCGAAGTTGATCATGCCGATAATGCCGTAAACCATCGTGTAACCGATGGCGATCAGCGCATAGGTGCTTCCCAGCGTGACGCCGTTAAACATCTGCTGCAAGAAATAGAGAAACTGCTCGGACATAAGAAAACCTTTTTATAACCGCCCGTTTTGCGCGGGCGGCGGGATGATTATTTGGCTACCGAAGAAGAACCATCGGCGTGCCATTGGAAGACACCAAATTCAAATCCCTTTAGATCGCCTTTCTCATCCCAGTTCAGCGGCCCAATCACGGTGTTTGCACCGTGTGCTTTTAAATCTTTCACTAAGTCCAGCGGCTCTTTGCTGCCGGTGCGCTCCATGGCAGTCGCCAGAGACTGCACCGCCGCGTAGGTGATCCAGACGTACGGACCGCTCGGATCTTTCTTCTGCGCTTTGAGTGCCTCCACGATAGCCTTGTTCGCCGGTTCCTGGTCATAGCGTTTTGGCATTGTCACCAGCATGCCTTCGCCCGCATCGCCTGCGATGTTGGACAGGGACGCGTTACCCACGCCTTCCGGGCCCATAAACTGCGTTTTCAGGCCGGTCGCGCGCGCCTGGCGCAGCATCTGGCCCATCTCCGGGTAGTAACCGCCGTAGTACACGAAGTCGATGTTCTCTTTTTGCAGGCGTGCCAGCAGGGCAGAGAAATCTTTCTCACCTGCGGTGATGCCGTCGAAGAAGACTACATTCGCGCCGCCTTTTTTCAGGCCATCCTGTACGGAACGCGCGAGACCTTCGCCGTATTGCTGTTTATCGTGAATGATCGCGATGCGCTGCGGCTTCACTTTCTCGAGGATGTACTTCGCGGCAGTTGGACCCTGAGAAGAGTCCAGACCGGCGGTACGCATGATGTGCTGATAGCCACGCTGCGTCAGCTCCGGGTTGGTAGCGCCTGGCGTGATCATCAGAATGCCTTCGTCTTCATAGATATCTGAAGCGGGCTGCGTGGAAGAGGAGCACAGGTGGCCGATAACGTACTGAATACCGTCGTTAACGATTTTGTTCGCCACGGCGACGGCTTGTTTCGGATCGCAGGCGTCGTCATATTCCACGCCAACCAGCTTATCCCCTTTGATCCCGCCTTTGGCGTTGATGTCTTTGATCGCCTGACGCGCGCCGTTGAACTCCATATCACCCCACTGGGCAACCGGACCGGACATCGCACCGACGACGGCAACTTTAATCTCTTCCGCCATGGCTGCCTGCGAAATCGCTAATGCAACCATTCCCGCGATCAATGCTTTCGCGTTCCTTTTCATCTGTGAATCCCCATTCGTGACGTGATGTATATATTTTGTTTTATTATGGTTAAAAAGCATTCTGTACTTTTAATGAACAACGCTATTTTTACCAGTGCCTTTAATGGTTTAGCGCAGTTTTTTGATAAAAACCAGACTAAAATCTCTATTTTTCAGGCGATTAAGCAAAGATAATATTCTGAAATCAGACAGAGATAAACAAATAAAAGTGCAGTTTGCAGCATAAAATAACGGTACAAAGCGCCGAATAAAACACTGCCTTTTAGAGTAAAATTCTGCTTAATTTTCGATCCCTGCTCTTTCTCGCTACACATCGCGTTGCTAAAAAAGTAATCAGCTGGAGAATGGTTCAAAAAAGGGGAAGCCGCTGAAGAGATAAATTGAGTACACTGCCTTTACTCTTTTTGATTTGGACAAGCAGCTAATGAAACTGACCATCCTTCGTCTGGTGTCCTTTAGCGACCAGGATCATATCGACCTGGGCAAGATCTGGCCGGAATATTCTCCTTCCTCCCTGACCGTGGATGAAACCCATCGAATTTATGCCGCCCGCTTTAACGAGCGTCTGCTGGGCGCAGTGCGCGTGACCCTGAGCGGAACCGATGGCGCGCTGGACTCCCTGCGCGTGCGGGAAATCACCCGCCGTCGCGGCGTGGGGCAGTATTTGATTGAAGAGGTGATTCGCGATAATCCGGACGTGTCAGCCTGGTGGATGTCCGATATCGGTGTGGAAGACCGCAGCGTGATGTCCGCCTTTATGCAGGCGACAGGGTTTGCAGAGCGGGAGAATGGGTGGGAGCGGCGATAAAAAAAAGCCGGGTGGCGACTGCGCCTTACCCGGCCTGGAACTCAGGTTTTGTAGGCCCGGAGAGCATAGCGCCACCGGGCATTTTTTTATTTAGCGTCGGTCGCTGAACCATCTGCATGCCAGGTAAAGACACCGAACTCAAAACCTTTCAGATCGCCCTTCTCGTCCCAGGACAGCGGCCCCATGACGGTATCGACTGAGTTCGCTTTCAGCCAGGTCGCAATCTCAGCCGGATCGGCTGACTGGTTCAGGCCTGCCTGCAGGGATTGCAGCGCTGCGTAGGTGGTCCACACGAACGCGCCGCTTGGATCTTGTTTCTTGGCCTTGATGGCATCCACAATCGGTTTGTTCGCCGGAACCTGATCGTAGTTCTTCGGCTTGGTGACCAGCATCCCTTCAGCCGAGTCGCCCGCGATGTTAGACAGGGAAACGTTCGCCACGCCCTCTGGCCCCATGAATTGTGTTTTCAGACCGGCCGCGCGCGCCTGGCGCAGGATCTGGCCCATTTCCGGGTGATAACCGCCGTAGTACACGAAGTCGATGTTCTCTTTTTTCAGACGCGCCACCAGCGTGGAGAAGTCTTTTTCACCGGCGGTGATACCGTCGAAGAACACCACTTTCGCATTGGCTTTCTTCAGGCTGTCCTGTACGGAGCGCGCCAGGCCTTCGCCGTACTGCTGTTTATCGTGAACAATCGCGATGCGCTGCGGCTTCACTTTCTCAAGAATGTATTTCGCGGCGGTTGGGCCCTGGTCAGAGTCCAGACCGGTGGTACGCAGAATCAGTTTATAACCACGCGCGGTCAGCTCTGGAGCGGTCGCCGCCGGGGTGATCATCAGAATACCTTCATCTTCGTAGATATCAGACGCAGGCTGGGTGGATGAGGAGCACAGGTGACCGATAACGTATTTGATCCCGTCGTTCACCACTTTGTTCGCCACTGCTACCGCTTGTTTCGGGTCGCAGGCATCGTCATATTTTACGATCTGCAGTTTTTCGCCTTTGATGCCGCCCTTGGCATTAATGTCTGCAACCGCTTGTTCTGCGCCGGTAAATTCCTGGTCGCCGTATTGCGCTACCGGACCGGACATCGCACCGACAACAGCCACTTTAATATCCGCCTGAGCCATAGTGCTGAATGCCAACGCGATACATCCTGCCAGTAACGCTTTACCCTTCATATTCATCCTGAGATTCCCCATTATTATGGTTATTACGATTGTTGTGATGTTGTTGTGTAGCGCTTTATTTCAATTATAGGTCTGCCGTCCGCGCTTTTTCAGCACACTCTGCTAAAACATACCCCATTTTTATGATTTTGGAATAGCTAATTTGAAATGTAACTATGCCAGCCCGGTGCAGTTTTGCGACCGGGCTCGGGCTTTATCGAGTCAGCGAGGCAGAGATGATATCCAGCGCTTTGCGGAACTGCGCGTCGGGAATGGTGAGTGGGTAGAGAAAACGAATGACGTTGCCGTATACGCCGCAGCTGAGCAGCAACAGCCCTTCCGCCAGCGCGCGCTCCTGAACCTGGCGGGTAAATTCCGGTGAGGGCTGCCCGGTCTCGGGATCGTTGAACTCCACCGCCACCATCGAGCCTTGCGCGCGGATATCGGCGATATACGGGCAGCCAGATTTGGCCTTGCTCAGCACTTCCACCAGATGATGGCCCAGGTGCGAGGCGCGAGCGCACAGATCCTCTTCGTCGATCACCGCCAGCACCGCCAGTGCCGCCGCAATCGCCAGCGGGTTCCCGGCGTAGGTGCCGCCCAGCCCGCCCGGTGCGGGGGCGTCCATCACCTCGGCGCGGCCCGACACCGCCGAAAGCGGCATCCCGCCCGCCAGGCTTTTCGCCATGGTGATCAGATCCGGTTTAACGCAGTGATGTTCCATCGAGAACAGTTTCCCGGTACGGGCAAAGCCGGTCTGCACTTCGTCTGCGATCAGCAAAATTCCGTGGGTGTCGCACAGGGCGCGCAGCCCTTGCATAAAATCGGGCGGCGCGACGTTGAATCCGCCTTCACCCTGAACCGGTTCGAGGATAATCGCTGCCACCTGATCCGGGGCGATATCGGCTTTAAAGATACGCTCCAGGCTTTTCAGGGCGTCCTGAGAACTCACGCCGTGCAGCGTGTTGGGATATTGCGCGTGATAGACCGAACCAGGGAACGGGCCGAAGCCGAGTTTGTACGGCGCCACTTTGCCGGTGAGGGCCATGGTCATAAAGGTTCGCCCGTGGAAGGCGCCGCCGAACGTGATAAGACCGGGTCGTTTGGTGTAGGCGCGGGCGATTTTGACCGCGTTTTCGACGGCTTCTGCGCCCGTCGAGAAGAAGGCGGTTTTGGCTGGCCCTTCAATCGGCACACGGGCATTGATGCGCTCTGCGAGGGCGATATAGCCTTCGTACGGCACAATCTGGTACGCCGTGTGGGTAAACGACTGAAGCTGCTTTTCGATGGCGGCGATCACTTTGGGATGGCGATGGCCCGTGTTCAGCACCGCAATCCCGGCGGCGAAGTCGATCACTTCGTTGCCTTCGATATCCCACAGCGTGGCGTTTTCCGCTTTATCGGCGTAAAAACCGCACATCACCCCGATGCCGCGCGGCGTTGCCTGCAAACGCCGTTCATTTAACTCGTGATTGTTCACCCTGTCCCCCTAAGATTCGCATGCGTAGCGCATCTGTAAGTGTTTGCCAGGGGGGAGGAATTCGCCAGAGCGGTCGTTAAAAAAACAAAACCCCCAGATTTTCATCCAGGGGTTATCGGGGAACTTCGCGGGAATTACGCTTCGATAGCGGCGCGAAGTTTTTTCATGGCGTTCTTTTCAAGCTGACGCACACGCTCTGCTGAGACGCCGTAGCGGTCGGCCAGCTCCTGCAGGGTGGACTTGTTGTCTTCGTCCAGCCAGCGGGCGCGGATAATCGCCTGGCTACGCTCGTCGAGACCTTCCATCGCGTGGATGAGTTTGTTCGCGGCCTGATCTTCCCAGTTATCCTCTTCGATGCCGTCGGCAAAGTTAGAGGTTTTATCCTGCAGATACAGAACCGGTGCCATCGGCTGGCTATCCTGCGCATCGTCGTCAGAAGACATATCGAATGTCATGTCCTGAGCGGCCATACGGGATTCCATCTCACGCACATCTTTGCTGGAAACGCCCAGCTCACGCGCCACCATTTCGACTTCATCCTGATTGAACCAGCCCAGACGCTGCTTGGCTTTACGCAGGTTGAAGAATAGTTTGCGCTGTGCTTTGGTCGTAGCGACTTTCACAATACGCCAGTTACGCAGCACGTATTCGTGAATTTCCGCTTTGATCCAGTGAACGGCGAAGGAGACCAGTCGCACACCCACTTCCGGGTTGAAGCGACGTACAGCCTTCATCAGACCGATGTTACCTTCCTGAATCAAGTCCGCCTGCGGCAGACCGTAACCCGAGTAATTACGAGCAACGTGAACAACAAAGCGCAGGTGAGACAGGATCAGCGTCTTAGCTGCTTCCAGATCGCCCTGGTAATGCAGCTTTTCAGCAAGCTCCTTTTCTTCCTCAGCCGTCAACATCGGCCAGGTGTTCGCAGCCCGGATATAAGATTCCAGGTTACCAACAGGGGCTAAAGCTAAAGTTTGCATTTCTTTGGTCATTCATTCCTCTCAATTTAGTGTCTTCTGGCGTTTGTTTGTCCCCATCAGGCAACAAGCATGCCAAAGCATTTGAGCAGTGAGACTAACATTCACATTTTTATCAGACCGTGATTTTATCCACAAGTTCCATGTAATGCTGTGAATAAATTACGCACAAATTGTGACATGGACAACTGATTGCGGGGGAGAGCCAACAGGGACTCTTTCCCTGCAGAGTGAAGTACTCATTGCAGGGAAAGATTATACCAGAGATTTTTTACTGCGGGGTAAAGTGACGTAAATGTTGTACGGTGGCAAGCCAGGCGGCCACCCAGCCAATCATCGAGCACACCAGCAGTAATAACAGGCACTCATCGAAGGATAAGCCGCTGATATCAAACTTAGTTCCGAAAACCTGCGCCACTTCAGTGACGGCGGAAGAGAGCCGCATCACCAAAATTTCTGACAGAATCAGTGAAAGAAATGCGCCGGAAAAACCGAGCAATGCGCCGCCATATAGGAACGGGCGCAGGATGAATCCATCCGTCGCACCTATCAGTTTCTGCACGTTAATCGTATCGCGACGGGCGAAGATGCTCAGACGCACGCTGTTACCGATGACGAGGAAGACCGCCGCCACCATCAGCACGCCAATCATCGCCGCCACGCGCCCTACCAGCCCCGTCAGGGAGGCCAAACGCGCAAACCAGCTGTCGTCCATACGCACTTCATCAATGCCGTTGATACGGGTGATGCGATCGCGCAGGGTGTTCAGCGAATCCGTGCCCTGGAAGTCCAGTTTCGGAATCACCACCGCCACGGCGGGCAGTGGGTTCTCTTCGAGCATATCCAGCGCGCCGCCAAACCCGGACCAGTTGCGGAACTCGCCCAGCGCTTCGTCGCGCGACAGGTAGTTCACCTTTTCGACGCCCTGCTCCGCCTGGAGTTGCCCCACCACCTGCGCGGCGGCGCTGTCATCCAGCGCCTTATCCAGATACACCGTGATTTGCGGTGACGGATAGTACTGGGAGGCCGCCTCATTGACGTTTTTGTAGACCATATAGCAGACGCTCGGCAGCGTCAGGGAGATGGCGATCACCATCACCGTCAGGAACGTCGCCAGCGGTTTGCTTTTCAGATCCTGCACCGCGCCGTGGAAGGCGTAGCGCACCTGTTCGTTAAAGACGTTGGTCTTGCGAGAGTTTGGCTTCGGCGCCGCTTTCGCACGCTTTGGCGTGTTACGGTTACCCTCTCCGCCGCCCTGCGGCTTGCGGAAGCGGTCGAATCGATTACCAAACTGCCGAATCTGGTTTATTGCGTCGCGCTTATTCAACGTGGCCTCCGTGCAAATGACCTTCGCTCAGGGTCAGCATGCGGTACGAACGACGGGAAATCAGCCCGATGTCGTGCGTCGCCATCAGGACTGTTACCCCAACGCGGTTAAATTCCTCAAACAGCCGCAGGATCCCTTCCGAGAGCGCATCGTCCAGGTTACCGGTCGGTTCATCCGCCAGCAGGACGGCGGGTTTGTTCACCACCGCACGGGCAATACCCACGCGCTGCTGTTCACCGCCGGAAAGCTGAATCGGGAAGTTCTTCGCTTTGTCCAGCAGCCCGACTTTATCCAGCGCCGCCGAAACACGACGGCGGATATCGTCATAGCTGGCACCCGCAATGATCAGCGGGATCGCCACGTTATCAAAGACGGTGCGATCCATCAGCAGGTGGTGATCCTGGAAAATCATGCCGATCTGGCGACGCAGAAACGGCACCTCACGGTTTTTCAGGCGGCTGATATCATGCCCGCTAAAAAAGATGTTCCCGGCGCTTGGCCGCTCGATCCCACAGATAAGCTTGAGCAGGGTACTTTTCCCCGCGCCGGAGTGGCCGGTCAGGAATGCCATCTCGCCCGGTTGCAGGTGGAATGTCACCCCCTGCAACGCTTGTCTCCCACCGAGATAGGCCTTGCTGACGTGTTCAAAGCGAATCATTGTTAATCCTCTCGGGCAAATAGTGCCTCAATAAAGTCGTCCGATTTAAACGGACGCAAATCCTCGATACGTTCGCCGACACCGATGTAACGGATTGGGATGCCGAACTGATCCGCCACGGAGAAGATCACTCCACCCTTGGCGGTGCCGTCCAGTTTGGTCAGCGTAATCCCGGTCAGCCCGACCGCTTCATCAAACAGCTTCGCCTGGCTGATGGCGTTCTGTCCGGTGCTGGCATCAATGGTCAGCATAATTTCATGCGGCGCGTCTTCGTCCAGCTTCTTCATCACGCGGACGATTTTCTTCAGCTCTTCCATCAGGTGCGATTTATTCTGCAAACGCCCTGCGGTATCCGCAATCAGCACATCGATATTTCGCGCTTTCGCCGCCTGGATGGCATCGAAAATCACGGACGCAGAATCTGCGCCAGTGTGCTGCGCAACCACCGGAATGTTGTTGCGCTGACCCCAGACCTGCAGCTGCTCGACGGCCGCTGCACGGAAGGTATCGCCCGCCGCCAGCATCACCGATTTGCCCTGCTGCTCAAACTGACGCGCCAGCTTACCGATAGTGGTGGTTTTCCCGACGCCGTTAACGCCCACCATCAGAATAACAAAAGGCGTTTTGCCTTCAATATTAAGCGGTTCGTCAACTTTTGCGAGAATTTCGCCCATCTCGTCTTTCAGCAGGCCGTACAGCGCCTCGGCATCACGCAGCTGTTTACGGCTGGCGCTTTCCGTCAGTTTAGCGATAATTTTGCGCGTGGTTTCCACGCCGACATCGGCAATCAGCAGCTGCTCTTCCAGCTCTTCAAACAGATCATCGTCGATTTTTTTGCCACGGAACAGACTGATAAATCCGGAACCGAGGTTTTCTTTGGTTCTGACCAGGCTGCGTTTCAGACGCGCGAAGAAACCTTCTTTGGTCGGTTTTTCCTGCTCCTGAACGATCTCTTCCGCCGGGGCCTCATCTTCCGTCTCTTCGACCGGCACCACGATCACCGCGTCTTCTGCGGCTTCGGCGGCCAGCGCCTGGGCTTCCAGCTCTTCATCGGTGATTTCAGGCGCGTTTTCCGCTTCTTCTTCAACGGCTTCAACGATCTCTACGGTTTCCGCTTCCGCCTGCCACTCTTCTGGCGCGATCGCTTCGGCTTTGACCTCTTCCGGCAGCGGCAGCTCTTCGTGCTCAATCACAGCCTGAGGCGCTTCTTCGACAACCGGCTCAACGACAGCCTCGACCGCCTGAGGAACAATTACCGGCTCCGGTTTCTCAATCTCCTGAATCTGTTCGGTTACCTCAACCACGTCTTCAGCGAAGGAGTCGATCTCTTCTTTGCTGTGCGCGGGCTCTTCCGCTTCTACAACCGCGGCGGTTTCAACAGGCGTTTCGGGCTGTGACTGCTCTTCAACCGCTTGCTGTTCTTCGATTTTCTGTTCTGTTTCTTGCTCTTTTTCGCCGAAGCCCAGCCAGGAAAAGAAGCCACGTTTTTTTTGTTTTGCCATCTGCGACGACACTCCTCGCGGTGCTATATACATGGAAGCTATAAAAATGATGAAATAGTCTAACACTTTACCTAATTAACATCACCGCCTGGAATCGCAGGCCAATTGTTAGCAGAGCTTTCCTGAAATGAAGAAAACGAACCGCCCGGCCGGACAAATTCGTATTATTGGCGGCCAGTGGCGAGGCCGCAAACTGCCTGTACCTGACAGCCCTGGACTGCGCCCGACAACCGATCGCGTTCGCGAGACGCTATTTAACTGGCTGGCCCCGTCGATGGTTGACGCCCGCTGCCTGGACTGTTTTGCCGGAAGCGGTGCGCTCGGCCTTGAAGCGCTGTCGCGTTATGCCGCAAGCGCTACCCTGCTGGAGATGGAGCGCGGCGTTGCGCAGCAGTTGCAGCAAAATCTGGCGACCCTCAAAGCAACCAACGGCAACGTGGTGAATACCAATACTCTGTCGTTCCTCGCGCAAAAGGGCACGCCGCACGACGTGGTATTTATCGACCCGCCGTTCCGCAAGGGGCTGCTGGAAGAGACGCTGACGCTGCTGGAAAACAACGGCTGGCTGGCGGATAACGCGCTTATTTATGTCGAAAGTGAAGTGGAAAATGGCCTACCGCCGGTTCCCGTTCACTGGGATCTGCACCGCGAACAGGTCGCAGGGCAGGTCGCCTATCGTTTGTATCACCGTGAAGTAGAAGGAGAGCCTGATGCCAGTTCTGATTAATCTTGGCCGTTTGCTGATGTTGGGCGTCTGGGCGTTTCTGCTCCTGAACCTCGTCCATCCGTTTCCACGTCCGATGAACATTTTCGTCAACGTGGCGCTGATTTTCACCGCCTTTATGCACGCCCTGCAGATGGTGATGCTGAAAAACGGTCTGCCGAAAGACGGGCCGGCGATGACCGGCTGGCAGCAACTGCGCGTCTTTATTTTCGGCGTGTTCGAGCTGCTGGTGTGGATGAAAAAGTTTAAAGCACAGGCGAAGAAATAAGTCATATGCAGCCCGGTGTACAGCTTTTGTAGACCGGGCCACCCGGCGAGTTACGGCTCGACCGCAAACCCTTCAAACCGCGATCCCTTATAGCTCAACAGCCCGCGATCCCCCACCGTCAGCTGATGGTACTGCTTCTCGTCGAGACGAAACGTCATCTCCAGCCCACCGCTCTGCGGCTTAAAGCTCGCCTCATAGCGCATTAACGCGCCTGCTGGCGTCACCTGTTGCTGCCGGGAACGGCGCTCATTAAGCGCTTTCTCGCGCTTATTGCTCACCACCACCCGTTTTTGTAAGAGCGGTGCGGCGTCATTATCGGCTTTTTCGCGGCGCTGCTGCACAAAGCGAAACGAAGCGGCGATGACGATGATGGCCACCACCACCACGAAGAAAAGCGGCATTTTGCTCATTGTTGAATCCCATCAGATTATGCGGAAATCAGGATACCGCGGCTTATCCGGCATTGCCAAACGCCTGCTCGCGTCACTACACTGAATCAGAATGTATGATTCAAAAATAACAGATACAGGGAGTTAATATGCTTTGGTCATTTATCGCTGTCTGTTTTTCCGCATGGCTTTATGTCGATGCGTCGTATCGCGGTCCAACGTGGCAGCGCTGGCTGTTTAAACCGGTGACACTGCTGCTCCTGCTGCTGCTCGCCTGGCAGGCGCCAATGTTCAATGCCGTGAGCTATCTGGTGCTCGCAGGTCTGTGCGCCTCGCTGATTGGTGACGCGCTTACCCTGCTGCCGCGCCAGCGTTTGCTTTATGCCATCGGGGCATTTTTCCTTTCCCATCTGCTCTATACCATCTACTTCGCCAGCCAGATGACCCTCTCCTTCTTCTGGCCGTTGCCGCTGATCTTACTGGTCATGGGCGCACTGCTGGTGGCGGTGATCTGGACACGGCTGGAAGAGATGCGCTGGCCGGTCTGTACCTTTATCGCCATGACGCTGGTGATGGTCTGGCTGGCCGGTGAACTGTGGTTCTTCCGCCCAACCTCGCCTGCGATGTCGGCGTTCTTTGGTGCCGCCCTGCTGCTGATTGGGAATATTGTCTGGCTGGGAAGTCACTACCGCCGTCGTTTCCGCGCGGATAACGCTATCGCCGCCGCCTGCTACTTCGCCGGGCATTTCCTGATAGTCCGCTCGCTGTATATTTAATAGTGCTTGACTCTGGAGTCGACTCCAGAGTGTATGCTGCGGTTAATGAGAAAATTATCATTACCGGAGAGTGCCATGTCGACTCCAGAAACACCGAAAAAAGTGCCGCAATTCTTGGCGCTGAAACTCAGCCCCGCGCCTGCGAAAGACGACTGCTGCTGCGACAGCGGATGCGAAACCCAGACGGCACCCGTGCTGCCTGAAAACGGCGAGCGCTACACCTGGATCATCAACGGGATGGACTGCGCCGCCTGCGCGCGCAAAGTCGAAAACGCCGTCAAACAGGTGGCTGGCGTTAACCACGTTCAGGTGCTGTTCGCGACCGAAAAGCTGCTCATCAGCGCTGAAAAAGATGTCAGTGCGCAAGTCGAAGCAGCCGTCACCCGCGCGGGCTATTCCCTGCGCAGCGAGCAGACGCCTGCCGAAAAAACCTCTCCCCTGCGGGAAAATCTGCCGCTCATTACGCTGATCATCATGATGGCGCTGAGCTGGACGCTGGAACACTTTAATCATCCGTTCGGCAATCTGGCGTTTATCGCAACGACCCTGGTCGGCCTGTTCCCGATCGCCCGTCAGGCCCTGCGCCTGATGAAAAGCGGCAGCTGGTTCGCCATTGAAACACTGATGAGCGTCGCGGCGATTGGCGCGCTGTTTATTGGTGCGACGGCAGAAGCGGCGATGGTCCTGCTGCTGTTCCTGATTGGCGAACGCCTTGAAGGCTGGGCGGCGAGCCGCGCACGCAAAGGGGTCAGCGCGTTAATGGCGTTGAAACCGGAAACGGCGACGGTCGTGGTCGACGGAGAACGAAAAACTGTTGCCATCACTACACTTCGCCCCGGCGATGTAATGGAAGTGGCTGCCGGGGGCCGTCTGCCTGCGGACGGTACGCTCATCACCGCAAACGCCAGTTTCGATGAAAGCGCCCTGACCGGAGAATCAATTCCTGTCGAACGGGAGACGGGCGAGAAAGTCCCTGCTGGGGCCACCAGCGTGGACCGACTGGTGCAGCTCACGGTGCTGTCCGAACCGGGCGACAGCGCTATTGACCGGATTCTGAAGCTTATCGAAGAAGCCGAAGAGCGCCGCGCGCCCGTCGAGCGCTTTATCGATCGCTTCAGCCGCATTTACACGCCGGTGATTATGCTGATTGCCCTGCTGGTGGCGGTGGTTCCGCCGCTGCTGTTCAGCGCCCCGTGGGAGGCCTGGATTTATAAAGGGCTGACGCTGCTGCTGATCGGCTGTCCGTGTGCGCTGGTGATCTCAACACCTGCGGCCATTACCTCAGGTCTGGCGGCAGCCGCGCGACGCGGAGCGCTGATTAAAGGCGGTGCCGCGCTGGAGCAGCTCAGCCAGGTTCAGCAGATTGCCTTCGATAAAACCGGGACCCTGACGGTTGGTAAACCGCAGGTTACCGGAATTTATCCTGCCGACGACGCACTGCTGTCACTGGCCGCCGCCGTTGAGCAGGGATCTACCCATCCCCTGGCGCAGGCGATTGTGCGTGAGGCCCAGTCGCGCGGGCTGACTATCCCCGCAGCCAGCGCGCAGCGCGCGCTAATGGGGTCAGGGATCGAAGCGGTGGTCGAAGGACGCCAGGTGCTGATCTGTGCCGCCGATAAATTCCCCGCTGACGCATTTAGCCCGCAGATCCGCGAGCTGGAAGAGGCCGGGCAGACGGTGGTGATCGTCGTTGTCGACGGCGTGGCGAAAGGGGTTCTGGCCCTGCGCGATACCCTGCGTGACGATGCCAAAGAGGCCGTGGCGGCACTGCATAAGCTCGGTATTCAGGGTGTGATTTTGACCGGCGATAACCCACGTGCAGCGGCAGCGATTGCCAGCGAGCTTGATCTGGAATACCGGGCAGGATTGTTGCCAGCAGATAAAGTGCAGGCTGTTACCGGGCTGAACGCTCAGGCACCGCTGGCGATGGTCGGCGACGGCATTAACGACGCCCCGGCGATGAAAGCCGCGACGATCGGGATTGCGATGGGCAGCGGCACCGACGTGGCGCTGGAAACCGCCGATGCGGCGCTTACCCATAACCGTCTGACCGGGCTTGCGCAGATGATATCCCTGGCGCGCGCCACCCGCGCCAATATTCGTCAGAACATTACGATTGCACTGGGGCTGAAGGGGATCTTCCTGGTGACGACGCTGCTCGGGATAACAGGTCTGTGGCTGGCGGTGCTGGCGGATACGGGCGCGACGGTGCTGGTGACAGCCAACGCTCTGCGGTTGTTACGTCGAAAGTCATAACCGCCGGGCAAACGCGATAATCACGCGAGAATGGTGTAGGCCGGGTAAGGCGTCGTCGCCACCCGGCAAACGCGATTATCCTTTGCGCAGCAGATACCGGTACGGCAGCGATTGCGTCTCTTGCGCCACCAGCTCGTGTTCCATAAAGGTACAAAAGCCCGGAATATCGCGGGTGGTGGCAGGATCGTCAGCAATGATCAGCAGCGTCTCGCCGGTCTGCATGTTGCGCACGGTTTTGCGCACCATCATTACCGGCTCCGGGCAACGGAGGCCTTGTGCATCAAGCGTGTGGTCAGGGCTGGAAAACAGGTTGGTCATCATCTTCTCGTTCACATCAAAAACGGCTGTAGTTTACGCCGCGTTTTCGGCAAAGCAAACCAGGTTAACGATTGCGCGAAAATTAGCCATTGCAATACCCTCCAAAAGCAGTATTATGCGGCGGCTTTAAACCCTACCCCGGTAGGTTTTTATTGGGTTCCCTCACCCCAAATCATAAAAAGGTCACAATATGACGCAGTTCTCTCAATCGCAGCGCGTAAAAGCGTTGTTCTGGCTATCGCTATTTCACCTGCTGGTGATCACCTCCAGTAACTATCTGGTTCAGCTGCCCATCTCCATTTTTGGTTTCCATACCACCTGGGGCGCGTTCAGTTTCCCGTTTATCTTCCTTGCGACAGATTTGACCGTGCGCATCTTCGGCGCGCCGCTGGCCCGACGCATTATTTTCGCGGTGATGCTGCCCGCGCTGTTCATCTCCTACGTCATCTCTTCCCTGTTCTATATGGGAAGCTGGCAGGGCTTTGAAGCCCTGACGCACTTCAATCTGTTTGTCGCCCGTATCGCCGCCGCGAGCTTTATGGCCTATGCGCTAGGGCAGATCCTCGACGTCCACGTCTTTAACCGCCTGCGACAGAACCACCGCTGGTGGATGGCACCGACGGCGTCCACGCTGTTCGGTAACGTCAGCGATACCCTCGCCTTCTTCTTTATCGCCTTCTGGCGCAGCCCGGATGCCTTTATGGCCGCCCACTGGATGGAAATCGCGCTGGTGGACTACTGCTTCAAAGTGCTGATCAGCATTGCGTTCTTCCTGCCGATGTACGGCGTGCTGCTGAATATGCTCCTGAAAAGGCTGGCGGATAAATCCGAAATGTCTGCATTACAGGCTGGTTAAAGGTTCGCTTTATCAGTTGTGATAAGATGGACAAATGAGCCGTTATGGCCGTTTATCGAAAGGAAGAAGTCAATGCGCAATCTGGTTAAATATGTCGGGATTGGCCTGCTGGTTGTGGGCCTTGCGGCCTGTGATAACAGCGATACGAAGACCCCTGCTCAGGGCGCGTCTGCTGAAAGTAACGCCACCGGACAACCGGTGAATTTGATGGATGGCAAACTCAGTTTCTCTCTGCCGGCGGATATGACCGATCAGAGCGGCAAGCTGGGTACCCAGGCGAACAACATGCACGTCTATTCAGACGCCACCGGGCAGAAAGCGGTGATCGTGATTGTCGGTGACGACACCAGCGAAGACCTGGCCGTGCTGACCAAGCGTCTGGAAGATCAACAGCGTAGCCGCGATCCGCAGCTGCAGGTCGTGACCAACAAGTCCATCGAACTGAAAGGCCACACCCTGCAACAGCTCGACAGCATTATCTCTGCCAAAGGCCAGACCGCTTACTCCTCCGTGGTGCTGGGTAAAGTGGACGGCAAACTGCTGACCATGCAAATCACCCTGCCTGCTGACGATCAGCAGAAGGCGCAAACCGCTGCGGAAAACATCATTAATACCGTCGTGATCAAATAATTTTCATCACGATTCAACGGCCTCCGTCGCTTGCGCCGGGGGCCGTTTTTTTAGGCGCCAGGTCAACAACAGCGCCACACCCACCAGCCCCGCCGCCGCCAGATAGATCATCGGAACGCCTGCCCATGCCATCAGCAGCCCGGCCAGTGGCCCGGTCACGCCCAAGGACATATCCATAAATACCGTATAGGTCGCCAGTGCAGAGCCCTGGTTTTGCTGTGGCACGGCTTTCACCGCCACCACGCCCAGCGCCGGGAAGACCAGCGAAAAGCCCGCACCCGCAAGGAACACGCCGATTTTCGCCACCCACTGCTCGCTGGCAATGCCCGTCAGCAGCAGACCAACAATCTCGACGGCAAAGCAGATCATGGCCACGTTCAGCCCGCCGAGGCGGTTGATGCCGTTCGGGAAGAGTAACCGCGTGCCAACGAAGGCACAGCTAAACAACGTCAGGGCGAACGCTGCGCCGTCCCAGCCTTTGGCATCGTAAAAGAGGGTGATGAAGGTGGCGATCACACCGAAACCGGCGGAGGCCAGCGCCAGTGCCATGCCGTAAGGCCAGACGCGTCCGAGCACCGCGCGAAACGGCAGCGGTTTACCTTTGTTGGCTTTCACTTTCGGACGCGGCAGCGCCAGTAAAATCGCAATCATCGCCACCACCATAATGGTGATGGCCAGCCCGTGCAGCCCGCCCCACGCGTAACACACCACGCCAAGCGGCGCACCGAGAGCCATCGCGCCGTAGGTGACAATCCCGTTCCACGAAATCACGCGCCCGATATGCGGCGTGCCGACGACGCCCACGCCCCACAGGGTCGAGCCGGTGCCCGCCAGGCTTTGCCCGATGCCCAGAATCACACGCCCAAGACACAGCAGCGCCAGGCTAACCATCGGCCAGGCGCTGGTGGTCGCCGCCAGCAGATAGCTCAGGCCACTGAGGAAACAGCCGCACAATCCCACCACGACAATACTTTTCGGGCCAAACAGATCCGCGTAGCGCCCCGACTGCGGGCGACTCATCAGCGTGGCGAAATACTGGAGGCTAATCACCAGCCCCGCCCAGAAGGCGCTAAATCCCATCACGTCATGGACGTAACCGGGCAAAACCGCCAGCGGCAGCCCAATGGTGAGATAACTGGCGAAGTTAAACATGACAACAGAAACAATGCGCAGATTGAGGCGTAATCCGCTCAGCGTCGGTTCGGCGGCAGGTACGGGCATGAGGTTCTACCTGGAATTTTGCAACAGTGTTTCACTATTACCACGTCAGGGGGCGAAAAGCAGCAGTGACTTTCAGATTAACGGCGTCAAACGCAGCGGTCTCCAGGCGCTACACTTAACGGGCACACAACAAAAGGAATCAGCATGACAACCCCCCAGCCCGACAAGACGGGCCTCCACATTTTATTAAAGCTCGCCTGTCTGGTGGTAATTCTCGCTGGCATTCACGCGGCGGCGGATATTATCGTTCAGCTGTTGCTGGCGCTTTTTTTTGCCATTGTTCTCAATCCGTTAGTTACCTGGTTTATTCGACGTGGCGTGCGGCGCCCGCTTGCCATCACCATCGTAGTCATTGTGATGCTCATCGTGCTGACCGCGCTGTTTGGCGTGCTGGCGGCGTCGCTGAGTGAGTTCTCCACCCTGCTACCGAAATACAATAAAGAGCTGACGCGCAAGATTGTCGATCTGCAGCAGATGCTGCCGTTTCTCAATTTGCACATCTCCCCTGAACGCATGCTGAGACGCATGGACTCCGAAAAAGTCATGACCTTCGCCACCACCCTGATGACCGGGCTTTCTGGCGCGATGGCCAGCATTTTACTGCTGGTGATGACAGTGGTGTTTATGCTGTTCGAAGTGCGCCACGTACCGTACAAACTGCGTTTCGCCCTGAACAATCCGCAAATCCACATCGCCGGGCTGCACCGCGCGCTGAAGGGTGTTTCACACTATCTGGCGCTGAAAACGCTGCTGAGCCTGTGGACCGGGGCGATTGTCTGGCTGGGGCTGGCGCTGATGGGCGTGCAGTTCGCGCTTATGTGGGGCGTGCTGGCGTTTCTGCTCAACTACGTGCCTAACATCGGCGCGGTGCTCTCTGCCGTGCCGCCGATGATTCAGGCGTTTCTGTTCAACGGCTTTTACGAATGTATGCTGGTGGGCGCGCTATTTCTGGCGGTGCATATGGTGCTCGGGAATATCGTCGAGCCGCGCATGATGGGCCACCGTCTGGGCATGTCGACAATGGTGGTCTTTTTGTCATTATTAATATGGGGATGGCTACTCGGCCCCGTGGGAATGCTCCTTTCGGTACCGCTGACCAGCGTCTGTAAAATATGGATGGAGACCACGAAAGGCGGCGGGAAACTGGCGATTCTTCTCGGACCAGGACGTCCGAAAAGCCGACTCCCCGGATAACGTTTTCAGCATAAACCTACCAACCGGGGTAGGTTTACGTTCCTCATCAGGTCTATACACTCTATGCCGATTTTTTTAAATCGGCATAATTGTTATATTTAAGTGAATATTCTCTTAGCAAAGCCGATAACAAAATCGTTGTCTACATTGCTATCGCGTTAATTAAAGTTAAATTGGCAATGAAAAAAAAGAAATAACGCACGAATGATATTTTTCGTAATAGCTTAAGTTTATCTTTATCGTTATATTGCGGAAATATCGCGGACGAAATCACTATTATTGATACGGAGTTGTTGATGAAGAAGATTGTGAAATGGTGTGCGGCGTTTGCCATTATGGGTGCGCTGGCAGGCTGTGCGCGTACTGCCCCGGTTGATCAGGTTCATTCTACTGTCAGCGCGGGCCATTCTGCGGAGCAGGTTAAGTCGGCGATTCTGAAAGCCGGTCTTCAGCGCGACTGGATTATGACCGAAGTCAGTCCGGGTGTGATCAAAGGCCGCCTGCAGGCACGCGACCATAGCGCCGAAGTGCGCATCCCGTACACGGCCACAAGCTATTCAATTAATTACGAAAATAGCCTGAACCTGAAAGCCAGCGACGGTAAGATTCATAAAAATTACAACCGTTGGGTTCGCAATCTCGACAAAGATATTCAGCTGAATCTCGCCAGAAGCGCCGCGCAGTAAATTTGTTTAAAGTCGGGCCGCTATCGGCCCGATAACGTATTTCTCTGACCAGTTAAAGGTTACGCAATAATGTACGAAACGGATTCGCTCAGTGCGCTGGATGCCATTACAGAAGCACAACGTATCGCTTTTGCTCCGATGTTGTTTCAAACCGCGCTCTGTCTGCGTAACTCTGGCGTTTTAGCCTGGCTGGATAAACAGGGAAAACAGGGTGCATGCCTGGCTGAGATTGTTGAAAACAGCACACTGAATGAATATGCAGTGAGCGTCCTGCTGGATATGGGATTAAGCGGACGAATCGTTACCCATAAAGAGGGGCTGTACTACCTGGCAAAAATAGGCCATTTTCTTCTGCATGACACCATGACCCGCGTAAATATGGATTTTACCCAGGACGTTTGTTATCAGGGTTTATTCCACCTCTCCGATTCCCTTAAACAGGAAAAACCCGCGGGATTATCGGTATTTGGCGAATGGCCGACTATCTATCCTGCATTGTCGCAATTACCGGCGCAGGCGAAAGAGAGTTGGTTTGCGTTTGATCATTACTATTCTGACGCCGCTTTTGATGCCGCTTTGCCATATATATTCGCAAGCAAGCCGACAAAATTGTACGATGTAGGCGGAAATACCGGTAAATGGGCTTTACGCTGTTGCCGCTATGATGAAAATGTCGCCATTACGATCCTCGACCTCCCGCAGCAAATAGCGCTGGCGCAGGAAAATATCGCAATTGCAGGATTATCTCATCGCATTGGGTTCCATGCTGTCGATATGCTTAGCAACGCGGCACTGCCGGGCGAAGCTGACGTGTGGTGGATGAGCCAGTTCCTCGACTGCTTCTCTCCCGATCAGATTGTCACCATGCTGGGAAACGTGGCTCAGGTCATGAAGCCGGGCGCACGGTTATGCATTATGGAGCTGTTCTGGGATGCCCAGAAATTCGAAGCGGCCTCGTTCAGCCTGAACGCGACCTCGCTCTATTTCACCTGCATGGCGAATGGCAACAGCCGCTTTTATAGTGCCGAGAAATTTTATCACTACCTGGAGCAGGCGGGTTTCCACGTAGAGCAACGACTGGACAATTTAGGGTTAGGGCATACCTTACTGATTTGTCAGAAAAACGAACAATAAATTCTGTGAAATACCTGACGGCTGACGCCGTTATTTAATGACGATAGATCGCGGACGCGCGTAGATGAAATTTGCACTTAACATTATCGACTGGCAGGCCAGAGCGCCGGGTCTCAGTGATGCCGAACAATGGCAGGCGTGGTCACGCGATTCGCTCGCCATTGATCCCACTGCGCCACAGGCAAAACTCACTGATTTGCCGATGATGACCGCGCGTCGCCTCAACTCTGGCAGCAAGCTGGCCGTCGATTGCGGCCTGTCGATGCTGCGCAAGCACGCCATCGACGCCGTGGTCTACACCAGCCGTCACGGCGAGCTGGAGCGCAACTACCGCATTCTGCATGCCCTGGCGACGGATCAGGCCGTGTCGCCCACCGATTTCGCCATGTCTGTGCACAACTCTTCCGTAGGTAATCTCACCATCGCCGCGCGCCAGCCGATTGTCTCCTCTTCCCTTTCCGCCGGGCTGGATACCTTCCAGCAGGGCTTATGTGAAGTGCTGTGCATGCTGCAGGCGGGTTACGCCCGCGTTCTGCTGGTCGATTTCGACGGTTCACTGCCGGTGTTTTACCACCCTCATTTACCCGCGCACATGCCCACCTGGCCGTATGCGATGGCGTTAGTGATCGAAGCCGGTGATGCGCTGCGCTGTGAAACCCGTTCTGGCAGCCTCGGCGAAGAGCCGCCGTTGCCGCAAAGCCTGATGTTCCTGCAACGTTATCTTACTGGCGAGCCGCAGTTTGTGGTTTCCGGTGAGCGCCTGCTGTGGCAGTGGTCCCGCGCATGAACGCGTTAGCCAGCACAATTAATCGGCTATGGCGTCTGATCATGACCGGATTCTGCTTCGCGCTGTTTGGCGTGGGCGGGCTGCTGCTGTCGCTGGTCTGGTTTAATCTCCTTCTGATTGTTCAGCGCGATCGCGTCAAACGCCGTCGGCTGGCACGCCGCAGTATCGCCGCCAGCTTTCGTTTCTTCATGAACGTCATGCGCCTGACGGGCGTGCTGGATTACCGCATTGATAACCTCGAGGCCCTGCGCAGCGAGCGCGGTTGCCTTGTCATCGCCAACCATCCGACGCTGATTGATTACGTGATCCTCGCCTCGGTCATGCCAGAAACCGACTGCCTGGTGAAAAGCGCCCTGCTGCGTAACCCCTTCGTCAGCGGCGTGATTCGCGCAGCGGATTATCTGATTAACAGCGAAGCAGACACCCTGCTCGCCGCCAGCCAGCGACGTCTGGCACAGGGCGATACCTTACTGATTTTCCCCGAAGGCACGCGCACCCGCGTCGGGGAAGCGATGACGCTGCAACGCGGTGCGGCCAATATCGCCGTGCGCTGCGGCAGCGATCTGCGGGTGGTGGTGATCCACTGCAGCGAGCACCTGCTCGATAAAAACAGCCGCTGGTACGACGTACCGCCGCGCAAACCCTTCTTCACGGTTGATGTCCGTGAACGGGTCAATATTCATGATTTTTACGATGCAACAGAACAAGAACCGGCTCTGGCAGCGCGCCAGCTGAACCGGCATCTGCAGCATCGCTTAACATCAGGCCTTCAATCTTTGTCAGGAATTAATGATGCAAGCGCTTTATCTTGAAATTAAAAATCTTATTATCTCTACGCTGAATCTGGACGAACTTACCGCCGACGATATCGAAACGGATGCGGCGCTGTTTGGTGATGGCCTGGGCCTCGATTCCATCGACGCGCTGGAGCTTGGCCTGGCAGTGAAAAACCAGTACGGGGTTGTGCTCTCTGCGGAAAGCGAAGAGATGCGTCAGCACTTCTATTCCGTCGCCACGCTGGCATCATTTATCCATGCCCAACGCGCCTGAGAACGAATTTGCTATGACAGAACAAAATGCCATTTATCAGGAAGTCTGCGGACTCCTGACCAAACTGTTTGAAATCGAACCGGACGCGATCTCTCCCGAGGCGCGCCTGTACGAAGATCTGGAGCTGGACAGCATCGACGCCGTCGACATGATTGTTCACCTGCAGAAGAAAACAGGCAAAAAAATCAAACCTGAAACCTTCAAATCGGTGCGTACCGTTCAGGACGTGGTGGACGCTGTAGAACAGCTTCTGCGCGAAGAGTAAGACGCCATGCGTGGCGGACGATCTTTTCCGGCCATCCCGCTGCTGACGGGGCTGATGCTGCTCGCCTGGCCATTTCTGATTGGCTTTGGGCTGACGCACAACAGCCTGCACTGGCTGCTGCCGCTGATGGCACTACTGCTGGTCTGTCGCCTGCGTCAGGCGCGGCATAACGCCGGGCCGATGCGCTTTGTGGTGCAAAGCGTGGCGCTGGCGGGCATTGCCCTCTGCACGGCGAGCTATCTGCTGAAAGCGCACCAGTGGCTGCTGCTCTATCCCGTGGTGGTGAATCTGGTGATGCTGGCCGTGTTTGGCGGTTCTCTGTGGACGGCAATGCCGCTGGTCGAACGGCTGGCGCGTTTGCGCGATCCCCAACTGCCGCCGGAAGGCGTTCGCTACACCCGCAATGTCACCCGCGTGTGGTGCGGGTTTTTCATTGTGAACGGTTCGGTGGCGTTGTTTACCGTCATCCACGGCGATATCCAGCTCTGGACGCTGTGGAACGGCATGATCGCGTACATCCTGATGGGGACGCTGATGGCGACGGAGTGGCTGGTGCGTCAACGGGTGATTAAAAAAAGTGAAGCACATGACTAAACCCCTTCCTCTGGGGCAGTGGCTGAACGCGCCGCGCCCGGATGATACGCCGATCGCCTGGCTTGACGATCACACCTGGACACTCGGGCAGCTACGTCACGACGTCTCCTCCCTGACCAACATGCTCCGTCAGCAGGAGGGCGAGCGCTGGGCGCTGTGCTTTGAAAACAGCTACCTGTTTATCGTCGCCCTGCTCTCGACTCTGCATGCGGGAAAAACGCCGGTGATTCCCGGCCACAGCCGCGTGTCGCTGCTCGAAGAACAGCGCGCACTGTTCAGCGGCGTGCTGAGCGATCAAACCCTGAGCTATCAGGGCCGCCTGATTGTGGTGAATTCAGCCCGTCGCAGCGCAGACGCCTTCACGCCGCTGCCGCCGATTGGCGAAGACAGTTTTGTCGAGCTGTTCACCTCTGGCTCGACCGGCGCACCACGACGCATCATAAAACCTGTCGCCCGCCTCGATCGCGAAGCCAGTCTGCTGGCCGACCGTTTTGGCGAGAGGCTGACGGGCTGCAGTATTGTCGCCTCCGTGGTGCCGCAGCACTTGTACGGCCTGACGTTCCGCATCTTTTTACCCCTGTCGCAGGGGCTGCCGCTGCACGCGGCAATGCTCTACTACGCCGAACAGCTGGCGGCGCTGCCCCATGACCGGCGCTACGTATTTATCAGCAGTCCGGCGTTTCTGAAGCGTCTCGACACCCAGCTTGCGCCGCCTCCCGTGGCGATGCTGCTCTCTGCGGGCGGTATGCTGCCGTGGGATGATGTCACCGCCACGCATCGCTGGATGAACGTCTGGCCGGATGAAATTTACGGCAGCACTGAGACCGGCATTCTGGCCTGGCGGCATCGTCAGGAGGCGTCGATTCCGTGGCTTCCGTTCCCCGGCGTGCATTTCCGTCACGAAGGGGAGACCTGCCATGTCACCTCGCCGCTGATCCACGAGGCCGAAGGCCTACCGCTCGACGATATCCTGCACTTTGAGGATAACGGAACGTTCAGCATCGCCGGACGTCGTGGCCGGGTGGTCAAAATCGAAGAGAAGCGCGTTTCGCTCAATGAAATTGAGCAGCGTCTGCTGACGCTGGACGGCATTCGCGAAGTCGCCGCCCTGCCCGTCACACGCGGGGGTCGCCAGGGTATCGGCGTGCTGCTGGTGCTCAACGACGACGCGCGTCAGCGTCTGCATCAGCAGGGCAATAAAGCGCAGGAGTTTGCCTGGCGCCGCGCCCTGCTGCCGTGGCTTGAACCGGTCGCAGTGCCGCGCTACTGGCGGATCATCGATGAGATGCCCGTCAACAGCATGAACAAGCGTGTCTATGCGCAGTTACAGGAGTTATTTCATGAAAATCCATGAAATCGAGCGCCACCAGTCGCAGCCACAGAATCTTGAGATTGTCCTGCATCTCGACCCGATGCTGTTCTGGTTCCAGGGCCATTTTGCCGTGCAACCACTGCTGCCGGGCGTCGCACAGCTCGACTGGGTGATGCACTACGCCACCACGCTGCTGGCACCGGAATACCGTTTTCACAGCATTCAGAATGTGAAGTTCCAGGCGCCGCTGCTGCCGGATGCCACCGTCACGCTGACGCTCAACTGGAATGCCGAACGCCAGATCCTCACCTTTAGCTATCAGCGTCACGACGGCGACGCGCGCCACACCGCCAGCAGCGGGAAGATCCGGTTATGTCGCTGACGTTCCGCCCCTGCGTGCTGATCCCCTGCTACAACCACGGCGCGATGATGGCGAGCGTGCTGTCGCGGCTGGAATCGTGCGCGCTGCCGTGCCTGATCGTCGATGACGGCAGTGACGATCAGACACGCCTGGAGCTGGAACGCCTGGCGGGTGCCTATCCGCAGGTCACACTTATCCGGCTGCCGGAAAATGCCGGCAAAGGTACGGCGGTTATTCGTGGGCTGGAGGCGGCTTCCCGCGCAGGGTTTACCCACGCGGTGCAGGTGGATGCCGACGGACAGCACGCCATTGAAGATATTCCGCAACTGTTAGCGCTGGCTGAACGCCATCCGGATGCGCTGATCTCCGGCCAGCCCATTTATGATGATTCGATCCCCCGCTCGCGCCTCTATGGCCGCTGGATCACCCACGTCTGGGTGTGGATCGAAACCCTGTCGCTGCAGCTGAAAGACAGCATGTGCGGGTTCCGCGTCTATCCCGTGGCTCCCACGCTGAAACTGGCAGAACACGCCACCCTCGGCAAGCGGATGGATTTTGATACGGAAGTGATGGTCCGCCTCTACTGGCAGGGCAACACCAGCTATTTTGTGCCGACGCGGGTGACCTATCCCCACGATGGCCTGTCCCATTTCGATGCCCTGAAAGACAACGTCCGCATCTCCCTGATGCACACCCGCCTGTTCTTCGGCATGCTGCCGCGTATGCCTTCGCTTCTGCTGCGTCGCCGTCGCGAGCACTGGGCCGAGCAGCAGGAAGTGAAAGGGCTGTGGGGCATGCGCCTGATGCTGCGCGTCTGGCAGCTTTTTGGACGCCGCGCCTTCAGCCTGCTGCTGTGGCCGGTGATCGGCGTCTACTGGCTGATCGCCCGCCCGGCGCGACAGGCGTCACAGCAGTGGCTGGCGCGCGTGGCTGACGTGCTTCACGCACAAAACCGCCCGCTGCCGCCGCGCTTTAACAGCTTTTTCCACTTTATGCGCTTCGGCAATTCAATGCTGGATAAAGTCGCGGGCTGGCGCGGCGAGCTGAAGATGAACCGGGATGTGGTCTTTGCACCCGGCGCGCGCGAAGCGCTGAACGTTGAGGCCCCACAGGGCAAGCTGCTACTGGCCTCGCATCTCGGCGATGTCGAAGCCTGCCGCGCACTGGCCCAACTCGACGGCAGCAAAACCATCAACGCGCTGGTGTTCAGCGATAACGCCCAGCGCTTTAAACAGATCATGCAGGAGATGGCCCCGCAGGCCGGGCTGAACCTGATGCCCGTCACCGATATCGGGCCGGACACCGCCATCGCCCTGAAAGAGAAACTCGATCGCGGTGAATGGGTGGCGATCGTCGGCGATCGCATCGCCGTCAATCCACAGCGCGGCGGCGAGTGGCGCGTGATCTGGAGCGTATTTATGGGAAAACAGGCTCCGTTCCCGCAGGGGCCATTTATTCTCGCCTCTATTCTGCGCTGCCCGGTGGCACTGATCTTCGCGCTGCGCCAGCAGGAGAAGCTGCACATTCACTGCGAAACTTTTGCCGATCCGCTGCTACTGCCGCGCGGCGAGCGCCAGCAGGCGTTGCAGCAGACCGTTGATCGCTATGCACAACGCCTCGAGCATTACGCGCTCATGTCGCCGCTCGACTGGTTTAATTTTTTCGATTTCTGGCATCTGCCGGATGCCAAAGAGAAGGAGTAAAGGGTGCTGACCGATCCCCGTTTTACGACTGACGTCGAGCTGACCGTCCCTTTCCACGACGTGGATATGATGGGCGTGGTCTGGCACGGTAACTATTTCCGCTACTTTGAGATCGCCCGCGAGGCGCTACTCAACCAGTTTAATTATGGCTATCGGCAGATGAAGGAATCCGGCTACGTCTGGCCGGTGGTCGATACGCGGGTGAAGTACCGCGATGCGGTGAAATTCGAACAGCGCATCCGCGTCCGGGCGCAGATCGAAGAGTTTGAAAACCGCTTGCGTATCGCCTACCAGATTTTCGACGCCGAAACCGGAAAGCGAACCACCACTGGGTACACCATCCAGGTGGCCGTGGAAGAGAGCAGCCAGGAGTTGTGTTTCGTCAGCCCGGCGATTTTGTTTGAACGAATGGGAGTTACGCCATGAAATGGTTGCCATTGCTGGCGCTGCTGGTCAGCCCGCTGGTCAGCGCGGTTACGCTTGATGAACTGCAGCAGCGCTTTACCGAGCAACCCGTGGTGCGCGCGCATTTCGAGCAGACCCGCACCATCAAAGACCTGCCGCAGCCGTTGCGCTCGCAGGGCGAAATGCTGATCGCCCGCGACGACGGTCTGCTGTGGGATCAGAAAGCCCCGTTCCCGATGACCCTGCTGTTGGACGACAAACGCATGGTGCAGGCGATCAACGGCCAGCCGCCGCAGACGATCACCGCCGAGAACAACCCGCAGATGTTCCAGTTTAACCATCTGCTGCGCGCCCTGTTCCAGGCCGACCGCCACGTGCTGGAAGAGAACTTCCGCATAGAATTTAAGGATCTCGGCGCGGGCCGCTGGTCGCTGGTGCTCACGCCGATCACCACGCCGCTGGACAAGATTTTCGCCACTATGAATCTGGGTGGCGCGACCTATCTGGAGTCGATCCAGCTCAACGACAAGCAGGGCGACCGCACGGATATCGTCCTTTCCCGCCATCAACTGACGCCCGCCAGCCTGACTCATGACGAACGCCAACGCTTTGCCGCACCGTAACACCCGGCGCCCGGCGCTGCTCTGGGGTGTGGTATGCCTGGTTCTGCTGGGCGTCCTGCTGTCGCTCCTGCCCGGCGCGCGACTCAACAGCAGCGTGCTGGCGATGCTGCCCAAGCAGACGCTCGGGGCGATCCCGCCTGCGCTCAACGACGGATTTATTCAGCGTCTGGACCGTCAGCTGGTGTGGCTGGTCAGCCCCGGCAAAACGCCGGACCCGCGCGTGGCTCAGCGGTGGTTAACCCTGCTGCAAAAATCGGACGCCCTCAGCCAGGTCAAAGGTCCGATGGATGCCAACAGCCAAAAAGCCTGGGGCGAATTTTTCTGGCAGCACCGTAACGGCCTGCTCGACAGCGCCACCCGCGCCCGCCTGCAAAACGGCGGTGAGGCGCAGGCCCAGTGGATCTTATCTCAGCTGTACTCGGCCTTCTCCGGCGTCAGCGGCAAAGAGCTGCAAAACGACCCGCTGATGCTGATGCGCGGTTCGCAGCTGGCGCTGGCGCAAAACAGCCAAAAACTGCGGCTGATGGACGGCTGGCTGGTGACCCAGGACGCTGCCGGAAACTACTGGTATCTGCTCCACGGCGAGCTGGCGGGGGAGTCGTTCGATATGCAGCAAACGCACCGTCTGGTGACAACGCTGCAGGGTCTGGAAAGTGAACTGAAAACGACTTTCCCGCAGGCTCAGCTGTTATCGCGCGGCACCGTGTTTTACAGCGACTACGCCAGCCAGCAGGCAAAACAGGATATTTCGACTCTCGGCGTCGCCACCCTTCTGGGGGTGATTTTGCTGATTGTGGCGGTGTTCCGCTCCCTGCGCCCGCTGCTGTTATGCCTGATTTCCATCGGCATCGGCGCGCTGGCCGGAACCGTCGCCACGCTGACAATCTTTGGCGAATTGCATCTAATGACGCTGGTGATGAGCATGAGCATCATCGGGATTTCCGCGGATTACACGCTCTATTACCTGACCGAACGGATGGTCCACGGCGCGCAGGATTCGCCGTGGCAAAGCCTGGCGAAAGTGCGTAACGCTCTGCTGCTGGCCCTGCTGACCACCGTGGCGGCTTACTTCATCATGATGCTAGCCCCGTTCCCTGGCATTCGTCAGATGGCGGTGTTTGCCGCCGTGGGGCTGAGCGCCTCCTGCCTGACAGTGATTTTCTGGCATCCGTGGCTGTGCCGTGGGCTGCCTGTTCGCCCGGTGCCAGCGATGGTGCTGATGCTGCGCTGGCTGGCCGCCTGGCGGCGCAACAAGGCGCTCTCCGTTGGGCTGCCGCTGGTGCTGGCCGTGGTCTCCGTGGTCGGGATCGCCAGCCTGCGGGTGGATGACGATATCGCCCAGCTCCAGGCGCTGCCGAAAGCGATTCTGGCGCAGGAGAAAACTATTACCGCCCTCACCGGGCAGAGCGTCGATCAGAAATGGTTTGTGGTCTACGGTGATTCCGCCCAGCAAACGTTGGAGCGGCTGGAAGCCTTCACCCCTGCGCTGTCACAGGTGCAAAAAGCCGGTGAAATAAAAGCGTTCCGCACCCTTCCCCTGAACTCGCTGACGCGACAGAAAAGCGATCTTGTCTTGCTGCACAAGGCCGCGCCAGCAGTGACGAAAGTCTTACAAGGCGCGGGGCTGACGAGCGTATCACCCGATCTGAACGCCATGGACGTGACCACAGACGCCTGGCTCGCCAGCCCGGCGAGTGAAGGCTGGCGTCTGCTGTGGCTGACGCTGCCCAACGGCCACAGCGGCGTGCTGGTGCCGGTCGACGGCGTGAAAAACAGCGCGGCGCTGAGTCAACTGGCGGCAGCGCATCCGGGTGTGGCGTGGGTGGATCGCAAAGCAAGCTTCGACAGCCTGTTTTCCCTGTATCGCAACGTGCTGACGGGCCTGCTGTTGGTCGCGCTGGCGGTGATCGCCTGCGGGGCGATGGTGCGTCTCGGCTGGCGCAAGGGGCTGATAAGCCTGGTGCCATCGGTGCTGTCGCTCGGCTGTGGTCTGGCAGCGCTGGCGGTAACCGGCCATCCGGTGAATCTGTTTTCGCTGCTGGCCCTCGTGCTGGTGCTGGGGATTGGCATTAACTACACCCTCTTCTTCAGCAATCCGCGCGGTACACCGCTTACTTCCATGCTGGCGATTACGCTGGCAATGATGACCACGTTACTGACCCTCGGCATGTTGGTCTTTAGCGCCACGCAGGCGATCAGCAGCTTCGGCATTGTGCTGGTCAGCGGTATTTTCACCGCCTTCCTGCTGGCTCCGCTGGCGATGCCAGCTAAAAGAGAGAGAAAACGATGATGATCCCGTTTAGTCGCGCGCTCGCCCTGATGGCGACTCTGCTGCTGGTAGGCTGTAGCCACTCCACGCAAAACAGTGACGGCACGCGCCCGCAGGCCTGGCTGCAGCCGGGCACCAAAGTGACGCTGCCTGCGCCGGGGATTTCTCCGGCGGTCAATTCTCAGCAATTGCTGACCGGCAGCTTCAACGGCCAGACGCAATCGCTGCTGGTGATGCTCAACGCCGACGCGGATAAAATCACGCTGGCCGGGCTGTCGTCGGTGGGGATCCGCCTGTTTCTCGCCACCTATGACAAGACAGGTATTCACACCGAGCAGTCGATTATCGTGCCGCAACTGCCGCCCGCCAGTCAGGTACTGGCCGATGTGATGCTCAGCCACTGGCCGATCGGCGCCTGGCTGCCGCAGCTGCCGAAGGGCTGGACGCTTGCGGATAAGGGCGATCGCCGCGAGCTGCGCAACGCCAGCGGCACGCTGGTGACCGAGATTGTCTATCTGCAGCGCAAAGGCAAACGCGAGCCGATCAGCATCCAACAGCACGTCTTTAACTACCACATCACCATTCAATATCTGGGTGACTAAGATGATCTATATTTCTGCCGTGGGCATGGTGAATGCGCTGGGTAATTCGGCCAACGAGATCGCCGAAAACCTGGCGCGTGGCGTCGCACCGGGCATGCACAGCCGCGCAGGCTGGCTTCAGGGCGGTGAGGAGATCGTGCTCGGCGGCGTCGAGGGCGAACTGCCGCCGATTCCGGACCACGCCGCCGCTCACCGCACGCGCAATAATCAGCTGCTGCTGGCCGCGCTGGCGCAGATCCAGCCCGCCGTTGACGAGGCGATTGCCCGTTTCGGCCACAACCGCGTGGCCGTGGTACTCGGCACCAGCACCTCGGGGCTGGATGAGGGCGATGAACACGTGCGTCTGTCCCTGAACGGCGAAGCGAGCACGCGCTGGCAGTACCCGCAGCAGGAGCTGGGCGATCCGTCGCGCTTTCTCGCCAACTGGCTGAAGCTCGAAGGCCCGGCATTTACGCTCTCCACAGCCTGTTCCTCAAGCGCGCGCGCAATTATTAGCGGCCGCCGTCTGATTGACGCCGGGCTGGCGGATATCGCCATCGTTGGTGGTGCGGATACGCTGAGCCGGATGCCGGTCAACGGATTCCACAGCCTCGAATCCCTCTCCACCACGTTGTGCGAGCCGTTTGGCCGCGACCGTCGCGGGATCACCATCGGCGAAGGCGCGGCGCTGATGATTCTGACCCGCGAACCGCAGCCCGTCGCGCTGCTGGGCACGGGCGAATCAAGCGATGCCTACCACATCTCGGCACCACATCCGCAGGGCGAAGGGGCGATTCGCGCCATCACCCAGGCGCTTAACGAAGCGGGCCTGAAGCCGGATGAGATTGGCTATATCAACCTGCACGGCACGGCGACGCCGCTGAACGACCAGATTGAGTCGCAGGTGGTACATGACCTCTTCGGCGAGGCGGTTCCGTGCAGTTCAACCAAACATTTGACCGGCCACACGCTGGGCGCGGCGGGCATTACGGAAGCCGCACTCAGCTGGCTGCTCCTGACCCGCGATCTGCCGCTGCCGGCACAGGATTTTACCCGCTACGCACCCGATCCGACCCTGCCGCCCTGCGGTGTGCTGCATCAGCCCGTCGCGCTGGAAAAACCGGTGATTTTGTCTAATTCGTTCGCGTTTGGCGGCAACAACGCCAGCATTTTGCTGGGGAGAGTGTCATGAGTTATTTATCGCCCGTGGACTATTTACCCCACGATGCACCGATGCTGCTGCTGGAAACGGTGGAAAACGTCACGGAAGAGAGCGCCGCGTGTGGCGTGCGTGTCAGCCCTCAGAGCGTGCTGGCGCCCTTTCTCACTGCCGATGGCGATCTGCCCGGCTGGTATGCCCTTGAGCTGATGGCGCAGACCGTCGGCGTCTGGTCCGGCTGGCATCGCCACCAGCAGGGGCAAAGCAGTATCGCGCTGGGTATGGTGCTGGGCGCGCGTGAACTGGTGTGCGCCGAGGGGCGCTTCCCGGCGGGTTCCGCGCTGACAATCAGTGTGAAGCTGCTGATGCAGGACGAACGTTTTGGCAGCTTCGAATGCACCATTGCCGCAGACGGCACCACGCTGGCAACAGGCCGTGTCAATACCTTCCAGCCGAGCGCGGAAGAGTTAACTTCGCTTTTTAATCAGGAATCATCCACATGAATCGTTCCGTTCTGGTCACCGGAGCCAGCAAAGGCATCGGACGCGCTATCGCCCGACAACTCGCCGCTGACGGGTTTATCGTGGGCGTGCATTATCACCGCGACGCCGAGGGCGCGCAGCAGACGCTGGAGTCTATCCAGCAGGCAGGCGGCCAGGGCCGTTTGCTCTCTTTTGACGTCGGCAATCGCGAGCAGTGCCGCGAGGTGCTGGAGCAGGAGATCGAGACCCACGGCGCATGGTATGGCGTGGTCAGCAACGCCGGTATTACCCGCGACGGCGCGTTCCCGGCCCTCAGCGAGGATGACTGGGACAGCGTGATCCACACCAATCTCGACAGTTTTTATAACGTCATTCACCCGTGCATCATGCCGATGATTGGCCTGCGCAAAGGCGGGCGGATTATCACGCTCTCCTCCGTATCAGGCGTGATGGGCAACCGTGGACAGGTGAACTACAGCGCGGCAAAAGCCGGAATCATTGGCGCCACCAAAGCGCTGGCGATTGAGCTGGCGAAGCGCAAAATCACCGTCAACTGTATTGCACCAGGGTTGATTGACACCGGAATGATCGAAATGGAAGAGACCGCTCTGAAAGAGGCGATGTCCATTATCCCAATGAAACGTATGGGACAGGCTGACGAAGTGGCTGGCCTGGCCAGTTACCTGATGTCAGACATTGCGGGCTATGTGACCCGCCAGGTCATTTCCATTAACGGAGGAATGCTATGACACGTCGCGTGGTCATTACAGGCATGGGCGGCGTCACCGCCTTTGGAGAGGACTGGCAGTCGGTTTCGGCGGGACTTCTTGCCGGTGAAAATGCGGTGCGCAAAATGCCCGAATGGCAGGTTTATGACGGGCTGCACACTCTGCTTGGCGCACCGATTGATGATTTCATCCTGCCGGAGCATTACACCCGCAAACGCAT
The DNA here is from genome assembly GCF_002870005.1 of Lelliottia sp. F153. NCBI lineage: Bacteria > Pseudomonadati > Pseudomonadota > Gammaproteobacteria > Enterobacterales > Enterobacteriaceae > Lelliottia > Lelliottia sp. F153. The sequence continues at coordinate 72,336 of NZ_PKFT01000007.1, read as the reverse complement.
CCGCGCGATGGGGCGTGTGTCGCTGTTGTCGACGCGCGCCACCGAAAAAGCGCTGGAGCAGGCCGGGCTGATTGGCGAAGCGGTACTGACTAACGGTGAAACCGGGATCGCCTACGGCTCGTCCACCGGCAGTACCGGTCCGGTAAGCGAATTCGCCACCATGCTGACGGAAAAGCATACCAACAACATCACTGGTACCACCTATGTGCAGATGATGCCGCACACCACGGCGGTCAACACCGGTCTGTTCTTCGGCCTGCGCGGGCGCGTGATTCCGACCTCCAGCGCCTGCACTTCCGGCAGCCAGGCGATTGGCTATGCGTGGGAAGCCATTCGCCACGGTTATCAGACGGTGATGGTCGCGGGGGGCGCGGAAGAGCTTTGCCCGTCAGAAGCGGCGGTGTTTGATACCCTGTTTGCCACCAGCCAGCGCAACGATGCGCCGAAAACCACCCCGTCACCCTTCGATAAACAGCGCGACGGTCTGGTGATTGGCGAAGGCGCAGGCACGCTGATTCTGGAAGAGCTGGAGCACGCCAAAGCGCGCGGCGCGACCATCTACGGGGAGATCGTCGGCTTCGCCACCAACTGCGACGCCGCCCACATCACCCAGCCGCAGCGTGAAACCATGCAAATTTGCATGGAAAAGTCGCTGAAAATGGCGGGACTGAGCGCGATGGATATGGGGTACATCTCCGCCCACGGTACGGCGACGGATCGCGGTGATATGGCTGAAAGCCTGGCGACGGCGGCGATCTATGGCGATAACGTGCCGATTTCGTCCTTAAAGAGCTATTTCGGTCATACGCTTGGAGCCTGCGGCGCGCTGGAGGCGTGGATGAGCCTGCAAATGATGCGCGAAGGCTGGTTCGCCCCGACCCTCAATTTAAGACAACCGGATGAGCAATGCGGTGCTTTAGATTATATTATGGGGGAAGCCCGCCGGATTGATTGTGAATACCTGCAAAGCAATAACTTCGCATTTGGCGGCATCAATACTTCGATCATCATCAAACGCTGGGCGTGACTATGTACCAGTTTGTACTGGGAAAAATTTCCACTCTTAACGCTGATCCCTATGCATCAGCGCTGGCAGACAGGGCGCCCGAAGGTGCCCGACGCGCCCGCTGGTTAGCGGGCCGGACGCTGCTCACCCGTGCGTTATCGCCCGCCCCGTTGCCGGAAATCGTTTTTGGCGAACAGGGAAAACCGGCGTTTGTGGGCGATCGACCCCTGTGGTTTAACCTGAGCCACAGCGGCGATGATATTGCCCTGCTGCTGAGCGATGAAGGCGAAGTGGGGTGCGATATCGAAGTCATTCGCCCGCGTGATAACTGGCAGGCGCTGGCCAACGCCGTTTTCAGCGTGGCCGAACATCATGAGCTGGAGCGCGAAACGCCCGAGGAAAAACTGCAGGCATTCTGGCGCATCTGGACGCGCAAAGAAGCGATCGTTAAACAACGCGGCGGCAGTGCCTGGCAGATCGTCAGCATCGACAGCGCGGCAAAGCAGCCGCACTCCGTGAGCCAGCTTCAGTTTGGGTCCCTGAGTCTGGCGGTCTGTACACCAACGCCTTTTACGCTGACACCTGAATCTATTTCGCCTTTTGCACCGCTGGCCGAAAAATAACCAACACCCCTGCAATAATCAGCCCAACGCCCGCCAGCCCGGTCCAGGAGAACGTGTCATTCCAGCCGGGTAGCGCGATAGCGGCAATCCACACCAGAATGTAGCTCAGGCTGAGCAGCGCATAGGCTTTGCTCAGCGCCATGCGGTGCAGCGCCAGATACCAACAGCCCATCGACGCGACATAACCGCTTAAGCCCAGCAGCAACATGCCGCTGCCAGGGGCAAAGTGCTGCAATGCCCTAAGCAATGCGATCGGCTCAGCGACCGGCGGCAAAGCCATCATCGCCGAGCGCAGCAGGAGTTGCGCCCCGCTCACCAGCACGACGCTGCACAGCGCCCAGAATGCCCCCTTCACAGGCTACCTCCCAGCAGCACAATGCCGGCCATGATCAGCCCCACGCCCAGCCAGTGATGGAACGCGACCTTCTCGCGCCAGAACGCTTTCGCTGCCAGCGTCACCCAGACAAAATTCAGGCTCAGCATTGGGTAGGCAATCCCTACCGGCAAACGCTGGAGCACCATCAGCCACAGCACCATGCCGACGCCCAGTGCCAGCAGCGCCAGGCCGAGCCAGAAGACGATATGCCTCCCTCGCCCGCCGTCTTTTGCCGGGCGCGTGGCCTGTTTCTGGCAGAGTTGGCCCGCGCAGCTCAGCAGGCTTGCCAGTCCCAGCCAGATCCAGACCGTCATTGCGGGAGATACTGCAGGTAAGCCAGACGTCCCTGAATATAGAGACTGTCCGGTTTCGGCAGATCGGCGCGCGCGAGGTCATCGTTTTTCGACAGCAGAATCACCAGCGAAATTTTCCCCTGCGCGCGATGTTCCGCCAGCCAGCGACGAAAATCATCTTTGCCCACGTAGCGTCCTTGCACCTCAGGATAATCCAGGCCGTATTTCAGCTCGCCACTCTGACCAAACATGATGATATCGCTGCGTTTCAGGTCCCACGCCAGCCCGGAGGCAATGCCGACGTTGTTCGCCAGCACAAAGCGACTCTCCGTTAACGGCTGTCGCACGGTCTCCACCAGCGACTGCGGCTGCTTGGAGTCCACCACCCGATTCGGCACCACAAACCCGAGCAACAGTCCCAGCCCCAGCGGACAGAGCGCCGCCAGCCACCAGCGCTGCTGCGCCCGGCGTAACGTCCACAAACCGACCAGCGCCCAGACCAGAAACGCCACTACCGCGCAGAAGACTTTGTACAGCTCGACGGAAGTCCAGACCGGATGTCTGGTCGGTCCCCACGGCGAGACGATCAGCGCCGCGACGACGCCCAGCACGCCAAACGCCAGGTTGATGATCGCGTTGACGCGCAGGACCTTGACCCCGTTTCCGACAAGCGACCAGGCATAGCGCGCCATCAGCATCGCCAGCGGCGCGAAGCACGGCAGAATGTAGGTCGGCAGTTTGCCTTTCGCGATACTGAAAAACAGCAGCGGCATCACCACCCAGCCTAACAAGTAGAACCCACCGCGCGCCTCTTTCACATCACGCCAGCCGAGGCGCAATGCGCCGGGCAACAGCGCTAGCCACGGTAAACTCCCGGCCATCAGGAACGGCAGGTAGTACCAGAACGGCGCTTTATGTTGGGCGTCGCTGCTGGCGAAACGCTGGACATGCTCGACCCAGAAGAAGTAGCGCCAGAAATCCGGCTCGCGTTGGGCAATCGCCAGCGCCCACGGCAGGACGATCGCTACGCAGCTCAGAACCGCCAGCCAACCGTACAACAGCACCTCTTTCCAGCGTTTCTGCACGATGACCCACGGCAGCACGGCGACAACCGGCACCGCCAGCGCCAGAAAACCTTTGGTCATTACCCCCATGCCGCAGGCCAGCCCCAGCAGCAGGTAACCGCCGATTTTGCCTGCGCGGGTATTCGCCTGCGCCGCCATCCAGAAGCTGCACATCGCGGCGACCAGCCAAAGGGTGATCATCGGGTCCAGCACCGCGTACGAGCCTACGCCGTAGACCAGCAGCAGAGTCAGGAAAATCACGCCCGATGTCAGCGCCACGCGTTTATCACGCCAGATCCGCCAGGCCAGCCAGATAACCAGAAGCGCGGTCAGCCCCGTAGAGAAGATCGCCCCGGCGCGCACGGCAAAATTCGAGTCGCCAAACAGCATCTGACCGAGACTGTTGATCCAGTACCCGGCAATCGGTTTTTCAAAATAACGCAGCCCAAGGAAATGCGGCACCACCCAGTTTCCAGTGGCCAGCATTTCACGGCTGATCTCCGCATAGCGCGTCTCATCCGGCTGCCAGAGCAGACGAATATCGACGGGCAGCAGATAGTAAAGCGCAAACAGAACGAAAAGAGCGACACTAAAACGCGCAGATTTCATGGCGCTGGGCTCACGGTTTGTTGATAACCAAGCCAGCCTTCGCGGCCAGCCAATTCATCACGGACGATTTTCCCGACGGGTAAGGTGCTGAGATCGTCGGGTAACATCTCGCTTAACGGGCAAAACTGAATCCCTTCCTGGGCGGCCAGTTGCAGCAGCGCGGCGAAATCCTGCTGATACGCAATCCCTTCCACTTCGGCGTGAATGGTATAGACCGGCGTGCCGGTATCGCGATGGATGCAGTCGAGAATAAAACGGTTAAAATTCTCCGCCGTGACTTCCCGCCCGACCACTTCATCCCAGGTCGGAAGCGTCACCGGGATTTGCACGGTGCCGAGCCGGGTCTCGCCGAGCTGCGGTAAAAACGGCCCACTGCCCCGGCAGTCGCTGTTATAGCGAAATGAAAACGGCTCTTTGGCTCGCACCACACGCTGATCTGCGCGCCAGCCCGCCACCGCAGAGCAGTGAACCGGCTGGCCGAGGATCGCTTCCAGCTCCATCAGACCACGCTCCACTTCGCGGGTCAGACGGGGAATTTTCCACATGCCACTCCAGGCCTGCCAGGCGTGATGATCCCAGGCGTGTAACCCCACCTCATGGCTCAGGGCAGCGGCGCGGATCACCTCTTCGTTACCCGCCCCAATGCGCTTGCCAGGCCAGGCGGTGCCCGCCAGCAGAATATCCCAGCCGTAGAGGGAGGCCGCGCGTGAACGCAGCATTTTCATCAGAAAGGTCGGTTTAAACAGGCGCCACAGATGACGCCCCATGTTGTCAGGCCCGACGCTGAAGAAAAAGCTGGCGCGCACCTGGTGCTCGCTCAGCAGTTCCAGCAGTCGTGGCACACCGTCGCGGGTGCCACGAAAGGTATCGACATCAATGCGTAAACCGACTTTTTTCATGATGCCTGTTCCGACAGCTCCACGGTGCGCAGGAAGAAATCGAGGGTTTCATCAATGGTCTGAACCATATCCACCGTCGGGGTCCAGTTCAGGCAGCGTTTCGCATTGCGGATGCTCGGCTTGCGGTGCTCAACGTCCTGATACCCTTTGCCATAATAGCTGCTGCTTTCCACTTCGCTGAAACCGGCGAACGGCGGGAAGCGGTCGCGCAGCGGGTGGCGTTCGAAGCTTGCAAGCAGCATTTCGGCCAGTTCGCGGATGCTCGCTTCGTTCTCCGGGTTGCCGATATTGATAATTTCCCCATCGCAGAGTCCGTCTTTGTTCTCGATGATGCGGAACAGCGCTTCGATGCCATCGCTGATATCGGTGAAGCAACGTTTCTGTTTGCCGCCTTCAATCAGCTTAATCGGCGAACCTTCCACCAGATTGAGGATCAGCTGGGTGATGGCGCGAGAGCTGCCAATGCGTGCCGCGTTCAGGTTATCGAGGCGCGGCCCCATCCAGTTAAACGGACGGAACAAGGTGAAGCGCAGATTCTCTTTTTCGCCATAGGCCCAGATCACACGGTCCAGCAGCTGTTTTGAGACGGAGTAAATCCAGCGCTGTTTGTTGATCGGCCCCACCACCAGGTTCGAGGTATCTTCGTCGAACACGCTATCGGTGCACATGCCGTACACTTCCGAGGTGGACGGGAAGATGATGCGCTTGTTGTACTTCACGCAGTCGCGGATGATCTTCAGGTTCTCTTCAAAATCGAGTTCAAAGACACGCAGCGGATTACGGGTATATTCGATTGGCGTAGCGATGGCCACCAGCGGCAGCACCACGTCGCATTTCTTGATGTGGTATTCGATCCACTCGGAGTGAATGCTGATATCCCCTTCCACGAAATGGAAGCGCGGGCAGTCGAGGAAACGGCTGATCGCATCCGAGCCAATATCGAGACCATAGATTTCATAGTTGTCATCTTTCAGCAGACGTTCGGTCAGATGGTTACCGATAAAACCGTTCACGCCGAGGATCAGCACGCGGGTACGACGCTTCACGGCAACATACGGCGCGCTGGTCACCAGTGCGCCATTCACCAGCCCTAAGGACTGCGCCAGCTGCGTGCCCGGCATATATACGCCGTTTTCCGTCTGGCCGGTGACAATCTCCAGCGCCTGTTCACCGCAGGCGATAATCAGCGGGGAAGCCGAAATGACCGTCCCCGGTCTGGCCGCCGGAATGTCCGCGCGCACGCGGGATTTCCATACAATAAATTTACTCGCCCCCACATAAGCCACGGCGCCCGGCCACGGGTCAGTCACCGCGCGCACCAGATTGTGCAGCTGTGCTGCCGGTCTGGTCCAGTCGAGACGCCCGTCTTCCGGGGTACGACGGCCATAACAGGTGGCTTCACTGTGATTCTGTTCGGTCTCTTTGAGAATGCCCTGACGCAACGCAGGCAGTGCATCATTCAACAGCGTCTGTGCCGCTCTACAGAGTTTATGATGCAGGGTCAGCGCCATGTCATCCGCTTCGATGCTCACGCGCTGCTGGGCGGCAATCGCCCCGGCATCCGCGCGCTTCACCATGCGGTGCAGCGTCACGCCCGTTTCCGTTTCGCCGTTCACCAGCACCCAGTTCAGCGGCGCACGACCGCGATATTTTGGCAGCAGGGAACCGTGCAGATTGTATGCCCCGACGGTCGCGGCGCTGAGGATCTCATCGCACAGCAGGTTGCGGTAGTAGAAAGAGAAAATCACATCAGGCGCGAGCTTCTGAATACGGTCCACCCACAGCGGATGGTTTACGTCATCGGGAGCATACACCGGGATTTCGCGTTCGGCGGCGAGACGTGCCACAGAGCTAAAGAAGTGGTTCTCGCCTGCGGTATCCGGGTGAGTGAAAATCGCGGCGATGTCATAACCCGCTTCCAGAAGGGCTAATGTCCCCGTACATCCCATATCGTGATAGGCAAAAACAACGGCTTTCATGGGTGATTTCCTTCCTGAGAGGAGGTGTGTTCCTGACGAACAACACGTTGAATAAAGTAGCGCGGACGTGCGCGGACATCGTTATAGATTCGGCCGATGTACTCACCGAGTAACCCCATGCCGACAAACTGCGCGCCGATAAACATGAACAGTACGGCGAAGAGCATAAAGACCCCTTCCGCGGCCCACTGCGGCCCATAGGCCAGACGCAGCACAACCAGCAGAACGGAGAGCGCAAAGCCCATCAGCGCAATGATGCTGCCGAAGACGCTGAGCAGACGCAGCGGCGTGGTGGTCAGGCAGGTGATCAGGTCGTACATCAGATTGATCAGGCGCATAAAGCTGTATTTGGATTCCCCGTGCTCGCGCTCGGCGTGCAGCACCGGGATCTCCGTGGCTTTGCGCGCAAAGGTATTAGCGAGAATCGGAATGAACGTGCTGCGCTCGTGGCAGTGCAGCATTGCATCGACAATGTGGCGACGGTAGGCGCGAAGCATGCAGCCGTAATCGCCCATCGCTTTACCCGTGGTGCGCTGGATCAGGCGGTTGATGGTGCGTGAGGCCAGCTTGCGGAATACGCTGTCCTGGCGATTCTGGCGCACAGTCCCTACCACGTCATAACCTTCGTCAGCGGTCGCCACCAGACGCGGGATCTCCTCCGGCGGGTTCTGCAGATCGGCGTCGAGGGTGATGATCAGATCGCCCGTCACATGGCTGAAACCGGCCATGATCGCCGAATGTTGCCCGTAGTTGCGGTTCAGTAGCACCGCGACGACAGGGCTGCCGTCAGCCTGCGCGGCGTCGGTGAGCATCATTGCGGAGTCGTCGCTGCTGCCGTCATCGACCAGCAGGATTTCATACTCCTTGCCCAGGGTATCGCAGGCGGCTGTGGTCCGGCGAATCAGCTCCGGCAGACTCTCCTGCTCGTTATAAACCGGGATCACCACCGAGACTTTTTTTACAGGCGGTGTGCTAAACATGTCCATGTCCTGCAAGCTGATGGAGCGCGGCAATGACGCGGGTTGTGTCGTCATGAGTCATATCCGGGAAAAGAGGGAGTGAACAGATACGCGCGCTGTTCCATTCAGTGTTCGGTAAGGACACATCCGGGAAGCGCTCGCGGTAGTATTTTTGCGTGTGGGCGGCGCGAAAATGGAGGCCAGTGCCGATGCCCTGAGCTTTCAGGGTTTCCATCAGCGCGTCGCGGGTAATGCCACATTGGGCTTCGTCCACGCGAATGATGAACAGATGCCAGGCGTGCAGATGCGGCCAGGCGGGTACGCTCAGGGGCATAAACGGCGTGTCGGCAAGTTCCAGCAAATAGCGGCTGGCGATCTCCGCGCGACGGTGGTTGGCATTGCCCAGTTTACCGAGCTGTACCAGGGCCAGCGCGGCGTTGATATCCGCGAGGTTGTATTTAAATCCCGGAGAGATCACTTCCGCCTGCGGCGCGCGGCCAAGCGTCTGACGGTCGAACGCATCGACGCCAAGACCGTGAAATTTGAGGCTGCGAATGCGCTGCGCCAGCTGTTCGTCATCCGTCACCACTAACCCGCCTTCTGCGCAGGTCATATTTTTGATGGCGTGGAAGGAGAAGATCGCCGTCCCCTGCCAGCCGACGTGATGGCCTTTGTAATAAGTTCCGGCGGCGTGGGCAGCATCTTCGATCACCGGAATCCCGTAGCGCTCGCCAAGGGTATGGATTGCGTCGATGTCCGCCGGGGCGCCGGCATAATGCACCGGGATAATGGCTTTGGTGCGCGGCGTGATGGCTGCTTCGATCGCATCTGGCGTGACCATCAGGTTATCGCGATCGACGTCTATCATCACGGGCGTGGCGCCCAACAGCACGATCATATTCAGCGTCGACACCCAGGTCATGGACGGGGTGATCACTTCATCGCCGGGACCAATACCCAGCGCCATCAGCGTGACGTGCATTCCGCCCGTGGCTGAGCTAACGGCAATCGCATGACGGTTTCCTGTCAGGGTGCAAAATACCTCTTCCAGCGCCTGGTTTTTTGGTCCGGTGGTGATCCAGCCCGACGCCAGAACATCCTGCAGGGCTGCTATTTCTTCCGCACCCATCGACGGGCGTGAAAAAGGCAGAAAATCACTCATTATTAATTTCCTTGCGGTATTAAAGGCATCATCAACTGACTGTCTTTACAGGCAACTCACCGAAATAGTGCGGGATGTTTTTTAAATAAAGTCGAAATAAAATCCAGTCGTATCTTCGTTTATGTCAACAAAGCCTCAACTAACCCCAAAGTAACGTTCTTTTATTAGGAAAAAATTAAGAGAGGAATAATAAAAAAAGGATTACAAGCGAAGGGATCACATAAAATAACTTCAATAACATAACGTTACATGACAGGCTATTGAGGATTAATTATGTGACCCTGCTCACGCCATGTTAAAGATATATTTCAGTACGCGACGAAGATAAATAGTAAACGAATGCTTAACCAAACCAAAAAAGGGCGTTTTCTTTAATTAAAAGGATAAATTCCAGGGAACTTTTCTTTGCAGCGCATTGTCGCTTCTATTTAATATTAACGGCCAAAACTGCGCGTGTTTGAAATCCCCCTCCTCTCTGAACTGCTACGCTTTATGGTCTGAACTTTTATCATCATAAGGAACAGAACATGAAAATCGATCTGACGGGGAAAGTCGCGCTGGTCACCGCTTCAACGGGCGGGATTGGGCTTGCCATCGCTCGCGGACTGGCAGAAAGCGGTGCCGAAGTGATCATTAACGGGCGCAGCGCGGAATCGGTCAATAACGGTATTCAGCAGCTTCAGCAGGCGGTGCCTGGCGTACAGGTGCGGGCGACAATCGCCGATCTCAGCACATCTGAAGGCGTGGAATCTGTGCTGAAGGTGGCGTCGAACGTCGATATCCTGGTGAACAACGCCGGGGTTTACGGGCCGGAAGATTTTTACGCCACCGACGATGACACCTGGAATCGCTACTGGCAGACCAACGTGATGTCCGGCGTGCGTCTGTCGCGCGCCCTGCTGCCGGGCATGGTGCAAAAAGGCTGGGGTCGGGTGGTGTTTATCTCGTCCGAATCGGCCTGCAACATTCCTGCGGATATGATCCACTACGGCGTGACGAAGACCGCACAGCTGTCGCTGGCGCGCGGCCTGGCGAAATTCGTGGCGGGTAGCGGCGTGACCGTGAACAGCGTCCTGCCGGGGCCGACGATGTCGGATGGGTTTGCGGCGATGATGAAAGATGAAATGGAGAAAACCGGCAAACCGCTGGAGCAGCTGGCGAAAGAGTTTGTCATGGCCAATCGCCCGACGTCGGTGATTCAGCGCGCGTCGACTGTGGAAGAGGTCGCCAATATGGTGGTTTATGTCTGTTCCACCCAGGCGTCCGCCACCTCCGGCGCTGCACTGCGCGTGGATGGCGGCGTCGTGGACGATATTATTTAGGCATCACTGCCCGTCACCCGGCGGGCAGTAATAAAGTGCGTCTGCCAGTAGCGGTTCGCCAGCGTTGAAACCGTCACCCCCGCGCTGGTTGAGGCATGGATAAATTGCTGATCGCCGATATATACACCGACGTGACGGCGGTGCGGCCCCGTCTGGAAGAAGATCAGATCCCCGGCTTTAAGGCGATATTCCGCCACCTGCACGCCACGGTTGATCTGTTCGCCTGTGGTACGCGGCAGCGAAAGGTCAGCGGCATCGCTAAACAGATGTTGCATCAGCGCCGAGCAGTCAACGCCGTGATGCGTAGACCCACCCCAGAGGTAGCGCGTACCTTTCCATTTTTGGTATTGCGTCAACATACGGCCACGCAGCGGGTCAGTATCCTGATGCTCAAGCGACGTTTTTGCCGGTGAAAACGACAGCTCATGTTGTTGCGATAACATCGAGGCAGGCAGTTCAAAACTCATTGCGGAAAACGAAGCAACACTTAACAGCAGGGTTGAAATTAGCAGTCTAAACATCATAAAGGTTCTAAGAAGTGAGTGAATTCTTCCTTACGCGTGAGGGGGCAATGTTCCCTCGAATCAGCTTTCGAGGTGGCGATAATATAGTCAGCTCACTTTTCATCCAATCACAGCGAGGTCCAAAAACGGACTTTGCCGCCGGGTCGCAACTTTGCGAAAAAAAAGTACGTGATTGCGGGACTGTGAAGGTAAAGCAGGTAAACTAATGTGCAGAATGTGTATTTCAGCAAAGACCTATTTATGACCAATATGATTGCCGATGAGGCAGTGGCAAAATCCAGCGTGCTTTCCGTTTTCGACTTTGACGGAACGCTGACGCATCACGACAGCTTTATCCCCTTTCTGCGCTTTGCCTTTGGTAAACGCTACTTTGCCGGGCGTCTGGTGCGTATGGCGCTGCCTACCATCAACTGCGTACGCCGTAAACTGACGCGCGACGAGCTGAAAGAGGTGCTGGTGAGGACGTTCCTGACGGGCGTGGACGAGCACTGGCTGCGCCAGCAGGCCGAGCTGTTTTGCGAGAAATACTGGAGCAAGCTGATGCGCCCGGCAGGCGTGATGGCCGTGGCGGCGGAGGTCAATTCCGGCGCGGAAGTGACGATCTGTTCAGCCTCTCCGGCGCTGGTATTGCAGCCGTGGGCCGATAAGCTCGGCATTAAACTGATTGGTACGCAGCTGGAAGTGGTGGACGGGAAACTGACCGGCCGCATCACCGGCCATAACTGTCGCTGTGCGCAGAAAGTGGCGCGGCTGGAGCGGGTTTACGGCAATCTGAACGATTACCACCTGCGCGCCTGGGGCGATACACGTGGGGATCATGAACTGCTGGCCGCAGCGCAGGACCCGCACTGGCGGCATTTCCATCCGCCAAGAGCGCGACGTCATTCGCCTATTAAATAAATGCAAAACGGCAACCCTGGGTTGCCGTTTTAGTTTTTGCCCCCTCTCACTGTGGAGAGAGCCGGGATAATGGCGTCAGGCCGCTCGTTTCCCGGGGAACACCACGCTCGCAATGATCCCTAACGCCAGCACGCCCAACACCACAAACAGGCTCATGTTCGCGGTGATGTTATAGCCGTGATGCCAGAAGTGGTCGGTCGCATTTAGTCCCAGCTTGAACGCCACGAAGAACAGCAGCAGTACCACCGATTTCTCCAGATGGACCAGATACTGTTTCATCGCTTCCAGCACGAAATAGAGCGTACGCAGGCCGAGGATCGCAAACATCATGGCGCTGTAAATAATCAGCGGTTCACGGCTGACGGCGATAATCGCGGGCACGGAGTCGAAGGCAAACATCACGTCCGACAGCTCCACCACCGCCACACACAGCAGCAGCGGCGTGGCGTAGCGCTTCGCTTTCTTCACGCGGCCCACCATCACATCCTGGTTTTCCGGTTTTTCCAGCTCGGCGTCCACCTCTTTCTGGGTCAGCAGAAACGCGTTGCTGCTGATCTTCGGCCAGACCGGATAAAAGCGTTTAACCAGCCGATAGGCCAGATGGTGAGAATAGTCCTCGACCTCGTCGCTCTCTTCGTTACGACGGAGCATCATCAGCGCGGTCCAGCCTACCACCAGCGCAAAAATCACTTCGACATACGGCCCAAGGCTCAACAGGCTGGTGCCGATCACCACGAAAATTCCACGGAAGACAATCGCCCCGAGCACGCCCCAGTAGAGCACGCGGTGCCGGTATTTATCCGGTACGCCAAACCAAGCAAAAATCGCCATCATCACGAACAGGTTATCGACGGACAGCACCTCTTCCAGCGCATAACCGGTGAGGAACAGGCTCGCCATTTCGGCGCCGTGGTGAACGTACAGGAATCCGGCAAACGCCATTGCTAACATGAGCCAGAAAATGGACCACATCACAGCGCTTTTCAGCGAGACCGGTTTGTCGTGACGATGCATGAAGAGATCGATAAACATCGCCCCCACCGCCATCACCACGAATACAACAACGGTTTCCGTCGGGAAACCGAGATGAGCAGATGTCATTACACAACCCTTTTTAAGAACAAAACACACACCATGCAGAATTCAAAAAACAGACAAATTGAAAAGTGGGCCGTTGCCGGCCCTGAAGAAGTTTATCACCGTCAGGCTGCGACGGGATAAATGAGAGTTTACGCCTCTTCCACTGGCGTGATTTTATGCGGCTGCTCCAGCACCATCGTTTGAGTCTGGCTCAGGCTAATGCCCGCCGCACGCAGCATTTTGAGGATCTCATACAGCAAATCGCTGCGCGTGGAGCTGACCATGCGCGGGCTGTTTACATACCCGGTCACGCTGAGCACAATCCCGTTCGGCCCCAGTTCCTTGAAACTGACCGACGGCGCGGGCGCTTCCAGAATCGACTCATGCAGGCTATAGGCCTCCAGCAGCAAATTGCGCACCTGCTCCGGATCGATATCCAGCGGGAAGGTCAGCGTGATGGTCGCCACGCCCTGCGCATTGCCCATGGTAGCGTTACGCACGTTCTGGGAAATCAGCTGCGAGTTCGGCACGATCACCGTTGATTTATCGCCGAGCTGAATCTCTGTCGCACGAACGTTGATGCGGCGAATATCCCCTTCGACGCCGCTGATACTCACCAGATCCCCCACTTTCACCGGGCGTTCCGTCAGCAGAATCAGGCCGGAGATAAAGTTCTTCACAATCTCCTGCAGGCCAAAACCGATACCGACCGACAGAGCGCTGACGATCCACGCCAGACGGTTCCACTCAATGCCGAGCATCGACAGGGTGAGCATAATCAGGAGCACGTAGCCGACGTTGGTAAAGAGCGTCACCAGCGAGGCGCGAAGCCCTCTGTCCATCGTGGTTTTCGGCAGGAAATCGTGATCCAACCAGCGGCGCGAGGAGCGCAGGATATACCACCCGACCACCAGGCACACCACGGCATTCACTGCGTGCGCCGGGATAATATTCATGCTCTCGAGGCCCTTACCGCCCCAGATATCCGCGATTTTGCTGACTAATTCGAGCGGCGTGGTGGTGCCAAAAGTGCCGTTCAGCAGCGCCACCACGGCCATCAGCAGCAGCGTGGTTTTACCCAGCGCAGAGAAGAGAGTGGAGGCCAGCGACAGATGGCGCTCATTGAGGCTGAGGGTGCTTTGTAAAATCTTGCCGCTGTGGGTCGTGGGCGAGAACACGGCCTCGCACAAATCCACCACGAAATGAATCAGCAGGTACAGGCAGCTGACCACCAGGCCAATCCACAGCAGTTCGAAGGTAACAAATCGCGCCAGCGGGATGTAGCCGATCAGCAGGGCAATCAGAATGACAAACGCCGTCAGGCTGATCACCAGGTGGATCAGCCCCGCCATCGTCGAGCGCGCCTCGGTTTGCTCGCCTTCGGCGCGCATTTTACGGCGCATACGGTTAACGCGGATGGGGGCGATCAGGCAGTTGAGCGCCACCAGCAGCGCTGACAAGCCGTTGCCGAACAGCGTTGCATCAATGCTCGACCCGACCAGCCCGTTGAGCTGCTCGATAATGCCGAAGATAAAGATAAACGCCGCCAGCAGGATCGGGAACGAGGCGAGCGTTTTCGCCAGTGAATCGGCGATACCCGGCAGACGCCACGACGGATGGCTGTTCGACAGCAGCGCGATACCCAGCCCGGCAATCACCGCCGAGAAATAGGTCAGCTCTACCAGCTGATCGGCAAAATCCAGCACCAGACGGGACGTGTCTGGCAAACGTGTGAAGATATAGCACAGCAGCTGCATGCTGATGCCGAGCGTCACCGTGGTGCTCAGCGTCGTGAAACAGGCCAGGAAGCTGCGGCGAAAACGTCCCTGCGGCAGCCAGCGCGGCAAGATCCAGTTCATCGGTTTGTCCAGCGCCTTGCGCCCGAACAGGCCGATGACCAGCGCTAACAGCAGATAGAAGCCGGAACCGATATACCAGTCTTCGCTCCAGGCCTGATCCCAGGCATCGCCGATCTGCGAGCCGAATTCGTCAAACCGCTGCGTGTCTTTTTCGTTAGGGGAAATCAAAGGCGACCAGAATTTCTCCCCCAAAATGCTGCCAGTATTCAGGGCGATCTGCGTTTTCAGCGCATCACGGCGCAGCCCGTAGATTTGGCTGGAGAGATTCTGGGCGTTAACGGCGATGGCTTTGATCTGTTCAATCTGGGTCGTTAGCAGCGTTTTACTGTTATTAAGCTGCTTACGCTGGCCAACCACCTGCGCCGTTTCGGTAACGGTGCCCGGAGCGGGCGCCGGGCCGAGTACGTCGAGCTGCGCCTGAATCTGCGTCAGCTGCGGCGCAAGGATAACGGCCAGTTTGTTCGCGTCTTCGGCAAGCTTAAGGGCATCGTCATTCAGGGCGGTGAATTTCTTGTCGGTTTTGACCGCAGAGACCTGCTGCTTGAGGGTATCCAGGCGCTTTTGCAGCGCAGGCAGCGCCGTGCTGACGTTGACCTTTACAGGCTGCTCCGCCTCGGTTTGCGTTGGCGCGTCGTCTGCATGAGAGAACAAGGGCGTCAGTATCAGACACGACAACAATGCCAGTAGCAGCGGCATTCTTAACATTTTTTGCATAGTGTGGTGAGATCCGCGAAATCGAAAAATGAACGACCAACAACAGATCCCTAAGGATACCTGCTAATTGCAGGAAGAGTAGCGGGAAAGTCCGTATTCTCTCGATATCAGCCCGAATGACTTCGGGCTTTTTCGATGCCGCTTATTCCGCCAGTGCATGCGCACAGGCCCAGGCGCTCGCCCAGGCCCACTGGAAGTTATATCCGCCCAGCCAGCCTGTCACATCCATCACTTCACCAATAAAATAGAGCCCAGGGACGTTACGGGCCTCCATCGTACGGGACGAGAGTTCATCCGTGTCCACGCCGCCAAGCGTCACTTCCGCCGTGCGATAGCCTTCGGTGCCGTTTGGCTGAACGCGCCAGTGGGTCAGCGTCTCGACCAGCGCCTGCTGATCGCGCACGTTGAGCTGCTTAAGAGTGACGTCCGGGATCTGCCCCAGCAGTTGCAGGCACTCAATCAGACGCTTCGGCAGCTGCATCGCCAGCGTGTTTTTCAGGCTTTGATTCGGATGCGCGGCGCGTTGTTCATCGAGGAACGCCGCCAGATCGCAGTCCGGGACTAAATTCACCGTCACAAATTCCCCCGGCTGCCAGTAGCTGGAGATTTGCAGTACGGCCGGGCCTGACAGGCCGCGGTGCGTGAACAGCAGGTTTTCGCGGAAAAGGGTGCCGTCTTCGGCGGTAATGGTCGACGCCACCGACACGCCGGAAAGGGTCTGAAGCTGCTCCAGCAGCGGTTTGTGCAGGGTGAACGGCACCAGACCGGCGCGGGTCGGCAGAACTTTCAGGCCAAACTGTTCGGCGATTTTATAGCCGAACGGCGTTGCGCCCAGCCCCGGCATCGACAGACCACCGCTGGCGATCACCAGTTTGTCCGCGCCGACCGTGTCACCGTTCAGCTCCAGCGTGTAGCCGCTGTCGTCACGCGAGACGCTCAGCACCTCGGTACGCAGGCGTGTGGTCACACCGCCCTTCTCGCATTCGGCCACCAGCATATCGACAATCTGCTGCGCGGAGTCATCGCAAAACAGCTGACCGAGCGTTTTTTCGTGCCACGCAATGCCGTGTTTACCGACCAGATCGATAAAGTCCCACTGGGTGTAGCGCGCTAAAGCAGATTTGCAAAAATGACGGTTTTGACTCAAATATGCGGCGGGTTCGACATATAAATTAGTAAAGTTACAGCGCCCCCCGCCAGACATCAGGATCTTGCGGCCGGGTTTCTTGCCATTATCGAGCAACAGCACACGACGACCCGCCTGTCCGGCCATGGCCGCACAGAACATTCCCGCCGCACCGGCGCCAATAATTACGGCATCAAACCTTTCCACGTCGAAATCCTCTTGTTTAACAGGCTCGAATTGTAAAGTTTCCTATGTGGTCGCACCAGCGCAAAAAACCGATATGTCAGTCATTTAATTGAAATATAAAATATATTTCTTTACCAGACGCAAACAAAGCAGAAGGTATATCAAAAAAAAGCTATATTTCACTTTGCCCGTTGCGCATTTGTCCTGGATAATGCGCCGCGTTCATGTCCTCCAAAATGGCGTAACGTCCTATGCTACATTTGTTTGCTGGTCTGGATTTACATACCGGGCTTTTACTATTGCTTGCTCTGGCATTTGTACTGTTTTACGAAGCTATCAACGGCTTCCACGACACTGCGAACGCAGTCGCAACGGTTATCTACACTCGCGCAATGCGATCGCAAGTTGCGGTTGTTATGGCGGCTGTCTTTAACTTCTTTGGTGTTCTCCTCGGAGGTCTCAGCGTAGCCTATGCCATTGTGCACATGCTACCAACGGACCTGTTACTGAACGTGAGTTCAGGCCATGGTCTCGCCATGGTGTTTTCAATGCTGCTTGCCGCCATTATCTGGAACCTCGGTACCTGGTATTTCGGCCTGCCTGCATCCAGTTCTCATACGCTGATTGGCGCGATTATCGGTATCGGTTTAACCAATGCCCTCATGACCGGTACGTCTGTGGTTGATGCGCTGAACATTCCTAAAGTTGTCGGGATCTTCGGCTCCCTGATTATCTCCCCTATTGTGGGTCTGGTCGTGGCAGGTGGATTGATTTTCATCCTGCGTCGTTACTGGAGCGGTACCAAAAAACGCGCCCGTATCCACCTGACACCCGCAGAGCGTGAAAAGAAAGATGGCAAGAAGAAGCCACCGTTCTGGACCCGTATTGCACTGATTATTTCCGCTATCGGCGTCGCCTTCTCTCACGGCGCAAACGACGGTCAGAAAGGCATCGGCCTGGTCATGCTGGTTCTGATTGGCGTGGCTCCGGCAGGTTTCGTGGTTAACATGAATGCCACCGGATACGAAATCACCCGTACTCGTGACGCCGTCAACAACGTCGAAGTTTACTTCCAGCAGCACCCTGATCTGCTGAAGAAAGCGACCGGCGTTGACCAGCTGATTCCTTCTCCAGAGCCAGGCGCTGCAACCGCACCGGGCGAGTTCCACTGCCACCCGGCCAACGCGATTAACGCGCTGGAACGTGCGAAAGGGATGCTGGGCGATATCGAAAGCTATGACAAACTGACCGTAGAACAACGTGGTCAGATGCGTCGCATTATGCTGTGCATCTCTGATGTGACCGATAAAGTGGCGAAGCTGCCGGAAGTGAACGCTGATGACCAGCGTCTGCTGAAGAAACTGAAAAGCGATATGCTCAATACCATCGAGTACGCGCCTATCTGGATCATCATGGCGGTCGCGCTGGCACTGGGTATCGGCACCATGATTGGCTGGCGTCGTGTGGCGACCACCATCGGCGAGAAGATTGGTAAGAAAGGCATGACGTATGCGCAGGGTATGTCCGCGCAGATGACAGCGGCTGTTTCTATCGGTCTGGCGAGCTACACCGGTATGCCGGTTTCAACGACCCACGTTCTGTCTTCTTCGGTTGCCGGTACGATGATTGTTGATGGCGGCGGTTTGCAGCGTAAAACCGTGACCAACATCCTGATGGCCTGGGTCTTCACCCTCCCGGCGTCCATTCTGCTTTCAGGCGGTCTGTACTGGATCTCGCTGAAACTGATTTAATGCAGGATAAGCAATGAAAAAGCGGGTCAGGAAACTGACCCGCTTTTTTTTTTGCACTCATTTTAATTTAGCTTCCAACATGCTGATGACATTAGAATAATCTGAGCTTTTTTTGTACAGAAGAAACGCCATTTACTGCTTATCCTCTCGAACCTCACCATAAAAAAAGAAAAGATTAGAGGAAGGAAAATGGCTTCTGTACCCACCCCAGGGCCGGGGTCTATCGTTATCGCCAACAACATGCGGGAAGCCCGCCTGCGCGGAATGTCACGCAATATGGCAACAGCCTCAACCTATTATTGGTTCTATCAAAAAGTCAGGAATGGCGGCCCGTGGGATTACAAAAAATTTGATCCCTACTTCGCGGCTTTTGGAAATTTTAATTTCGGTGCGGCAGGAACAGCAGCCGGTATCCCTGCAAATATCTTACTGATGGGAGCGGGATGGGCCCAGGGACGTGCAGGTACCTCGAAGCCACAATGGGGAAAATGGTATGAAAAACCGCCCTATGGCGATGACCCTACTGACCAACGCAATATCAGAGACGGAATAAATTATGCCATTCAAAACGGCTATTAAATGGATACATCGGCTGGTCACACTTTCACTGGTTATTTTGGTTGCAGGCTTTTTGTGGCTCAATCACCAGCCTGATAACAGGGACAGCGACGAACTGCAGAGAGCTTATAAGCTATCAGATCATGTTTGGCTCTATATGACCATCAACAGCAGCGGCGGCGCGACGGTGCCTACTCTCTACCGTTACTATCTTTCCTCGGAGATCCACGGGGAAGATGTGGATGTGCTGCACCAGCTAAAAACGATAACGCCTTTCCTTGAAGGGACAGGAAGTATTACCAGTGCCAGCGTTGAAAAAAATGGAGAAGTGACAATTTCATATAGCGGGAATGTTTTCTCATTGCGGGATGAGGTATCCAATCTTCGGTTTACCGTTAAACCCTGATCACAGGACGGCGGGCATCACCCCGCCTCCTGCTCACTCAGTGCCAGATGACCAGCGCCACCATACTCACCACCACCAGCCCGCACAGGGCGCTGGTTAAAATGAACTGACGACGCAAGCGCTCACAGCGACGGATAAATTCGTCGTCATGATGATCGCGATAGCGCTGGGCGTAGATGTACCACACCAGACGCATCTGTTTGCTGGGCTGTCCATGCGACGTGAAGAAGCCTCCACCATCCACATACTGATAAAGCAACGGATCGCAACCACGAAGTACCACTAACAGCGCGCGTAACGATGAGAAATAACGCGCCATATTCACTATGCAAACCACACATAACGCCCAAAACAATGCGACGGTGCTAATCATACTTCCTCCCCGGCGCCCGCCCACGAAGCAAGGCCTCTGGACAACCGCACCCCAATGCCCTGACAGACAGATCAGTGAAAGAATGACGAAAGTCGATCGGGTTCACGTTTTAATATCCGAACGGCTCATTAAATAGTGTAGGAGATCCGTTAATTTTTTTGCCACAAGGTTAATCGTTATCAACACCAAAGCTTGAAAAATTTGTTGAACTGGGCCGTAATGAAGACATAAAGGCGACGGCTTACCTGATAGTCATCGATAACTTAAGGAAGGAGTAACACTATGGCTTACAAACACATTCTCATCGCGGTAGACCTCTCCCCGGAGAGCAAAGTGCTGGTTGATAAAGCGGTATCCATGGCACGCCCATACAACGCGAAAGTTTCTTTGATTCACGTTGATGTGAATTACTCCGATCTCTACACCGGTCTTATCGACGTCAATCTTGGCGATATGCAAAAACGCATCTCCGAAGAGACTCACCACGCGCTGTCTGAGCTCTCCACCAACGCAGGCTATCCGATCACCGAAACCCTCAGCGGCAGCGGCGATCTGGGTCAGGTGCTGGTTGATGCGATTAAGAAATACGATATGGACCTGGTCGTTTGCGGCCATCACCAGGATTTCTGGAGCAAACTGATGTCCTCCGCGCGCCAGCTGATCAACACCGTCCACGTGGATATGCTGATTGTTCCGCTGCGAGATGAAGAAGACGAGTAAGTTTGACATTGCCGGGCGGCGCTAGCGTTTGCCCGGCCGATGATCAGATGTGTAGGCCCGGTGAGCGTAAACGTCACCGGGCTTTGTTATTCTGGCGTGCCCGAATAAATATCAAACCGATGCCCTTTCGTGACCACCGCGTTGGTGGTTGCCACATCCGCCAGCGGCGGTGCGTAGTCCGGGCGCTTCACCACCACCCGTTTGGTCGCCAGCAGGCGTGCGGGTTCGAGCAATCCATCCGCATCCAAATCCGGTCCCACCAGCGACTGAAACACGCGCATCTCTTTCTTTACCAGCGCACTCTTCTGCTTATGCGGGAACATCGGATCGAGATAGACCACCTGCGGGCGCGGCGTGATATCTGTAAGCGCCGTCAGGCTGGAGGCGTGGATCAGCTGCAGGCGTTCCTGCAACCACGGGCCTATCTCCGGGTCGGCATAGCCACGCGCCAGACCATCGTCAAGGAGTGCAGCGACCACCGGGTTACGCTCAAGCATCCGCACACGGCAGCCTACAGACGCCAGCACAAAGGCATCGCGCCCCAGCCCTGCCGTCGCGTCCACCACGTCCGGCAGATAACTGCCCTTCACGCCGACCGCCTTCGCCACCGCTTCACCGCGACCGCCGCCAAACTTGCGGCGATGCGCCATCGCACCGCCCACAAAATCGACAAAGATCCCGCCAAGCTTTGGCTCATCGCATTTGCGCAGTTCCAGGTGTTCCGGCGTCATCACCAGCGCCATCAGATTATCGGCATCGTGCTCAAGCCCCCAGCGGGCAGCCAGAACAGATAAGGCGCCGTCTCCGGCGCCTGTTTCATCTATCAAACAAATTTTCACGAACGCGATTAGCCTTTGATTCCGTAATGTTCCAGCATCGCATCGAGCTGCGGCTCGCGGCCACGGAAGCGTTTGAACAGCTCCATCGGCTCTTCGGAACCGCCGCGCGTCAGGATGTTATCCAGGAACGACTGACCGGTATCGCGGTTGAAAATCCCCTCTTCTTCGAAGCGAGAGAACGCATCGGCTGCCAGAACGTCTGCCCACAGGTAGCTGTAGTAACCCGCCGCATAACCGCCCGCGAAGATATGGCTGAAGGCATGCGGGAAACGGCCCCACGATGGACCCGGAATGAGCGCCACCTGCTTCTTGATTTCGCCGAGGGTTTCGAGGATTTTCGCGCCCTGCTCCGGGCTGAACTCGGCGTGCAGACGGAAATCGAACAGACCGAACTCCAGCTGACGCAGGATAAACATCGCCGCCTGGTAGTTTTTGGCCGCCAGCATTTTATCCAGCAACGCTTTCGGCAGCGGTTCGCCGGTTTCGTAGTGACCGGAGATAAACGCCAGTGCGTCCGGCTCCCAGCACCAGTTTTCCATAAACTGGCTCGGCAGCTCGACGGCATCCCACGGCACACCGCTGATGCCAGAAACGCCCGCCGCTTCGATACGGGTCAGCATATGGTGCAGGCCGTGACCGAATTCATGGAACAGAGTGATCACTTCGTCATGCGTGAACAGCGCCGGTTTGCCGTTTACCGGACGGTTGAAGTTACAGGTCAGGTAGGCGACCGGTTTTTGCAGCGAGCCGTCCGCTTTACGCATCTGGCCGACGCAGTCGTCCATCCACGCGCCGCCACGTTTGTTTTCTCGCGCATACAGATCCAGATAGAAACTGCCGCGCAGTTCGTTTTTCTCATCGTACAGCTCGAAGAACCGCACTTCCGGGTGCCACACTTCCACGTCGTGACGCTCTTTCGCAGTGATGCCGTAAATGCGTTTCACCACTTCGAACAGGCCGTTCACGGCTTTGCTTTCCGGGAAGTACGGGCGCAGCTGCTCGTCGCTGATGCTGTAGAGGTGCTGTTTCTGTTTTTCGCTGTAATAGGCGATATCCCACGGCTGCAGCTCATCAACGCCGCACTCCGCTTTAGCGAATGCACGCAGCTGGGCCAGCTCTTTTTCACCCTGTGGACGCGCGCGTTTTGCCAGATCGGTTAAGAAATCAAGCACCTGCTGTGGGTTTTCCGCCATTTTGGTGGCGAGGGATTTTTCGGCGTAGCTGTCAAAGCCCAGCAGTTGCGCCAGCTCGTGACGCAGGGCGAGGATTTCGGCCATTACCGGGCTGTTGTCCCATTTACCGGCGTTCGGCCCCTGGTCAGAGGCGCGGGTGCTATACGCGCGGTAGAGTTCTTCACGCAGCGCCTGGTTGTCGCAGTACGTCATCACCGGCAGATAGCTCGGGATATCCAGCGTCAGCAGATAGCCTTCCTGCTCTTTCGCTTCGGCCTGCGCTTTGGCGGCGGCCAGCGCGCTTTCCGGCATACCTGCCAGCTCGGCTTCATCGGTGATCAGTTTTGACCAGCCCATGGTGGCGTCGAGTACGTTGTTGCTGTACTGGTTGCCTAGCTCAGACAGACGCGCAGCGATTTCGCCGTAGCGCTGCTGTTTCTCTTTTGGCAGGCCAATGCCTGACAGCTCAAAATCACGCAGCGCGTTATCGACCGCTTTCTTCTGGGCAGTATCCAGTTTTGCGTAGTTTTCGCCGTCGCGCAGATCGCGATAGGCGTTATACAACCCTTCGTGCTGGCCGACCCAGGTGCTGTACTCAGAGAGCAGCGGCAGGGTTTGTTCATAGGCTTCGCGCAGTTCCGGGCTGTTTTTCACCGAATTAAGATGGCTCACCGGCGAGAAAATGCGACCCAGTACGTCATCCACTTCCGCCAGGCGCTGGCACAGGTTATCCCAGGTGTACGGCGCGCCCTGCGCGACCACTCGCTCTACCGCCTCGCGACAATTATCCAGCGACTGAGTTACAGCCGGGACAACGTGTTCAGGGAGGATTTTAGAAAAGGGCGGCAACGAAAAAGGCGTGAGTAATGGATTGGTCATAAGCGCTGTCCTGTTGAATGAGGTGAATGAAGCGCGCATCCGGCGCTGGGCATATTGTTTCTGTAATGGGGATAAGTGTAGTGAATTTCAATGCCAGGCGCTGCACTTACCGGGCCTACGGGTAATCTGCAGCGTTCTGCTGTAAACTGTGGCAAATCGTTTATTACCTGGAACACCTTTACCCATGCTCAGTTATCGCCACAGCTTCCACGCGGGCAACCACGCCGATGTCCTCAAGCACACCGTTCAGAGTCTGATTATTGAATCTCTGAAAGAGAAAGATAAGCCGTTTCTCTATCTGGACACCCACGCGGGCGCGGGCCGCTACCAGCTCAGCAGCCAGCACGCGGAGCGCACCGGTGAATATCTGGAAGGTATCGCCCGCATCTGGCAGCAGGACGATCTCCCGGCTGAGCTGGAGCCGTACATCAGCGTGGTGAACCATTTCAACCGCAGCGGCCAACTGCGCTACTACCCTGGCTCGCCGCTGATTGCGCGCCAGCTGCTGCGTGAGCAGGACAGCCTCCAGCTGACTGAGCTGCACCCGAGCGATTTCCCGCTGCTGCGTTCCGAGTTCCAGAAGGATGACCGCGCACGTGTGGAAAAAGCCGACGGCTACCAGCAGCTGAAATCCAAACTGCCGCCGGTCTCCCGTCGCGGTCTGGTGCTGATCGACCCGCCGTATGAAATTAAAACCGACTATCAGGCCGTTGTGACCGGCATCAACGAAGGCTACAAACGCTTCGCGACCGGCACCTATGCCCTGTGGTATCCGGTGGTCCTGCGCGCGCAAATCAAACGTATGATCAAAGAGCTGGAAGCGACCGGTATCCGCAAAATCATGCAGATCGAACTGGCGGTGCGTCCGGACAGCGATCAGCGCGGCATGACCGCGTCCGGGATGATCGTGATCAACCCGCCGTGGAAGCTCGAAGCGCAAATGAACAACGTGCTGCCGTGGCTGCACAAAACGCTGGTGCCGAGTGGTCATGGCCACGCGACCGTCAGCTGGATCGTGCCTGAGTAATCGCAGTCATCGGTGGAACCTATTGATTTCAGGTATACAATCGCGGCAATCAGAAATTAAGGATATGACCCATGAGCAAGCATTATGACTACATCGCCATTGGCGGCGGCAGTGGCGGTATCGCCTCTATTAACCGTGCAGCCATGTACGGCCAAAAATGTGCGCTGATTGAAGCCAAAGAGCTGGGCGGCACCTGCGTGAACGTCGGTTGTGTACCGAAAAAAGTGATGTGGCACGCCGCGCAAATCCGCGAGGCCATCCATATGTACGGCCCGGATTACGGTTTCGACACCACCATCAATCACTTCGACTGGGACAAGCTGATTGCCAGCCGTACCGCCTACATTGACCGCATCCATACTTCGTATGACAACGTGCTGGGCAAAAACAATGTCGATGTGATCCGTGGCTTTGCGCGCTTCGTCGATGCGAAAACGATCGAAGTGAACGGCGAGACGATCACTGCCGATCATATCCTGATCGCCACCGGCGGCCGTCCGAGCCACCCGGACATTCCGGGCGTGGAGTACGGCATCGACTCCGACGGTTTCTTCGAACTGCCTGCGCTGCCAAAACGCGTAGCAGTAGTGGGTGCGGGTTACATCGCCGTTGAACTGGCAGGCGTGATTAACGGCCTGGGCGCCGAAGCGCACCTGTTCGTGCGTAAACACGCGCCGCTGCGCAGCTTTGATCCGCTGATCGTAGAGACGCTGGTTGAAGTGATGAACGCCGAAGGGCCAAAACTGCACACCAACGCCGTGCCAAAAGCGGTGGTGAAAAACGCCGACGGCAGCCTGACGCTGGAGCTGGAAGATGGCCGCAGCCAGACCGTCGACTGCCTGATCTGGGCGATTGGCCGTGAACCGGCGAATGACAATTTCAACCTGGCCGTGACCGGCGTGAAAACCAACGACAAAGGCTACATCGTTGTCGATAAGTTCCAGAACACCAGTGTTCCAGGAATTTATGCGGTCGGTGATAACACCGGTGCGGTCGAGCTGACGCCGGTTGCCGTCGCCGCTGGTCGTCGCCTGTCCGAGCGTCTGTTCAACAACAAGCCGGACGAGCATCTGGATTACAGCAATATCCCGACCGTGGTCTTCAGCCACCCGCCAATCGGCACTGTCGGTTTAACCGAGCCGCAGGCGCGCGAGCTGCACGGCGACGACCAGGTGAAAGTGTATAAATCGTCCTTTACGGCGATGTACACCGCAGTCACCTCTCACCGCCAGCCGTGCCGCATGAAACTGGTGTGCGTCGGCCCGGAAGAGAAAATCGTCGGTATCCACGGCATCGGCTTCGGCATGGATGAAATCCTGCAGGGCTTCGCGGTGGCGCTGAAAATGGGTGCCACCAAGAAAGACTTCGACAATACCGTAGCGATCCACCCGACCGCGGCGGAAGAGTTTGTCACCATGCGTTAATCCCCAATGCCCCTCTCCCGAGGGGCATTTTGTTTGATCATTCATAAATCGTTGCAAAACGAATGCTCTGAATTTCTCTGGCGCCTCTCGCGATTATCAGTGCGATTAAAAACCGAAAAATCAAACAGATACCCCTGATTTACTCAAACCAGGCGATAAACCAAAACGTGATCCACCGCACACTTCGTCCTTCACACACCGAAGCGAGTGTCTAAGCTTAGAAGATGCCCGGGAAACACCCGTATGTGTGACGACGCAAACCGGAGGTCCTAACCACCATGTTCAACCAGAAATTACACGCTGCAGATATCGTCGAGTTCGAGATTGCGGAAGAGATTCGCTACGAAACCGATCCCTGCGAGTTGAAACTGGATGAGATGATCGAGGCGGAACCGGAACCCGAAATGATCGAAGGGCTGCCCGCGTCTGACGCGCTCACGCCTGCCGATCGCTATCTAGAACTCTTTGAACACGTTCAGTCGACGCGTCTGTTTGCTGATAGCAAAACCTTCCCCGACTGCGCGCCGAAAATGGATCCGCTCGATATCCTTATTCGCTACCGTAAGGTGCGACGCCACCGGGATTTCGACCTGAAGCGCTTTGTCGAAAACCACTTCTGGATGCCCGAGTCGCTGACCACTGAGTATGTCTCAGACCCGAGTCTTTCGCTGAAAGAGCACATTGATAATCTGTGGCCAGTGTTGACGCGCGAGCCGCAGGACCATATTCCGTGGTCATCCCTGCTGGCGCTGCCACAGGCGTACATCGTCCCCGGTGGGCGTTTTAGCGAGACCTACTATTGGGACTCCTATTTCACCATGCTCGGGCTGGCGGAGAGCGGGCGCAACGACCTGCTCAAGTGTATGGCCGACAACTTTGCGTGGATGATTGAACGTTACGGCCATATTCCTAACGGGAATCGCACCTATTATCTCAGCCGCTCACAGCCGCCGGTCTTTGCCCTGATGGTTGAGCTGTTCGAAGAAGACGGCGTGCGCGGAGCGAAACGTTATCTGGACCACCTGCTGATGGAGTATGCCTTCTGGATGGATGGTGCGGAATCGCTGGTGCTGAATCAGGCCTATCGCCACGTGGTGCGCATGCCGGACGGCTCGCTGCTCAACCGCTACTGGGACGACCGCGACACGCCGCGTGACGAGTCCTGGATAGAAGACGTGGAAACGGCCAAACATTCGGGGCGACCACCAAACGAAGTCTATCGGGATCTGCGCGCGGGCGCGGCGTCGGGCTGGGACTACTCCTCCCGCTGGCTGCGCGATGCCGGGCGTCTCGCCAGCATTCGCACCACGCAGTTTATCCCTATCGATCTGAATGCGTTCCTGTTTAAGCTGGAAAGCGCCATCGCCAACATCTCCGCCGCAAAAGGCGATAAAGAGACGGAAACCGCCTTCCGCCAGAAAGCGAATGACCGCCGCGCGGCCGTGAACCGCTTCCTGTGGGACGACGAAAACGGCTGTTATCGCGATTACGACTGGCGTCGGGAAGAGATGGGGCTGTTCTCTGCCGCCAGCATTGTGCCGTTGTACGTTGGGATGTCTACCCACGAACAGGCCGACCGGCTGGCTGATACGGTGAAAGCACGCCTGCTGACGCCGGGCGGGATACTCGCCACCGAACACGAAACGGGCGAGCAGTGGGATAAACCGAACGGCTGGGCGCCGCTACAGTGGATGGCGATTCAGGGGTTTAAGCAGTACGGCAATGACTCGCTGGGCGATGAGATCGCCTGGAGCTGGCTGCAAACGGTGAATCACTTCTACAAAACGCACCACAAGCTGATCGAGAAGTATCACATCGCCAGCAGCACCCCGCGCGAAGGGGGCGGGGGCGAATATCCGTTGCAGGATGGTTTTGGCTGGACCAACGGCGTGGTGAGACGGTTGATTGGGTTGTACGGCGAACCGTGATTTCCCTCCCCCGAAAGGGAGAGGGCGGCAGGAGCCGGTTTACCGAATCACATCATAAATGGCGGTCTGAATAGACTGCCATTTTTTGCTGCTGGCATCCGGCTGCGCCTGAGCACGTCGCTTAGCCTGGTCGGCTTCATATTTCTGACGCTGCACGACGGCGGGCACCGTACAGAACGCCTGGAGATATTGCTTGCGCATGGAGGTCATCGCCTCCCCGTTCGACATCGCATGGCTCAGCGTGGCGATAAACCGACGGCACGGTTTCTGCTCTACCATTTGCAGGCGATAGCGTAGCAACACCTCCAGCACGTCATCGTACCCGGCGGACATCGCCTGCTCGGTCCAGGCCAGCTTCCAGTCCATCCCGCCCTGCAGGAACAGCAGCGCCGCACGCGTGTCGTTGCGATCGATGGCCGAGCGGAAATTGTTCTCATCCCAGGTCACGCCCATACGGGTCAGTTTTTCCCGTGAGGACGGCGCTTCGCGCATCTCTTTCGCCACCTGCTGCGGCTCGGGGCTGACATTCGCCGCCGCTGACGAAGGCGTGCCGCTGGTCACCAGCCACACTCCGCCTGCAATAATCGCGAGTACCATCACCCCCACGGCGCCCCACAGCGCGCTAGAGATCAGCTGA
The DNA here is from genome assembly GCF_002870005.1 of Lelliottia sp. F153. Taxonomy (NCBI): domain Bacteria; kingdom Pseudomonadati; phylum Pseudomonadota; class Gammaproteobacteria; order Enterobacterales; family Enterobacteriaceae; genus Lelliottia; species Lelliottia sp. F153. The sequence continues at coordinate 43,941 of NZ_PKFT01000007.1, read as the reverse complement.
TCGCGCTGTTCAGGTGTGCGCGGCGTGCGTTGCGTCGGTTTTTCAATGCTGTCGCGAATTTCAAACAGATCGCCGCCGGTCTGCCGATCCATTTTCTGCGCATTTTCCCAGAAGCTGTGCAGTTCGCTGGCATCGACCGCCATCAGCCCTGTCGGGTTGATGCGCGTGCGTCCCTCTTCAAACGCCCGCTGAATCGGCCCCGCTATCTGGGCGTAGTAATTATCGAGCAGCAGAAGTTGCGCCGAGCTGAGCGCCTGCTGCACCGTCAGCATATTGCGGATCTGGCGGATATCATCGAGGAAAGTCTGCAGGGTTTTACGCGGCTCAACGAGCAACGTCAGATTCGTGCGGTCATTAAACAGCGACGAGTAGTAGCGGCTAAATTCTTTCTTATCCACCAGCATCTGCGCCATTTCGCTGAACAGCATGCCGCTCAGCACATCGTTGCGTTCGCTGTTCTTCAGCCAGCGCCGGACCCGGTCGGCATTGAAGAGGGTTTTCAGATGGTTATTGAGCCGCACCGGATCGGGCCACGCCTGCATGATCAAGGATTTAATCATCAGCTCAAGGGCGCGCACCTGCTTATGGGCCTGCAATTGCAGGGATTCATTGCCTGGCGCCAGGTCGGTGTTGTAGCCCAGCAGCGGCTGCTGCAACCGCAGATGCTCCAGCGCCGTGACGAAACGCACGGCGGCAATCAGCTGGTTCTGGCTGACGTCCTGGCCGCTTTCATATTGCGGAACGCGCTGCTGCAAAAGGCGTAACTGGAGCGTGAATTCCGACATTTCGGCGTCATTCAGATTCAGCCGTTTTGCTACCGGTCCCCATCCGCCCAGACCCAGGCGGGCATTATCAAGCTGTTCCAGGAACCAGCGTGGATCTTTCCCTTCAGAGACGTGAACATCCAGCAGCAGTAAGATCTCCACGGAGGCGTGGCGAATAATGCCAATACACTGTTCAAATTGTTCACGGATGTGGTGTGAAGTACCCGATGTCATCATTTTCCTTAACGTACTACAAAGCAGAATAAGCTGGCCTTAAAGGCAATTTTTTCTTTTATTTATGTGCTGTTAAACCATAACTGAGATTATGGAGAAATAAAGTGACAGCTCTATAATCATTGAAAATAGTTATGGGAGAATTCGAATGCCGGTACTCACCACTTCGCGTCTGACATGCTCGCCCGTTGAGGAGCAGGACTGGCCGTTTTACCTGTCGCTGCAACAAAACCCCGATGTGATGCGATTTATCGCCGAAAAGCGCCCTATTGCGGTGATCCGTGAGGCTTTTGAGCCACGCCTCCAGCCGTGGGAACCAGGCAGCGCGCACTGGATGTGCCTTATCGTGCGCGACACCGCCAGCCAAACGCCGCTGGGTGCCACCGGATATATTCACAGAGATAATGATTGTGCTGAAGTGGGATTTATTTTCGACCCACACGCACAGGGGAAAGGCTACGGATATGAGTCGCTGCGCGCCGTGTGTGATTACGCGTTTAATGAGGGGGGAATTCGCCGTCTCACCGCCACGGTGACGGTGGGCAACCTCGCCTCCCGCGCCCTGCTGGAAAAAGCAGGCTTTGTGCTGGAAGGCGAGCTGCGTGAAAACTACTGGCTTGCTGAGCGCTGGCAAAACGACTGGATATTCAGCCTGTTAAAACATGAGTATCCTGCACAGCGCCGTTAACGATTTACAGGAACATCCCGCCTGAGACTTCGATGCGCTGCGCGTTCATCCAGCCCAGCTCATCGCTCAGCAGCGCGGCGATCGCATCACCGATGTCATCCGGCAGCCCGACGCGCCCAAGGGCGGTGTTCGACGCCACCATCTGATTGATCTGGACATTATCGCGCACCCGCCCGCCGCCAAAATCGGTTTCAATCGCACCCGGCGCGATAATATTGGCCGTGATTTTACGCGCGCCTAACTCTTTGGCCTGATAGCGCGTCAGCACTTCCATCGCCCCTTTCATTGCCGCATAGGTGCTGGAGCCAGGCTGCGCAAAGCGCGCCAGGCCGCTGGAGACGTTCAGGATGCGCCCGCCGTCTTTAATCAGCGGCAGCAGGCGCTGGGTCAGGAAGAACGGGCCTTTGAAATGGACGTTCAGGGCGTCATCAAACTGCGCTTCGGTGGTCTCTGCAAACGGGGCATATAACCCGGTTCCGGCGTTGTTTAATAAATAATCGAAGGTGTCGCGCTGCCACACATGCTTAAGCTGGGAGCGGACTTCAGCGACAAAACGTTCGAAGGTCGAGGTATCCCCGACGTTCAGCTGCAATGCCACCGCTTTCACCCCTTTTAATTCAATTTCGCGCACAACATCCTGCGCCTCTTTCTGGCTGCTCTGGTAAGTCAGGATGATTCCGGTTCCCTTCGCAGCCAGCTTCAGCGCCGCGTTTTTCCCCAGCCCACGGCTGCCACCTGTCACTAATGCAATACGTTCACTCATGAGAAACCTCGTTTCGTTTGATATGGCGATTGAGAAAGAGCTTATTAGGTGATAGAAAATCAATAAAGAGGGTCAAAAACGCTTCACTGTTTCATTAATAACAATAATGAGCGCAGCCTATGGATAAAATTCACGCAATGCAGCTCTTCATCCGCGTGGCGGAACTGGAGAGTTTTTCTCGCGCCGCGGACACGCTGGGTCTACCTAAAGGTAGCGTATCGCGCCAGATTCAGGCGCTGGAGAACCTGCTCGGTACTCAGCTTTTGCACCGCACGACGCGCCGCGTCAGCCTTACGCAGGACGGTATGGTCTATTACGAGCGGGCAAAAGATCTGCTGGCAAACCTCGACGAACTGGACGGTCTTTTCCAGCATGATCCCACCAGCATCAGCGGACGATTGCGCGTCGATATGCCCGTTGGCGTTGCGCGAAATTTAGTCATCCCAAAACTGCCCGCTTTTTTACAGCAGTACCCCGGCATTGAGCTGGAATTGAGCAGCAGCGATCGGATGGTCGATGTCATCCGCGAAGGATTTGACTGCGTAGTACGCGTCGGCACGCTGAAGGATTCGGGCTTAATCGCCCGCTCGCTGGGTAAACTGTCGATCATTAACTGCGCCAGCCCGGACTATCTGGCGCGTTTTGGCTATCCGGAGACGCTGAACGATCTGGCTTCCCACGCGGTAATTCATTACGCGCTGAATCTGGGTACCCGCCCGCAGGGTTTCGAGTTTTATAACGGCGATGCCACCCAGTGGGTGAAGACCGGCGGCATTTTAACGGTTAACAGCACCGAGACCTACCACGCGGCGTGTCTTGCCGGACTGGGGATTATTCAAGTGCCGCGCGTCGGCGTGCGCGAGGCGCTAAAGGCCAAAAAAATGGTGGAGATCCTGCCGCAATATCGCGCCGAACCGATGCCGGTTTCGCTGATTTACCCGCATCGTCGCAATCTCTCGCGGCGGGTTCATCTGTTCATGGAATGGCTGACGACGATAATGAAAGCTTACGTTGATTAGTCGCGAGCTATAATTCAATAAATTCCCGCCAAACGAAAAAAGGAAAATGCGCGTGACGCCGGAAAACAACCCGCAACGACCCACTCAAGAACTTGAATACGAACCCATCAAAAAGATGGAATCTGAGCCGCAAAAAAGCCCCTCAGCCGCTAAAGCCACCAAAGCGCTGGAGACCGTCACCGGAACCGCGCAAAAGATTCAGCGCCGTCCGATGATTGCGCACCTGATCCGCGCCGCAGAGCGCTTCAACGACCGCATGGGCAACCAGTTTGGTGCGGCCATTACCTACTTCTCCTTCCTGTCGATGATTCCAATTATGATGGTGTCATTTGCGGCGGCGGGTTTTGTCCTCGCCTCGCACCCGACGCTCTTGCAGGACATCTTCAACAAGATTCTGGTTAACGTGAGCGACCCGACGCTGGCCGGCACCCTGAAAAGCACCATCAACACTGCGGTGCAGCAGCGTACCACCGTGGGGATTGTCGGGCTGCTGATTGCCCTCTATTCCGGTATCAACTGGATGGGGAACCTGCGCGAGGCGATTCGCGCCCAGTCGCGCGACGTCTGGGAGCGCAAGCCGCAGGATCAGGAGAAAATCTGGATTAAGTATTTCCGCGATTTCGTGTCGCTGATTGGCCTGCTGGTTGCCCTGGTGGTGACGCTTTCGATTACCTCTGTCGCCGGTTCCGCGCAGCAGATGATCATTTCAGCGCTCTATCTGGATTACATCGACTGGCTGAAACCCGCCTGGCGGCTGATTGGTCTGGCGATCTCCATTTTTGCCAACTATCTGCTGTTCTTCTGGATCTTCTGGCGATTACCGCGCCACCGTCCGCGCAAGAAAGCGCTGATCCGTGGGACCTTTATCGCCGCGATTGGCTTTGAAGTGATTAAGATCGTGATGACGTACACCCTGCCGTCGCTGGTGAAATCCCCGTCTGGCGCGGCGTTTGGCTCGGTCCTCGGTCTGATGGCGTTCTTCTACTTCTTCGCCCGTCTGACGCTGTTCTGCGCCGCGTGGATTGCCACCGCCGAATACAAAGACGACCCGCGAATGCCGGGCAAAACCCACCGCTAAACGGCGTATCGGGCTGAATAAGAATGCAAAGTTTCAGCCCGATTCACCATTTCAGCATATAAATCCAGCCTGTAACTTTTATTTAACCAAAAACCAGTTTTATCAACTGATATTTGAATTCTGTGAAGCATTTCATGGAAGGTATTTCGTCAGCCTGAATATTATCCGCTTTTTGCTGCTTTTCTCACCGCTTCGCGCCCTTGTTACAGATTGAAATGTCGCTTTTGCTATGCGTAATATGGCCTTTCGTCAGACCAAACAATAAGAAAATTTTATGCAAGCCACAGCCACAACTCTCGATTCAGAACCGGAAAGCACGCCGGTAAACTCGCGTAATAAAGTCGTCGTTGCCTCTCTGATTGGCACCGCTATCGAATTCTTCGATTTCTATATTTACGCAACCGCCGCGGTCATCGTTTTTCCGCATATCTTCTTCCCGCAGGGTGATCCGACGGCTGCAACGCTGCAATCGCTGGCAACGTTCGCCATCGCCTTTATCGCCCGCCCGATTGGTTCGGCGGTCTTCGGACACTTTGGCGACCGCGTCGGGCGTAAAGTGACGCTGGTAGCGTCGCTGCTGACGATGGGGATTTCTACCGTAGCGATTGGCCTGCTGCCGACCTACGAAACAATCGGTATTCTGGCGCCGATGCTGCTGGCGCTGGCGCGTTTTGGTCAGGGCCTGGGGCTTGGCGGTGAGTGGGGCGGCGCGGCGCTGCTGGCGACAGAAAATGCGCCACCGCGTAAACGCGCGCTGTACGGCTCTTTCCCACAATTGGGCGCGCCGATTGGCTTCTTCTTCGCGAACGGCACCTTCCTGCTGCTCTCCTGGCTGCTGACCGACGAGCAGTTCATGAGCTGGGGCTGGCGTATTCCGTTTATCTTCTCGGCAGTGCTGGTGCTGATCGGCCTGTATGTGCGCGTTTCCCTGCATGAGACACCGGTGTTCGCCAAAGTCGCGGCGGCGAAAAAGCAGGTGAAAATCCCGCTGGGCACGCTGCTGACCAAACACCTTCGCGTGACGGTACTCGGCACCTTCATTATGCTGGCGACCTATACGCTGTTTTATATTATGACGGTCTACTCCATGACCTTCAGTACCGCAGCAGCCCCCGTGGGCCTTGGTCTGCCGCGCAATGAAGTGCTGTGGATGCTGATGATGGCGGTGATCGGTTTCGGCGTGATGGTGCCGATCGCCGGGCTGCTGGCGGATAAATTTGGCCGTCGCTCAAGCATGATTGTGATTACGTCGCTGATTATTCTCTTCGCACTGTTCGTCTTCCCACCGCTGCTGGGTTCCGGTAGCCCGGCGCTGGTGATGGCTTACTTACTGATTGGTTTGAGCCTGATGGGACTGACCTTTGGCCCGATGGGGGCGCTGCTGCCGGAGCTGTTCCCGACCGAAGTGCGTTACACCGGCGCGTCGTTCTCCTATAACGTGTCATCGATTCTGGGTGCCTCTGTCGCGCCGTATATCGCCACCTGGCTGCAGGCGAACTATGGGCTGTTCTACGTGGGCGTGTATCTGGCGGCGATGGCAGGGTTAACGCTGATTGCGCTGCTGTTGACGCACGAAACGCGGCATCAGTCGTTATAAATAAAAACGGCAACCTCGGGTTGCCGTTTTTATTTCTGTTCACCCTCTCTCATTCGGGAGAGGGCTGATTGAGAGCATCACCCGCCTCGTTACTTTTTCATCTGCGACAAAATCGTCCGACACTGATTGGTGTCACCTTCAGACGGCGAAATCAGTGCCAGCAGAGCCGCCGCTGGCGTGACAAGCGTTGCCAGCGCTGCCGCGACAGCGCCGCGCGCAATCAACGGCCCGGCTTTGACACCCGCCTGCGGATTTTTGAACGAACCGCGCACATAAAGCGGTGAACGCAGGGTAATAATACGGAAGCCTTTACTCTCCGGATCGATGGTTAAATCCAGCTGCTCCGAGGCCATGCTCGCCGTCCCGGTCACGTTGATCACCGCATTTTCCGTATCGAAGGCAAAAATCTGCGGACGCGCCACGCCGTTGACCAGATCCAGATTGGCCGCCGCGCAGTTCACCCGCACTTCATCATCACCAAAAATCTGCCCGATGATAAAGTTACCGACGTTCAGCCCGAGGATCTCCATCAGGTTGCGGCTCACCAGGCCGTCATTCATCAACAGTTTGAGATTCCCGTTGCTGCTGCCGAGCAGCGCCGCGATGGAGTTCCCCACCCCGCGAATATCCGCATCACCGTTCATTTCACCGAGGGTTTTCTGCATCAGCTCCACGTTCGGCATCAGCTGTTTCAGCTTCAGCCTGCGCGCCTGAATATCGGCCCGCCCCTGCATCGGCTTTTTATCGCCTTCGAGGTGAATGTTGGAGGAGATGGTCCCGCCTGCCAGCCCGAATTTCAGCGGCTGCAGGCGCAGATCGGCATTTTTCAGAATGATATGGGTCGAGAGGTCGCTTATCGGCAGCGTGCTGCCGTGCTCGATTTTGCGCCCCTTGAAGCGCACATCGGCGTCCATCACGTCCCATTTGTCGGTTTCAAAGCGGTCGTACGGCAGCACTTTGTCCGACGGCTGAATGTCTTTCTCGCCTTTCTTCTGCTCAGAGCGTTTGGATTGCTGAGCGCCTTTACCCGAATCGACGCCAATCAACGGCCCGAGATCGGCGAGGCGCAGCTGGCGCGATTCCACATCACCTTCCAGTTTCGGGCGCGGTTTGCCGGTGGTGTAGGTGAGCGAGCCGTGAATGTCGCTGTCACCGATGCGGCCATTAAAATTGCGGTAATCAAAGACCGACGATTTTTCCGTATCGATTTTGGCGACCAACCGACCGTCCGTCTCAAACGGTGGCGTATCCGGGAGCAGGACGCCGGTTAAGTCGTACAGCTCGCCGAGCGAATCGCCGGAGAATTTGAGCTGCAAATCGACGCCGCCCATTTTCATCGGGTCATGTACCGTGCCGACAAACGCCACACGGGTGTTACCCGAGCGGAAATCCGCCTGCACCGGGAACGGCGTGCCCTCACTGCGCAGCGCCAGTACGCCGCCAATTTTGCCGGTCCCGGTGAGAGGTTGCTCGTTGTAGCGCCCTTTCGCCTTCAGGCCAAAGACGTAATCGCCCACGCGGGTTTTCTCGTCTTTGCCTTTGGTGCCGGTGACTTCGCTGAACGGCAGCGGTTTGCCCAGCGGATCGACCAGGATCTCAATATCCGCTTTGCTGACTTTGTCATCGATGGCGATCCGCCCGCGATCGAACAGAATATTATCCAGCCGGAAAGACCAGGCCGATGGCGGCGCATTGGGATCTTTCTCACCGCTGCTGGCCAGATTAAAGGTCCAGTTGTTGTTCTTCTCTGACAGGCGAATCAGCCGCGCGTCGGGCTGTTGCAGTTTGATCCACGGGAGATAGACGGTTTTCGTCAGCAGCGCTAACGGTGCCAGCGTCGCTTCCACGCGCGGCAGGTGGACCATGGTGACTTCCGGAATATCGGGCGGGTTGCCGAGAATAATATCGTTGGCATGAACGTGCGGCCAGGGCACCCAGCTGCGCCAGCCCGTTTCGTCTTTCTGACGCTCCCAGACCACACCGAGATCGCCGCGAATGGCGAAAGGCCGGTTCAGTTCAGTGGAGACTTTCTGGTTGATGGTCGGTTTGAGGCGGTTCCAGTCGAACGTCGCGATGATGATGATGGCGACCACAATCAACAACAAGAAGATCCCTGCTACCCAGGTGACGATCCTGGTGGTTTTGGACATCGTTATCCCCTTTTTTATTACCTTGCCTTTCATGAATATAGCTCAGGCATGGGAAAAAAGGGGGACGCTGCTTCCGGGAATAGCGCGTGTTCGCCACGCGCTATTCTGGGAAACAGCAGAGGTTACAACGTGATAATGACGTTATCGAGCGTATCCATCGGTACCGGACGTGAGAGGAAATACCCCTGTGCGGCCGCTGCGGGGGAGTTCTGCACATCCCGCCACTCTTCGAGCGTTTCAACGCCTTCGACAATCACGCCCTGGCAATAGCGATTCATCAGCTGCAATAGCAGCGTGAACAAATTGCGGCCTTCCTGGGTCTGGCGCAGCATGATGAACAGGTCGCGGGCCACTTTGATGTAGTCGTAGCGTACTTCGCTTAACGCAGAGAAGTTCGCCATGCCCGTGCCGAAATCATCCAGCCACAGGGGGCCAAACTCGCACATCGAGGCAAAGGAGGAGTCCTGCGGCAGACGCACGTGCTCGACCAGCTCAAAGCGCATCCACGGCAGCGAGGCGACCAGTTTCTGCAGCTGTGGGTTCTGGCGCAGCGCGATCAGCGTCGGGCCGTCGACGTTCACCGACGCCAGAATGTCGTGGCGGGCGAAAAAGTCCCGTTTCGTCCCCAGCATTTCGAGCTGCTCTTCCAGCACATCCAGACGCTGACGTACGCTCACCTCGGCGAAATAGCGATCCGGGGCGATGCGCTGCGTGGGATTCGACGGGTGGGTCACGACAGTTAAGATTTCAATTGCCATGAGTCTGCCGTCAATGCGGTAAATCGGCTGATAAGTATAAGCACGCTCACATTGCAGCCAATAGCGATGCTCCTGCAAGCTTTCAATACTTGCTTCCGGAGTGGTGCATAGCCGCTGGATAACCTGCTCTGACTTCATTTCAGATGTCCTGTTGAAAAGAGATGACGTGTCTGGACTCGTCAAAAGGTTATCGGCCCGGGATGTGAGAACTTTATGTTCAGCTGGCGGGGAAAATGAAATTAAGATGACAGAATCTGCCCGGAACGCGCGCTGGCTCAAAAAAAAATTTGGAACGACGTTTTAATATAGTTGACCATAAAATCCCCACAGCGCACACTTACATTAATTTATCGGTTCAGGTTCACGACTATGTCTAAAAAAATTGCCGTGATTGGCGAATGCATGATTGAGCTGTCACAAAAAGGTGCGGACGTTAGCCGCGGTTTTGGTGGCGATACGTTGAATACTTCGGTCTATATTGCCCGTCAGGTCGCGCCTGACGCGCTGACAGTCAACTATGTGACCGCACTCGGTACCGACAGCTTCAGCCAGCAGATGCTGGAAGCCTGGCAGAGTGAAAACGTCCAGACGTCGCTGATTCAGCGTATGGAAAACCGTCTTCCGGGGCTGTACTACATCGAGACCGACAGCACCGGCGAGCGCACGTTCTACTACTGGCGCAACGAAGCCGCAGCCAAATTCTGGCTGGAGAGCGACGAATCTGCGGCCATCTGCGAAGAGCTGGCGACCTATGATTATCTCTACCTGAGCGGAATCAGCCTGGCGATCTTAAGCCCATCCAGCCGCGAAAAACTGCTCTCCCTGCTCCACGAATGCCGCGCGAACGGCGGGAAAGTTATTTTCGATAACAACTACCGTCCGCGCCTGTGGGCGAGCCGCGAAGAGACGCAGCAGGTTTATCAGCAGATGCTGAACTGCACCGATATCGCGTTCTTAACCCTCGATGACGAAGATGCCCTGTGGGGCGAAAAACCGGTCGACGACGTGATCGCCCGTACGCATCAGGCCGGTGTGTCGGAAGTGGTGATTAAGCGTGGCGCAGATTCCTGCCTGGTCTCCGTGGCAGGTGCTGCCGTGGTGGACGTCCCTGCGGTGAAACTGGCGAAAGAAAAAGTGGTGGATACCACGGCGGCGGGCGATTCGTTCAGCGCCGGATATCTGGCCGTGCGCCTGACGGGCGGTACGCCTGCGGAGGCCGCAAAACGTGGGCATCTGACGGCCAGTACAGTGATTCAGTATCGCGGGGCGATTATCCCGCGCGAGGCGATGCCTGACTGAGTTCGTACACGACACCCGGCTGACAAACAAAAAAAACGGCAACCCTGGGTTGCCGTTTTATTATCTTTACGCCATTACTGCGCTTGCGGAATATCCGTCGCATCCTGATGCAAATCATCGGCCGCAGGCTGAGCGGTACGCTCTTCGTGTGACATGATCTCATCCCAGGTGGCCTGTAGCTCTTTCATGTTGTATTCCGGCTCGCCTTTCGGCTGCAGCAGAACAAGCGCCATATCTTGCGACAACTGCTGACGCAGATCCTGATTAATCATCTCGACGGTCAGGCTGTTCAGGAAGTCCTGGCGCAGCTTCTGATACTGCTCCGGCGCAATATCCACCACCTGATTTTGCAGAGAGCGAATGCGCTGGCTGATCAGGATATCCGTGTCAGTGCGGGCGTAGGTTGCAAACAGTTTTTGCAGCTCCAGATTCTTCTGCGCCACCAGCGCGTTGAACTCTTCTTCGCCCAGGCCATCTTTACGCACTTTGGCCAGCTCTTTGGCGACGACGCTGAGATTCGTGTTCAGCTTGTCGTTTGGCGACTCCACGTTAATTGCACACTGTCCGCGCTGGAACAGCACGCGGCAGTCGAAGCCAATCCCGATATCCTTCGCATTGTTTTTGCTGAGCGTCTGCTGAACATGCCAGAACAGCGCTTCACGGGCGAGATCGGCACGCCAGTAGCGCAGCAGCGCGGCGGATTCACGAATCGGCTGCCATGGGGTGTCCCACATCAGCGACAGACGGTCCTGACGCACGGAGTCGGTCATGATGCTCACCGGCTCGGCACGCAGCGGGGCCAGCGTTGAAACCGGCGCAGGCACTTCGCGTTTACCCTTCAGATCGCCAAAGGTTTTGCCAATCTGTTCGATCACCGCGCGGCTGTCGACGTTGCCGACCACAATCAGGGTCATCGCATCCGGGGTGTACCATTTTTGATAGAACGATTTGACCTGCTCGATATCCACCGGCTGTTTGACCGGCTCTGCCGGATCGTGTCCCAGCAGCGATGAGCCTTTCAGGCGGTAACGCCACCAGCCGTCTTTAGTATCCGCAGGCCAGGTCGCCACCATGTCGCTGTTACTCAGGGCATAGTTGACCGTATCGGGGGTGATCGCCACTTTACCGGCGGTATCGCCCAGCCACGTCAGGGCCTCTTTCAGAAGGTCGTTACGGTTGTTGGGCAGGCTGAGATTAAACATGGTGTAGTCGTAGGAGACAACTGCAGGTGGAAGTGGACGTTTCGGGTCGATGCCCTGTTGCCATAGTGAACGCACCTGCACTGCTTGCAAACTGCCGCTTTGGGTCAGCGCCAGTCGAGGAATAAAATGGCTAAGCCCGCTCTGCTGCGTGCTCTCGGTTAATGAACCGGTATTGACGGAAAGACGAATTTCGATGCGGTCACTGGGACGTTGCGGAGTGGCTAAAACCTGCCACTGAAAACCATTCGCCAGTGTGCCCTGCTGCCAGGCTGGGTCGGGCTGGAGCGTATCTGCCTGCACATAACTGGCTGCTGCCATCATCAGCAAACCGCCGGTTAAGAGTCGAATTTTTGTGCCCTGCATGTAAACCCCTGATCAACATTCCTGGTTAAAAAGAGTGTCTCACTACATTGAGCACTCTGAAGATAACGTTCAAACACTTCGATTAGACCGCGTGTTCTGCGAAACGTCACGGCGAGAAGTGAAATATACCCGAAAAAAATCTTGTCGAAGTATGACAGGTATGAGCAGTTATTATGCGCAGGAGCCCGCTCCCCGACAAGGGTGAGCGGGCATAAGTGCTGAATTTATGAGGATAAACCGTGGGATTTGCTCTCTGGCACGCGATTATTCAGCGTATCGTCGAGTTTTTTATGGTCCAGCTCTTTCACCCATTTCGCCACCACCACCGTGGCAACACCGTTACCCACCAGGTTAGTCAGGGCGCGGGCTTCGGACATAAAGCGGTCGATGCCGAGAATGAGCGCCAGGCCCGCCACCGGAAGATGCCCTACTGCCGAGATGGTCGCCGCCAGCACGATAAACCCGCTGCCCGTCACGCCCGCCGCCCCTTTCGAGGAGAGCAGTAGCACCACCAGCAAGGTGATCTGATGGAAGATATCCATGTGGCTGTTGGTCGCCTGGGCGATAAACACCGCCGCCATGGTCAGGTATATCGACGTTCCATCAAGGTTAAACGAGTACCCCGTCGGAATGACCAGCCCCACCACCGATTTACGGCAGCCCAGTTTTTCCATTTTATCGAGCATACGCGGCAGTGCGGATTCGGAGGACGACGTCCCCAGCACAATCAGCAATTCTTCGCGGATGTAGCGGATAAATTTGAAAATACTGAAGCCCGTCGCGCGCGCAATACTGCCCAGCACCACGACCACAAACAGAATACAGGTGATATAGAAGCAGATGATCAGCTGGCCGAGCTGCACCAGGGTGCCGACGCCATATTTACCGATGGTAAAGGCCATCGCCCCGAACGCCCCGATGGGTGCCAGGCGCATGATCATATTGATGATGCCGAAAATCACCTGCGAGAAGCTTTCGATGACGTTGAAAATCAGCTGCCCTTTGCTGCCCAGGCGATGCAGGGCAAAACCAAACAGTACGGCGAACAGCAGCACCTGCAGGATATTCCCGCTAGCGAAGGCGCCAATCACGCTGCCGGGAATGACATCCAGCAGGAAGGCGACGATGCCCTGGTCTTTGGCCTGCTCGGCGTAAACGGCGACCGCTTTCGCATCCAGCGTCGAAGGATCGACGTTCATCCCCGCGCCCGGCTGCACAACGTTGACAATAATCAGGCCGATAATCAGCGCAATCGTACTGACCACTTCAAAGTACAGCAGCGCCACCGCACCGGTCCGGCCTACCGCCTTCATGCTTTCCATGCCAGCGATACCGGTCACCACGGTACAGAAGATAACGGGCGCGATGATCATTTTAATGAGCTTAACGAACGCGTCGCCAAGCGGTTTCATTTGAGCGCCCAGTTCAGGGTAGAAATGGCCAAGCAGAATACCGATGGCAATCGCTGTCAGGACCTGAAAGTAAAGGCTTTTAAAGAGAGAGGTTTTCATAGGGTGTCCTTGGAAAGAAAAACCACAGGATTCTTATGGGTACAACTTTCCTGCGGCTTTAAAATAACACCCGTAAAACATGACAGAAATGAACTTAGATCAAATATGAAACATGAATGTTAAAAACTGTGTGCTGACTCGAACAAGCCAGCAACAAAGTTAGACATTTACGTAAGAATTGTCGCCCGTAAAGTAGCGTTTTTCGAACTCTTCCGCCGGAACGGCTCGGGCAAACAGGAAACCTTGTCCACTTTCGACACCCGCCTGCGCCAGCCAGTCGCGCTGGGCTTCGGTTTCGACCCCTTCGGCAATGACGTGCAGATTCAGGCTGCGCGCCATCTGGATAATGGCTTCCACCATGCTGCTGTCGTCCGGCAAGCCGTCAACGAAGGTTTTATCGATCTTCAGGACATCCACCGGCAGCGTTTTCATGTGCTGGAGCTGACGCAGACCGGCGTAACCCATGCCGAAATCATCCAGCGCAATGCGGATACCGGCGTTGCGCAGCGGTTTCAGAATCGCCACCGCTTCGTTCGGATCGTCGATGCGACGGCTCTCCGTCACCTCCAGAATCAGGGTGTCCGGCTTGATGCGGTAGCGATTGATCAGCTCCAGCATCTCCGAAACCATCGTCGGATGCATCAGCTGTAGCGCCGACAGATTCACCGACAACGGCATGTTGATACCGCGCTCCTGCCAGGCCGAAAGCTGGCGGCATGACTCTTCCAGCACCCAGTAGCCGACCGTCACCATCAGGCCGCAGGATTCGATGCGTTCAATAAGCCCCTCGGGCAGCTCCCAGGAGCCATCGGGCTGCATGACGCGCAACAACGCTTCCGCGCTGGTGACGTCGCCCGTGGCCAGATTCACCTGCGGCTGGAGCCAGATCGCAAAGTGGTGATTATCGAGCGCCGTGAGGATATCGCTCTCTTCCGTCAGGCGCTGCTGCGCCTTTTCCATCTGCTCTGGCTCGAAGAACTGGATCTGATTTTTGCCTTTACGACGGGCGGTAAAGGCTGCCGAGAAGGCGCGGCGATAGAGTTGTTCCGCCGTCAGATCGCCATAATACATCGCCAGGCCAATGCTGGCGCTTGGGCGCAGCTGAATCCCCTGGATGGGCAGCCGCTCATTAATGACAGTGAGCACTTGCTGACCTAATGTGATGGCGTGCCACGGCTCTTTCACACCGTGGGCCAGAATCACAAAGTCGTAGCCGCTGACCTGCGTCAGTACCATGCGCGGCGCCAGCACCGATTTGATCTTCTCCACCAGCGTTAAGAGCAGCATTTCACGCTGGCTCTCTTTCAGCACGCCCGCCGTGTCCTGCAGGGTTTCACAGGCCACTGCCATCAGCGCGGTGGTCTGCTGGCGCGCAACGGTCTGCTCCAGCAGGGCCATCAGGAACGCCTTATTCGGCAGGTCCGAGACCGGGAAGCGGGTCGCGTTGCTGTTGATTTCATCATGCTGACGCATCAGGCGCTGCTGATTGATGTTATAGCTCCGCACCAGCATGCCGATTTCATCGTCGTGGTGCAGGCGCGGCAGGGCCAACTGGTGCCCGACCTGGTCCTGCGGGGCGAGATTGTCTAGCTCACGGGCAATTTTACGCAGCGGATGGACGATCAGCCGGTTAATGCACCAGGTGAGCGCCACGGTCAGGATCAGCGTCAAAAGTAAGTAAGTGGTCACTAACGTGGAGATCCAGCTCATGACAAACTTATGCATGCGATAGGCATCTGCCTGCAACACCAGATAGGCCAGCGGCTGCGGGTTCGCAGGGCGTTCTAGAGAATAGAGCGGGAGCGAAATCTGCACCGGCAGCTCAAACATCCGCATGATCATCATCGGCACCGGACGTTCGGGAATAAAGCTCATCCGCAACGCCTGGAATTGATTGGGCAATACCACATCCGCGCGGCTGACGATCCCCGCAGGCTGAATGCGCTTGATGATGGTTTCTGCTTCGGGGATATCCCCTTTGAGAATGGCGGCGGAAAGCGGTTCACGGACCGAGCGGGCAATACTTTCCAGTTGCGAAGCCGTGTTGTAGCGATTCTGCTGTACGGAATGAAACAGCAAAATGACGCAAAAGACGAATACAAACACCATAGTGACGGCAGAGACCATCGCCATTTGTTTGATAGTTAAAGAACGGCTGACACGCAAATTGACTCTCCACAAAACCCGAAGCATAGGGTAACAAAGTGTTACCCTATTCCCGGCAGAGTATACCCGATCGCGACGATTTTAAGAGAGCCTAAGCGGTGGATTAAAGATAAATCCGGTTACCAGTCCGCGTAAGGGATCAGCGGTTGCGGAGGCAGGTCCATATCGCCCTGCCAGCCCTCAGCCGAGTAGCGCACGTAAATTAACGCATGACTCGGGGTGTAATCTTTCGCCTCCTGAATATCAACGCCCAGACCGACAAACCAGTTTGAGGTCACGCGACGTTCGATAATCGCCCGCGCGGTATAACCGGTACCGGACGAGCTGCTGCCATTTTCCGGCTCTTTTTTGTCGGAATACATCAGGTTGTCATCGATATCGTAGTGATTATCTGGAATCAGCCCCTGAATCGGGTAGCGCATTCCGTCTTTGGTTTTGGAATGCGACCAGGAGACCGACCCGCCCAGCTCCCATGACCAGTTTTCGGTGCGTTTACGCCAGGTGACCGGCAGCGCGAAGGAGACATACTCCTGCGGGCTGTAGTAGCCGCCCTGTCCCAGAGAGTAGGCACTCAAATCTTTGTCGTAATGCCAGAGCATATTCGACACGCCTACCGTCAGACGCTCGTTGTTGTCGTTGATAAGCTTATAGTAATAGCCGGTCATCCAGCGAATACGCCAGTTATCCTCGACGTTTTTGCCCTGCAAAGCGTCCATATTCAGGCTTGACCAGACGCCGTTCGCTTCGCCTTTGTCGTAACTGACGCTGACGCCACCGCCGGTTGCGCGCACGCCGCCCCAGGTGGTTCCCGTGTTCGGGTCTTTTTGTCCGGCGAAGGCCAGCAGCGAGCTGGAGATGGGGCGACGATGGGCATTCAGGGTGTAACCGATCGGGCCGAGATCGTTGCTGTAACTCAGGCCGCCGACCACATCGACGACGTCAAAGCCCATCGGCGTGGTGCCGATGTCCATCTCCCAGGTTTTGTTCTGCCAGCCAACGGCCACGCTGGCACCGTTTTGTTTCTGGCTGGTGTTGCCGCTACACGGCGTCGCCGCACAGGTACCCCATTTCGGGTCGTAGGTGCCACCGTTGGTATCGAAGGAACCTGCGTCCATGTTCACCATGTCGCTTCGGAAGAACATCCGTCCGTCCGACAGCGGCGCATCCACGTGCAGCATGGTGGTGTGCGCTTTCAGGTCGGAATACCCGCCCGTACCGCTGGAACCCCAGTAGTCGTGCTGCAGCGTGACATTCACATCCTGCTGCTTATAGAGATCCGCCGCATCGCTGCGCACGCCGCGTTTCAGCCAGTCGTCTTTTTCGTCATTGCGCGTCAGACGGGTGAAGCTGTCGTTATCTTCAGGGCGCGACGGGGTGACGCCGGAGGCCACCATTGCATCTTTGTAGGTTTCCAGCGCCTGCTGCGGCTGGCCGCTTTGAGCCTGGAAGTTAGCCGCATCGCGCAGCACCAGCGCGCTTTCCATCGACGGCGGCTGCGATTTGGCCTGCGGAAGGATTTTGCTGTAGGTCTGCTGTGCGGCAGTCGTATCACCGAGATCGGCCTGCACCCGCGCGCTACGACGCTGCGTGTTGATCGACGGCGCCTCACCGTTCTGCCCGGCGGGCAGTTTGGCAAGCTCAGCGCGGGCAGCGTCTTTATTGCCTTGCGCGATATAGACTTCCGTCAGGCCGAGCAGGGCGTCAACATTTTGCGGTTCGCGCTGCAGGACAGTGTTGTAGGCCGCAATGGCCGACGTGTTATCCCCGCGCTGCTGCGCCCAGTCGGCCAGCGTTAAATCGATACGTGAGGAGGCAGGCTGCTGGCGCAGCAGCGTTTCGGCTTCCCGCTCCTGGCCGCTTTCACGCAGGCGATTGGCGGTTTCCAGCACCTGATCGCTTTGCAGGCGGTCAGCCAGTTCCTCAATGTTGCCGTTCCACTGCGCGCGCGGCAGAGTGTTCAGGTGCGCAAGGGCCGCGCGATCCTGATTGTTACCCGAAAGATATAAGCCGTAGGCATACACCTGCTCCGGATCGGCCGGTTTTTGGCTGGCCAGCTGGCGCATAAGCGTATCCGCCTGGCTGTGCTGTCCGGCACTGTAGAGATCGCGCGACAGGCGATAGGTAATCCACACATCGCCCGGCGAGAGCGCCAGACGGCGGCGCTGAATTTCCGCTGCCTGTGCAAATTTACCCTCGTTTTCCAGCTGTTCTGCCTGCTGGGATAATCTGTCGTTGGTCAGGCTGCGTTCGATATCGTCGATACTGCGACGCTGGCTGGCAGAGAGCGAGCGGATAAACTGGTCGGCTTTTTCCGGCGATTCCGCACGGTAGATATTCGCCAGCCCGCGCACCGCGTTGCTGTTGCCGCTGTCCATCCGCAGGGCCTGGCGGTAGAAACGCTCGGCGGCGGCGTTGTCTTTGCGCGCGACGGCGGCGTCACCCAGCCCGAGCACCGCGTAGCTGTCGGTGTTATCGACAGTGCGCGCCTGCTGGTAGTAACGTTCTGCCTGCGCGACATTGTTGGCTTTCAGCGCGGCATCACCCTGCTGGATCAGCAGCCAGTAGCGGTTCACTTTCAGTAGGCTGTCCCATTTCCCACGGTTATCACTCTGTGGATCGAGGGCAATGGCTTTTTCCAACTGTGCAACGGCGCGGGCACGATCGCCGCGCTGGGAGTAGGCCTGGCCCAGCGCGCCTACGGCTTCGCTGTCGGTGTGATTAGCGTTTACCGCCTGCTGCAGGTCAGATACCGCTTTATTGCCCTGTCCTGCCTCCACGGCGGCCAGCCCTTCGGCTTTGGCGAGGAACGCCGGATCGGCCAGCTGTTTTTGCTGAGCTTCCAGCTGCGAGCGGGCGGCGGTAACGTTATCGCCCGCGCTGAACACCTGCAGATAATCCTGGAGCGCTTTTACGCTACCGGCGCTAACCGGCAGGTCTTTGATCTGCTGATACCAGATATCAGAGGCCGCATCGCGCCCGGCGTTCGATCTCGCCATCTGCCTGAGGACGGCAAAGCCCTCATCGCGACGGCCGTTTTTGAATAACAGCTGGGATAACGAGTTCTGCAGCTCGGTGTTGCCAGGGCTGCTGAGGTTAATTTTTTTAAGCTGATTAATAGCCTCGTTGCTGCGGGCGGGATTTTTAGCCACCACGTTCCAGTATTCCGCCGCCAGAACGTCGTTCGGCGGATCGCCAGCGAAGATTTTATCGTAGGCGGCAATGGCTTCCTGGGTATGGCCCGTTGTGGCCAGCAGGCGCGCCTGCTGCAGATCCTGACGCCCTTCTGGGGTCGAGAGCAGCATCGCATTGCGCGACGCTTTATAGGCGCTGGAGCTAGGTGCAAGCCCTTTGAGGCGGTCTAACTCTTTTTGCGCCCCGGCGTTATCACCCTGACGCAGCAAATAGCGGAAACGCGCGGCGACCACATCCGGATTGTTGGGGTCGATCAGTTCAAGACGATACAACGACTGGCGAACCAAATCCTCGCGGTTGGTCGATTCGCCCAGGCGCACCTGTTCCAGCAGCTGTTGCTGCTGCGGAGAATTGGCGGCCTGCGCCAGCGGCATCAGCGTCAATCCAAGGGATAAACTGAGTAAACTTAATGAGAACTTGCGCATTCCTGGCCCCAGTCAGGGTGTAATTCACCCTTTGCGGTGAAACGAAAACGGTGCTGATCCCATCCTTGTCCAAACAGGGTCAGTACGTAGCTGTAATAGGCGTCGTTACCGGGAAAATGGTCGGCGACACGCTGACGTTGTACCGCTTGTGCATCGCGGTTTTGTAAAAACGGCAGCAGTGAGGCGGAGAAACCAACCGGGCCATTACCCGTGGTTTTACCGCTGGCGACATCGACTTTCTCAGGGGGAACGCCTTTTTTTGTTGTTAGCGTCGCCATGGGTTTAAAACGCGCCAACAGCCGTGCTTTCTGCGGGTCCCGGTCGTGCAACATGCCCGCCCAGAGATAGACGCGAATCGCATCGTAACTGCCGATAAACGTTTTTTCTGGCTTCAGTTGCCAGCCCTTATTTTTTTGATATTGCACCCAGTCGGGTGAGAACCCTTTTGGCGCAGTTTCCAGCAGCAGGCGCAAATTGGTTTCACGAAGCGTAGTCCAGGGTGCGCCAAAGCGGGTGAAATAGTTCGCCAGCTGCGGCGGGAGATAGCTTGGGTTGAAGCGCCAGGATTTCTCTTCGGCAAAGCCGACTTTACCGGGCAGCAGCATCAGCCCCAGGCCCGGCACTTTTACCACCTCTTCACTGGCGATGCGCTTGAGCAGCGCTTTCCCGGTGGCGGTGTACTCTGGCGCTTTCCACAGACGCCCCGCCTCCAGCAGCGACCAGGCAATCCAGATATCGGCATCCGACGCTGAATTGCTGTCGATCACCGCCCAGGCGTCTTTCTCTTTCATTCCCCACAGCCAGGCGGGGAGATGCTGGCTCAAATCGCCCTGCGCGAGGTTGTCGCGCGTCCAGCCGAGCAGGCGATCAAAGGTCTGGCGATCGTTCGCCGCGAGGGCAAAAAACAGCGCGTAGCTTTGCCCTTCCGACGTACTGATTTTGCGCGCGTCACTGGGATCAATGACGCGCCCGCCTTCGCTGATATAGTCCTTTTTAAACTGCTCCCATGCAGGCCAGGTGCAGGCGGCGCGAACGTTCGCCGCCGCCATTACCACCATAGCCATTACGCACCAGCGAAACCCTTTCATCACCGGTTACTCACGATCCGAATGCAGACGACGACGGCTGATAATACGCAGCAGACGCCACATCACCCACGCGAGCAGCACGACGCTTATCGCCGCGAAGACCGCCAGCAGCACCGGATGGTTTGCCAGGGCATACCACATGCGCTCGAACCACGGCAGATGACCGACGTAGTAGACGTCACCCACGCGCAGGCTGTTCACGCCGGACTCACGGATCACCGCGACCGAACCAAACATCGCGGCGCGCTTACCACTGTCATTCATCGCGCCATTCAGCAGCTCATACCCGCGCGGGCTGTCTGCCAGCAGGGCGATAACGCTGCGCTGATCGTTGTAAGGAGACTGGAAGCCGACAATCGCCGCCATCGGTCCCTGGGAGCTGATGTTGGTCTGAACGCTCGCTTCGCGGTCGGCCATATCCGGCATGATGCTCGGGAAGGAGGTCTGGCGCAGCGGTGTGTTCACCCAGGACTCGGTCGCATGGACCAGCAGGTCGATACGTTTATCGTCTTTCAGCTTATCCGGAATGGTGCCAATGAGCATGATATCGGCGTCTTTACCCTGAATCTGGCTGCCATCATCCGTCAACGTGACGTTCAGCGCCGGTAAACCGGTTTGTGCGCCGACGGACGCCATCGCATCGAGCAGCGTCGCCACCTGGCCTTCGTTAGGTGTTTTTGGCATCACAACGATGGTTTCAGAGAGGTCGGCCATACGGCTGAACGGGAAGCTGGCGTTAGCAAACGCGCGCAGATCCGGCAGCGCGATAAAGTGATAATACTTCGAAAAGTCGATGGTGGAGTCGTCGCCGATCACCACATGATTCGCGACCGGCTGGAAGGTGATGCAGTTATCCACCGAGCCGCCAGGCATTGGGTTCATGTACTGGAAATCAAAGCGTAACTGGTTCACCGCCCCGAGTTTCAGCGCCGGAATGGAGACGTCTGTTTTGCCGTCCAGCAGACCCTGAAGGACCGGCAGACGCAGCAACAGCTTGTTGGTGTCCTGGCTGCTGGTCAGCGGGAAGGATTGCAGGAACTGGTTGTTCAGGCTGATATCCATGCGCGAGCTGTCTTTGGTTGGCGGCGCGGTATAGCGATAGTTCAGATTGATATCGATCCCGTTACTGCGCAGGAGATAGAGATCCGGCGGCAGGTTCAGGGAGACGTTAATGGCGGATGGCTCAAGCCCGGTAGACTGGAGCTGCTCTTCATAAGTTTTCAGTTCGCCGAAGGTCACCGCGCGATCGGTGCGGATCCAGTTTGGCGCATCGTAAGGTTTACGCGCCAGCAGCGGTTTCACGTCGCCAATGGCGACGCTATTGCCACGGAACAGCACGTTCCCCTGGGCAATGCCTTTCGCCGCCTGGACCAAATCTTTATCATCGCGACCAAATACCACTAACAATTTCACATACGGCTTATCCGGATGATTCATCATTTCGACGGTCGGGCCTTTCACCTCAGGGTGATCGCGGAGGAACGCCGGGCGTTTGTCGTTGGTGGCAAACACGATAGCGTTTCTTTCCGGCAGCTTGTCGAACAGTACCGGGAAGCTCTGCCCGCGCCAGCCAGAGCGGGAGCCAAACCACGAGGTGACGATGGTCGCCGCCTGCTGTTGCGCCACGTCCGGTGAACCGGCAAACACCACCGGCAGGTTCAGCTCGCGGTTATCGCGTGGATCAAAGAACGGAATCGGGAACGCGGAAAGGTCATTTTTGACCGCCAGCGTCTGGTAAGTCATGTTCAGGGAGGAGTTACGACCGACGTCCATCCACAGGGTGCTGCTGGCCGGGTTTTCGCAGACGTCGCGATAGTGGCCGACAAACTCGAGGCGCACGCGGTTAAAGTCGGTGATAAACAGCGGGTTGATCGGCACCTGCGCCAGGGTTTTCTTGCCCAGCTGTTCTTTGGTGACCGGCAGTACGCCCATCAGCTCATCATTGAGATAGACTTTCAGCTGGGACTGAATCGGCAGCAGGGACGGCGATGGGGTGTATTCCAGATTCAGCAGCGCGCTGGAGACCACTTCATCGCTGCGTATGCCAAATTCAACGCCGCCGTTCGGGTTGATCCCGCGCAGGATCATGCTGCCCGGAGGCGGCGCAATCTGCGCAAACGTCAGCTTCACGTCACGCGACGGAACGTTATCCGCAACAATAGGCGCATTCGCACCGTTCACGCCCGGCATCACCTGACCAACCGCCTGCGCGCCCGTCGGCGTTCCCGGCAGGGTGTTCCCCTCCGTTGGCTGATTAGGCACCACGTTTTCGGTTTGCCCAGGTGCTGCGGTAACCACCGGATCCGTCGCTTGCGCCACGACAGGCACGGTCGGCGCAGGGGTTTGCGTCGAATTTTCAGGCGCCGCCTGAGCCATCATTGCGGGCAGCGAACTCATCCCAACCGCCACAGCACATATCCAGGAAAGTTTTCTTTTCATCGCGTTATCATCATTGTTGAGCCATAACCGGGTCCGGTTGTTGTTTCGCCTCATCCCGCTCAGGGCGACGAGGGATAAACGACACCACCCAGGAAACCAGCGAGGTAAGTGAACGGAAAATTATTTTCACTGACGGCGGAGCGAATTCTGCAAGGTGGCGATAACCACGGAACCCCAACTTCAGAATATCCAGCAGACTTTCCAGCGGCTTATCTTCCGGGAAGCTATCCTGCCAGAGTGCCCACGTATCCGCGCGGGCAAAGGTACACTGTACAAAATCAATATGTTGCTTCTTGGTGAGCGGCATCAGCTGCAGCCCGACTTCATTGCCCAACACACGCACAACCTGCGTCGGGAATACGTACTCCTGCTGGCCGCGCTTGAGCAGCAATTTCACCTTCTGCCCTTCGAGCACTTTCGCCTGGCCGTTAATCTTTATGCCTAACCCCCCGTCGGAGAAGTCGTGGACGGTACAGGAGAAGAGATGGCCATCTTCACGGGCAATCGCCGCAGGCATGGAGATTTCGACGCGATGGGAGCGACGAACCTGTTTGCTCTCCACCGATACCGCCACCGCGCCGCCGAGAATGATCAGGTTGTAGAAGACCCATGCGAGGCTGACGAAGACCGTCAGCACTTCGTTTTCCGGGCCGTAGAAGTAGCGCCAGATCCCCACCATCACGCCGAAGATATTCAGCAGGACGAGGAAAATGTACGGGCGGGAGATCACCCAGTCGACGTACTCCTCTTCCACCAGCCCGCCTTTCGCGGTGACGTTGAATTTGCCTTTATGCGGGTTAATCAGCGCCACCAGCGTGGGCGGTGCGATGTACCAGGCCAGCACCGTTTCATAGATTTCACTCCAGAACGAATGGCGGTATTTCCCCTGAATTTTCGAGTTGGTCAGGCTGGCGTGGATCATGTGCGGCAGAACGAACAGGGCAATCATCAGCGCCGGGGCAAAGATGATGTACGCGTGCAGCAGCAGGAAGGCCAGCGGTGCCGTCAGGAAGATCAGCCGCGGGATACCGGACAGGAAGTGGAACATGGCGTTGACATAGCAGAGACGCTGCGCGAGCTTCAGCCCTTTACCCGTCAGCGGGTTATCGAGACGGAAAATCTGCACCATTCCGCGCGCCCAGCGAATACGCTGGCCAATGTGGGCGGATAACGATTCCGTCGCCAGCCCCGCCGCCTGCGGAATACGCATGTACGCCGAGGTGTAGCCGCGACGGTGCAAGCGCAGAGAGGTGTGCGCATCTTCGGTGACGGTTTCCACGGCGATACCGCCAATTTCATCCAGCGGTTTACGGCGAATCACCGCACAAGAGCCGCAGAAGAAGGTGGCATCCCACATGTCGTTCCCGTCCTGCACCAGCCCGTAGAACAGCGTGCCTTCGTTAGGCGTTTTGCGAAAACGCCCGAGGTTGCGCTCGAACGGGTCCGGCGAGAAGAAGTGGTGCGGCGTCTGCATCATCGCCAGCTGTTTCTCTTTCAGGAACCAGCCCATGGTCATCTGCAGGAACGAGCGCGTCGGGACGTGGTCGCAGTCAAAAATCGACACAAATTCGCCCGTGGCATACTTTAGCGCGTTGTTGATGTTCCCGGCTTTGGCGTGCTCGTGGGTAGTACGGGCGATGTATTTCACCCCCACGCTGTCGGCGAACTGGCGAAACTCTTCGCGCCCGCCGTCATCAAGAATCCAGATAGTGAGCTTGTCTTTCGGCCAGTCGATACCGAGAGAGGCGTAAATGGTGTTTTTCACCACGTTCAGATCTTCGTTATAGGTCGGAACGAAAATATCCACCGTCGGCCACTGGGCGGTGTCTTTCGGCAGCGGAACCGGCTGGCGATTCAGCGGCCAGACCACCTGGAAATACCCCAGCACCAGCACCACCCACGCGTAAGTTTCCGCGAACAGCAGAACCAAACCGCAGGTCAGGCTCACCGGGTCATCCCAGTTCAGCGTCGAGGTATAGCGCCACCAGATGTAGCGGCAGGAGACGGTCAGGGAGAGCACAATCAGCATCAGCGCCGAGAAGCGCCCTGGAATACGCCGCACCAGCAGGGCCACGCCCCACAGCAGAATCAGGAAGATAAACTGCGCCAGCGGGTTAAACGGCTGAGTGATACAGAGCAGCGCCAGAATGAGCGAGAAAACGACGATCACCCCGAGAATAAAACGCCGCAAGCCGGGATGCAGATGCCCCAGCTCTTTATGCGAATCGAGATGGCTGGTCTGGTCGCTGAAGCGCTCAGGCAGTGTTTCCAGCCACTGATGGTAACGCCCGCGCACGTTCTTAAAGCGACTGTACGTGCGCCAGCGCGGTTCGGTTTTTTCGCGTTTCGCCTGACTGACGATAAGCCATAACGCCTGAATCGCGTAGCGCGCCGGATCGAGAGGGCGCGGGCGGTCAGGATCAAGATGCGGGTAAAGCTCGCGATGGCGCGCGCGAATACGCTGCCAGCGCGGATGTTCGAGTGGGATGAACATCCAGGCCAAAATCACCCAGAAGCAGCCCAGCGCGGCGCTAAAGGCAGACGCACCGTGACGGCGATAATTCCGGTAACGCTCGCTTAAGCGCGCGCTAACGGGCGGGATGAGGAGCGCGTTGGACAGCCGGCTCATAGGCCTCTCCCGGCAGGCTCCGGGCGTCCGGTATAGTGCAACAGGCACCAGTTCGCCAGAGTGAGGATCTCTTCCGCCGCCAGAGAATCGCTACGGTATTCGCCGAGCGGCTGTTTGGATGCCATGCACTCGGCGATGGCTTCGTCGCGATGAATGACCATCGGCAGCAGACGACGCTGGCTTTGCAGCCAGACCTGGTAGAGATCGTCCTGAATTTGGCTGTTCAGACGTAAATCGTTGATCAGAATATGCGCTCCGTTCGGGAGCACCTGCTGATGCAGGCGAACATGGCAGTTGGCATCCGCGTTCACAATCGTCAGCGTGTGATCGCAGTGTTCGATTAACTGGCGGGTGAGCGGTGAGAAGCCGCTTGGGAGATCGAGCAAAATCCACTGGTAGTGGCTTTTTTCCTGTAACAGCTGCAATGCATCGGCAAAATAACCCAGCGTGCCATAGCGGGTGTAAATGGACTCTTTTTCGCTGGCGGTCAGCTGGCCGAACGGCAGGATATCGAGCTGCGACGTGTAACGTTGTGCGGTGTCTCGCCAGTCGCGACCGTCGAGCAACGCCCGCGCCCAGCCATCAGAAGTGTCAAAGTCAACGTTAAAAGACATCCGCAGCAAATTATCGGGACAGGCATCAATTACCAGTACCGATTCGCCTAATATCTGTAATGACCATCCCAGCGCTGCTGTTATTGACGTCGTGCCAACACCGCCACGAATGCCCTGTAATCCAAGTATGGCCATCAATGGCTCCCTTATTGTTGACGGGCAAATTCAGCTAATAATGGCCAGCGTTTAATCGCCGCAGCCAGCTGTTCTCGCTGTGAAATATCGGTGTAGTCTATTTCAGGCAATGAGAAAGCCTGGCTTAACGCCAAAAAATCATTTTGGAATGTGTACCCAAGGCCAGAATCAACCGGCGTTGTTGGTTCGTTATTATGCATTTTAGTTTCATTCCTTTATTAATTCTCAACGAACAACAGAGGTAGTTGCACGGCTTCCTGCCTGCGAAAATTCATTCATATGCTAAATCTGATGGTCTTTAATTTCAATGTTAGGTTTATTTCTGAGCTTTCGCTAGTAAACTGAGATACAGGTAAATTAGTCGCGAAGAGGGACACCGTGAACCCCATATTTTCAGTTGGTATCCAGTCATTATGGGATGAATTGCGCCACATGCCAGCCGGCGGAGTCTGGTGGATCAGTACGGACCGCAATGAAGACGCTATTAGTCTTGTGAATCAAAC
Source organism: Lelliottia sp. F153 (assembly GCF_002870005.1). Taxonomy (NCBI): domain Bacteria; kingdom Pseudomonadati; phylum Pseudomonadota; class Gammaproteobacteria; order Enterobacterales; family Enterobacteriaceae; genus Lelliottia; species Lelliottia sp. F153. The sequence goes on along the minus strand of NZ_PKFT01000007.1, from coordinate 17,324 downwards.
AATTGCAGCGCAAGAGAAAAGTGCCCACGTTGCTGTGGTGACCATGGGCGAGGACCCCAAAGATATCATCAGCCTGAGTAATGAACAGGGGCCGGATAAAGTGCGTCTGTTTTCCATGCCAAACCAGGAAGATGGTCTATACTTTTTGCCCCGCGACATTCAATGCAGCATCGATCCTCATCATTATTTACTGGTGCTTAAATGCGCGAACAATACCTGGCAAAATATACCCACAGAAAAATTGCGAGTCTGGCTGGAAAAAATCAATAAATGGGTGCGCGATCAAAATTGCACGCTGCTGGTGATCAGTCCTGGTAGTAATAATGATAAGCAGTTCTCATTTTTAATGAGTGAATATCGTTCCCTGTTTGGTTTGGCCAGTACGCGCCATCAGGCCGACAGCCATCTTTACGATATTGCGTTCTGGTGCAATGAAAAAGGGGTGAGCGCCCGACAACAGCTGACGCTGAAGCATATTGCTGGCGAGTGGCATGTCGCCCAGCAGGAAGAAACCGTCGTTCAGCCACGAAACGATGAAAAACGCATTCTGAGCCACATCGCTGTATTAGAAGGCGCCCCTGCCCTCTCTGAATATTGGTCTTTGTTCGAAACCAACGAATCGCTGTTTAATGAAGCCCGCACCACGCAGGCCGCGACGATTGTCTTTTCGCTGACGCAGAATAACCAGATTGAGTCGATAGCCCGACAGATCCACACCCTGCGCCGCCAGCGCGGCAGCGCACTGAAAATCGTGGTCCGTGAGAACAACACCAGCCTGCGCGCCACCGACGAGCGCCTGCTGCTCGGCTGCGGCGCAAACATGGTGATCCCGTGGAACGCCCCGCTTTCTCGCTGCCTGACGCTCATTGAAAGCCTCCAGGGTCAGCAGTTTAATCGCCACGTCCCGGAAGAGATCTCAACGCTGCTCTCCATGACCCAGCCGATGAAGCTGCGCGGCTACCAGAAATGGGATACGTTCTGCGACGCGGTGAGCAACATGATGAGCAACACGCTGCTGCCGGCAGACGGTAAAGGGGTGATGGTCGCGCTGCGTCCGGTTCCGGGTATCCGTATCGAGCAGGCGCTGACGTTGTGCCGCCCGAACCGTACCGGGGATATCATGACCATCGGCGATAACCGCCTGGTGCTGTTTTTATCCTTCTGTCGCATCAACGACCTGGATACCGCCCTTAACCACATTTTCCCGCTGCCAACCGGAGATATCTTCTCCAACCGCATGGTCTGGTTTGAGGACAATTTGATCAGCGCCGAAATTGTGCAGATGAAACAGCTGCAGCCGGAACAATGGGGCAAACCGCTGCTGGTCGCGAGCGACAGCAAACCGGTGCTGAACGCCACCCACGACGGACACGTTTGGCGTCGCGTCCCTGAGCCGCTGCGTTTGCTGAGTGATGCAGAGGAGAGAGCATCATCATGAACAACACTGACATTATTCAGCTCGTGATCCTGTGCGCGATCATCTTCTTCCCACTTGGCTACTATGCGCGCCATTCATTACGCCGTACCCGCGATACGGTAAGACTGCTGTTTGCAAAACCTCGCTATGTAAAACCAGCTGGAACACTGAAACGGGCTTCACACGTCAAGGCAAACCGAAAACATGACTAATTCTACCTATACTGCTTCGGCACCTTCGCCGCTTTGGCAATACTGGCGCGGCCTGTCCGGCTGGAACTTCTATTTTCTGGTGAAATTCGGCCTGCTCTGGGCGGGCTATTTGAATTTCCATCCGCTGCTTAACCTGGTGTTTATGGCATTTTTGCTGATGCCCATTCCGAACCTGAAGCTGCACCGCCTGCGCCACTGGGTAGCGATACCGATTGGTTTCGGGCTGTTCTGGCATGATACCTGGCTTCCAGGCCCGGATAGCATCATGAGCCAGGGCTCGCAGGTGGCGGGCTTTAGCAGCGATTACCTTCTCGATCTGACCGAACGTTTTATCAACTGGCAGATGATTGGCGCCATTTTTGTGATGCTGATTGCATGGCTGTTCCTCTCCCAATGGATCCGCATCACGGTGTTCGTGGTGGCGATTATGATCTGGCTGAACGTCCTGACGCTGGCAGGCCCGAGCATCTCCCTGTGGCCAGCCGGTCAGCCAACAGAAACCGTGACTACCACGGGCGGCAGCGCCGCGCCGACAGTTGCCACCGCCGGAGATACGGCCGTGATCGGGGATATCCCGGCGCAAACCGCGCCACCGACCTCCACCAACCTTAACGCCTGGCTGTCCAGCTTCTATAACGCGGAAGCCAAGCGTCAGACGAAATTCCCGGCGTCACTGCCTGCCGATGCGCAGCCGTTTGAACTGCTGGTGATCAACATCTGTTCCCTCTCCTGGGCCGATGTGGAGGCTGCAGGTCTGTCGTCGCACCCGCTGTGGTCGCATTTCGATATTCAGTTCAAAGATTTTAACTCGGCCACCTCGTACAGCGGCCCGGCGGCGATTCGTCTGCTGCGCGCCAGCTGCGGTCAGCCGTCGCATAAAAATCTGTATCAGCCTGCGGGCAATCAGTGCTACCTGTTCGATAACCTCGAAAAACTGGGCTTTACCCAGCACCTGATGCTCGGCCATAACGGTATCTTTGGCGGCTTCCTGAAAGAAGTGCGCGAGAACGGCGGGATGCATGCGCCGCTGATGGACCAAACCGGTCTGCCGGTGCCACTGCTGGGCTTTGACGGTTCACCGGTGTATGACGACACCGCCACGCTGCAACGCTGGCTGCAAACGGTCGGGAAAGAGGAAAACACCCGTAGCGCGACCTTCTACAACACCCTACCGCTGCACGACGGTAACCACTATCCTGGCGTGAGCAAAACGGCGGATTACAAAGTTCGTGCGCAGAAGTTCTTCGATGAGCTGGATGCGTTCTTTACCGAACTGGAAAAATCAGGCCGTCGGGTGATGGTGGTTGTGGTGCCAGAGCACGGTGGCGCGCTGAAAGGCGACAGAATGCAGGTCTCAGGCTTGCGCGATATCCCAAGCCCGTCCATCACCAACGTGCCCGCCGGGATTAAGTTCTTCGGCATGAAAGCACCGCATCAGGGTGCGCCAATCGAAATCACCCAGCCGAGCAGCTATCTGGCAATTTCCGAGCTGGTTGCGCGTGCGGTAGACGGGAAGTTGTTTGTGGAAGACAGCGTGAACTGGAATCAGCTCACCAGCGGTCTGCCGCAGACGGCGGAAGTGTCTGAGAACGCGAATGCGGTAGTGATTCAGTACCAGAATAAGCCGTATGTACGGTTGAACGGTGGTGATTGGGTGCCATACCCGCAGTAAGGTTCAGTAACTCCCCTACCCTGACGACTCTCCACACAGGAGAGCCGCCGGGGTGGGGAGATCCGTTCTACTGTCCCGCCACCCACACCAGCATCTTCAGGCTCGCCGAGTAATAGTCATCCTTCGCCGTAATCTCCGGCTCACTCATCGCCTGCCCCATCGTTAAATCCCTTACCGCCAGCAGGCCACCTTCCATCATGTACGGCGCATAGTCGTTGGTCGTGACATTGACCCAGGCCGGGGTTTGCTCGCGACTGAACTGACCTAACCAGCTGCGCCACGGCGTGAGCTGCGGGCTTTGTGGATTAAACCAGTGCACATACAGCGGGATGCGGATCGCATCGTAGCTCATGCGCGGTGGCCACGCTTTCGCGGGCGTCAGCGTGCCGTCTGCGGCCAGAGACACCCAGTCGGTCGGCAGATTGGCCTTACCGCTTCCCATTTTCCCGAGCAGCGTTTGCCCGTCTTTGATCAGCTCGCGCCACACCTGCAAATGGCTGCGGTCAGCGAACGCCTGCCAGGCGGGGAAGATAAAGTACGACGGATTGAGGATCACTTCGCTGTTGAGGTTAAACCCCTGCGCGCCCGGCAACATCACGCGCTGGCCTGCGTAGCGAATCACCGTGTGGGCCACCAGCGCTTTGGTAATGGCATCCGAGGCGGTGCTGTAGCTTTTGTCATGCCAGCGGGCGTCGGCTTTTAACAACGCCCAGGCGATCATCGTATCGCCATCGGTGGCGTCGTTTTTGTCGGTGATCGGGTCCGGCTCGACGGGGTTGTAGCGCCAGTAAAACAGGCCGTTCTCTTTATTTTTTAGAGTCCTGTCGGTCCACTGCCAAAGCTTATCAAACGCCGCTTTGTCGTCGCTCGCCACCGCCATCAGCATGGCGAAACCTTGCCCTTCCGTATGGGAAACGTTGCCGTTTCCGGTATCGACAATGCGGCCATCCGGCATTAAAAAGCGCGCTTTATAGCTCTCCCAGGCCTGACCGGCCTGAGAAAACGGCGAAAAACAGAGACTCATCACGACCGCCAGTGCGGCGCATGCAGGCTTTCTCATCATTTACTCACTGTGGGTTGTGGTAACGGAACTGCACGTCCGAAAGGGAATTAAGACGCTCGCGACTCACCGTCACATGCGCTTTCCCGCCCTGACCCTGCATCCAGCGGACATACAGCCCTTCCAGTATTGCACAGAAGGCGTGACACCAGCGGCTTTGCTGGTCCTCACGGCGGCTTACAGGCAGCGCCAGATGGCGCAGGGTAAGGTCGATGTCGGTGGTGTTGATCTCCACGCAGCCCCAGCCAAAACGCGCCAGTTGGGCGTTGATGTTGGCTTCCAGTTCGACCACCGTTTCTGACGGCGGCAACGGAAACTGTTCGGCCAGCGCCACCCCCATCTGATGCAGGAACGGCTGGCTCTCCAGCTCACCGACGTTACGCACCATGCCGTCAACGATCAGCGCCAGTAGGTCAAACCAGCCTTCCGGCGTTTGCTGCGCGCGAAACCAGCTCAGGATCGCAGGGTTTTCCAGCGTCGTTGTCATTATTTATCTCCCAGCATGTAGCGGAAATAGAGTCCCGCCGTACTTTCGTTATAGCTGCCAAAGGTGTCATAACCGACCTTGCCGCCGATGGTCATGTCTTTGTTGACGTTGTAATCGACCCCGGCGCGGACGGTGTAGCCAATGCCGTTTTCAGAGGTGCCTTTGTAGGTCGCTTCTTTCGCAAAGCCGCTCTCGACGGCCCCTTCCAGCAGTTGCTGCCAGCTGTCGTGAGTCGGGAAGTAGTCGCTGCTGTCCTGGCTGTAAGACTGGTAGCCCACCGAGCCGCCCAGTTTCAGCTTCCAGTTATCGATTTTTTGCGCGTAGTCGATCGGCAGCGAGACGCTGACGTAGTTCTGCGGGCTGAAGTATCCGCCCTGGCCGAAGGTAAACTGGCTGAGATTTTTTGAGAAATCCATCCAGCTCATGCTTAGCCCGGTTTTCACTTCGCGGAAGTCGTCGTGATAAGGACGCAGATAGACCCCGGCGTTCGCATTGATGCTGGTGTTGCTCGCCACGTTTTCACCGAGATAGCTGTAACCACCGCCGCCCGCGTAGAAACCGGCATCGCCGTCGTCATAACTCAGCTGCAGGCTGCCGCCGTTTTTAGTGACGCGCCCCCAGCGTTTGCCGGAATATTTGTCTTCCAGCCCCACGTAAGATAACAGGCTGTCTGTTACCGCGCGGCGCTCTCCGGTCATGATCAGCGACAGGTAATTGGTCAGTTTTGGCGACCATTTCACGCCGCCCACCAGCGTGCTCAGATCCTGTCCCAGCGGCGTGCTGCCGACATCAAGACGATAATCCTTCCCGCTCAGCGCCATGTTCAGCTCCACGCCATTCGCTTTTTGCGCATCCGTAGAGACATCCCCTGGCTGATTGACGTTGGCCTTCAGGTTCGAGGCTTCAAGGTATTCCCCGACCTTGCCGCCGTCGTAGGCTCCGAGCTTCGCCAGATTCAGCTGGCCGTCGGAACTCGTCAGGTTAAAGTCGTTGCTGTCCAGATCGCCTAAGCCCACCAGCGATGCAGCCCCCGGGTGCGCAGCAAGATAGGTTGCGCGCTCCGTGGCGTTCATCGCTGCAATGGCTTTCTGCTCGTTGGTCGCCGTTGCCACCATGTTCGACGCGGCGTTTGCCAGCGGATTAGAGCCGAAGCGGCGCCACGCGTCACCGCTGGCACTGCCCGCGCTGAGCGTAATGGGCGTCGCGGTGAATTCGAAGCGAGACTCACCAAACGGCGAGCTGGACCAGGTGAGCGGTGCTTTGGCTTCCGTCAGCTTGCTGGTGCCCGATTCGCCATCGCGTCCGCGCACGTCCACCCCGCCCTGCAGCCACATACCGGTCTGCTCGTTCATCTGCTGCATCATCTCATCGACCTGACGCAAGGTGCGGCTCTGGGCCGTCTCCTGCGGCAGATCGGGACGCGTGGTGCCCGGCAGCGTCGAGCCTGGCTCGCGTGCCGTTTGCGCCAGTTGCCACGGCAGCCCGTTATCACTGGAGGGCGTGGCGCCGACCGCCTGAGCAGTGCGGCTGGTACTCACGAACGGGTTATCCGCCAGCAACAAGCCGCCCATCGTCGGCGTCGCCGCGCTGTTGGTGGATTGCAGACCCAGCAGTTTGCCGCGCGCGCTGCGCAGATAGGTCATCGCCTGCTGATGGTTGCCCTGGGCTTCTTCCAGACGCGCCAGTAACACCAGGCGCTCCGGCGAGCTGTTATTTTGCAGCCCGTTGGCGAGCTGCTTCGCTTTCACCACGTTGTCTTCAGCCAGCGCCACGTCGATGGCGCCCGCGCGGGCATCCTGATCCGGTGTATCCCGCGTCATCAGGTAGTCGTAGACCACACCCGCCTCTTTGTTCATTTTGCCGGTCTGATACAGACGCGCCATCGCAAACATCAGGTCGGTATTTTGCGGATCGCTTTGCAGGGCGCGGATCAGTTTGTCATACGCTGCCGCATAGTTGCCCTGCTCGCGCAGCTGGTCGGCTTCGTTGATCACATACCCGTTACGCACGCCCGCCAGCTGAGTCGGCGTGCTGCGCGCCAGCAGTTCCGGATTCGCGAGGAAGCTCTGGGCTTCGCCGCTCAGCCCGGCCTGATTCAGCACTGACACCTGATCGGCGTAATCGCCCGCGTTACCCTGCACACCCTCACGCATATTGCTGCGCACCACCGCCACCGCGCCCGTCAGATCGCCACTTTGCGCCAGCATTCGCGCCAGTTTCCCCGCATCGGCCGGGTTTTCCGGTGGCCGCGTTGAGAGGGTTTTCAGGGTATTGGCCGCCGCGACGGAATTGCCCTGCGCCAGGTAACGCTCTGCCGTCGCCATTTGCAGGTTGTAGTTCACGCGCTGAGCCAGCTCGCGCATTTGCGGCGTCTGGCTGGCAGGCGAGATGCGCGACAGAATGGTTTTCGACTGCTGCCACGCTCCGTTTTCGCTGGCAAACAGCGCCGCCGCATACAGCGAACTGGCCCCCGCTCCCTGACGAAACGCGGGCTGCATCACCGAAGCGGCTTCGCCGTCGGCACCGGATTTTTGCAGCAAACGTGCCAGATCGAGGCGGAGCCACGGATCGTCCGGCAGACGGGCAATCCCTTCGCGTAGAACCGCGATCGCCTGCTGAGTGTTCCCGCTTGCCGCCGCCTGCTGCGCCTGACGACGAATCGGATCGCCCGGTAAACCGGTTACCACGCGCGGCTGAAGTTTCGCCTGCAAACTGGCGGGCAGCGTGCGCAGCATCGCCTGGGCTTCGGCGGTTTTGTTCTGCTCTTTCAGGACGTAATAGAGATTTTCACGCGCGGCACCGTTGTTTGGCTGCTGGTTCAACAGCTCGCGCAGGGTCTGTTCGGCCTGCGGATAATCTTTGTTGTGACGCAACACATCGGCGCGGAACAGGCGAGCCGCCGTGCCGCGCTCACCGCTCTGCTGCACCAGCGGAGCCGAAAGCGCCAGCGCCTGGCTGACGTTGCCCTCTTTCAGCGCCTGCTGCGCCTGAGCGAGCTGGCCGTAAAAGGCGGCGTCGTCGGCCTGCTGCTGGCGTTCGCTGGAGGCATCGCCGCCCTGGCTGGCTGCGCGTCCGAGATACTGCGCGGCAGCCTGATAGTCACCGCTGCGCTGCGCGATGTAGCCCATCCCAGCGAGCGCGTCGGCGTCCTGCGGATTGGTTTGCAGCACCTGCTCAAACTGACGTCTGGCGGCATCGGTGTTGCCGCTGTTGAGCGCGGTGAAGCCTTCGCCTTTCGCCGCGCCGCCCACGTTTTTGCGGTAGTACGCCTGCACTTCGCTGTCCTGCGGATGGCGTTGCAGCCAGGTGTCGTAGAATTGCTCGTCACCTGCTTTTGGCCCTAACCACAGCAGGGCCTGACGCAGGGCTGCATCCGCGTCTTTGCTGCCGCTCGCCATCTGCTGCAGCTGAATGATCCCGTCGCGGCGCGTGCTCTCCTGCCAGGTGAGCATTTTGCCCAGCGCCACGCGTGCGGCGTTGTCCTGCGGATTTTGTGCCGCAAAACGCTGCAGCTCAGCCAGAGCCTCTGGATAGAGGGATTTGTCGCTGCCCATCGTCTGGTAATACTCTGGCGCGAGGCTCGCGGGCGGTGTGTCGCCGTTGAACAGCGTTTTCCAGGTTGCCAGCGCCGCCGGAATGTTTCCGCTGCGCGCCTGCTGGCGAGCCAGCGTCAGCGTGCCCTGCGGAACCTGAGTCAGCTGTTTGGCATTATCCAGCGCCTGCAGGCCGCAATCATTTGGCGAAACGTTTGCCAGCCGCGCGCGCCACTGCGCCGCCGCCTGCAAATCACCGTTTTGCTGCGCCCACAGGGCCATCAAGTAGAGCGCCTGGGTGTTGTTGGCATCGACCATCAACACCTTTTTCAGCGACTCGCTCGCCAGATCGTCGTGGGATTTTTCGTGCCAGTAGTTGGCCTGGTCAAACAGCGCCTTCAGCGCCGCCTCGTTTTGCGCCGCCTGCGCGGTGCCGGCAAAGGCCAGCACACCGGAAAGACAGAGGACCGATTGTAAGCTGTTTTTTTTCACTTTCCGCTCTCCGGATTCAGGCGCTTACGCGCACGCTTTTTCAGCCAGGCGTACAAGCCCAGACCGGTCAGCGAACTCATGATCAGACCCAGGATCGCCAGCAGCGCCGAGTGCTGGTTGGCATACCAGACAATCATCATGTGGGCAGGCATTTCACCGCTCGGGAACTGCGAGCCGACGCGGAAACTGCGCACACCGTTTTCGTTGGTGATGATTGCCGCGTCGCCACGAATTCCGGCGTTGATGCGCGCGGAGGTTAAGTCGTCATGCAGGCGCGAGAGCTGGTCGTCGTTGCTGCCCAGCGCCATCACTACCAGACGGTCGCTGCTCCACGGCGAGCGGAAGCTGACAAATCCGCGCCACGCTTCGTTGGAGGAGAAATAGCGGTCTGCTTCGACGCCGTCGGAGGTCCAGTCGCCCGCCAGCCAGCGCTGCAGTTTTTGCCAGGTCGACGGCGTACGCACGCCCAGCGTGTTGTCGTGGAAGGTAAACGGCGATGCGTTCAGCAGGGCCTGGTTAAAGTCGTGCTGCGCCATACCGCTGACCGCTAGCACATCACGCGTGCGCAGAAGCTCAAGATTGCCGCCTGCCGTGGGCACGCCGAGCACCACGCGGTTGTTGTACAGCGCGGTGCCGGTGGCGTTACCGGAACGCGCCGCCATATCCAGCAGCGTGGCGATTTGGGTCTCCGTTGGCTGTTCAGGCAGCAGCAGCACCGTCTGGGAGTAGTCCGCCAGACGCGTGAACGGGAACGATGCGCCGACAAAGTAAGAAAGATTCGGCAGGAGCGAGAAGTGACGCGTGTGGCTCAGATCGATCCACGAGTCTTCATCGATGCGGCTCTTGATGTTGTTGTTCAGCAGCACGCTGCACGGCGCGTTCTCTTTCGCCGTGATGTTGAAATAGAGCGAGAGCTGGTTGTCGCCGTAAATCATGTACGGCTCAAGCGGCATATCAAACTTCTCCTGCCGCGCGTCGCCGCCCACTTTGTGCCATAAGGTTTCCAGCGCGCCCTGTTTGTTCACCGGCAGATTGTGCAGGAAGGTGTCGTTCAGGGTCATGCTGAGCCAGGACCGGTTTTCGTCAATCCAGCTCTCCGTCGGGAAACGGTAGCCGATGTGCAGCGGAATGGTTTCCCCGTCCCAGAGGAAAAGGTCCGGCGCGGCGCGGAAAGCCACCCGCAACGGCGCATGCCAGATCCCGGTGACGGTCAGGCTTTGATCCTTGCGGATCAGCTCCGAGAGCTTCACCGGACGATCCGTTGGGATCCAGCGCGGCGCATCGTAAGGCTTGCTCGTCGGGATCGTCTGCGCGGGGATCGAAATGCTGGCGGTTTGCAGGGCAAAGTTGCCGCGCGTCAGTCGCCATGCCGCCGTGCGCAGCGCCGCGTCGTCGTTCCCGACGACCAGCAGCAGTTTGTACACCGGGTTCGCCGGGTTATCGATCACCTGCAGCATCGGCTCGGTGGATTGCGGCAGCGTCAGGCCGCCGATTTTGTCACCCGGATGGCCAATCAGAATGCCGTTTTTCTCCGGCAGGGTGTCGTGCAACGCCGCGAAAGAGACGCCGCGATAATCGGCCTGAATCCCCAGCCAGGAGGAGATAAGCGCCGCTGCACTGAGAGCATCGCTGCTGAGCGTGGGAGCGAAGGCAAAAGCGATGGCCGCAGGCGTCATCTGCATACTGTCGAAGAACGGGCGCGGGAAATGGCTCAGGTCCGAGCCGATATCCAGCTGCTGCCCTTCCAGCTCGAAGCGGGAATCCGGCAGGATGGTGACGCGATATTTATCCGACAGATCGCGCTGGCACTGCATCGCGTCGCCGTCATTGATCTGCAGGCTCAGGTTATTGCTGGAGACCAGCAGCGCCGCCGGAATATCCAGCTGGAAGCGGGAGATATCGCTGTCCGCCGCGCCCAGAGGCACGGTACCCAGCGGCTGTCCGTTGAGCATCAGTTGCAGGGTGGCGTTACGTGTCGCCATCGCTGGCGAGACTTTCAGGTTCAGCGAGAGCTGGGCATTCGTGATCACCTGATCGACCGGCAGGGTGAAGTTCATTCCCCCCTGAAGCTGGCCGCCGCTCAAGACCAGCCCCTGCGGCTGGCCCATCTGCGCCACGCTGATGCTGTTCACCGTCGAAGGGACAAAAGTCGGCAGCGCAGCCGCCGTTGGCGCAGGCATCTCGACCGGTAGCAGCGAGGCGACGGTGGTCTCTTCACTGTGGAGCGGCAACGCAAACAGTGATGCCGCAAGCAAGGTGAGTTTTGTCAGCTGTTTCATGCGTTGCCGTCCTCCTGCACCTGCGCTTGCGCACGCCGGTTTTCCCGACGCGTTTTCCACGTCAGCCAGAAGAGATCAAACACGCAGCGCACAATGGTGAACAGCGAACGGAATGGGTTGTCCTGCGGTTTCGGTGGCTGGATCCACGCATCTGCACGCGCGAGGACCACGCGCACCAGCTCACGGCGGCGCGCCAGAGGAATATCTTCGAACATCAGGCGGATAAAGTGTTCGTCCGTCGCGACAACGTTGACGGGAATGCTGATTGCACCTGATTGCAGCAGCAGCTCGACCTCTTCGATGTCATCTGCCAGATGGCGATCGTCCGGCAGCTCTACGCGACAGCCGCCCATCGACAGGTCGGCGGTCTGGCTGCGGGAGGAGATACCGCTGGCATAGTGGATCAGCACCGGGATTTTGACCTCGATGCGGATGGTTTTGCGCGTCTGGCGCGTTTCCCGGGCGACGGCAATCGCCGCCAGCAGGAAGATCAGGCTGTAGAGCCCCCAGCCGACGTTCAGGGCGATCACGCTCGGATCAACGCCGTAGTAGTCGTGAGCGCAGGCGCGGACGATACCGGCGATGACGCCAATGCCCAGCAGGATCGCAATCACCAGGTGCGGGCGCACGACGCGGAAATCGAAATAACCGACGTTAAGCAGTGCCCCTTTGTCCGTTACGTTGAACTTGCCGCGCTTCGGGAAAACCATGGTGACCACGGTGGGCAGTACCAGATGGAACGCCAGCACCAGGTCATAGATTTCGCCCCAGAAGCTGTAGCGATAGCGACCGTTCATGCGCGAGTTCAGGTAAATCGCCAGGAACAGATGCGGCAGCGCGTAGGCAAAGACCAGCCCCGCCGAGGAGTGGATGATGTTGAGGTTAAACAGCAGATAGGCCAGCGGCGCGGTCAGGAAGGCAATGCGCGGCAGGGCAAACTGGTAGTAAAGCATGGCGCTGAGGTAGCACAGACGCTGCTGGATGGTCAGCCCGCGGCCAAAGAGCGGGTTGTCCAGACGGAAAATCTGCGTCATCCCGCGCGCCCAGCGCGTACGCTGAATGACGTGCAGCACCAGACGTTCGGTTGCCAGGCCTGCTGCCAGTGGAATATCGAGAAACGCGGATTTCCAGCCGAGACGCTGCATTTTCAGCGCGGTGTGGGCATCTTCCGTGACCGTTTCGACCGCAAAGCCGCCGATCTCCTCCAGCGCGCTGCGACGAATCACGGCACACGAACCGCAGAAGAAAGTAGCGTTCCAGTTGTCGTTGCCCTGCTGAATCGGGCCGTAGAACAGCGTCCCTTCGTTCGGGATATTGCGCCCGACGGAGAGGTTACGCTCGAACGGATCGGGTGAGTAGAAGTAGTGCGGCGTCTGCACCAGCGCCAGCTTCGGATCTTTCAGGAACCCGCCCACGGTGGCCTGCAGGAAAATGCGCGTGGCGACGTGGTCGCAGTCAAAAACGGTGATCAGCTCGCCCTGGGTGAGTTTCATCGCGTGGTTGAGGTTGCCCGCTTTCGCATGGGAATTGTCATTGCGCGTGATGTATCCCACGCCGACATCTGCCGCAAAGACGGCAAACTCGCGACGCTTGCCGTCATCAAGCAGGTAAATCTTCATTTTGTCGCGCGGGTAGTCGATACATTGCGCGGCAAGGACCGTATCGCGCACCACGTCCAGCGATTCGTTATAGGTGGGGATGTAGACGTCGACCGTCGGCCAGAGCGACATGTCATCCGGCAGCGGCACGATCTCGCGCTTGAGCGGCCAGATGGTTTGCAGATAATTCAGCAGGAGCAGGACCCAGACGTAGACCTCTGCCAGAAAAAGTCCCATCCCGAGAATGGTTTCAATCTCGGAATTAAAATGCAGGGTTTGCGTCAGGCGAAAATACATATAGCGGGTCGACATCAATAATGACATCACCACCATAATCACGGAGATACTGCGTCTTTTACTGAAGCCCATTAAAAACAGCAGGCCAATGCTAATAAAGCCAAAGATATATTGTTTCTGGCTGTCCATTGGCGTGATGACGATCAGCAGCGCGACGGGAAGCATTGCTAACGTCAGCAAAATATAAAGAAACTTTTTCATAGGTCGTCCTGGGTGGATTTAAAACCCTGACTTACGCGGAAGGGTATGGACAGTGCCGTCGCCCACTTTTACGCCAAGAATGCCTGCGACTTTTTTGGCAATAAGCTCAATGTCGAAGGCGGCGGCTGACGCCGGGCTAAAGTCGAATATGGACTGTTGAGAGGCGTTGGCTTCCCCGACGCTTTCATCGCGGTGAACCACACCCAGCAGCTTGTCGCCGAGTTTATTCTCCACGAAGGCCGTGACATCGCGGCTGATCTGACGGCGGTTGTCACTTTGGTTGAGGACGAAATAGTGTCCGGCTTTGTGGTTGAGCACCCCGCCCGTCAGGCGCTGATTATCAATTTGCGGCAGCAGTGAGAGTGAAGCGGTGTCTGCCAGCAGCGTGATCAGATGCAGATCGGCCAGGCGCGACATCGCTTTTAGCGCCGGTGACGGGCCAGGAGGAAAGTCAGCAACAATAATCAAGCCCGGATAGTTGAGCAGCGTACTCAGCCCACGCGTGAGGAAGTGCTCATCGTTCTTGAGTCGCTCTTCAAACGCCATGCGCTGATCTTCGCTGGCATCGCCGTACGGCAGCACGAACAGGTTTCCGCCCGCCGTGAGGACAAACTGGCTCCAGTCTGAGGATTCCGCGGCTTTGGCAACGTAACCTCGGCTGTCGGCAAGCGGCACGCCGAAGTGCAGACGCAGCGCGTTTTGCACATCAAAATCCAGCGCTAATACTTTGCTGCCCGAGCGCGCCAGCGCATAAGCCAGGTTTGCGGTCATGGTCGTTTTCCCCACGCCGCCCTTCGGCGAGCAAACGCAAACTAACGGCATGTGGCGATCCTTTCCAGCAGGGAATTGAGCGGCTGATTCTTTTCAGCCGCGGGTTTTGGCGCACTTGCGGCAGGCGCAAACAGACGTGAAAAATTCACCTCTGTCGGGGCATGGACGGGTGCCGGTGTCGCGATGCGAACCGGCACAGGTGTGGGCATCGGGAGGCTTTCTGCCGGAGTAGCAAGTTGCTCAGCAACGCCCTGAAAAATCGACGAGGCATTGGATGGAATGATATCGACAGCAGCAACATCGGGTAATGGCGTTGCCTCAGCCTGAGTGAAGGTCTCTGCACTGACAGGCTGCGGCGCGGCTAGAGACACATGCCCCCCGTGCGCGAAAGTATCGTTTTCAGCCTGTGGCTGAAGCTGGTTGAGAATGGCCCAACTCCCTTGCTCGCTCACCTGGTTTTGCCCTGAAAAGTCTTTGAAATCGAGCGCTTGATTGCGCGTTTTATCCTTAAATCGCTGCAAATCATCATAATGATTCATAGTTATACTCATGATTTACAAATAAATAATGTACACACCACGTTTTGACTACAGTGGCCATTCACGATCAACAGACGTGTTTTATTCAGGCGCAGGCGTACATTCACGTTTCGGTTTAAACCGAACGCTTATTTTTGGCATGTTTAAATTATGGGTTTATTACCGATTTGCTTATTTACGGCATAAGCTTAAACATCGACTCGACACATGCTAACTGTTTTTAACACATAAAAATATCGAAGTGTTTTTGGTTTAAACTAACCAAAACTGTGGCGATTTAGGAGGGAAAATAACAATAAAAGCAGCGTGATAAATTGCTAACTTGAAAATACTAAGAATTAAAAACCAACCAGGATGAATGTCATTTTAATAAAACGTTACCCTGTGAAATATTTAGAAATACTTTTATGTCGTTATTATTTTGAGAAAATCACTAACCCCTTCTTCTCATTACTGATCTTTGAAACCTACCCGTTTAGGTAGGGCGAGATAAATGGAGATTAAAAAAGGGAGCCAGTGGCTCCCTTTGATTATTCCGCGCTTCTGAGGGAGATTTCTCCGCCCACCCACGGCTTCAGAATGCCATCCTGTTCCAGCAGGAGTGCGCCCTGGGCGTTAATACCGCGTGAAATCCCGAAGATTTCTTTGTCGCCAATGATCAGTTTTACGGGACGATGAATAAAGTTATCCAGTTTCTCCCAGCGGGAGAGGAAAGGTGCAAGTCCGTCCTGCTCAAAGAGCGTCAACGCCTCACGCAGCTCTTTAATCAGACGAACGGCGAGCGTGTTACGGTCCATCGTGATACCCGCTTCCTGCAGCGTAATCCAGCCCTGGTTAACGATATCTGCCTGGACTTGTCGCATGACCATATTGAGACCTGCGCCGATCACGATTTGCGCCGCATCGCCGGTTTTGCCTGTCAGTTCCACTAATATGCCTGCAAGTTTACGATCGTTCAGATAGAGATCGTTCGGCCATTTTACGCGGACTTTATCGGCGCCGAGGTCATGTAACACTTCGGCCATCACAATGCCGATCACCAGACTTAAGCCAATTGCCGCCGCCGGGCCTTGCTCAAGGCGCCAGAACATCGATAAATAAAGGTTGGCACCAAAGGGTGAGAACCATTTGCGGCCACGACGACCACGACCGGCCTGCTGATATTCCGCGACGCAGCAGTCGCCGGAGTTGAGGGTGCTGATACGGTCGAGCAGATACTGATTCGTGGAATCGATAACCGGCAAGACCGTCACTTTACCCTGATCAAGCTGGCGGCAAATCACTGATTCATCCAGTAACTGGATAGGTTCGGGCAGGCTGTACCCTTTTCCCGGAACAGTGAAAACGTCCACACCCCAGTCGCGAAGGGTCTGAATATGTTTGTTAATGGCGGCACGACTCATCCCGAGATGTTCACCCAGCTGCTCGCCAGAGTGAAATTCCCCATCAGACAGGATGCTAATCAGCGTTAAGGGTACGGTGTTATCTTTCACGCAATCGTCTCCACGGCGTTCACTTCACCTGTACGACCGATAAAGCGAACTTCTGGCTCAAGCCAAACGTTGAATTTATCGCCTACGCACTGGCGAACGTGGTGCGCCAGACGCACAACATCTTCACTGGTCGCATTATTTTCATTGATTAACACCAGGGCTTGCTGGCGATGCACCGCTGCCCCCCCTTCAACCGCACCTTTTAACTGACATTGATCGATAAGCCAGCCTGCAGCCAGTTTTACACTGCCATCAGCCTGCGGATAATGTGGCGCGTTTGGCCATTGGGCGAGCAGCGTTTGCGCGGTTTCGCTGCTGATCACCGGGTTTTTGAAGAAACTGCCGGCGTTTCCATTCACCTTTGGATCGGGCAGTTTTGTCATGCGCATGTGGCAGACGGCGTCGAACACTTCGCGAGGCGTTACGGTCTGCGGATCAAGGCGCGTTAAATCACCGTACGTTAGTACTGGCTGCCACTGTTTTGCCAGGCGTAGCCCTACAGAAACAATGACATAACGATCCTGATACTCATGCTTGAAGATGCTGTCGCGGTAGCCAAAACGGCACTGTTCAGTGGTCAACCGGCTGGCTTTGCCCGTCGCCAGCTCAATGCAATCGACATACTCACAAACGTGTTTTAACTCAATGCCGTAGGCACCGATATTTTGAATGGGGGATGATCCTGCACAGCCGGGAATAAGCGCCAGGTTTTCCAGGCCAGCCATTCCGTGTTCCAGGGTGAATTGCACCAGATTGTGCCAGTTTTCACCTGCCCCAACGTGCAAATACCAGCTGTCGTCTGTCTCGGTGACATCGATGCCTGAAATGCGGTTAACAATAACCGTACCGGCGAAATCATCAAGAAAGAGAACGTTACTTCCCTCACCAAGAATCAGGACAGGCTGGTGATTTTCAGTGGCGGTTTTCCACGCATCGAGCAGTTGCTGAGCGTTCTCTGCACGCACGATATTGTTAGCATTACGTTGAATGCCAAAGGTATTCCAGGGCTTAAGGGAGTGGTTCATAGATGCTATCCTGATGCAAAATCAGGGATAGTTTACCGTATATGTGGGGGGATGGGGGATTAGTTTGACGCGTAGTAAAGGGGATCTGATGTACGACAAAAACGCAAAAAGGCCATCCTTGCGGATGGCCTCTTCACTTAATTGATGCCTGGCAGTTCCCTACTCTCACATGGGGAGACCCCACACTACCATCGGCGCTACGGCGTTTCACTTCTGAGTTCGGCATGGGGTCAGGTGGGACCACCGCG
>NZ_PKFT01000006.1:0-215243 GCF_002870005.1 Lelliottia sp. F153 | reverse complement strand
CATGGTTAAATCCTTATCAGTTATGGGGATAACAGATTCGGATTTTCCCATGAGTAGCATTATTGGCAGAGCCAACTTATTGCTGACCACCTCCATAGGAGGTGGTGTTCATGCAGGGATAAAAAAAGCCGACTCGTGGTCGGCTTTTTCGTCTCACCCAGGGAAGAATCAGGCAAGTGTGCTAATGCGCGCCAGCTGTTCGAAATAGTCCGGGAACGTTTTTGCGGTGCATTTCGGGTCCAGAACGGTCACTGGCGTATCGGACAAGGCCACCAGCGAGAAACACATCGCCATACGGTGATCGTTGTATGTACCGATCTCTGCAACCTGCAGTTTGGCTGGTGGCGTCACGCGAATGTAGTCTTCGCCCTCTTCCACTTCAGCGCCCACTTTACGTAGCTCCGTCGCCATCGCAAACAGGCGGTCCGTCTCTTTTACGCGCCAGTTGTAGATATTACGTAGCGTTGTGGTGCCTTTGGCAAACAGTGCTGCCGTCGCAATGGTCATCGCCGCATCAGGAATATGGTTCATATCCATATCGACCGCGTTCAGCTCACCGCGGGTACAGGCGATAAAATCATCGCCCCAGGTGATGACGGCGCCCATTTTTTCCAGCACGTCGGCAAAGCGAATGTCGCCCTGAACGCTGTTACGCCCGATACCGGTGACTTTCACCGTGCCGCCTTTAATCGCACCGGCCGCGAGGAAATAGGAGGCGGATGACGCATCCCCTTCCACCAGATAGTGGCCCGGCGACTGATACTGCTGCGCACCACGCACCACGAAGCGCTGATACGCCTGGTTTTCCACCTCGACGCCAAACGTCTTCATCAGATGCAGGGTGATATCAATGTAGGGTTTGGAAACCAGATCCCCTTTGATGGTGATCACCGTATCCTGAGATGCCAGCGGTGCCGTCATCAGCAGCGCCGTCAGGAACTGGCTGGAAACGCTACCGTCTACTGCGACTTCGCCGCCCGTAAATCCACCGCGAAGACGCAGTGGTGGGTAATTTTCCTGCTCCAGATAGTCAATCTGCGCGCCGCCCTGACGCAGGGCATCCACCAGATGACCGATCGGGCGCTCTTTCATGCGTGGCTCGCCGGTCAGCACAACATTGTTGCTGCCCAGGCACAGCGCCGCCGCCAGAGGGCGCATTGCCGTACCCGCGTTGCCGAGAAACAGCTCCAGCTCGTCGACAGTTTGCAGCGCACCGCCGTTGCCCGTCACTTCACAACGCGTACGATCGGCTGACAGCGTGTACTGAACACCTAACGCGTTCAGCGCATTCAGCATATGGCGAACGTCGTCACTATCCAGCAGGTTAGTGAGAACAGTGGTGCCATTTGCCAGAGCAGCCAGCAGCAGGGCGCGGTTCGAGACACTTTTTGAACCAGGCAGATTAATGGTGCCATCTACCCGCGCGATCGGTTGTAACGTCAGGGATTCCATGAAACTTAACTCTCAAATCAACATAATAAAAACCCCGCAGCGAGGCTACGGGGGTGAAAAACTCGCGCAATTAACCGTGGCGACGTTCGAAGTCGGCCATAAAATCAGTCAGCGCTTTGACGCCTTCCAGCGGCATCGCATTGTAGATGGAAGCACGCATGCCGCCGACCACGCGGTGGCCTTTCAGGGCATGCAGACCCGCCGCGAAGGACTCTTCGAGGAACAGCTTATCAAGATTGCTGTCAGCCAACTGGAACGGCACGTTCATGCGAGAACGATTCGCGCTGGCCACGTCGTTGCGATAGAAGCCGCTGCCATCAATCGCGCTGTACAGAAGGGTCGCTTTTTGCTGATTGATCTTGTCCATCTGCGCCACACCGCCATTTTTCTTCAGCCATTTGAAGACAAGGCCAGAAAGATACCAGGCGAAGGTCGGCGGGGTGTTAAACATGGAGTCGTTATCATTCAGAACGGTATAGTCCAGAATCGACGGGCAGGCCTGGTGCGCTTTGCCCAGCAGATCTTCGCGGACAATCACTAACGTTAAACCAGCCGGGCCAATGTTCTTCTGCGCGCCAGCATAAATCACGCCGTAGCGGCTGACATCCAGCGGGCCAGAGAGAATGGTTGAGGATAAATCAGCCGTTACGACGACGTTGTCGCCAAAGTTCGGCTCTTCGTGAATGGCGATCCCGTCGATAGTCTCGTTCGGGCAGTAGTGAAGATAGGCCGCGTCGCTGGACAGCTGCCATTCACTCATCGGCTTCACGCCGCGCAGGCCATCAACAGTAATTTTGGCGTCGATAACATTCGGGGTGCAGTATTTTTTGGCTTCTTTCACTGCGCTGGCGGCCCAGTAGCCGGCATCAACGTAGTCTGCGGTGGTTTTGTCGCCGAGCAGATTCAGCGGGATGCCGGCAAACTGACCGCGCCCGCCGCCGTGGCAGAACAATACTTTGTAGTTCGAGGGAATATTCAGCAGATCGCGAAAATCTTTTTCTGCCTCTTCCGCCACCTGGATAAACTCTTTTCCACGATGGCTAATTTCCATCACCGATGTACCGAGACCCTGCCAGTCGCAAAGCTCCTGCTGAGCCTGTTTAAGCACATCCGCCGGTAGCATTGCCGGACCTGAACTGAAATTAAAGACCTGAGCCATTTACCCTCACCACGCTAAAAGCCATAAGTTATAACTGTGGATATCGGTTTTATCATTCAGTGACACGCGCCGCAATGTCTAAAACTTATGACCGGGAAAATGTGTCCCCGCTCACACAAAACAATCTGCCAGCGCGTTGTCACAAAACCGACAAATTGGCTGTCAGGTGACGCGTTTAGCCCGGCTCACCTTCGTCCATACTGGATTCGCACAGCGAGGGCAAAGTTGATGATCGCCCGGCTGCATCGTCAGAACATGGCTACAGCGTCGACAGGCGTACTCTCCTGCCTCCGGGACGGTGGTAAAGCGTTCAACGTATTCATCCGGCAAAATGCATAAACCCGGTTTCACGTCATCATCGTCATAGTAGTAGACGCTAATCTGCCCGTTCGTTTCCATGATCGCCAGCCGCACCTGGCCCAGCTGTTCCACGCTGTTTAAGCGCAGCTCCATGAAAAACTCAAATTCAGTCATGTTAGCGCTGCGCACCTTCTCCCAGGCCAGTTGCCCTTCTTCGACAATCACCACCGGCTTACCTTCCAGCAGATCCTCGATTTTTTCGCTTTTCGACATCAGCCACATCACCAGCCGATAGAGCAAGCCCAGCGTGACAAAAACGATCAACACCGGAATCATCGGCACATCGTCATAAAACGCGACGTCACCGGCCGCAGAGCCGAGTGTCAGAATGATCAGGACTTCAAACAGTGACATCTGCCTAACGCCGCGCCGCCCTGTGATTTTGAGAAACAGAAACACCAGAATAAAGGTGTAGAGGCTGCGCAAAGCCACTTCCCCTAAGAACTCAAGCGGGACTTTGTCGAACGCCATCCGCTGAAGATCGAACGCTTTCATTTTTATTCGCCTTAACAGTAAGTTACTGCTGATAAGCATAGCTGAGTCTTTTATTTTCGCTCTTCTCCTCGCGAAGATAGCGCCTGCCACGCAAAACCCGTATCATTGCGCGCTTTACGTACGATAAAAGTGATCGCCATGACTCAAACATTTATCCCCGGCAAAGACGCCGCTCTGGAAGATTCCATCGCTCGCTTCCAGCAGAAACTGACCGACCTGGGTTTTAATATCGAAGAAGCCTCCTGGCTCAACCCGGTACCTCACGTCTGGTCTGTCCATATTCGCGACACCGACTGTGCGCTGTGCTTTACCAATGGTAAAGGCGCCACCAAAAAAGCGGCTCTGGCTTCTGCCCTGGGTGAGTATTTTGAGCGCCTGTCCACCAACTACTTCTTCGCTGATTTCTGGCTGGGCGAAACCATCGCCAACGGCCCGTTCGTGCACTACCCGAACGAAAAGTGGTTCCCGCTGACGGAAGATGACACGCTGCCGGAAGGCATTCTGGATGCGCGTCTGCGCAAGTTCTACGATCCGGATAACGAACTGACCGCCGGTATGTTGGTCGATCTGCAGTCCGGTAACGATGAGCGTGGTATCTGCGCCCTGCCGTTTACCCGTCTGTCTGACGATCACACTGTTTATATCCCGATGAACATCGTCGGCAACCTGTACGTGTCCAACGGCATGTCCGCAGGTAATACCCGTAACGAAGCCCGCGTGCAGGGGCTGTCCGAGGTGTTTGAGCGTCATATCAAAAACCGTATTATCGCCGAGTCCATCAGCCTGCCGGAAATCCCGAGCGAGGTACTGGCGCGCTATCCGGGCGTGGTGGAATCTATCGCTAAACTGGAAGCAGAAGGTTTCCCAATCTTTGCTTACGACGGCTCTCTGGGCGGTAAATACCCGGTAATCTGCGTGGTACTGTTCAACCCGGCGAACGGCACTTGCTTCGCGTCGTTTGGCGCCCACCCTGACTTCGGTGTGGCGCTGGAACGTACCGTCACCGAGCTGCTTCAGGGCCGTAGCCTGAAAGATCTCGATGTCTTTACCCCGCCAACGTTTGACGACGAAGAAGTGGGCGAACACACCAACCTCGAAACGCACTTCATCGATTCAAGCGGTTTGATCTCCTGGGATATGTTCAAGCAGGACGCCGACTATGAATTCGTGGACTGGAGTTTCTCCGGCACCACGGAAGAAGAGTTCGCCACGCTGATGGCAATCTTCAAAGCAGAAGATAAAGAAGTGTACATCGCCGATTACGAGCACCTGAGCGTCTACGCTTGCCGTATTATCGTGCCGGGCATGTCCGACATTTATCCGGCAGAAGATCTGTGGCTGGCCAACAACAGCATGGGCAGCCATCTGCGCGAAACGCTGCTGGCTCTGCCGGGTAGCGAGTGGGAAAAAGAGGATTATCTGAACCTGATCGCCCAGCTGGACGACGAAGGCCACGACGATCTTACCCGCGTACGCGAGCTGCTGGGCCTGGCAACCGGCAAAGACAATGGCTGGTACACCCTGCGTGTGGGCGAGCTGAAATCCATGCTGGCCCTGGCCGGTGGCGATCTGGATCAGGCTCTGGCCTGGACGGAATGGACCATTGAGTACAACCAGTCGGTCTTCAGCCCTGAGCGCGCTAACTATTATCGTTGCCTGCAGACCCTGCTACTCCTGTCTCAGGAAGAGGATCGTCAGCCGCTGCAATATCTCAATGCGTTCGTGCGTATGTACGGTGCCGACGCTGTTGAAGCCGCCAGCGCCGCACTGAGCGGTGAAGCGCCGTTCTATGGCCTTCAGGCTGTCGATAGCGATCTGAAAGCCTTCCCGGCGCATCAGTCACTGCTCAGAGCTTACGAAAAACTGCAGCGCGCGAAAGCGGCCTACTGGTCAAAATAAGCGCACATAGCATTACAGACAGTAGGCGTATTTCCACGTCTGGGCTATATTACGGGGCAATTTCATTGCCCCGTTTTTTTATTTCTTTTGCAATGAATTTTGATTGTAATAATAAAGTTAATTACAGGTAAATATAATTATGCTTACCTGGGCTTTACTGTTACTTTTTAGGGTAATTACTCCATTTTAATTAACTGCTTCGGGAGAGGTTACAGGAAATAATTCAACTCTTTTCATAACTTTTAAAATTTATTTTTATACGGATAATCAAAAACTTACTCCGCATTTGTTGCAAAACCATGCGCTTTGCGGGCCTATAAGCCAGGCGAGATATGATCTATATCAATTTCTCTTCTATAATGCTTTGTTAGTATCTCGTCGCCGACTTAATAAAGAGAGAGTTAGTGTGAAAGCTGACAACCCTTTTGATCTATTACTCCCAGCTGCGATGGCCAAAGTTGCCGAAGAAGCGGGTGTCTATAAAGCAACGAAACACCCGATGACGACGTTCTATCTGGCGATTACCGCTGGTGTGTTCATCTCCATCGCCTTCGTCTTCTACATCACTGCGACAACCGGTACTGCTGCGATGCCTTTCGGTATTGCGAAACTGATTGGCGGTATCTGTTTCTCACTGGGCTTGATTCTGTGCGTCATTTGCGGCGCCGACCTCTTTACCTCAACGGTGCTTATCGTGGTGGCAAAAGCGAGCGGAAGAATCACCTGGGGTCAGCTGGCGCGCAACTGGATTAATGTCTACGTTGGCAACCTGATTGGCTGTTTGCTCTTTGTACTGCTTATGTGGTTATCCGGCGAGTATATGACCGCCAACGGTGGCTGGGGACTCAACGTCCTGCAAACCGCTGACCACAAAATGCATCACACCTTTATCGAAGCCGTCGCTCTCGGCATCCTCGCAAACCTGATGGTCTGCCTGGCAGTCTGGATGAGCTACTCTGGCCGCAGCCTGATGGACAAAGCCATGATTATGGTTCTGCCGGTTGCGATGTTCGTTGCCAGCGGCTTTGAGCACAGTATCGCAAACATGTTTATGATCCCGATGGGTATCGTAATCCGCAACTTTGCGAGCCCGGAGTTCTGGACCGCAGTTGGTTCAACCCCGGAAAGTTTCTCTCACCTGACTATTATGAACTTCATCACAGATAACCTGATCCCTGTCACTATTGGGAACATTATCGGTGGGGGTCTGCTGGTTGGGTTGACATACTGGGTCATTTACCTGCGTGGCGACAATCATCATTGATGGTTTCTCAGGCAGTAAAGAAAAATCCACTTAAGAAGGTAGGTATCACATGTCCGAGCTTAATGAAAAGTTAGCCACAGCCTGGGAAGGTTTTGCGAAAGGTGACTGGCAGAAAGAAGTCAACGTACGTGACTTCATTCAGAAAAACTATACCCCGTATGAAGGTGACGAATCCTTCCTGGCTGGTGCTACTGACGCAACAACCAAGCTGTGGGACAATGTTATGGAAGGCGTCAAACTGGAAAACCGCACTCACGCGCCAGTTGATTTCGATACTTCCGTTGCCTCTACCATCACTTCTCACGACGCTGGCTACATCAACAAAGCCCTTGAGAAAATCGTTGGTCTGCAGACTGAAAAACCACTGAAACGTGCGATTATCCCGTTCGGTGGCATCAAAATGGTTGAAGGTTCCTGCAAAGCGTACAATCGCGAGCTGGACCCAATGCTGAAGAAAATCTTCACCGACTACCGCAAAACTCACAACCAGGGCGTGTTTGACGTTTACACCAAAGACATCCTGAACTGCCGTAAATCCGGTGTTCTGACTGGTCTGCCAGATGCGTATGGCCGTGGCCGTATCATCGGTGACTACCGTCGCGTTGCACTGTACGGTATCGACTTCCTGCTGAAAGACAAATACGCACAGTTCCTGTCACTGCAATCTGATCTGGAAAACGGCGTAAACCTGGAAGCAACTATCCGTCTGCGTGAAGAGATCTCTGAACAGCACCGTGCGCTGGGTCAGATCAAAGAAATGGCTGCTAAATATGGCTGCGATATCTCTGGTCCTGCTACCAACGCTCAGGAAGCTATCCAGTGGACTTACTTCGGCTACCTGGCTGCTGTTAAGTCTCAGAACGGCGCAGCAATGTCCTTCGGTCGCGTATCCACCTTCCTGGATGCTTACATCGAACGTGACATCAAAGCAGGCAAAATCACCGAGCAAGACGCACAGGAAATGATTGACCACCTGGTCATGAAACTGCGTATGGTTCGCTTCCTGCGTACCCCAGAATATGATGAGCTGTTCTCCGGTGACCCAATCTGGGCAACTGAATCTATCGGTGGTATGGGCGTTGATGGCCGTACTCTGGTAACCAAAAACAGCTTCCGTTTCCTGAACACCCTGTACACCATGGGTCCGTCTCCGGAACCGAACATCACTGTTCTGTGGTCAGAAAAACTGCCTCTGAACTTCAAGAAATTCGCTGCTAAAGTTTCCATCGATACCTCTTCTCTGCAATACGAGAACGATGATCTGATGCGTCCTGACTTCAACAACGACGACTACGCTATCGCTTGCTGCGTAAGCCCAATGGTTGTTGGTAAGCAAATGCAGTTCTTCGGTGCTCGTGCTAACCTCGCGAAAACCATGCTGTATGCAATCAACGGCGGCGTTGATGAAAAACTGAAAATCCAGGTTGGTCCTAAATCTGAACCAATCAAAGGCGACGTTCTGAACTTCGACGAAGTGATGGACCGTATGGATCACTTCATGGACTGGCTGGCTAAGCAGTATGTCACCGCCCTGAACATCATCCACTACATGCACGACAAGTACAGCTACGAAGCTTCTCTGATGGCTCTGCACGACCGTGACGTGGTTCGCACCATGGCATGTGGTATCGCAGGTCTGTCCGTTGCAGCTGACTCCCTGTCTGCTATCAAATATGCGAAAGTTAAACCAATTCGTGACGAAGATGGTCTGGCGACTGACTTCGAAATCGAAGGCGAATACCCGCAGTTTGGTAACAACGACTCTCGTGTCGATGACATGGCCGTTGACCTGGTTGAACGTTTCATGAAGAAAATTCAGAAACTGACTACCTACCGCAACGCTATCCCGACTCAGTCTGTTCTGACCATCACTTCTAACGTTGTGTACGGTAAGAAAACCGGTAACACCCCAGACGGTCGTCGCGCTGGCGCTCCATTCGGTCCAGGTGCTAACCCAATGCACGGTCGTGACCAGAAAGGTGCTGTTGCCTCTCTGACTTCCGTTGCTAAACTGCCGTTTGCTTACGCGAAAGATGGTATTTCTTATACCTTCTCCATCGTTCCAAATGCGCTGGGTAAAGACGACGAAGTGCGTAAAACCAACCTGGCAGGTCTGATGGACGGTTACTTCCATCACGAATCTTCCATCGAAGGTGGTCAGCACTTGAACGTGAACGTGATGAACCGTGAAATGCTGCTCGACGCGATGGAAAACCCGGAAAAATATCCGCAGCTGACCATTCGTGTATCTGGCTACGCAGTACGTTTTAACTCCCTGACTAAAGAACAGCAGCAGGACGTTATCACCCGTACTTTCACTCAATCCATCTAACTGGAATTGACTGAAATCACGCAGTAAAAAGCGTACAATAAAGGCTCCACGTCAGTGGGGCCTTTTTAACACCCTCTCCACACCAGTCTCTTTTGTCCGCTATCTATATACTTAATGGATAACAGCCAAAACAGACTCGACATAGCCGATGAGCTATGCACATAAACAGGTCCCGGACGGACCGAATCTGGAGATATCACCGCAATGTCAACTATTGGTCGCATTCACTCCTTTGAATCCTGTGGCACCGTCGACGGCCCAGGCATCCGCTTTATTACCTTCTTCCAGGGCTGCCTGATGCGCTGCCTGTACTGCCACAACCGCGACACCTGGGACACCCACGGCGGCAAAGAGATCACCGTTGAAGAGTTGATGAAAGAAGTGGTCACCTATCGCCACTTTATGAATGCATCCGGTGGTGGCGTGACGGCCTCAGGTGGCGAAGCAATCCTGCAGGCGGAATTCGTTCGCGACTGGTTCCGTGCCTGCCGCAAAGAAGGTATTCACACTTGCCTGGACACTAACGGTTTTGTCCGTCGCTACGATCCGGTGATTGATGAACTGCTTGAAGTGACCGATCTGGTGATGCTCGATCTGAAACAGATGAACGATGAGATCCACCAGAATCTGGTTGGCGTCTCGAACCACCGTACTCTGGAATTTGCCAAATACATTGCCGATAAAGGGATCAAAACCTGGATTCGCTATGTGGTGGTTCCGGGCTGGTCAGATGATGATGACTCCGCGCATCGCCTCGGCGAATTTACTCGCGACATGGGCAATGTCGAGAAAATCGAGCTGCTGCCCTATCACGAGCTGGGCAAACACAAGTGGGTGGCGATGGGTGAAGAATACAAACTCGACGGCGTTAAACCGCCTAAGAAAGAGACGATGGAACGCGTCAAAGGCATTCTCGAACAGTATGGTCACAAAGTGATGTACTAAAAGAGGTCTGAATGACAAAAGCCCGGGCAATATGCACCGGGCTTTTTTGTATCAGGCATGCGCCACTGGCGTCGGATGCTCCCCTGCTTTTCGCAGCAGCATCAGGAGATAGATAAACGACACGCTGGCAATCATGATAAACAGCAGATTATCTGAATAGCTCTGCATTAGCATGGACGTAAACGTCGGACCCAGCAAGCTCCCGATGGTATAGCTCAGAAGCAGTGCCTGATTCATCGCCACCAGCTGGTGATGCTCGACTTTTTCACAGGCCCAGGCCATCGCTACCGGATAGAGCGTAAAGCCCGCAGCCCCCAGGATAAACAGCGCCGGGGCCATCGCCGCGTTGCTCAGCATCGCCAGACAGCCCATGATCACCACGAAAACCTGCACGCGCAGCACCAACAGACGACCAAATTTATCGGCCAGTTTACCGATAGGCCATTGCCCCACGATGCCCGCGCTGACCATCACAGCCATCCAGAAACCAATACCGGAATCACTCACACCTTTATGATTCAGGTAGAGCGGCATCAGGCCATACAGCGAGCCGAGTACAATCCCGGAAATAATACAGCCGTTGATACCCAGGCGTGCATGACGCAATCTCAGCATCGGCCAGACCTGCGTCGCTTCCTGATGTTCGCTGCCCTGATTCACAATTCGGGTAAAGAGCAGAGGCAGAATCGCCGCCAGCACCATACCAGTCACCCACGGCAGGACGCTCATCAAATCGGTAGGCAGTTTGCTGATCATCAACTGACCCAGCACCGTCCCCACGTAATAGACCATCATGTACGCCGCCAGTAAGCGGCCACGATTGCGGGATGTCCCACTGCACATCAGTGCGCTTTCCACCACCACCCAGATCATCGCGCAGCCGACGCCAGCGATAAAACGGAAGCTCATCCAACTCCAGAATCCGACCATCACGCCCAGACCAACGCAACCGGCCGCAAAGATCAGCGAGGCCAGGTAATAACTGCGGTTGAACCCGAAACGTTTGATCAGTTTACCGGTCAGCAAAGTACCCAGCAGATTACCGGTAAAATAGGATGAGCTGACCATCCCCACCTGCCATGTCGGAAGGTTTTCATGGGCGAGCCAAAGCGGGACGAGCGTATTTAATACCGCTATCGCCAGGGTCAACAAAAGCAGGCCACAGAGCAAGAGCAGCACTGGGCGGGTGTAGGTGGTCATGGATTTTAACCGTGAGGAAATAAAGATTCGAGCGCATCATGCCACCGGCAAAAACAAAGTCAATCCATGCAGTTAGCGGCCTCGCACGATTTGTTCGCTGTCGATTTAAAAAATTCATCCTCCGTGCGCAGCCAATACAATACGTAATAATTATCTGATTGTTTTTATTAATCTCTGAGGCAAATTAACGGCCGCGCTCAGTTGAAAAATTTCATGATAGAAAATAAAAAAGCCGGAGCAATTGCCCCGGCTCGATATAACCAAACGATCGTTTAACTGGCGACAGCCATACCTACCGTCATATGCAGACCGTAGAACACACCGCGACCAATCAGCTCCCCTGCCAGTACCAGCACGAAGGCCAGAGACAGCAGCGGAACGGCCGGTTGATATCCTTTCACCTGCGGGATTACCCAGCAGGCCAGAGCCGCAACCAGCAGTGCGATACGCCAGGCCATCAGCGAACCGTAATCCGGTACCAGCGCCGACGCTTGCTGAATAGAGCTATGGATAGCCGCCAGCTCAGCGCCCTGCATCAACGCAACCATTGCACTGATCACCAGCGCCAGCAGTGATACCGCCGGCAGAAGGCGCATTGCCCAACCATCGACACCCGCCACGCGCAGCAGCAGGAAGCCCAGTAGCGGACCACCAATAAACATGGTCAGGAAGAAGCTCATTGGTGTCCAGACGCTGTACCATGTAGGAACGGTATCGATGGTGTTATAGACGCGTACCATCATCCAGACAAATACGACCCCAAGCACCATGGTCACGATCAGCCACACACCGCGCAACCCTGACGGTAACTTCTTCAGTGCTGCCAGCAGCCAGCCAAGACCACCGACAGCAAAAAAGATCGCCCCACTCGCAATTTCATTACTGAGCGAAGAGGCGCCGATACGGTTCAGGGAGTTAAATGCGCGCAGCGGCGAGCCGAGGTGGAGCGTGGAGGCGATAAAGCCAATCCCCATCAGCACCCACAGGCCGAACATACCCAGTATCAGACGCTGTTGCTGCTCAGCGCGTAAATCACCTTTAAGCAATGCCAGAGCGAGGACAATAAACCCGCCCACCACGCACTGTCCGAAGACGGTGAAAATCATCAACGGCCATTCATGCCATCCACTTCCCATCTCACACCTCCTTCGGATTGGCCAGGTAGCCGGTGGTATCACCCGTCGGACGGCTATTGGCATTCGGTTTAATAACGATACTTGGCTTCGTGAAGTGCGCAGACGGCAGCGGCGCGACAGCGGCAAGCTGACCGTGTTTCTGACGCAGCTCTTCAATCGGGCCAAAGTCCAGCGCGCGCAGCGGGCAGGACTCCACGCAGATCGGCTTTTTACCGTCTGCGACGCGGCTGTGGCAGCCGTCGCACTTGGTCATGTGACCTTTCGCAGCGTTGTACTGCGGCGCGCCATACGGGCAGGCCATATGGCAGTAGCGGCAGCCGATGCAGACATCTTCGTCCACCACCACAAAACCGTCGTCACGTTTGTGCATCGCGCCGCTTGGGCACACTTTGGTACACGCGGGATCTTCGCAGTGGTTACAGGCGATCGACAGATAGTAGGCAAACACGTTCTGATTCCAGACGCCGTTGTCCTCCTGCCAGTCGCCGCCTGCGTATTCGTAGATACGGCGGAAGCTAACATCAGGAGTTAAGTCTTTGTAATCTTTACACGCCAGCTCGCAGGTTTTGCAACCGGTGCAACGACTGGAATCAATGAAAAATCCATACTGGGTAGTCATCGGTTACTCCTTATACCTTTTCAACCTGAACGAGGTTCGTGTGGGACGGATTGCCTTTCGCCAGAGGCGACGGGCGCTGCGTGGTCAGCACGTTAATGCTGCCTGCCTGGTCGATGCGATTGGCATCCGGGTTGTACCAGGCCCCTTCCCCCAGCGCGACCACGCCTGGCATCATACGCGGCGTCACTTTCGCCTCGATATGCACCTCTCCGCGATCGTTAAAGATACGAATGCGATCGCCATTGGCAATGCCACGTTTCTGCGCATCCATCGGGTTCATCCACATCTCCTGGCGGCACGACGCTTTCAGCACATCGACGTTGCCATAGGTAGAGTGAACGCGCGATTTATAGTGGAAGCCGGTGAGCTGCAATGGGTATTTGGCGATGAGCGGATCGTTATAGTTCTCAAAACCAGGGGTGTAGATCGGCAATGGATCGATGACATCCCCTTCTGGCAGCTCCCAGCTGGCGGCAATTTTTGCCAGTGCTTCAGAGTAAATCTCGATTTTGCCAGACGGCGTAGTCAGTGGATTCGCCTGCGGATCTTCACGGAACGCTTTATAGGCCACATGATGCCCTTGCGGATCGCGCTGCTTGAACATCCCTTGCTTACGGAAGGTGTCAAAATCAGGCAGTTCAGGCATCGCCTTGCGGGAGAGTTCATACAGATGACGCATCCACCCTTCCTGAGTACGGCCTTCCGTGAACTGCTGCTCAACGCCGAGACGTTTAGCCAGTTCCGTGGTCATCTCGTAGATGGTTTTGCATTCAAAGCGCGGTTTGATTGCCTGGTCGGCAAAGATGACGTACGACATGTTGCCGCAGGAGGCATCTAGCGCGAAGTCCATCTGCTCAGAGGCGGTGCAGTCCGGCAGCAGGATATCGGCATATTTTGCCGACGAGGTCATATGGCAGTCGATCACCACAATCATTTCGCATTTTTTGTCATCCTGAAGGATGTCATGCGTGCGGTTGATGTCTGAATGCTGATTAATAATGCAGTTACCGGCATAGTTCCAGATCATCTTGATCGGTACATCCAGTTTATCTTTGCCGCGCACCCCGTCACGCAGGGCCGTCATTTCCGGGCCGCGTTCAATCGCATCAGTCCACATAAACATGGAGATACTGGTCTGCACCGGGTTTTCCAGCGTTGGCATGCGTTCGAATGGCAAAGAATAAGAGCCTTCACGCGCGCCGGAGTTACCGCCGTGGATGCCGACGTTGCCCGTTAAAATTGAGAGCATCGAAATCGCGCGAGTGGCAATTTCACCGTTCGCATGACGCTGCGGGCCCCAGCCTTGGCTGATATAGGCCGGTTTCGCCGAGCCAATTTCACGCGCCAGTTGCACAATACGCTCAACGGGAATGCCTGTGATGGTGGATGCCCATTGCGGCGTTTTCGCCACGCCATCGCTGCCCTGTCCAAGGATATACGCCTTGTAATGACCGTTAGCCGGGGCGCTGGCTGGCAAGGTTTTCTCGTCATACCCGACACAGTATTTGTCGAGGAATGGCTGATCGACGAGATTCTCTGTGATCATCACCCACGCCAGCGCGTTCACCAGCGCCGCATCGGTACCGGGGCGAATCGGGATCCATTCATCTTCACGACCAGCGCCGGTATCCGTATAGCGCGGATCGACGATGATCATCCGGGCATTAGATTTGGCGCGCGCCTGCTCGAGGTAATAGGTCACCCCACCGCCGCTCATACGCGTTTCACCCGGATTGTTGCCGAACAGAACCACCAGTTTGCTGTTTTCGATATCGGACGGGCTGTTGCCGTCGGCCCAGCCGCCGTAGGTGTAATTCAGCCCTTCGGCGATCTGTGCAGAGGAGTAATCACCATAGTGATTGAGATAACCGCCGCAGCAGTTCATCAGACGGGCAATCAGCGTTTTTCCCGGTGGCCAGGAGCGAGTCAGGGTGCCACCGAGCGTGCCGGTACCGTAGTTCAGATAGATGGATTCGTTGCCGTGCTCTTTGATCAGTCGCTGCATATTCCCGGCGATGGTATCAAAGGCCTCTTCCCAGCTGATGCGCTCAAACTTGCCTTCACCGCGTTTGCCCACGCGTTTCATGGGATATTTGAGGCGATCCGGATTGTAAACACGACGACGCATCGAGCGACCACGCAGGCAGGCACGAACCTGATGTAACCCTTCGTAGTTATCATCCCCGGTGTTGTCGGTTTCGACATATTTGATTTCACCATCGACAACGTGCATCCGCAGCGGGCAACGGCTGCCACAGTTGACGGTACAGGCGCTCCAGACCACTTTATCCGGGGCACTCAGCGGCGCGATAGCTTCAGCCGCGGTTGCCATCCGTGAAAAAGGGAGAGTGAACGCGCTGCTGGCAACGGCCAGGCCACCAATCGCCGTCGTTTTGACTAACCCGCGACGACTCACCTCGGCAGCCAGAAGAGCATCAGGCGCTTTGATTTTCATAGAAACTCACTTTGGTTGCTCACAAATAAATAAAGGTGCGGCACACGCCGCTATATAGTTTTTTATATAACGATTTGATTCGTTATTAGATTTTTATGCTAATAATGAGTGAGGTGAGTATTACTACTTTAGGAGGATAAGTTATTGTCTGGAGTCAAAACGCAGGCATAAAAAAAGCGCCATCAGGCGCTTTTTTGTTTTAGGGCAAATCAACCGATGTACTGCTGGCCTTTCATGTACGGGCGCAGCACTTCAGGGATCTCAATACGGCCGTCTGCCTGCTGGTAGTTTTCCAGCACCGCAACCAGCGTACGGCCCACAGCCAGACCAGAACCGTTCAGGGTATGAACCAGACGGGTTTTCTTGTCAGATTTGCTGCGGCAACGCGCCTGCATGCGACGCGCCTGGAAATCCCAAACGTTAGAGCAGGAGGAGATTTCGCGGTAGGTGTTCTGCGCAGGGACCCAAACTTCCAGGTCGTAGGTTTTACAGGCACCAAAGCCCATATCACCCGAGCACAGCGCCATACGACGGTACGGCAGACCCAGCAGCTCAAGCACTTTCTCTGCATGGCCGGTCATCTCTTCCAGCGCATCCATCGACTCTTCCGGGCGAACAATCTGAACCATCTCGACTTTGTCGAACTGGTGCATACGAATCAGACCACGAGTATCACGACCGTAGGAACCCGCTTCAGAACGGAAGCACGGAGAGTGTGCAGTCAGTTTGATTGGCAGATCGTCTTCGTCGATGATCTCATCGCGAACAAGGTTGGTCAGCGGCACTTCAGCCGTTGGGATCAACGCATAGTTGCTGCTGTCTGCTTCTTCGTCCAGCGGACGGGTGTGGAACAGATCGCCTGCAAATTTCGGCAACTGGCCAGTACCGTACAGCGTATCGTGATTAACCAGGTACGGAACGTAGGTTTCGCTGTAGCCATGCTGCTCGGTGTGCAGATCCAGCATGAACTGCGCCAGCGCACGGTGCAGATGCGCGATCTGGCCTTTCATCACCACAAAGCGAGAACCGGTCAGTTTCACCGCAGCGGCAAAATCCAGACCCGCGTGCATTTCACCGAGGGTGACATGATCGCGCACATCGAAGTCGAATTCACGAGGGGTACCCCAGCGTTTCACTTCAACGTTATCATTTTCGTCTTTGCCGACAGGAACGCTATCGTCAGGAATGTTCGGGATCGCCAGCGCGATATCACGAATTTCGGTCTGAAGAACATCCAGTTCAGCTTTCGCCTGATCCAGCTCTTCACCCAGTTTGTTCACTTCCAGACGCAATGGCTCAATGTCTTCCCCGCGTGCTTTCGCCTGGCCGATGGATTTCGATCGAGAGTTACGCTCAGCCTGCAGATTTTCAGTTTGTACCTGCAGAACTTTACGACGCTCTTCAAGAGCGCGCAGCTTATCTACATCCAGCTTAAAGCCCCGGCGTGCCAGTTTTTCAGCGACTGCGTCTGGCTCGTTACGCAGCAGATTGGGATCGAGCATGCTTATCCTGTGCTTATCGAATTAAATGAGGAAAAGTGACCACAGCCTGCGGTCACAGGGATACATTGCCAACATTACCGCAACGATCGCGCTAACGGTAGCGTTTTATAGGGCTATTTTGATCCTGTCCGGTAAGCCAGGCGAGCTTTTCGCCAATCTTGCCTTCAAGACCTCTGTTAGTCGGGCGATAATAGCGCGTTTGTGCCATTTCCTGCGGGAAATATTCCTCCCCGGCGGCATAGGCATTCGGCTCATCGTGGGCATAGCGATATTCCTGGCCGTAGCCCATCTCTTTCATCAGTTTGGTCGGCGCATTACGCAGATGTACCGGCACATCATAGTCCGGCCGATCGCGAGCATCGGACATCGCTGCTTTAAACGCGGTGTAGACAGCATTACTTTTCGGCGCACAGGCCAGATAGACAATCGCCTGGGCAATGGCGCGCTCGCCCTCTGCCGGCCCTACGCGGGTAAAACAGTCCCAGGCAGAAATCGCCACCTGCATGGCGCGCGGATCGGCATTACCGACATCTTCGGATGCAATCGCCAGACAGCGGCGCGCGACGTAGAGCGGATCGCCACCGGCGGTAATAATGCGCGCATACCAGTAGAGCGCAGCATCTGGCGCACTGCCTCGTACGGATTTGTGTAATGCCGAAATGAGATCGTAAAAACGATCGCCTTTGTTGTCGAAACGCGCGCTGCGCTCTCCGGCAATTTCGGTCAGTAACTCCGCCTTCAGCACCCGCTTACCGGATGCGTCCAGCTCGGCCATATCGGCCATCATTTCCAGCGTGTTTAACGCCCGGCGCGCATCGCCATTGACCAGTTCGGCAATCGCTCGACGGGTATCATCCGGCAGAACGATATCCTGTCCGCCGTAGCCGCGCGATTTGTCTTCCATCGCCTGAGTCAGTACCTGCTCGATATCGTCCGTGGTGAGCGATTTCAGCAGGTAGACGCGCGCACGCGACAGCAGCGCCGAGTTGAGTTCAAAAGAGGGGTTTTCAGTGGTCGCACCGATAAAAAAGATCGTGCCATCTTCAATGTGCGGCAGAAACGCATCCTGCTGGCTCTTATTGAAACGATGGACTTCATCGACAAACAGGATCGTACGACGACCGGCATTGCGGTTTTGACGGGCGCGCTCAATGGCTTCGCGAATCTCTTTCACGCCTGACGTGACGGCAGAAAGGCGCTCCACGTCCGCATCTGCATAGCGAGCGATTACTTCGGCCAGCGTAGTTTTACCCGTACCGGGAGGCCCCCAGAGGATCATCGAGTGCAGATGCCCGGCTTCGATAGCGCGCGGCAACGGTTTCCCGGAAGCCAGCAGGTGCTGCTGGCCTATGTACTGCGCTAAATTTTCTGGCCGCATACGCGCGGCCAGAGGTTGAAACGCATTGTCAGAAAAATCGAGCGACAGGTTGCCCACTCACGCCTCTTACTTATTGCGTTGATCGTCCACCGTTACGCCCGGCGGCGGGGTAAAGGTAAATTTCGATGCGTCAATAGCGCCATTTTGCTGAGACTTGAGCTGGTAGCTGCTGCGCTGCTCATCCTGCTCAACGGCGCTGAATTGATTGATAGTCCCGTTGCTGCTCACATTAATGGTGAACTGCTTGAGGTTGCCGTTATTGCCTTTCGGCGTCAGTACAAAATCATCGCCATTCTGCTTAATGTTGTACTGCTGCCAGTCGCTGGTCTGATTACGGGCGATGAGCATGAACGGTGTATTGCTGGTCGCGTCTTTCAGCAACGTTGCCGTCGCCTGCTCCACAAACGGATTGTAGAACCACAGGGTTTTGCCATCGGAAACCAGAATACTTTCATCCGGTTGCGTCATGTGCCAGTTGAACAGATTAGGACGTTTCACCCAGAGATCGCCCTGACCTTCCTGCACCGCATTACCGCTACCATCCGTCACTTTCTGTGTGAAGCTGGCATGGAAGCTGCTGACTTTATCCAGGCGGCTTTTAAGGTCGCTTGCGGCATCAGCCCAGACGCTGCTGGCAACAAAGCTGGTCAGTAGTGCTCCGACGATTGCGATTTTTTTCATTATTAATCCTTAAAATTCGTCATCCCCCGAATGGGGTTCTGTCCACTATTCTGGACCTGCCCGCAGGCAGGCGACAGAAGAAAATGCTTAATTTTTGCTGATTTACCCATCTTTGCAATCGGCGACAGATTACTCGAACGGCGGTGGTGCCAGCACTTCGCGGTTACCGTTGTGCCCCTGCTCGCTCACAATGCCCTGCGCTTCCATCTGTTCGATGATGCGTGCGGCACGGTTGTAACCGATGCGGAACTGACGCTGTACGCCCGAGATCGAGGCTTTACGTTTTTCCGTCACAAAGTTAACTGCCTGGTCGAATAACGGGTCCAACTCTTCCGCACCATCAAAACCGCCACCGCCGCTCTCGCTTTCACTTTCAGAGGTGATGCCGTCAATGTACTGAGGACGACCGCGCGCTTTCCAGTCCTGAACCACGGCGTGGACTTCCTGGTCGCGCACGAAAGCACCGTGAACACGCACTGGCGTCGTGGAGTTAGGGCCGG
Organism: Lelliottia sp. F153; assembly: GCF_002870005.1. Lineage (NCBI taxonomy): Bacteria > Pseudomonadati > Pseudomonadota > Gammaproteobacteria > Enterobacterales > Enterobacteriaceae > Lelliottia > Lelliottia sp. F153. The sequence continues at coordinate 195,866 of NZ_PKFT01000006.1, read as the reverse complement.
AAAAGAGCATATCACCCATGCCAAGCAGCGATTCTGCACCGGCCTGATCGAGGATGGTACGGGAGTCGATTTTGCTCGAAACGGTGAAAGCGATACGCGTTGGAATGTTAGCTTTAATCAGACCGGTAATGACATCAACGGATGGACGCTGCGTCGCGAGCACCAAGTGAATACCTGCCGCACGCGCTTTCTGCGCCAGTCGGGCGATCAGCTCTTCCACTTTCTTGCCCACGGTCATCATCAGGTCGGCGAATTCATCCACCAGCACCACAATATACGGCAGTTTTTCCAGAACCGGATGCTGGGCATCCATGCTGTCGCCCGGCTTCCAGTATGGGTCCGGGATCGGACGACCCATGCGCGCAGCTTCAGCAATTTTATCGTTATAACCGGCAAGATTACGCACACCCAGAGCCGACATCAGCTTGTAGCGGCGTTCCATCTCATTGACGCTCCAGCGCAGTGCGTTGGCGGCATCTTTCATATCGGTCACAACTTCTGTGAGCAGATGCGGAATGCCTTCATAGACAGACAGTTCCAGCATTTTCGGGTCGATCATGATGAAACGCACATCTTCCGGCTGCGCTTTGTACAGCATGCTCAGGATCATGGCGTTTACACCCACGGATTTACCGGAACCCGTGGTCCCTGCAACCAGCAGATGCGGCATTTTCGCCAGATCGGCCACCACAGGCTCGCCCGCGATATCTTTGCCCAGTACCACGGTGAGTGGCGACGGATTATCGCGGAACTTGGCGTTATCCAGCACTTCGCGCAGATAAACGGTATGGCGTTTCTTGTTCGGCAGTTCCAGGCCCACGTAAGGCTTGCCTGGAATGACTTCTACCACACGCACAGCCACGGTTGACAGTGAGCGTGCCAGATCGCGTGACAGGTTAGAAATACGTGCCGCTTTAACACCAGGCGCCAGGTTTAGCTCGAAGCGCGTAATGACCGGGCCTGGTGAGTAGTTCACAACATCCGCTTTGATACGGAAATCGGCCAGACGCGTTTCAACCAGACGCGCCATTTGCTCCAGCGCGAAGGTATCCACCGGCTCAACTTCCGTCGGCGGAGAGGTTAAGAGATCCAGCGACGGCAGCGGCGTAGTCGGTCGTTGCACAGGACGGCTGTCACCATTGCGCATCAGCAGCGGGTGAATCAGGCTCTCCTGCGGCTGTGCGACAGGTTGCTGCGGTTGTGCATATTGCGGTGGTGCAGCAACGGGCTGCTGCGGCTGCGCATATTGCGGTGGTGCAGCAACGGGCTGCTGTGGTTGCGCGTATTGCGGTGGTGCAGCAACGGGCTGCTGCGGTTGTGCATATTGCGGTGGTGCAGCAACGGGCTGCTGTGGTTGCGCATATTGCTGTGGAGCGGCAGGTTGTGGAACGTGCGCAGGCTGAGCAGGCGCATAGTGCTGACGCGGCGGTTCAGCTTCCGGCATAACACTCGGCGTAAACAGCGGTTCACTCGGCGTGTCATCCACCAGATCTTTCATTGGTGAGAATTCAAAATCTGACAGAGAGAAAGGATTCGCATTGGCTGGCTGTTCGCCAGAGTAACGCTGCTCCTGCGAGGCGGCAAACTGACGAGCCAGCTCCGCTTCGGCGGCATCATCTTCGTCGTCCTGAACACCCGGCTGATACTCTTCGCCGTAGCGCTGATGTTGCTGAGCAGCAAACTGGCGGGCCAGTTCGTTCTGCTGCATTTCGTCGACATCATCCATGTCATCAGGATCGCGCGCTTTTTCCTCAGCCATACGCTGGGAAGGCAGTTTAATCCCGTAGGACGCCAGCTCGCGACGGGTCGGAACGCGCACGCGATTTGGACGTGGCAACTGCGGACCGATACCCTCTTTAACCTGCGGACGCGGCGCACCGCCCGTTGCCAGACTGAACACTGGCGCGGCGGCCGCAGCTGTCGCTGCCGCAGAGGCAGTCGCTTGCTTAATACCAGCCGCAACAGGTGCCACGGATGCGGTCGGGTCGAGATCGGGTGTACTTAAGGACGCAGGCGACGCAGAAGGCGTGACAACAGGCTCACTCACTGGCTCCGGCACAGGCTGATACCAGGCCGCAAGCTGCTCGCGTTCACGGGCACGCTTCTCTTCCACTTCTTCAAAATAGTACATCGGTGGACGGGCCGGTTTGACCTCTTCCACTTCAACCTGCGGCTCGACGACGGGCTCAGGCGTGTATTCCTGGTAAGTCTGAACCTGAGGCTCAGCAGACTGCGGATAAGTTTCTGGTTCGTAAACCGGCTCCGGCTGATACGGCTGCTGCCACTGTTCTTGCGGCTGTACTTCTTGCGGCTGAACAGGCACGTAGCTTTCTGGCTCAGGGGCAATGGTCGGTTCTGGCGTGTGAACGCCTGGCGCCGTTTGCCAGTCGACTACAGGCTGTTGCATTGCAGGCTCGGGTGTCTGCACCGGCGCAGCAGGCATGACAGCTTCGACAGGTGCGGCATAGGCTTGCGCAGCCGTCGTCGCAACAGCCGCAGCGGCAACAGGTGCCGTAACGGAATGACCGTTTAACAGCGGATCGTATTCATCGAAATCACCCGGCGTCGCCCGATTGCCGGAGAACAGCACGTCATCCGGATCGGCAGCAACCCCGCCCGCGCTATAGGAGATCTGCTCGTCATCATCCATGCGCTTGCCGGAGAAGAGTGCAGCGTCCGTTTTACGCGCCACAGGATTGGTGAATTTGTCTGCGATGCGTTTACGACGCGCCAGCGCACCACGCATAATGCGCGTACGGCGAGATTCAGTACGATTAGCGGATGACGTCTCTTCTTCATAGTCGTCATCTTCGTATTCTTCTTCATCCACCCAGGTGTCATCACGACGGGTGCGATTACTGGCGAAAGTCAGAATATTGAGGATAAAGCCGCCAAGTTTCTCGGCGATGCTCACCCACGACCAGCCGGTAAAGAGGGTAAGCCCGGCAGCCCAAATACAGAGCAGCGTAATGGTGCCACCACTGCTGTGAAGCATAGGCTTGAGCGCCGTGCTCAGCAGGCTGCCAATCACGCCACCGGAGGCGAAATACCAGATATCATCGGCGTTAATCGCGGCCAGCCCACAGGACGTGAGGATGAGCGCCAGCGCGCCAATCAACCGCAGCGAAACGGCAAAATAGTCGATGTACTCTTCGTTCTGACGATGACGCCAGGCAAACCAGCACCCGCCGACAATAATGATCGGAATGGTGTAGGCCATCACGCCAAACACGAAGAACAGCGTGTCCGCCAGCCATGCGCCAGGCACCCCGCCCAAATTATGGATCGGTTCATGCCATGCCGTTTGTGACCAGCTGGGATCGGAAGGATTGAAACTGAGTAAGGCGGCCATCAACCAGACGGCAAAAAGGGCAACAAGAATCAGTAACGCCTCAAGGAGTCGGCGCCCGCTGCTTAACTTCGTTAACGTGACTTCTTTGTCTTCAGTATATTCCTGGCTCAAAAAAGGCTCTCCAGGTACCAGGCATTTCCTGCCTGTTTGCTAAAACGGACAACAGCGCCGGGATACCCGGCACTGTTGCTGTATGGATTAACAGGAGTGTAATCAAATTACGCTGATTTTGCACCTGTTCCGTATTAGCGCGTCTTAATAACCAGACGATTGCTCTGTTTGACCTCTTCCATCACCACGTAAGTGCGGGTGTCATTCACGCCAGGCAGTCGCAGCAGGGTTTCACCCAGCAGTTTACGATAGGCTGACATGTCCGGTACACGGGTCTTCAATAGGTAGTCGAAATCACCAGAAACCAGATGACACTCTTGAATTTCTTCAAGTTTTTGCACTGCGGTGTTAAATTGCTCAAACACATCCGGCGCGCCACGATTCAGAGTAATCTCAACAAATACCAGAAGTGAGGCATCCAGATAATGCGGGTTCAACAGAGCCGTATAGCCCTGAATAAAACCCTGTCTTTCCAGTCGGCGCACACGCTCAAGGCATGGCGTCGGAGAAAGTCCCACACGTTTTGAAAGCTCGACGTTGGAAATACGCCCATCCTTTTGCAATTCATTCAGAATGTTACGATCGATACGGTCGAGATCTTTGCCAGGGCGCTTCTTGCTATCTACCATTATTATTGTCTCTCTGTATTCCTTCCCTACTCCTGCCTGGACCCTGTGCACATCACTGTTCAGAGCCTGTACCCGTTGCTTATCACATCGCCTTTTATAGTTTGTACGCGATGCAGATTCGGGTTCTACGGTGAGAAGACCGTTGCCAGAAGGCTGTCACCGACATCACGCATGGCATCTGTCCACACCATGCGTAGATTTCACTGACCCGGTAAAAATGGCGTTTCCGTGCATGTCTATGCGACACAACGTTAGCGCGGCTTTTTTTTCTTCCTTCAATGTTTTCGCAAAAGCGCAGGGGATTGTCAAAGCAAAACATCGTTTTTTAGTACAACATGCCAGTTATTCATTGCGACCGGGTATTAATCCTCATTCTGACGCCGTATAAACGACCGTTTTTCACCGATAGTGTGATGTTATTACGCCCAAAAAGGCCGCCTCATCGTCCCCGGCTATTACACAAATCGTTTACAAAATTGCTGTGCTCTTTTTTTAAGGCAACAAATTCCCTACAATCCGAGCAAATGTCTGCCAACAACAATGGGGATCTCATGGGCACGGCTAAACACAGTAAGCTGCTAATCCTTGGTTCTGGACCTGCGGGATACACCGCAGCGGTCTATGCTGCACGCGCTAACCTGCACCCGGTGTTAATCACCGGCATGGAAAAAGGCGGTCAGTTGACCACCACAACTGAAGTGGAAAACTGGCCAGGCGATCCGAACGACCTGACCGGGCCGCTGCTGATGGAACGTATGCACGAGCATGCCATCAAATTCGAAACCGAAATTCTGTTTGATCACATCAACAAGGTTGATCTGCAAAACCGTCCGTTCCGTCTAACGGGCGACAGCGGCGAGTACACCTGCGATGCGTTGATTATCGCAACCGGTGCGTCCGCGCGTTATCTCGGTCTGCCGTCCGAAGAGGCGTTCAAAGGCCGTGGCGTCTCTGCCTGTGCCACCTGCGACGGCTTCTTCTATCGTAACCAGAAAGTGGCGGTGATCGGTGGCGGTAACACCGCGGTTGAAGAAGCGCTTTATCTGGCAAATATTGCCTCTGAAGTGCATCTGATCCACCGTCGTGACACCTTCCGCGCGGAAAAAATCCTCATCAAACGTTTGATGGATAAAGTGGAGAGCGGCAACATCGTGCTGCACACCCACCGCACGCTGGAAGAAGTCACTGGCGATCAGATGGGCGTTGCTGGCCTGCGTCTGCGTGATACGCAAAACAGCGACAACATTGAGTCTCTGGAAGTGGCAGGTCTGTTTGTGGCTATTGGCCACAGCCCTAACACCGCTATCTTCGACGGTCAGCTGGAGCTGGAAAACGGCTACATCAAAGTGCAGTCTGGTATTCACGGCAACGCGACCCAGACCAGCATCCCAGGCGTCTTCGCCGCAGGCGACGTGATGGACCATATTTACCGTCAGGCAATCACCTCCGCAGGCACCGGCTGTATGGCTGCACTGGATGCGGAACGCTACCTGGATGGGCTGGCTGAATTAAGTAAATAATCTTTACAAGTCAGTAACAAACGTAAATAAAGGCGGCCACTGGTCGCCTTTATTTTTTCCCACGTGTAACATGCGGTTGTCTAATTTCTTATAACTCACCTGCAAAGCGCGTAATGGAAAAAACCCGTCAACAAGAGTTAACTCGCTGGCTTAAACAGCAAAGCGTTATTTCCCGCCGCTGGCTGACTATTTCCCGTCTTTTGGGTCTTATCAGCGGTTTGTTGATTGTTGCCCAGGCATGGCTGCTGGCCCGCATTCTTAACCATATGATTATGGAGAACATTCCGCGCGAGGCATTATTGATGCCATTTGTCGTGCTGGTGCTGGTCTTTGTTCTTCGCGCCTGGGTGGTCTGGCTGCGCGAGCGAGTGGGCTTCCACGCCGGACAAAATATTCGCTACGAAATCCGCCGTAAGGTTCTGGATCGTCTCCAGGAAGCAGGCCCGGCCTGGATTCAGGGCAAACCAGCCGGTAGCTGGGCGACACTGATCCTTGAGCAGATCGACGATATGCACGACTATTACGCCCGCTATCTGCCCCAGATGGCGCTGGCAGTCTGTGTTCCGCTGCTGATCGTGCTCGCGATTTTCCCCTCTAACTGGGTAGCGGCGTTGATTCTGCTCGGCACCGCGCCGCTGATCCCGATGTTCATGGCGATGGTCGGCATGGGCGCGGCAGATGCCAACCGCCGTAACTTCCTCGCGCTGGGTCGCCTGAGCGGGCATTTCCTCGACCGCCTGCGCGGAATGGAGACATTGCGCGTCTTTGGTCGTGGCGAAGCCGAAATCGATAATATCCGTCTCGCCTCACAGGACTTCCGTCAGCGCACCATGGAAGTGCTGCGTCTGGCGTTCCTCTCCTCCGGCGTGCTGGAGTTCTTCACCTCGCTGTCCATTGCGCTGGTCGCGGTTTACTTTGGGTTCTCCTACCTTGGCGCGCTGGATTTTGGCCACTACGGCACCGCGGTAACGTTGTCTGCCGGTTTCCTCGCCCTGATCCTGGCGCCTGAGTTCTTCCAGCCGCTGCGCGATCTGGGGACGTTTTATCACGCCAAAGCGCAGGCCGTGGGCGCGGCTGACAGCCTGAAAACCTTCCTTGAAACGCCGCTGGCACACCCGGAGCGTGGAGATATCACGCTCAACAGCAAAGAGCCGATCACCGTTCACGCCGAAGATTTTTCTATCCTGTCGCCGGAAGGCAAAGTATTGGCCGGGCCGCTCAACTTTACACTCTCTGCGGGCCAGCGCGTGGTGCTGGTTGGCATCAGCGGCTCGGGTAAAAGCTCGTTGCTGAATACGTTATCCGGCTTTATGGCGTATACCGGCTCGCTGCAGATCAACGGAACGGAACTGCGCTCGCTTGAGCCTGATGCCTGGCGTAGGCAACTGAGCTGGGTGGGACAAAACCCACAGCTGCCAGCCGCGACGCTTCGCGAAAACGTCCTGCTGGCCCGCCCCGACGCCCGGGAAGATGAGCTGCAATCGGTGCTCGACCGCGCCTGGGTCAGCGAGTTTCTGCCGCTGCTGCCAAACGGCGTCGACACTGTTGTCGGCGATCAGGCAGCAGGACTCTCCGTCGGCCAGGCCCAGCGTATCGCCGTGGCGCGCGCATTACTGAATCCAAGCCAGTTAATGCTGCTCGACGAACCTGCCGCAAGCCTTGACGCCCACAGTGAACAGCGCGTCATGCAGGCGCTGAATGATGCCTCTCGCCAGCAAACGACGCTGATGGTCACGCACCAGCTAGAAGGTATTGCCGACTGGGATCAGATTTGGGTCATGGAAAACGGACGTATTGTCGAACAAGGTGATTACGCCACGCTCGCCGCCGCGCAGGGGCCATTTGCCTCTCTGCTGGCTAATCGTCAGGAGGATATTTAATGCGCGCCCTGCTGCCGTACCTCGCATTGTATAAACGCCATAAATGGATGCTGACGCTGGGCATTGTGCTGGCTATCGTCACCCTGCTGGCCAGTATCGGATTATTAACACTCTCTGGCTGGTTCCTGTCGGCTTCTGCCGTCGCGGGCGTTGCCGGGCTCTACAGTTTTAACTACATGCTGCCCGCTGCGGGCGTGCGCGGCACTGCGATTGCCCGTACCGCCGGGCGCTATTTTGAGCGTCTGGTCAGCCACGATGCCACCTTCCGCGTTCTGCAACACCTGCGTATTTTCACCTTCAGCAAACTTCTGCCCCTCTCCCCTGCCGGGCTGGCGCGTTTTCGTCAGGGTGAACTGCTGAACCGCGTGGTGGCCGATGTCGATACGCTGGATCATCTCTATCTGCGCGTGATCTCCCCGCTGGTTGGCGCGTTTGTGGTGATCGTGACCGTCACGCTGGGCCTTTGTGTGCTCGACGTGCCTATCGCCCTCACCCTAGGCGGCATTATGCTGCTCACGCTGCTCCTGCTGCCGCCGCTGTTTTATCGTGCGGGGAAATCCACGGGTGAAAATCTGACTCGTCTGCGCGGCGACTACCGCCAGCAGATCACATCCTGGCTGCAAGGCCAGGCAGAACTGACGATTTTCGGCGCCAGCCGCCGCTACCGCGCTCAGATGGAAAGCACGGAGCTGAGCTGGCACGAAGCCCAGCGCCGACAGTCCGAGCTGACGGCGCTGTCCCAGGCGGTGATGATGTTAATCGGCGGTGTTGCGGTGATTGCGATGCTGTGGATGGCATCAGGCGGCGTGGGCGGAAATACGCAGCCCGGTGCGCTGATCGCCCTGTTTGTCTTCTGTGCGCTGGCAGCGTTTGAAGCACTCGCGCCGGTAACCGGCGCGTTCCAGCACCTCGGCCAGGTGATTGCCTCGGCGGTACGCATTACCCAGATTACCGAACAGAAACCGGAAGTGGCGTTCACCGCACAGCACGATGCGGCTCCTCAGTCCGTGGGGCTGCAGCTGAAAGACGTGACGTTTGCCTACGACGGGCAGGCGCAAAACGCGCTCGATGGCATCAGCCTGACAGTTGCGGCCGGCAAGCACGTCGCCGTGCTCGGCAGAACCGGCTGCGGTAAATCGACACTGCTGCAATTACTGACCCGCGCCTGGGACCCGAGTCGGGGCGAAATTCGCTTTAACGACACACCTCTTACGGAATTTAGCGAGCCCGCCCTGCGTAAGGCTGTCAGCGTAGTTCCGCAGCGCGTGCATCTGTTTAGCGCCACGCTGCGCGATAACCTGCTGCTGGCGTCGCCGCAAGCCTCTGACAGGGACTTAAGCGCCGTGCTGGAACAGGTCGGCCTGCAAAAACTGATCGAAGATGACGGCCTAAACAGCTGGCTCGGAGAAGGAGGTCGTCAGCTTTCGGGTGGAGAGTTACGTCGTCTGGCGGTAGCACGTGCTCTGTTGCATGACGCACCGCTGATGTTACTGGATGAACCGACGGAAGGTCTGGACGCCACAACCGAAAGCCAAATCCTTGATTTACTGGCGCAAGTCATGAAAAACAAAACCGTGCTGATGGTGACGCACCGCCTGCGCGGACTGGCGAATTTTGACCAAATAATTGTAATGGACAACGGGCAAATTATTGAGCAAGGTAGTCACGCAGAGCTGTTGGCGAAACAGGGTCGCTATTACCAGTTTAAACAACGTCTGTAGACTATATTTGAACCGATCCTAACTCGCGTATTGGAGTTTCGCAGTCATGCGCCTGGTCCAGCTTTCTCGTCATAATATTGCGTTCCCTTCGCCAGAGGGAGCGCTACGTGAACCCAATGGGCTACTGGCGCTTGGCGGTGATTTAAGCCCGGCGCGTCTGCTGATGGCCTATCAGCGCGGCATTTTTCCGTGGTTCTCACCCGGCGATCCGATTCTTTGGTGGTCGCCCGATCCTCGCGCAGTGCTGTTGCCCGCGCAGTTTCACCTGAGCCGCAGCATGAAGCGCTTCCATGCGAAATCCCCATATCGGGTGACGCTCAATCACGCGTTCGGGCAGGTGATCGAAGGGTGCGCCCGCGATCGTCATGAAGGCACCTGGATCACACACGACATTATCGACGCTTATCACCGCTTACACGAACTGGGCCACGCCCACTCCATCGAAGTGTGGGAAAACGAGACGCTGGTTGGCGGGATGTACGGCGTGGCGCAAGGCACCTTGTTTTGCGGTGAGTCGATGTTCAGCCGCGCCATTAACGCTTCCAAAACGGCCCTGCTGGTCTTTTGCCAGGAGTTCTCTCTGCGCGGTGGTCAACTGGTCGATTGTCAGGTGCTGAACGAGCACACCGCCTCGCTGGGCGCCGTTGAAATATCACGTCGACATTATCTGGAACAGCTGGATGCCATGCGTTTGCAGAAGCTGCCACAGAACTTTTGGGTTCCCAGAACGCTCTTTATCTCTCAGTCATAAATGTTTTCCGCCCATTTCTGATGAGGAGTGTTATAATTGGTGCCGCAGAGTAGGTTCAGCCTGTTGCCCCGCCGCCGTTTGGGAATCCTTCGCACCAGATAACGTCCTTGCGTTTATCCTGTCGCCTCCCCTTTACGAATGCGCTTCTCGTACGGTTATACCGTGACGACTGGGCAATACGCCGAAACTGTTTTGTTGCGTTTTAAACGCGCAATTCTTTACTTAATTGATGAATTTCGGCATTATCTTGCCGGTTCAAAACTTGGTAGTGATACCCCAGAGGATTAGATGGCCAAAGAAGACAATATTGAAATGCAGGGTACCGTACTTGATACGTTACCTAACACCATGTTCCGCGTAGAACTGGAAAACGGTCACGTGGTAACCGCGCACATCTCCGGTAAAATGCGCAAGAACTACATCCGTATCCTGACGGGCGACAAAGTGACTGTTGAGCTGACCCCGTACGACCTGAGCAAAGGCCGCATTGTCTTCCGTAGTCGCTAATTGTTTTCGCCAGTAAAGGCGTAGAGATATTTAAAAAGGTCGGGGAATCCCCGGCCTTTTTTATTTCCGCTATATACCGCGCCAGGCCGAAAATCTATTACCGTCAGAGACCTCACCACCACCTGCGTTATATCCGAACCGGTCACATGTGACAGCCTGACGCGTCCAACATGCGTCCTCCCGTAAATGACAGGCATAAAAAAACCGGGCTTTCACCCGGCTTTTATTTACGCGATATAACTCAGTGTGCCGCTTCTGGCTTATGCTTCTGTGCACTCTGGAAGTCGTACGTCAACTCCCCTTTCGCCTGATCCAGCGCCACGGTCACTTGGCCGCCATCCACCAGCGAACCAAACAGCAGTTCGTTGGCCAGCGGTTTTTTCAGGTTGTCCTGAATGGCTCGCGCCATCGGACGTGCGCCCATCGCACGGTCGTAGCCTTTCTCGGCCAGCCAGTTGCGGGCCTCCTGGCTCACTTCCAGCGATACGCCTTTCTGATCCAGCTGGACCTGCAGCTCGACGATGAACTTGTCCACCACCTGATGGATCACCTCGGTAGACAAGTGATCGAACCAGATAATGTTGTCCAGACGGTTACGGAACTCTGGCGTAAAGATCTTCTTGATCTCTTCCATCGCATCGGTGCTGTTATCCTGGTGGATCAGGCCGATAGATTTTCGTTCCGTTTCGCGCACACCGGCGTTGGTAGTCATCACCAGCACCACGTTGCGGAAGTCCGCTTTGCGCCCGTTGTTGTCGGTCAGCGTCCCGTTGTCCATCACCTGAAGCAGGATATTGAACACGTCCGGGTGCGCTTTCTCGATCTCATCGAGCAGCAGAACCGCGTGCGGATGCTTGATCACCGCATCGGTGAGCAGGCCGCCCTGGTCAAAGCCCACGTATCCTGGAGGCGCACCAATCAAACGGCTGACGGTGTGGCGTTCCATGTACTCGGACATATCAAAGCGCAGCAGCTCAATGCCCAACGCTTTAGACAGCTGCACCGTTACCTCGGTTTTCCCGACACCGGTTGGACCGGCAAACAGGAAAGAGCCGACCGGTTTATGGTCGTGTCCCAGCCCGGCGCGAGCCATCTTGATGGCTTCGGTTAAGGCCTCAATGGCTTTATCCTGGCCAAAGACCAGCATTTTCAGGCGGTCGCCGAGGTTTCTCAGGGTATCGCGGTCGCTCTGAGAGACACTCTTCTCAGGGATACGCGCGATGCGAGCTACCACGGATTCAATGTCCGCCACATTGACGGTTTTCTTGCGTTTGCTGGCCGGCATCAGACGCGCACGCGCGCCCGCTTCGTCGATCACGTCAATCGCTTTATCCGGCAGATGACGGTCGTTGATGTACTTCACCGCCAGCTCTACCGCCGCACGCACCGCTTTGGCGGTGTAACGCACGTCGTGGTGCGCTTCGTACTTCGGTTTCAGGCCGTTGATAATCTGCACCGTTTCCTCAACGGACGGCTCAGTAATATCAATTTTCTGGAAGCGGCGCGCCAGCGCACGGTCTTTCTCGAAGATATTGCTGAATTCCTGATAGGTGGTCGACCCCATCACGCGGATCTTGCCGCTCGAGAGCAGCGGTTTGATCAGATTAGCCGCATCCACCTGGCCGCCAGACGCCGCACCTGCGCCGATGATGGTGTGAATTTCATCGATAAACAGGATGCTGCTGGTGTCTTGCTCCAGCTGTTTCAGCAAGGCTTTGAAGCGTTTTTCGAAATCACCGCGATATTTCGTGCCCGCCAGCAGAGAACCGATATCCAGCGAGTAGATGGTGCAATCGGCCATCACTTCCGGAACATCGCCCTGCACAATACGCCAGGCCAGCCCTTCAGCAATCGCGGTTTTACCCACGCCCGATTCCCCCACCAGCAGCGGGTTGTTCTTACGGCGACGGCACAGGACCTGAATCGCGCGTTCCAGCTCTTTATCGCGGCCAATCAGTGGGTCGATCCCACCGACGCGAGCAAGCTGGTTAAGATTGGTGGTGAAGTTTTCCATACGATCCTCCCCGCCTGCTTGCTCTTCATTATTATTGACCTGATTGCTGGAATCCGACGCCTGATTCGGCTCGTCTTTTCGCGTTCCGTGAGAGATAAAGTTCACCACGTCGAGTCGGCTGACTTCGTGTTTACGCAGCAGGTACGCAGCTTGTGACTCCTGCTCGCTAAAGATGGCAACCAGCACATTTGCGCCAGTCACTTCGCTACGGCCAGAGGACTGGACGTGGAACACCGCACGCTGCAGCACGCGCTGGAAGCTGAGCGTCGGCTGAGTGTCGCGCTCCTCTTCGCTGACGGGCAGCACCGGTGTCGTTTGTTCGATGAAGGCTTCGAGTTCCTGACGTAACGCCACCAGGTCCACGGAGCAGGCTTCCAGCGCTTCGCGGGCGGATGGGTTGCTGAGCAGTGCAAGCAGCAGGTGCTCAACGGTCATAAACTCATGACGGTGCTCACGCGCTCTGGCGAAAGCCATGTTTAAACTGAGTTCCAGTTCTTGATTGAGCATAGGCACCTCCCCCAATTTTATGCCTTTTCAGGCTTTTTCCAGCGTACACAGCAACGGATGCTCGTTCTCCCTTGCATACTCGTTCACCATCGCCACTTTGGTTTCGGCTACTTCGGCAGTAAAAATGCCGCAGATGGCTTTGCCGCGATAGTGAACGGTGAGCATCAATTGCGTTGCACGTTCAACATCATAAGAAAAGAACTTTTGTAGCACGTCAATAACAAATTCCATCGGCGTGTAATCATCGTTCATTAACATAACTTTATACATAGATGGCGGTTTTAGCGCGTCGCGCACTTTGTCTTCCGCCAGCTGGTCAAAATCCAGCCAGTCGTTCGTCTTACCCATTGTCAGTCGTCATCATCGGTTACGGTTTCCGGCAGAACATTTTTCGCTGACAGGCATTGATACATATTCTGAATCTACCTCAGATATCAGATAACAAACATCTATTACTGCCATCCGCGATGTCTGTCACATTCCCGTCAATAGCGTTAACTGCTTCAAATTTTGGTTGATTATTGTCCCAACTCCAGCGCCTGACACTTGACGATAAGGCTGGTTTATCTAAATTGTACAAGCGTGAGTTGGCGAGGTTTTGAACAGCCCCCACTCCACCACCGGTTCATTCCATCTTACTTAATAAGATATACGAAGGATGTCGAAGCATGGAAATGGGTACTGTTAAGTGGTTCAACAACGCCAAAGGGTTCGGGTTCATCTGCCCTGAAGGCGGCGGCGAAGATATCTTCGCTCACTATTCCACCATTCAGATGGATGGATACAGAACACTAAAAGCCGGACAGTCGGTTCGGTTTGATGTTCACCAGGGGCCAAAAGGCAATCATGCCAGTGTCATTGTGCCCATTGAAGCAGAAGTAGTCGCTTAGCCCTCTGATTCATTGTGTACATCCTGTCGGCAAAATGCCAGCCCGATCGGCTGGCATTTTTATTTCCAGCACCGGTCGCGCGACGGCGCGTAACCCGGTAAAACTCACTCGCGAGCCAACGCATCCACCGGATCGAGCCGCGCCGCATTGCGCGCCGGTAACCAGCCAAACAGCACACCCGTCGCCGTCGAACATAAAAATGCCGTCAACAGCGCAAAGGGTGAGAAACCGATCTCCCAGCCCGGTAAAAACAGCTGCAACGTAAAGGCGATCAGCATCGAAAGCGTGATACCAAACGCACCGCCCACCAGGCAAACCAGCACCGCTTCAATCAGAAACTGTTGCAGCACATCGCTTGCCCGCGCGCCAACCGCCATGCGGATGCCAATCTCGCGCGTGCGCTCCGTCACCGACACCAGCATGATATTCATCACCCCAATCCCACCGACAACCAGCGAAATCACCGCCACTAGCGTCAGGAACATCTGAAGAGTACGTGTGGTCTTTTCCGCCGTTTTCAAGACGCCGTCCATATTCCAGGTGAAGAAATCTTTCTTCCCGTGGCGCAGGGTGAGCAGTCGTTCGATCTGCTGTTCGGCCTGAGTGCTGTCGTAACCCTCTTTCACCCGCACGGTGATGGAGTTAAGCCACGACTGCCCCATGATACGTCCGGAAATGGTGGTGTACGGCAGCCAGACGCGCAGGATTTTACTGCTGCCAAACATCGACTGTTTCTCCTCCGCCACGCCAATCACCGTCGCGGGCATATTACCGACCAGAATCACTTCACCGACGACGTTGGTTTTATTCGGGAACAGCTGACGACGCGAGTTATCGTCCAGCACCACCACCTGCGCGCGACCTGCAAGCTGCTCTGCGTTAAAGGTTGCGCCCTGGCTGAAGGTCATCCCGTAGACGTTAAAATAGTCGCCGCTCACGCCGTTGGCGCTGGCCGCCACGTCGATATTGCCATAGCGCAGACGCAGGTTTTGCGATACCGCTGGGGTGGCCGAATTCACCCACGGCTGTTTTTGCAGCGCCACCAGATCGTCATACTTCAGCGCCTGCTGGTTTTGCGGTTCATCGTCACCAAAATCTTTACCCGGATAGACATCGATGGTGTTGGTCCCGATGGCGCGGATATCCGCCAGCACCAGCTGTTTCGCCGCATCGCCTACCACCACAATCGACACCACCGACGCAATGCCGATGATGATGCCGAGCATGGTCAGCAATGTGCGCATTTTGTTCGCCACCATCGCCAGCCAGGCCATGGTTAACGCCTCGCGGAATCCGCTGACAAACTGCCCCCAGCCTGTCGGCGGCGGCAGGATCGTTTTCTGCACGCCGACGTGATTTTTCTTCGCCGGCGGGTTGCTTATCAACTCACCGTCGTGAATTTCAATGATTCTCTCCGCCTGCGCCGCCACCTGCGGGTCGTGGGTGACGATAATCACCGTATGCCCCTGATCGCGTAGTTGGTGCAGGATCGCCATCACCTCTTCCCCGGAATGGCTGTCCAGCGCGCCCGTCGGTTCATCGGCCAGAATCACCTGCCCGCCGTTCATCAGCGCGCGGGCAATACTCACGCGCTGCTGCTGGCCGCCAGAGAGCTGCGACGGCTGATAATCCACACGTTCGGCCAGACCCAGACGCGTCAGCAGCGCATGGGCACGCTCAAGGCGCTTCTTGCGTTCCACACCGGCATACACCGCCGGGACTTCCACGTTTTGCGCCGCCGTCAGATGCGAAAGCAGATGGTAGCGCTGGAAAATAAAGCCGAAGTGTTCACGACGCAGTTTGGCCAGCGCATCGCTGTCGAGGGTGGAAATATCCGTCCCCGCCACGCGATAGGTGCCGCTGGTTGGTTTATCCAGGCAGCCGAGAATGTTCATCAGGGTGGATTTTCCGGAGCCGGACGCCCCGACGATCGCCACCATCTCCCCGGCTTCGACGCGCAGGGTGATGCCCTTCAGCACCTCCACCGCCCCCTCCCCGGAAGGATAGCTGCGGCGGATATCGTTCAGTTCAAGCAGTGCCGTCATTTCGTGGCCCCGGACTGGCTTTCACCCGTCACCACTTCGTCGCCCTCTTCGAGCCCTTTGACGATCACGACGTCCGTATCATTACGCTCGCCAATCTCCACCTCGCGCTCGCGGGTTTCGCCGTTACGCAGCACTTTCACTTTGTAGCGGTTGTTACCTGCCGGTTCACCCAGCGCCGCCAGCGGGACGGTCAGCACATCTTTCACGCCCGTCAGCTGAATATGCACCTGCGCGGTCATATCCAGACGCAGCACGCCTTTCGGGTTTGGCACTTCAAAGCGGGCATAGTAGAAAATCGCGTCATTGACCTTCTCCGGCGTCGGCAGAATATCCTTCAGCACGCCTTCATAGCGGGTGTTTGGATCGCCCAACACCGTGAACCAGGCTTTCTGGCCGGGCTTGAGATGGATGACGTCGGCCTCGGAAACCTGCGCTTTTACCAGCATGGTGCCCATATCCGCCAGCGTCAGGATGTTCGGCGCCTGCTGAGCGGCGATAACCGTCTGGCCCTGCAGAGTGGTAATTTGCGTCACTTCCCCGGCCATCGGTGCCACGATACGGGTGTAATCGAGGTTAGTTTTGGCCGTATCAAGGGAGGCCTGATTGCGTTTGATTTGCGCGTCAATGGTGCCAATCTGCGCCTGTTTTACCGCCAGTTCCGTCGTCGCGGTATCCAGATCCTGACGGGAAACGGCCTGCGTTTTTGCCAGCGCTTGCTGTCGTCCAAGCGTCACCTGCGCCAGCTTGCGCTCGGCTTCGGCCTGGCTGCGCTGGGCGCGTAATTCCATAAGCGTTGCTTCTACTTCGCGGATCTGGTTTTCTGCCTGCTCAGGATCGATCACCCCCAGCAGCTGACCTTTTTTCACTTTGTCGCCAATCTCAACCGACAGCGTTTTAAGCTGACCGCTGACCTGCGCGCCGACGTCGACTTTTCGCAGAGCATCCAGCTTACCGGTTGCCAGCACGCTTTGTTGCAGCTCGCCCGGCCGCACAATCAGCGTCTGGTACTGCGGCACAGGTGCGTTGAGGACCTGCCACAGCCAGTATCCGCCCACCAGCACGACGACGGCCAACAGTAAAAACAGCTTCCTGCGTTTTCCCTTGAGATTCATAAATATTCCAAATAAATGTTCTGGCAATTATAAATGTCGATTCTATCTAAACTGTTCCTCAACGAAACCCCCGTTTTTTTATCTCTCACCTCATTTGTTGACGAGATGTTGATTAAATGGCTGCTGAAATAGAGATCTCATCCAGAAGCCAGGAATAATCATGTCTTCCATCGCCGATCTACCTTCTTCACAGCCGTCGCAGCCAAAATCAGGCTGGCAGCTTTTCCAGAGCCTTGCATCAGGCGAATTAACACCGGGGCTTGCGTGGCAGAACCCCTCCTATCGGCGTAAATTCATGCTGCGTTCGCTGGCGGCACCGTTCAGCACCGCCCGCCTGCTGGCAAGCCTGGCAAAACAACCGCGTTTAATGCAAATGTTGAAAGTACAGCCTGGGCTGCCGTGCCGTCTGCACCGCCCATGGCTCTCTGTTGACATGAGCCGTCAGCGCGCGCTCGAGGCGCTGAACTGGCACTACCAGACCATGAGCAAAACCCTTCCGGCATCGCTGATGAACGGGTATTTATCAAAACAAGGTGTCACCCTGTTAACGCTGACCGGCAAAGACGAACGCCAGTTTACGATCCGCCTGTGTGCCGATGCGTTCCTCGATAAAGAGGGCGAAGCGACGCTGGCCTTCTGCGATCACCAGAATACGGTGCTGGCCGAGATGACCTTCACCCTGTGTCAGCTCGACGGGAAAACCACCCTGTTTATCGGCGGCCTGCAAGGAGCAAAAGCTTTTGTGCCTCACGAGCTGATCCAGGGTGCAACCAAAGCCTGTCATGGCCTGTTCCCGAAACGTCTGCTGGTGGAAGCCGCCATGACGCTGGGCACCGCGTTCCCGGTGGAGCAGATTTTGGCCGTCAGCAACGCCACGCATATCTATCGCAGCTGGCGCTATCGTAAGAAAAAAGAGGGCAAGCTGCTGGCGGATTACGACAGTTTCTGGCGCTCAATGAGTGGCGAACCGCTGGCGAGCGGTCACTTCCAGCTACCGCTCGAGATGGCGCGCAAACCGATGGAAGAGATCGCGAGCAAAAAACGCTCTGAATACCGTCGCCGCTATGAACTGCTGGATAGCCTGATCGAGCAGATCAATCAGGCAACCCGCCGCTAGTCGGCTTTCCCGCGTGCCAGCCACAGCACGCGGGAGAACATTTTACGCAGTAATGTCGGCACCGCCTCGACCCCTCTCCGTCCTGCTTCCGCCGACACTTCAATAGCCAGATCCGGCTTCGATGAGCGATGTATCGCTTTGGCGATCACCCGTCGCATATTCATCGGCACGCCCGGCGGGATCATGGCCACGCGGTGAAACACATCGTCAAACCCCTGACGATACATAAAGTGTTCCATATCCATCGCCGGTAATTCCGTGAGGTGCTCCCGCTCCTCTTCCCGGTTGTTGTTCAGCAAACCGCGTACGGTACTGGCATATTTTTTCCCGGCCTCATCGCCATCCACCAGCACATGCCATTCGATCCCCATCCGGCGGGCAAATTTGATCAGCGGTTTTAATCCCGACTGGGCAAACTCAATGACTTTGATCCCTTCGGCGTCGAAATGGTGTCCACACTGACGCGCCAGTTCGTTGATCACCCAGGTCTCCGTTTCCCCCTCAACCAACAGCCAGCAGCGGGCAAACAGCGACGACGCACGGTTAAAGCGGATATGAAACGCGATACGGCGGCCATCTTCCGGGTTTAATCCCCCAGGTCCCAAGCGAAACGCGGTGACGCGTGAGGATTCACGCACCAGACGGCAGACATGCTCCACCGGCGTCAAAGAGAGCAATTCCCCGGAGTTAGTGGTCGTGATGCGCTGAAGGGGCAGCAGATTCAGGAGATGCCAGGCCACCGACAGCATGATCGGATGCAGCCGCGTTTCAGGATCTTCCACCAGCAATAAAGGTCGCGCGTCGCGGTCCAGCCGCACCGACCCTTTCGCCTGCAGCAGCGTGGAAAACAGCCCCAGCAGGATCACCCGATGCGCGCGCCCACCGGGCTTGTCGATCATACGGTTGATGATATCCAGATAGCGCCAGCTGCGCTGCTCATCGTGAGAGCGCCTGCGCATCAGCCGGTGGCGGGTTTGTGTCGTGCCCTGTTCGGAAAAATAGTGCTCAAGCAGCTGCACCATCGCCGACAGCCCCTGGCGAATCTGCCCATCCGTGAGATTTTGCGGACGCGCCACCAGCTCGCGCGCCAGAAAATCCAGCTCGCGGGCGGTGACTTCAACGTCGGGCAAATTAGGCACCGAGCCGTTACGGATCCGGCGCATAAAGCGCGCATCCCGCAGGCGCAGCACCGGCATCAGGCGCACAAGATGGGCGGCCTGAGCGTCAATATCCTCCAGCGGAATAGGCTGTCCACGGGCATCCATAAACCCACGCAGGGTCATCACACTCTCATCTTCCGCCAGCTCGCCTTCCAGGCGATAAAAGATACGCTGATAGCCATCATCGGAGGGTGTCCAGCAGGGAGAGAGTGGCCGGTAGCGGCGAACGCGATGGCGACCGGGCTCCAGCTCGCGAAAGGTCAAAACGATATGCAGATGGTGCTCGCGCCCCTGAATATCCCCCGGCGGAAACCAAAAGTCCTCCCGAACGAAGCTGTAAAGGTCTGCCTCCGGCGAAAGCAGCAGGGTCAACGCATCCAGAAGGCTGGATTTACCCCAGGCGTTTTCACCGATCAGCACGTTGTTCTGTTCCAGCATTAACGATAAACGGTTAATGCCGCGAAACCCGACGATCTCCACACGTTCGAGAAACATAATGCCCCCTGAAATGCTCACTTTTTCCTTCAAGTTATCAGCAGTATAGCGGCAGGCGGTGTGACAGGACACATTAAGATCGACGGATTATTTCAGGACAGAGCCTAAAATTCAGAATTTACACCACGACTTTCGTTTGAAACATATTTTCCGGCATAAGATACTTCGCATTCCGAATTGGACTATGCTTTAAATCCATCCAGTCCGAACAAGGATTAACATCACATTGCCATAAATCAAATTAAACAGATTTATTTAACTGGCGAAGGGGTGTTGTTGGTTTTTAAAATAATGGCTCTTTGAGTCGTCATCCCTTTTAGGCGATTTAGTAGCCCGCGCGCAGGACCGCGTGCGGAAATTAACGAGGTGGTTATGTTTAGAAAATTAGCGGCAGAATGCTTTGGTACATTCTGGCTGGTGTTTGGTGGTTGCGGTAGCGCCGTTCTGGCTGCGGCATTCCCGGAATTAGGTATTGGTTTTGCGGGCGTGGCATTAGCCTTTGGCTTAACCGTATTAACGATGGCATTTGCTGTCGGCCATATTTCCGGCGGGCATTTTAACCCGGCTGTGACATTAGGCCTGTGGGCTGGCGGTCGTTTTCCGGCGAAAGACGTGATTGGCTATATTGTGGCGCAGGTGGTTGGCGGCATTATTGCGGCAGCGGTCCTGTACGTTGTGGCCAGCGGTAAAGCGGGCTTCGACGCGGCGACAAGCGGTTTTGCTTCTAACGGCTATGGCGAACATTCTCCGGGCGGCTTCTCTATGCTGTCTGCGATTGTTATTGAAATCGTCCTGACGGCGGGCTTCCTGCTGGTAATCCACGGTGCCACTGACAAACACGCACCCGCCGGTTTTGCCCCTATTGCTATCGGCCTCGCGCTGACCCTGATTCACCTGATCAGCATTCCGGTAACGAACACCTCCGTGAACCCTGCGCGCAGCACCGCAGTGGCGATCTTCCAGGGTGGCTGGGCGCTGCAGCAGCTGTGGCTGTTCTGGGTAATGCCGATTGTCGGCGGTATCCTCGGCGGGCTGCTGTATCGTACGCTGCTGGAAAAACGCGACTGAGTGTACGGCTGTGATGCCGGGTGGCACGTCGCGAACCCGGCTAACAGGTGCAGTCATCCAGGCCGGGTAAGGCGTCGCCGCCACCCGGCCTTTATTTTGTACTTTGACTGGCAGACTGGAATTGGTTAGTGTCACTGGCGCTATTCAGACACACAAAAGGACCCGGCTGTTCATGTTTTCAGGACTCTTAATCATTCTGCTGCCGCTGGTAGTGGGCTACCTTATTCCCCTCCATCATGAGTCGGCATTAAAACTCATTAATCGCTTTCTCAGCTGGATTGTCTACGTCATCCTGTTTTTTATGGGAATAAGCCTCGCGTTCCTGGATAATCTGGCCGCTAATTTACTCTCTATTCTCCATTATTCTGTTGTTACTATTGTGGTGATTCTGCTGTGTAATATTGCGGCGCTATTTTGGCTTGAGCGCGCATTGCCATGGAAAAACCATCATCAACAGGAAAAATTACCCTCGCGAATTGCCATGGCGCTGGAGTCATTAAAACTGTGCGGCGTGGTGGTGCTCGGCTTTTTGCTTGGCCTGACCGGTTTAGCGTTTTTACAACACGCCACCGAAGCCAGCGAATATACCCTGATCTTCCTGTTATTCCTGATCGGTATTCAATTACGCAATAACGGCATGACGCTGAAACAGATTGTGCTCAATCGACGCGGAATGATTATCGCGGTGGTCGTGGTGGGCAGTTCGCTGATTGGCGGCGTGATTAACGCATTTATTCTCGACCTGCCGCTGAAAACCGGGCTGGCGATGGCCTCCGGTTTTGGCTGGTATTCCCTGTCAGGGATTTTAATGACCGAATCCTTTGGCCCGGTGATTGGCAGCGCGTCATTCTTTAACGATCTGGGCCGCGAGCTGATCGCCATTATGCTCATTCCGGGGCTGGTGCGTAAAAGCCGCTCCACAGCGGTTGGCCTGTGCGGTGCGACGTCGATGGACTTTACCCTGCCCGTTCTGCAGCGTTCCGGCGGGCTTGAGCTGGTTCCTGCCGCCATCGTTCATGGTTTTATTTTGAGCCTGCTGGTGCCGATTCTGATGGCGCTGTTCACCGCATAATACCTCTCTGGCGGTAGGGTTCTGCCGCCAAAATTGCGTTAAATCAATCTCCCTTTACTTTGTCGAAGAAAGACCTTTTCTCTGTCCGGTCACAGGCATAACCTTAAACATGTATCTAAAATATAACTTTAACAGGTGTGATTATGTTTTGTGTGCAATGTGAACAAACCATCCGTACCCCAGCTGGCAACGGCTGCTCCTACGCGCAGGGCATGTGCGGTAAAACCGCAGAAACGTCTGACCTGCAAGATCTGCTGATTGCAGCCCTGCAAGGCCTCTCCGCCTGGGCGGTAAAAGCGCGCGAATATGGCATTATCGACCACGACATCGACAACTTCGCCCCGCGCGCATTCTTCTCCACGCTGACCAACGTCAACTTCGACTCTCCTCGCATCGTAGGCTACGCGCGCGAAGCCATCGCCCTGCGTGAAGCGCTGAAAGCGCAAAGCCTGAGCGTGGACGCGAACGCCGCCGTCGATAACCCTATGGCTGGTCTGCAACTGGTGAGCGACGACCTGGGCGAACTGCAGCGTCAGGCGGCGGAATTCACCCCGAACAAAGACAAAGCGGCGATTGGCGAGAACATTCTCGGCCTGCGTCTGCTGTGCCTGTACGGCCTGAAAGGGGCGGCGGCCTATATGGAACACGCCCACGTTCTTGGTCAGTACGACAACAACATTTATGCCCAGTACCACAAAATCATGGCGTGGCTCGGCACCTGGCCCTCCGACATGAACGCCCTGCTGGAGTGTTCGATGGAAATCGGCCAGATGAACTTCAAAGTGATGAGCATTCTTGATGCGGGCGAAACCAGCACCTACGGCCATCCGACGCCGACTCAGGTCAACGTCAAAGCCACTGCCGGGAAATGCATTCTGATCTCCGGCCACGACCTGAAAGATCTCTACAACCTGCTGCAACAGACCGAAGGCACGGGTGTGAATGTCTACACCCACGGCGAAATGCTGCCTGCCCACGGCTACCCGGAGCTGCGTAAATTTAAGCACCTGGTCGGCAACTACGGCAGCGGCTGGCAGAACCAGCAGGTGGAGTTCGCCCGCTTCCCAGGCCCTGTCGTCATGACCTCCAACTGCATCATCGATCCGACCGTCGGTGCCTATGACGACCGTATCTGGACGCGCAGCATCGTCGGCTGGCCGGGCGTAAGCCACCTCGAAGGTGATGATTTCACCCCGGTCATCACCCAGGCGCAGCAGATGGCAGGCTTCCCGTTCAGCGAAATAGAACATCTGATCACCGTCGGCTTCGGTCGCGAAACCCTGCTGGGTGCGGCGGATTCCCTGATCGACCTGGTGAGCCGCGAAAAACTGCGTCACATCTTCCTGGTCGGCGGCTGTGACGGTGCGCGCGGCGAACGTAACTACTTCACCGATTTCGCCACCAGCGTGCCGCAGGACTGCCTGATCCTGACCCTGGCGTGCGGGAAATACCGCTTCAACAAACTGGACTTCGGCGATATCGAAGGCCTGCCGCGTCTGATTGATGCCGGTCAGTGTAACGATGCCTATTCGGCGATCATTCTGGCGGTGACGCTGGCCGAGAAGCTGGGCTGCGGCGTGAACGATCTGCCGCTGTCACTGGTGCTCTCCTGGTTTGAACAGAAAGCGATCGTGATCCTGCTGACGCTGCTGTCGCTCGGCGTCACCAATATCGTAACCGGCCCGACGGCACCGGGCTTCCTGACCCCGGATCTGCTGGCGGTGCTGAACGAAAAATTTGGTCTGCGTTCCGTGACCACCGTAGAAGAAGACATGCAGCAACTGCTGAGCGCGTAAGGAGTTTTTCATGACGATGCCAACCTCACAATGCCCGTGGCGGATGCAGGTTCATCACATCCATCAGGAGACGCCGGATGTGTGGACGCTGTCGCTGCTGTGCCATGATTTTTATCCGTATCGCGCCGGACAGTATGCGCTGGTGAGTGTCCGCAATTCCGCGGACACCCTTCGCGCCTACACCCTTTCCTCAACGCCGGGCGTGAGTGAGTACATCACGCTCACCGTGCGTCGGATCGATGACGGTGCCGGTTCACAGTGGCTGACGAACGAAGTGAAGCGCGGGGATTATCTCTGGCTCTCCGACGCCCAGGGGGATTTCGTCTGCGACGATAAAGCTGACGATAAATTCCTGATGCTGGCGGCGGGCTGCGGCGTGACGCCGGTGATGTCGATGCGTCGCTGGCTGGCGAAGAACCGTCCGCAGGCTGACGTACAGGTGATTTTCAGCGTTCGCTCACCGGAGGATGTCATTTTCGCCGACGAGTGGCGCAATTATCCGGTCACCCTGGTCGCCGAGAATAACGCGACTCACGGATTTGTCGCGGGCCGTCTGAGCCGCGAACTGCTGCAAAGCGTGCCAGATATCGCCTCGCGCACCGT
This sequence comes from Lelliottia sp. F153, assembly GCF_002870005.1. Taxonomy (NCBI): domain Bacteria; kingdom Pseudomonadati; phylum Pseudomonadota; class Gammaproteobacteria; order Enterobacterales; family Enterobacteriaceae; genus Lelliottia; species Lelliottia sp. F153. Next base: position 171,516 of record NZ_PKFT01000006.1, on the reverse strand, counting down.
GATGACCTGCGGCCCGGCACCGTATATGGAAATCGTGGAGAACGAGGTGAAAGCGCTCGGCGTGACCCGCTTCTTTAAGGAGCAGTTCTTCACGCCAGTGGCCGAAGCCGCCACCAGTGGGGTGAAATTCACTAAACTGCAGCCTGCGCAGACCTTCTTCGGCCGCGTCGGTACCACGCTGCTGGAAGCGCTGGAGAGCAATAACGTTCCGGTCGTTGCGGCCTGTCGCGCGGGCGTGTGCGGGTGCTGTAAAACGAAAGTGGTTTCTGGCGACTACACCGTGAGCAGTACGATGACGCTGACGGATGCAGAAATTGCCGAGGGTTACGTGCTGGCCTGTTCTTGTCATCCCCAGGGTGATTTGGTTCTGGCATAAACTGCGCACCATAAACTGTGCACAATGTGCCGGGCAGCTTTGCGGTTGCCCGGCCGACCCTCTTCAGGCCCGGTAGATATTAGGCTACCGGGCTTTTTTTATTCTCAACGCCAGGCCGGATCGCGCGCCAGTGAATAACGCCCTGCCCCCATAAAGGCCACGGCCAGTGCGCCAATGAAGAAATAGACCAGACTTTCAATCGCCCATGCGCCTACCGCATCCAGCGCAAAGGTTTTACCGGTGCCGACCATCAGCCAGGCAACGATCATCGTAAACGCCAGCACCAGCGCCGCCGGACGGGTCAGGATCCCCAGCACAATCAGAACCGGTGCCACCACTTCACCAATCAAAACGCCATAAGCAATAAACCCCGGCAGCCCTTTTTCCACCAGCATGCCGCTGATAAACCCCACGCCGCCAAAGAGCTTGTGCAAACCGTGAAACAGCATCAATCCGCCGACCGCCAGACGTAATAACAATTTGCCAAAATCATCATGCGTTAGCGTTCTATTAACAGCAATTAACAATGATTTAACCATCTGAAATGATTCCTGTTTTCACCCTGTAGACCATCAGAATATGACGAAAGGTTGTACAAAGAAAGTCACTATTAATCAGGGGGATTAAACGGGCATAACGCCCAGTTTCTTCTAAGCTTGTAAGCGTTATCACAAAACGGAGATGGACAACCATGAAACAGACCGTAGCGGCCTACGTAGCAAAAACCCTGGAACAAGCTGGCGTCAAACGCATCTGGGGCGTCACCGGCGATTCTCTCAACGGCTTAAGCGACAGCCTCAACCGAATGGGCACCATTGACTGGATGCCGACGCGCCACGAAGAGGTGGCGGCCTTTGCCGCAGGCGCGGAAGCGCAACTGACGGGCGAGCTGGCGGTATGCGCGGGTTCGTGCGGGCCGGGCAACCTGCATCTGATTAACGGTCTTTTCGACTGTCACCGTAATCACGTCCCGGTGCTGGCGATTGCGGCGCATATACCGTCGAGCGAAATTGGCAGCGGCTATTTTCAGGAGACGCATCCCCAGGAGCTGTTCCGTGAATGTAGCCACTACTGCGAGCTGGTTTCCACACCGGAACAGATCCCGCAGGTCATGGCGATCGCCATGCGCAAGGCGATCCTCAATCGCGGCGTGTCGGTGGTGGTTCTGCCGGGCGACGTCGCACTCAAAGCCGCGCCCGAAGGGGCCAGCACCCACTGGTATCACGCCCCGCAGCCAGTGGTAACGCCTGCGGAAGAGGAGCTGAAAAAGCTGGCGCAGCTGCTGCGCTACTCCAGCAATATCGCGCTGCTGTGCGGCAGCGGCTGTGCGGGCGCGCATAAAGAGTTAGTCGAATTTGCCGGGAAAATAAAAGCCCCCATCGTTCACGCGCTGCGCGGCAAAGAGCATGTGGAATACGATAACCCGTACGATGTCGGTATGACCGGCCTGATTGGTTTCTCGTCCGGGTTCCACACCATGATGAACGCCGACACCCTGGTGCTGCTCGGCACCCAGTTCCCGTACCGCGCGTTCTATCCGAGCGACGCAAAAATCATTCAGATCGACATCAATCCCGGCAGCATTGGCGCGCACAGTAAGGTTGATATGGCGCTGGTGGGCGATATCAAAGCCACGCTTGCCGCCCTGCTGCCGCATCTGGAAGAGAAAACCGACCGCAAGTTCCTCGACAAAGCCCTGAGCGACTACCGTGACGCGCGCAAAGGGCTGGACGATCTTGCCAAACCGAGCGACAAAGCCATTCACCCGCAGTACCTTGCGCAGCAGATCAGCCATTTCGCCAGCGACGACGCCATCTTTACCTGCGATGTGGGCACCCCCACCGTCTGGGCGGCGCGTTATCTGAAAATGAACGGGAAACGCCGCCTGATCGGTTCGTTCAACCACGGCTCGATGGCAAACGCAATGCCGCAGGCGCTGGGGGCACAAGCCACTGCACCGGAGCGACAGGTGGTGGCCATGTGCGGCGACGGCGGGTTCAGCATGCTGATGGGCGATTTCCTCTCCGTCGTGCAGATGAAACTCCCGGTTAAAATCGTGGTGTTCAATAACAGCGTGTTAGGTTTTGTGGCGATGGAGATGAAAGCCGGGGGCTATCTGACGGACGGCACCGAATTGCATGACACCAATTTCGCGAAGATCGCCGAAGCCTGCGGGATTCCCGGTATTCGCGTGGAAAAAGCCGCGGACGTGGATGAAGCCCTGCAGCGCGCCTTCTCCATCGACGGCCCGGTGCTGGTGGATGTGGTCGTTGCCAAAGAGGAGCTGGCGATCCCGCCGCAGATCAAACTGGAGCAGGCGAAAGGCTTTAGCCTGTATATGCTGCGCGCCATTATCAGCGGGCGCGGCGACGAAGTGATCGAACTGGCAAAAACCAACTGGCTCAGGTAAAACATCTCACATCACCTTTAAAACTATAGGGATGTGAAATGATAGACCTGCGCAGTGATACCGTAACCCGTCCGAGCCGCGCCATGCTCGAAGAGATGATGGCCGCCCCGGTCGGGGATGACGTTTACGGTGACGATCCCACCGTAAACGAACTTCAGCGCTACGCCGCCGAATTAAGCGGTAAAGAGGCGGCGCTGTTCCTGCCAACCGGCACCCAGGCGAACCTGGTGGCGCTGCTGAGCCACTGCGAACGCGGCGAAGAGTATATCGTCGGCCAGGGTGCCCATAACTACCTGTATGAAGCCGGTGGCGCTGCGGTGCTCGGCAGTATTCAGCCGCAGCCCATTGATGCCGCGCCCGACGGCTCCCTGCCGCTGGACAAAGTCGCCGCCAAAATCAAAGCCGACGATATTCACTTCGCCCGCACCAAACTCCTGAGTCTGGAAAATACCCACAACGGCAAAGTGCTGCCGCGCGAGTATCTGAAAGCCGCATGGGAGTTTACTCGCGAGCGCAAATTGCGTCTGCACGTTGATGGCGCACGTATTTTTAACGCCGTTGTGGAGTATGGCTGCGAGCTAAAAGAGATCGCCCAGTATTGCGATTCGTTCACCATTTGCCTCTCAAAAGGGCTGGGGACGCCGGTCGGCTCACTGCTGGTCGGCAATGCGGACTACATCAAGCGCGCCAACCGCTGGCGTAAAATGACCGGCGGTGGCATGCGTCAGGCCGGAATTCTGGCGGCAGCGGGGCTGTATGCGCTTAAACATAACGTTGCCCGTCTGCAAGACGATCACGATAACGCGGCATGGATGGCGGCGCAGCTGCGCGAGATCGGCGCGGATGTGATGCGTCACGACACCAATATGCTGTTTGTTCGCGTTGGCGAAGAGAATGCGGCGGCGCTGGGTGAGTATATGAAAGCGCACAACGTGCTGATAAATGCCTCACCGGTTGTGCGTCTGGTGATGCATCTCGACGTGAGCCGCGAGCAGCTGGCGGAAGTGGTAAAACACTGGCAGGCCTTTTTACAGCGTTAAGGAGCACAACGTGCCGCAACGTATTCTGGTGCTCGGTGCCAGCGGTTATATCGGTCAGCATCTGACGACGGCGCTCAGCCAGCACGGACATCAGGTGCTGGCGGCGGCACGTAATGTGGAACGGCTGCAAAAACTCGCGCTGCCCAACGTCACCTGTCACACGGTGGATCTTAACTGGCCAAAAGAGCTACCGACGCTGCTGGAAGGCGTCGATACGCTCTATTATCTGGTACACAGCATGGGCGAAGGCGGTGACTTTATCGCCCATGAGCGTCAGGTGGCGCTGAACGTACGTGACGCGCTGCTGCAAACGCCGGTAAAGCAGATTATTTTCCTCAGTTCCTTACAGGCTCCTGAACACGAGCAATCAGACCACCTGCGCGCCAGGCAGCTGACGGGGGAAATGCTCCGTAGCGCAGGGATCCCACTGACGGAACTGCGGGCGGGCATTATCGTCGGCGCGGGTTCTGCCGCCTTCGAAGTGATGCGCGATATGGTCTATAACCTGCCGGTGCTCACGCCGCCGCGCTGGGTGCGATCACGCACCACGCCGATTGCGCTGGAAAACCTGCTGCACTATCTGGTCGAACTGCTGAATCATCCGACGGAAAGCCATCGCGTGCTGGAAGCCGCCGGGCCGGAGGTGCTGAGCTATCAGGAGCAGTTCGAACACTTTATGACCGTCAGCGGCCGTCGTCGCTGGCTGGTGCCCGTCCCCTTCCCGACCCGCTGGATCTCGGTGTGGTTTTTGAATGTCATCACCTCCGTTCCACCTACGACTGCCAAAGCGCTGATACAGGGGCTGAAGCACGATCTGCTGGCCGACGACCGCGAGCTGCGGGCGCTGATTCCACAAAAGCTGATCCGCTTTGACGATGCGGTACGCAACACCCTCAAAGAGGAAGAGGAGCTGATGAACTCCAGCGACTGGGGTTATGACTCTCAGGCCTTTGCTCGCTGGCGGCCAGAATACGGCTATTACCCGAAACAGGCCGGTTGCACGGTGAAAACAACCGCCAGCCTGGCGGCGCTGTGGGAGGTGATCAACCAGATCGGCGACAAAGAGCGCTATTTCTTTGGCAATATTCTCTGGCAAACGCGCGGGATGATGGATCTGCTGGTCGGGCATAAACTGGCAAAAGGCCGCCCTGCGCACCCATACTTGCAGACGGGCGACAGCGTGGACAGCTGGAAGGTGATCATCGTTGAGCCGGAAAAACAGCTGGCGCTATTGTTCGGCATGAAAGCGCCGGGTCTGGGCCGCCTCTGCTTTACCCTAAAAGACAAAGGCGATCACCGGGAGCTGGACGTTCGCGCCTGGTGGCATCCGCACGGAATGCCAGGGCTGTTCTACTGGCTGTTCATGATCCCGGCGCACCTGTTTATCTTCCGGGGGATGGCAAAGCGTATTGCGCATCTTGCAGAAGGAATCACGGAAAAAGTCTGATTTAAACTCTGATTCTTTCACCTTTCCCATTGCATCGTGACGTAATTCACGGAAGAATGCGCACGAAATTCTTTTCAACACAGTGGATAGATATGAAGGTACTGGTTACCGGCGCCACCAGCGGCTTAGGCCGAAATGCGGTCGAGTTTTTGCGTCAGAAAGGCATCAGCGTCAGAGCCACCGGTCGCAACGAAGCGATGGGTAAACTCCTGCAAAAAATGGGCGCGGAATTCATCCACGCCGATCTGACAGAGCTGGTGTCTTCGCAGGCCAAAGTCATGCTCGCCGGAATCGATACACTGTGGCACTGCTCCAGCTTTACCTCTCCCTGGGGAACGCAGCAGGCGTTCGACCTGGCTAACGTTCGCGCCACTCGCCGCCTCGGTGAATGGGCCGTCGCCTGGGGCGTACGCAACTTTGTGCATATCTCCTCCCCGTCGCTCTATTTTGATTACCATCACCATCGCGATATTCAGGAAGATTTCCGCCCGGCGCGTTTCGCCTGTGAGTTCGCGCGCAGCAAAGCGGCCAGCGAAGAGGTGATCGATCTGCTGGCGCAGTCAAACCCGCACACCCGTTTCACCGTTCTGCGTCCACAGAGCCTGTTTGGGCCGCACGACAAAGTGTTTATCCCGCGTCTGGCGCAGATGATGCACCACTACGGCAGCGTGCTGCTGCCGCGCGGCGGCGATGCGCTGGTGGATATGACCTACTACGAGAACGCGATTCACGCGATGTGGCTGGCCAGTCAGTCCGAGTGCGATCATCTGGTGTCCGGCCGCGCCTACAACATCACCAATGGCGAGCCGCAGACGCTGCGCAGCATTGTCCAGCGCCTGATCGATGAGCTGAACATTCACTGCCGCATTCGTTCTGTGCCCTACCCGATGCTGGACATGATCGCCCGCAGCATGGAGCGCTTTGGCAATAAATCGGCGAAAGAGCCGGCGCTGACCCACTACGGCGTGTCAAAGCTGAACTTCGATTTTACGCTGGATACCACGCGCGCTGAAACCGAGCTGGGTTATCAGCCCATCGTCACGCTGGATGAAGGGATCGTGCGCACAGCGGCCTGGCTGCGCGACCACGGCAAACTGCACCGGTAATTATCCCTGGCCGTATTTCTCTAACAACGCGCTGGCAATCGCCAGCGTTTCTGCATCGGCAATACCGTTCCACAGCTGGGGACGGTAGTGCATCTGGAAGACCATAATCACCCGTTTTTGCTGCGCCTCGGTGCTGTTCTCCGGCACGTCATAGCCGTAGCGCGCCAGCAGATCGAGCAACACTGCCGTCTCTACGCGCTCATACTTCGACTTTCCGTTGAGATAAAACGTCACACGGGCGGGATCGGGCCAGGCACCAATGCCCTGCTGTGCCAGCTGCTGCCAGGGGAACAGCGGGCCGGGATCGTCTTTACGCTGCGGGGCAATATCCGAATGGGCCACCACGTTTTCCGGTTTGATGTCATAGCGGGCAATAATGTCTTTGGCGAGAGGAATAAGCGCCGCGATTTGCGCCGGTTCAAACGGGGTGAAGATTTTCTCGCCGTTCGACTTTTGCCAGCCACGGTTTTCCAGCTCAATACCAATCGAGGTATCGTTGATGCGGTTCGTTCCGCGCCAGAAACTGATCCCCGCGTGCCAGGCTAAATCCTTCTCCGGCACCAGCTGCCAGATGCGCGGTTTGCCGGACGGCTCAGGCGGTCTGGCCGGAATCAGATAGTGGGAGCTGACGTTTTTGTCCGTGAGCGTCGCAAGCGAGCTGTCAAAATCATCAGCGGTATAGTGAATGACCAGCACTTTGATCCGCGGATACGCCGCCTGCGCCTGATGCCGCGTGTCCAGCTCGTAGGCCCCTTTATCGATAATCCCTTTCTCTGCGCAGCCTGCCAGCAACACCGCCAGCAGGAGCATGGACCACAAACGTTTCATCGGCGCGTTTTCACCGCCGTACCGCTGACGCTCACCATCAGCATGCTGGCGTCTTTGCCGACCGTTTCGTAGTCGATATCAATGCCCACAACGGCATCCGCGCCCAGGGATTTGGCCTGTTCGCCCAACTCTTTAAACGCGATTTCCCGCGCTTTGCGCAGCTCTTTCTCATAGGCACCCGAACGCCCACCGACGATATCGCGGATCCCGGCAAAAAAGTCGCGGAAGATGTTCGCGCCAAGGATGGCTTCACCGGTGACAACGCCGCAATACTCGACAATCGGCTGTCCTTCCAGAGTCGGGGTGGTGGAAAATTGCATGTTTATCTCCTTCAATACTAAAAATAGTCACGTAGTCACAAGGCGGCACGTGAGACAATCCTCCGTAGCTGACGTGAGTCAGTGAACGGGTGAACGAACGCGTTAAATGCATCGGCAAGCGGAAGTATGACGATTATTTAACGTTCAATGCGTTAGCGGATTAACTCAGCCGCATTATCGGTTCGTTACGCTATTATTGAAAGGATAGTTAATCATTAAGGAAATCAACATGCGCTATTCTGCTTTGACGCTTTTAGTGCCGTGCGCGCTGCTGCTCAGCGCCTGCACCACCACGGTGACACCGGCTTTTAAGGATATCGGGACACGCAGCGGTCCGTGCATTGACGGCGGCCCGGATGCCGTGGCTCAACAGTTCTATGATTACCGCATTTCGCATCGCAGCAGCGATCTCACCGCTCTGCGCCCGTACCTGAGTGACAACCTAGCGAAACTGCTTAACGATGCCTCGCGCGATCCGCAGCACAACGCGCTGCTGAAATCCGATCCGTTCTCCAGCCGCACCACGCTGCCTGACCGCGCAGACGTCTCCAGCGCCTCTACCATCCCGAACACCGATGCGCGCAACATCCCACTGCGAGTCAAACTGACGCAAGGCAGCCAGACCTGGCAGGATGAAGTGCTGATGATCCGTGAGGGCCAGTGCTGGGCCATCGACGACGTGCGCTACATCGGCGGCAGCGTCCACGCCCCAGCCGGTACGCTTCGCCAGTCGATAGAAAACCGTTAGATCGAAAAAGTTTCCCCCGTAAAATATGCGGCATTTCGAGAGGAATGCCGACATTTATTCTCGCCCCCTATGCCCTTCACTATTTTGTGCTATGTTTAAACGTGAATACGGTTTATATTTAACTTTTAACGCATAAATATTGCATAACTATTCTGTCAACGGTACTATCTGCGGCCTCAATTGCTATAGATTGCCTGGATGAGTAAAGACTGCCCCGATGAGTATTCAACTAAACGGCATTAACTGCTTCTACGGCGCACACCAGGCGCTGTTCGACATCACGCTGAACTGCCCAGAGGGCGAAACGCTGGTTTTGCTCGGCCCAAGCGGTGCGGGCAAAAGCTCACTGCTGCGCGTCCTCAATCTGCTTGAAATGCCACGTTCCGGCACGCTCGCGATTGCCGGAAATCATTTCGATTTCGCCAAAGCCCCTTCTGATAAAGCGATCCGCGATCTGCGTCAGAACGTCGGCATGGTGTTTCAGCAATACAATCTCTGGCCGCACCTCACCGTGCAGCAAAACCTGATAGAAGCGCCCTGCCGCGTGCTGGGTTTAAGCAAAGATCAGGCCCTCGCCCGCGCTGAAAAGCTGCTCGAACGTCTGCGCTTAAAACCTTACAGCGATCGCTATCCGCTGCACCTGTCCGGTGGACAGCAACAGCGTGTCGCCATTGCCCGTGCGCTGATGATGGAGCCGCAGGTACTGCTGTTCGATGAGCCTACCGCCGCGCTGGACCCGGAAATTACCGCCCAGATCGTCAGCATCATCCGCGAGCTGGCCGAAACCAATATCACACAGGTGATCGTGACCCATGAAGTGGAAGTGGCGCGCAAAACCGCCAGCCGCGTGGTGTACATGGAAAACGGTCATATTGTTGAACAAGGTGATGCGAGCTGCTTTACCGCCCCGCAAACCGACGCCTTTAAAAACTATTTATCTCACTGATGTGTTAGGGAAAATGACAATGAAAAAAGTACTGATAGCCGCGCTGCTTGCCAGCGTCAGCCTTTCCGCTACCGCAGCACAGACTATTCGTTTTGCCATGGAAGCGTCTTACCCTCCGTTTGAATCCATGGATGCCAGCAATAAGATCGTGGGCTTCGATGTGGATCTGGCGAACGCGCTGTGTAAAGAGATCGACGCCACCTGTACCTTTACCAACCAGGCGTTCGACAGCCTGATCCCAAGCCTGAAGTTCCGTCGTTTCGACGCGGTGATTTCCGGAATGGACATCACGCCAGAACGTGAAAAACAGGTGCTGTTCACTCAGCCGTACTATGAAAACTCGGCCCTGTTCGTCGGCCAGAAAGGCAAAATTGCTGATATCGCCGCGCTGAAAGGCAAAAAAGTCGGTATGCAGAACGGCTCTACTCACCAGAAATTCATCACCGACAAGCACCCGGAAATCACCGTTGTGCCTTACGACAGCTACATGAACGCCAAGCTGGATATGCAGAATGGTCGTATTGATGCCGTGTTCGGTGACACTGCCGTGGTCACCGAGTGGCTGAAAGCCGATCCGAAACTGGCCGCTATCGGCGATAAAGTGACAGACAAAGATTACTTCGGTACCGGTCTGGGCATCGCTGTTCGTCAGGGCAACACTGACCTGCAGCAGAAGCTCAATACTGCGCTGGATAAAGTGAAAAAAGACGGCACGTACGAAACCATCTATTCCAAATGGTTCCAGAAGTAAGATCTGATGAACGAAATTTTTCCTTTAGCAAGTGCCGCCGGGATGACCGTCGGCCTTGCCGTTTGCGCACTCATTATCGGCCTTGTGCTGGCGATGTTCTTTGCGGTGTGGGAGTCAGCCAAATGGCGCCCGGTCGCATGGGCGGGCTCAGCGCTGGTGACGGTTCTGCGCGGGCTGCCGGAAATCCTGGTGGTTCTGTTTATCTATTTCGGCTCCTCACAGCTGCTGCTAACGCTGTCGGACGGCTTTACCCTTAACCTCGGCTTTGCGCAGATCCCGGTGCAGATGCAGATTGAAAACTTTGACGTCAGCCCGTTCCTGTGCGGCGTGATTGCCCTTTCTCTGCTCTACTCCGCCTATGCGTCTCAGACGCTGCGCGGCGCGCTGAAAGCGGTGCCCGTGGGTCAGTGGGAATCCGGCCAGGCGCTGGGCTTATCGAAAGCCGCCATTTTCTTCCGCCTGGTGATGCCGCAAATGTGGCGGCATGCCCTGCCGGGTTTAGGCAACCAGTGGCTGGTGCTGTTGAAAGACACCGCGCTGGTGAGCCTGATTAGTGTGAACGATTTAATGCTGCAAACTAAAAGCATCGCCACCCGCACCCAGGAGCCTTTCACCTGGTATATCGTTGCGGCGGCTATCTACCTGGTGATCACGTTGCTGAGCCAATACGTTCTCAAACGTATTGATCTGCGCGCAACGCGTTTTGAACGGAGACCAGGCTGATGCTTGAGTATTTACCGGAGCTGATGAAAGGGCTGCACACCAGCCTGACGCTGACCGTGGCGTCTATCGTGGTGGCACTGATTCTGGCCCTCTTTTTCACCATCGTTCTGACGCTGAAAACGCCGGTGCTGGTGTGGGTGGTTCGCGCCTATATCACACTGTTTACCGGTACGCCGCTGCTGGTGCAGATCTTCCTGATTTACTACGGACCGGGCCAGTTCCCGTCGCTGCAGAACTATCCTGTTATCTGGCATCTGCTGTCTGAACCCTGGCTGTGTGCGCTGATTGCGCTCTCCCTGAACAGTGCGGCGTATACCACGCAACTGTTTTATGGTGCGATTCGCGCCATTCCGGAAGGCCAGTGGCAGTCCTGCGGGGCGCTGGGCATGAGCAAGAAAGACACGCTGGCGATCCTGCTGCCGTATGCGTTCAAACGCGCGCTCTCTTCCTACTCCAACGAAGTGGTGCTGGTGTTTAAAAGTACCTCTCTGGCTTACACCATTACGCTGATGGAAGTGATGGGCCACGGCCAGCTGTTGTACGGACGCACCTATGATGTGATGGTCTTTGGCGCAGCCGGTCTGGTTTACCTGGTGGTGAACGGCCTGCTGACCCTGCTGATGCGTCTTATCGAGAACAAAGCGCTGGCCTTTGAGCGTCGAAACTAACTGCATAATAACTGCATCACGAAAACGGGTAAGTCTAACGACTGCCCGTTTTTTTTATTTCGATAAAAATACTTAATCATAATTATTGCATACAAATTCATTAACTGGCATTGTACATCCATGCCGAAGACACGGCGCATAATGACAAGATTGACAGACGGGAGCATTAAAATGAAAAAGTTAGTTCTGGCTGCATTACTGGCAACATTCGCCGCAGGCGCATCGGCTGCAGATAAAATCAATTTCGGCGTTTCAGCGACCTATCCGCCGTTCGAATCGCTGGATGCCAGCAACCAGATCGTGGGTTTTGATATCGACCTCGCCAAAGCGCTGTGCAAACAGATGCAGGCCGATTGCACATTCACTAACCACGCGTTCGACAGCCTGATCCCGTCTCTAAAATTCAAAAAATATGACGCGGTGATTTCCGGTATGGACATCACGCCAGAGCGTAGCAAGCAAGTCTCCTTTACCGACCCGTACTACGCCAACTCCGCGGTGGTGATTGCGAAGAAAGGGGCTTACACCTCTTTTGATCAGCTGAAAGGCAAACGCATCGGGATGGAAAACGGCACCACGCACCAGAAATACTTGCAGGATAAGCATCCGGAAGTGAAAACCGTGGCCTATGACAGCTACCAGAACGCGATCATCGACCTGAAAAATGGCCGTATTGACGGGGTCTTTGGCGATACGGCGGTGGTGAACGAGTGGCTGAAAACCAATCCACAGTTGGGTACCGCGACTGAGAAAGTGACCGATCCGCAGTATTTCGGCACCGGTCTGGGTATCGCTGTACGCCCGGATAACAAAGCCCTGCTGGAAAAACTGAACGGCGCGCTGAAAGCGATTAAAACTGACGGGACTTACCAGAAAATTAGCGACCAGTGGTTCCCGCAGTAATTTTAAAATGATATTGCCGGGTGGCGGTTGCGCCGCCCGGTTTTTCTTAAAGCGGCACAAAAAAGCGGAATGTCGCCCCCGGTTCAGAATCCAACAGACTGATTCCCCCCCCATGTAGCTCCAGCATCTTTTTCACGATTAACAGCCCTAACCCACCGCGATTCTCCCGCGATGCCTGCTGGCTTAACGCCGAGGGACGCTGGAACAATTCTTCGCGCAACGACGCCTCAATGCCCGGCCCGCTGTCGGTCACTTCTACCTGCAGCTGTTCATTCTCCTGCCACACGGAAAGCCGGATATCGCCGCCCGACGGCGTATGACGCACGGCGTTATCCAGCAGATTCGTCACTACCCGCTCGATCATCGACACATCGGCAAACACCAGCGGCAGCGGCCCCGGCACGTCGATATGCAGCCGAAGCTGGCGCGTCTGGGCGGTCAGTTCGAATTTCTGTGCTACGTCAGAGATCAGTTCCGCCATCGCAAAACGCTCGCGCTGCGGCTTGATGCCGCCGTGCTCCAGCCGGGCCAGCTCAAACAGCTGCTGCGAGAGATGACGCACTTTTTGCCCCTGTCTGAGCGCCGTCGCCAGATACTGCTGATGCTGCCCGGCGCTCAGGGTGGCGGATTTTAGCGACAAGGTCTCCAGATAGCCCAGCAACGACGTCAGCGGCGTGCGTAAATCGTGAGAGATATTGGCGATAAATTCCCGGCGCTGCCGGTCGCTGTCGGCCAGCCGGTCCCACTGCGCGGTGATCTGGCGCGCCAGCTCGATAAAAGTATTGCGCAGTTGCGTCACTTCATCCGCCGAGCCCGGCACCGGCGTTTGCGCTGCCAGCTGTTTAATGGCGCTGATACTGTCCTGCTCCAGCCCAGACACTTCCGCAGTCAGCCTTTTTACCGGCCGCGTGACCCAGTACCAGACCAGTCCTCCCGCCAGCAGGGCAAAGCCCGCTACCAGCAGCAGAGACCACATTACCGTGCTCCAGAGCGTCTTGTGCCACGCCATATCCGCCAGAGCGTTAAACTCCTCGCCCTGCAGGATAATATACAGATAGCCGCGCAGCTCCCCGTCCTGGCGCAGCGGCGTTACGCTAAACACTTTCTGTTTATCCAGACTGCGCGGATCGTCACCGTACACCGGCCAACTGGTGCCACTGAGAAAAGTTTGCAGCGGCGCGATGGCGATTTTTTGCCGCTTAATATGGCCCGGCGGTGCGGCGTCGGCCAGCAGATCGCCATCGGGTGAGATCACGTACAGTTCAACGCTGGGATTAAAGGTCATCAGCCGATCAAACAGCGGTTTCAGGCGGCTGCGGTCAACGCCCCCTTCGGCGTCCAGCAGCGGCTCGCGCTGAAGGATCTGCTGCGCCAGACTGCTGGAAAGACGCTGCACCATGGCGTTACCGTACTGTTTGCTGGCGTAGAGCTGCACCACACAGGCCACGGTGGCACAGAGGATCAGCAGCAGGATAAACAGCAGCGTCAGCCGCTGGCTGAGGCTAAGACGTCGCATCATGGTTCAGTTCCGCAAATTTGTAGCCTTTGCCCCAGACGGTGCGAATAATTTCCGGCTCGGCGGCATCTTTTTCGATTTTGATCCGCAGGCGGTTAATGTGGGTGTTAACGGTGTGCTCGTAGCCTTCGTGCTGATACCCCCAGACCTGTTCCAGCAGCGCCAGCCGCGAAAAGACCTCGCCGGGGTGACGGGCAAAAAACCAGAGCAACTCGAATTCGCGCGGCGTGAGATCCACCTCTTTGCCGTGCAGACGCACGCTGCGGGCGAGCGGATCAAGCGTCAGCCCGTGCGCGACAATCGTGCCGCTGGTCTGCGCCTGCCCCATCGCCTGCTGACGGCGAAACAGGGCTTTGATACGGGCGATCAGCTCCTGGACGGAGAAGGGTTTGGCCAGGTAATCGTCGGCGCCGGTTTCAAGCCCGGTGATGCGGTCGGTTTCACTGCTGCGGGCGCTGATGATGATAATCGGCAGATAGCGGGTAAGCTGACGGATGCGGCGGCAGATCTCCAGGCCGTCCACGTTCGGGAGCATCAGATCGAGGATCACCGCGTCCCAGTGAGTGCGGTCGAGCAACTGCAATGCCCGCGCGCCGTCCGCTTCGTGCGTGATCGCATAGCCTTCGTCTTCGAGGTTTAATCGCAGCAGTGACGCAATATCGCTGTCGTCTTCCACCAGCAGGATGTGCTTCATCGGTAAGCCTTACTTCATCGTGAATAGTTCAAGCTTACCTGATTTTAGGGCATCGAAGAGTTCACATTTTGTTGAAGATTGTGCGGGAGGGTGTCGGGCAGCGCTGTGCTGACCCGACTTATCTTTTTTATCTGCGAGTCAACAGCGTTAACACTTCATAGTGCGCCGTATGCGGGAACATATCGAAAAGCTGTACCCGCTCGACGCGATAGCCCGACAGCATCGCGATATCTTTGGCCATGGTCTGCGCATTGCAGCTGGAGTAGATAAGGGTGTTTGGCGCCATCTGGCTCAGGTATTCGCAGAGAGCTTTACCGATGCCGCGACGCGGAGGGTTCACCAGCACCAGGTCCGGGAAGCTGCCCTGCCCCGTGGCAAACTGCGTGGAGTCCAGCGCCTGGAAATGGAGGTCCGTTAAGCCCAGCTCGGCGGCAGACTGCTTTGCGCAGGCAATCGCCTCGGCGGAGATCTCGATCCCGGTCAATTTCATGTTCGGCGTCGCGCAGTGCAGGCCAAACCCGCCGACCCCGCAGAAGAGATCCCACATATGATCGATATTTAACGCCTGCACCCAGTCACGCGCCGTGGCGTACAGTCGGCTGGCAACCACCGGGTTGGTCTGGAAGAAACTGTGCGGGCGTATCCACAACGGCACGCCGTTGAAATTCTCTGCCAGCGCCTGCTGTTCAGTGAAGAAGATCTCTTTCTCCCCTTCCATGATCGCCATATGCACCGGCTGAATGTTCGCGGTAATCAGCTTCAGCTGCGGCAACTGCTGTTGCAGCCAGGGCAGCGCGGCGCGCAGTTGTTCAAGCTTGGTTTCAGAGCGCAGCACGAAGCGCAGCATCATCCCGCCGTCGAGCTGGCTTTCCGTCAGCAGGAGATATTTCAGCTCACCGCGCTGACGGGCAACGTTGTAAGGCGTCAGACCAGCGCGGGCGATAAAGGGTTTCAGCGCGGCAAACACCGGCTCAAAGGAAGCGGGATAGAGCGGACATTCCGTGAGATCTTCCGGCGTGCCGTCGCGATGCAGCATGCCGAGCAGCGGCCTTTCGACGCTACCGCTGACCACCATTTTGGCTTTATTGCGAAAGCCCTGCTCCGGTCCACTGACGGGCGCGCACCACTCCGCGACCGGATGTTCAGCAAGCAGGTGCTGGAGATCGGCCATTTTGGCGGTAAGTTGCTGGGAAACCGGCTGTTCTATCCACTGACAGGAGCGGCAGCGACCGGCGTCATAAAGTGCGCACTGCATAGGAAAACCTCATTGTTCGCGAGGGCAGCGATTATACACATTATTGCAGGCGGAAGAACCGTCGGCTGGATGCCGGGACAAACAGCAGGAACAGTACCAACAGATCAGGCAATTTCTGCATCACCAGCGAACGGAAAATTTCCCGCTTCGACTCCCCGGCAATACTGAACAGCTCAGGGTAGCCGTATCCAATCGAGGCGGCCCACAGATACCCCGTGGCGATCACCTGAGTCAGGAGAT
This sequence comes from Lelliottia sp. F153, assembly GCF_002870005.1. Lineage (NCBI taxonomy): Bacteria > Pseudomonadati > Pseudomonadota > Gammaproteobacteria > Enterobacterales > Enterobacteriaceae > Lelliottia > Lelliottia sp. F153. The sequence continues at coordinate 155,545 of NZ_PKFT01000006.1, read as the reverse complement.
AGACCCAGCGCGCCCAGTTACGCCCTTTCGCCAGGGAAAAGGCGCAGTAAATCTCGACGAACACCAGCACCAGGCTTGCGAAAAAGACCAGCGTCAGATTCCATGTCTGCACGCTGCGATGGATAAACTCGACCACGCCCCGCACGCCGAGCATGTTAAACACCATCAGCAAATCCAGGCAGCGAATCAGAATAATGGCGAGCGCAGCTACCTGCACCAGTGCAGGTACATTGAGGCGCGCATGCGAATGTCGTGATTTGGTAAACAGTCCCAATGTTTTTACTTCCCTGAAAAACAGTGCCGCGACAGGCGCGGCACTTCATTGAGAATTTTAAATGCTTCAGCCGCGTCTTGCACGCTGGATATCACGCACACGCTGTTTTTCCGCCCGCGCCATCAGATACCAGGCGATAAAACCGACAATACCCACCACACCGAGGATGATCGACGCCAGGGCGTTGATCTCCGGGTTAACGCCCATTCGCACGCTGGAGAAGACCAGCATCGGCAGCGTGGTCGCCCCAGGCCCGGAGACGAAGCTGGCGATCACCAGATCGTCCAGAGACAGGGTAAACGCCAGCAGCCAGCCGGAAATCACCGCAGGCATGATCATCGGAAGCGTAATGATGAAGAAGACCTTCAGCGGCGTTGCGCCGAGATCCATCGCCGCCTCTTCGATGGAGTGATCCAGTTCGCGCAGGCGCGACGAAATCACCACAGCCACATAGGCAGTACAGAAAGTCACATGCGCCAGCCAGATCGTCAGCATGCCGCGATCAGCCGGCCAGCCGATGGCGTGCGCCAGCGCGACAAACAGCAGCAGCAGCGACAGACCGGTAATCACATCAGGCATGACCAGCGGCGCGGTGATCATAAAGGCAAAGCCGTTCGAGCCTCGGAAGCGACCAAAACGCACCATCACCATCGCTGCAATCGTGCCGAGAATCGACGCCATGGTCGCCGCACAGGCGGCGATGGTCAGACTCAGCCCCACCGCGCTCATCATCGCGTCATCGCGGAACAGTTCGCCGTACCAGCGCGTCGACCAGCCCGCCCAGACCGTCACCAGTTTGGAGCTGTTAAACGAGTAGATGACCAGCATCAGCATCGGCGCGTAGAGGAAGGTAAAGCCGAGCACCAGAATCACAATTCGCCACGGGGAGCGCACCACCGGTAAGTTGTTCATCCGTGATCTCCCATCTGTTTTTGCTGATGTTTGTGGAACCACATGATCGGCACGATCAGCAGAAGCAACATCACAATCGCCACCGCCGACGCCACCGGCCAGTCGCGGTTATTGAAGAACTCCTGCCACAGCACGCGGCCAATCATGATGCTGTCCGGGCCGCCGAGCAGTTCCGGGATCACAAACTCGCCCACCGCCGGGATAAAGACCAGCATAGACCCCGCAATAATCCCGCCTTTGGTCAGCGGCACAATCACCTGGAAGAAGGTTTTCAGCGGACGCGCGCCGAGATCCAGCGAAGCTTCCACCAGTGAGTAGTCAATCCGCGTCAGCGCCGTGTAAATCGGCAGCACCATAAACGGCAGATAGGCGTACACAATCCCGATATAGACCGCCAGATTGGTGTGCAAAATCGTCAGCGGCTGATCGATAACGCCGAGCCACATCAGGACATTATTCAGCACCCCGTTGTTTTTCAGAATGCCCATCCAGGCATACACGCGGATCAGGAATGAAGTCCACGAAGGCAAAATCACCAGCAGCAGCAGGATGTTGCGCGTCGAGGGTTTGCTGTGCGCCACCGCCCAGGCGAGCGGATAGCCCATCGCCAGACAGCAGATCGTCGAGATCGCCGCCACCTGCAGCGACTGCAGATAAGCTTCAAAATAGAGCGGATCGTCCGTGAGCTGGAGAAAATTCCCGAGATTAAGGGTGATCGACAGCTGGCCGTCGGCCCACTCCATCAGATTGGTGTACGGCGGGATCGCGCGCGCCATCTCCGCGAGGCTGATTTTAAAGACGATCAAAAACGGCAGCAGGAACAACAGGATCAGCCATACGTACGGCATGGCAATCACCAGCTTACGGCCATGCGCCATCTGCATGCGCGTCAGCCACTGCGCGAAACCGCCCGATTTTTGCACGCGGGCCGGTGGTTCAAGTGTATTCATGGCCACTCCTTATACCGTCAGCACGACGCAGCTGTCCGCATCCCAGCACAGACGCACTTCGTCGCCCCAGGTCGGCAGCCCCTTACGGTAGCGGTGTTCATTCTGCAACTGGGCGCTGATCATCTGCCCGCTTTTGAGGCGCACGTGATAGATCGAGAGATCGCCCAGATAGGCAATATGGACCACTTCCCCGACGGCAAAGTTATAGCCATCCGCAGGCGGCTCTTCGCAAAGCATGATTTTTTCCGGGCGCAGGGCCACGTAGACCGGGACGTTGTCGACAATCGACGCGTCCGGATCGACTTTGAGCGGATGCACCAGCCCCGGCGAGTCAATCACCAGGCCGTCCTCCTGACGATCCTTCAGCAGCCCTTCGAAGACGTTGACCGAGCCAATAAACTCGGCGCTGTAGCGGGTGGTCGGATGCTCATAAATCTCTTCCGGCTCGCCGATTTGCACGAACTTGCCGCGGTTCATGATCGCGATACGCCCGGCCATGGTCATCGCCTCTTCCTGATCGTGGGTGACCATCACGCAGGTCGCGCCGACGCGCTCAAGGATATCCACCACTTCGAGCTGCATGCGGTCGCGCAGTTTTTTATCGAGCGCCCCCATCGGCTCGTCGAGGAGTAGCAGTTTCGGGCGTTTTGCCAGGCTTCTCGCCAGCGCCACGCGCTGACGCTGGCCGCCGGAAAGCTGATGCGGCTTACGTTTCGCAAACTCCTGCATGTGCACCAGGCTCAGCATTTCCGCCACGCGCGCGGCGATTTCCGCTTTCGGCAGCTTGTCCTGCTTGAGGCCAAAGGCAATGTTCTGCTCCACCGTCATGTGGGGAAACAGCGCGTAGGACTGGAACATCATATTGATCGGGCGTTCATAGGGAGGAACGCGGGAGAGATCGACACCATCCAGCATAATTTGTCCGGACGTCGGTTGTTCAAATCCGGCCAGCATGCGCAGCAGCGTGGATTTCCCGCAGCCTGATGCGCCTAGCAGCGCAAAAATTTCGCCTTTATAAATCGTCAGACTGACGTCGTCCACGGCGTGCTGGCCGTCGAACGATTTGGTCAGATTACGGACTTCGAGGAGCGGAGTCAGCGCTTTACGGGTTTTCGCCTGCGGGCGGGGGATGGTTTCATTCACGGGGTGCTCTCCGGCAGAAATCTAAAATAGTGCAAACGCACCCGAACGGTGCGTTTTGCCGGGCAGCGCAACGCGTGCCCGGCCTGCATAACCGCTGTTATTTACCGCTTTTCACCTTCGTCCACGCGCGGGTACGCACGCGGTCGATTTTCGGATCCTGCACTTTCAGAGTGAACATTTTGGCGCGCACGTCAGCCGGTGGATAAATCCCCGGATTATCACGCACTTCCGCGCTCACCAGCGGTGTCGCTTCTTTGTTGGCGTTGGCATAGAAGACGTGGTCAGAGATATGCGCAATCACGTCCGGACGCAGCAGATAGTTAAGGAACTGATAGGCTTCGTCTTTGTTTTTCGCATCCGCAGGCATCGCGAAGACGTCGAAGAAGGCCATCGCCCCCTCTTTTGGAATCGAATAGGAGATGTTCACGCCGTTTTTGGCTTCTTTCGCGCGATTCGCCGCCTGCCAGACGTCACCTGCCCAGCCAATCGCCACGCAGATGTCGCCGTTGGCGAGATCGTTAATGTACTGGGAGGAGTGGAAGTAACGAATGTTTGGACGCAACTTCAGCAGCAGATCCGTCGCCGGGCCGGTGTAGTCGTCGGCTTTGGTGCTGTTCGGATCTTTGCCGAGGTAGTTCAGCACGGTGGCGAACACCTCTTCAGGCGCATCAAGGAAGGAGACGCCGCAGCTTTTCAGTTTTTCGAGGTTTTCTGGTTTCAGCACCAGATCCCAGCTGTTGACCGGCGCATCTGCACCCAGCGCTTTTTTCACTTTGTCGACGTTATAGCCAATGCCGGTGGTTGCCCACATGTACGGCATGGCGAATTTGTTTTCCGGGTCATGTTTGGCGATAAGCTTCAGCAGCTCAGGATCGAGGTTTTTCCAGTTTGGCAGCTTGCTTTTATCCAGCGGCTGGAACACGCCCGCGGTAAGCTGACGCTCAAGGAAGCTGGCTGACGGCACGACCAGGTCGAAGCCGGTGCTGCCTGCCATCAGTTTGCCTTCCAGCACTTCGTTAGAGTCGAAGACGTCGTAAACCACTTTAATCCCGGTCTCTTTTTCGAAATTCGCAACCGTGTCCGGCGCGATATAATCAGACCAGTTATAGACATGCAGCGTTTTTTGTTCCGCAGCGAGCGTGCCGGCAGAGACAGCCATCAGAGCACCCGCAACCAGACCCGATAACCATTTTTTATTCAAGGCGATCATATCGTTATTCCTTATGAAAGCTCGTTAACTGTTGTTAACAAACGAACTACAACCATGCAATTGGTGATATGCAAGAATCATGCATACTTTGTCGCTCTGCCTGACGCAAAAGAAAAAATCTTTTGGCAGTTTTTGCTCGCTTTTTTAAGCTCCGCAAGAATAACTGTAGCGCGTGCCCCAGGCTATAGCCCAGATTAAAAAACGCCTTTTATCAATTTTTTATGCAGGATCTGTCTATCTGATAAGCCGAAATGGCCTGCGATAAGGTGAATAATTCTTTAAAGAAAGGTTACAGCCAGAGGAAAATTTTGTGATGTGCAGCCGCCATGGCAGCGACTGCGTGCAGGTCGGAAAGGCTTAGTGCAGGAACGATTCGCGTGAATCGTTATTCTCCATTTCCTCTTCCGTGGTAAAGAGTAAATGGTGCGCGCTGGCTTCCAGCATGACCATGGAAATCTGCTCTTCGCTCTGGCGCATAAACCAGGCAAACTGCTTAAACGACACCCCTGCCCCGGCGAATAAAGACTGGCAAACCACCAGCTTTGGCAGATTATCATCCTGTATGTCGAGAAATGCTTTCACCGTCAAAGAACCGGCATTAATGGCCGACAAATCAGACGCCAACGCCAGTAATGCCGAGGGCTTGACCTCCGCCAGCGCCGAGAAAAGCACAACGTCGTTAATCAGATCGATTTTGGCATCAAACACGCCGTCGAAATTTTGCATATGTGGCAGGTGCAACGCCTGACAGGAATCACACTCAAAATAGGTGATGCCTGCATCGTCGAGCCATTGACGTAACGTATCCAGTGTTGGAACGACCTGTAAATCCATAGCAGTGCAGCCTCTTAGATAAAAACTTCGCTTAGATTACGCAAAAAATGCAGCCCTAACCACCCGTTTTCAGGCAAAAGCCCGGCGTGGCGTGGCGTTCGATCCAGGAGATCATTTTACCGGCGATATCTATTCCGGTGGTTTTTTCGATGCCTTCAAGGCCAGGTGATGCATTGACTTCCATCACCAGTGGTCCGCGATGGGCGCGCAGAATATCGACGCCAGCAATATCCAGCCCCAGGGTTTGCGCCGCTTTGATGGCAATCTCGCGTTCGCGATCGCTGATGTCAGCGATACGCGCCACGCCGCCCCGGTGCAGATTCGAGCGAAAATCACCGTCTTTCGCCTGACGTTCAATGGCAGCCACCACTTCGTCGCCGACCACCAGGCAACGAATGTCGCGCCCTTTTGCCTCTTCAATATATTCCTGCACCAGAATGTGAGCGTTGAGACCACGAAAGGCGTCGATCACACTTTCGGCAGCCTGGCGCGTTTCTGCGAGCACCACGCCGATACCCTGCGTGCCTTCCACCAGTTTCACCACCAGCGGCGCGCCGCCGACCATGTCGATCAGATCGCTGGTGTCGTCTGGCGAATGGGCAATGCCAGTGACAGGCAGATCGATCCCCTGACGGGCGAGCAGTTGCAGGGAGCGGAGCTTGTCACGCGCGCGGGTAATAGCGACGGATTCATTCAGCGGATAGCTGCCGAGCATTTCAAACTGGCGCAGCGCGGCGGTGCCGTAGAAGGTAATTTGCGAGCCGATGCGGGGGATCACCGCATCGAAGTGCGGCAGATGGCGGCCTTTGTAATGTATCGAGGACGCCGCCGGGCTGATGTTCATATAGCACGACAGCGGGTCGAGGATCTCAACCAGATGGCCACGCTTATTAGCTGCCTCAAGCAGACGTTTACACGAATAGAGCGTTCCATCCCGGGACAAAATGGCAATTTTCACCCTGCACCTCTCTAAAGACTCGATAAAAGCCTGCGTATCATACACGCAGGCTGGCACAGGATGAATGGACTTAACGCACAGCCCAGCCCTGTTTATGCAAATAGTCGAGAATAAACGGACGGTTTTCTTTAATGATGGTGCGACGAATGTGATCGCTCCAGGTATCGCGGCGATTATTGCTTCCGCGCGAAAGATAGTAGCTGGCGAGTTCTTCATCATACTGGGCGAGAACCTGCGCATCCACCGGCTGGTAGTGATTTTCGTGCACAAGCATCGCCGCTGGCATACGCGGCTTGAGATCCGGATTATCTGCCGGCCAGCCGAGGCACAGGCCAAACAGCGGTAAAACGTGTTTTGGCAACGCCAGCAGTTCGGTCACGTCGTTGATATTGTTACGCAGGCCACCAATGTACACGCCGCCTAATCCCAGGGATTCCGCTGCCGTCAGCGCATTTTGCGCCATCATCGCCGTGTCCACGACGCCAAGCAGCAGCTGTTCCGCCAGACCCAGTTGGGCATCCGGGCAGATTTGCAGATGGCGGTTGAAGTCGGCACAAAACACCCAAAACTCTGCGGCCTGCGCCACGTGCGGTTGTCCGCCGGTGAGTGTCACCAGCTTTTCACGCATTGCGGGGTCAGTGATGCGGATAATCGACGTGCACTGCAAAAAGCTGGAGCTGGAGGTTGCTCTCGCGCTGTCCACAATCGCCTCGCGCTCGGCGTCGCTGATTGGCCGATCGGTAAAATGGCGGATGGAACGGTGGGCGCGAATGGTATCAATAGTCGGCGTCATTGGGTCTCTCTTTTGTCTGTCTGAACGCGGTTTGACAGCCAGTATAGGCAAAGAAAAGTGTGATGTAATTGGCAAAACATAGTCTGTAAGTATTAAAGCGACAGGTAAAACCTGCTTTCCATGAGCAAGTGTTATCGGGCACACTAAGCGCCATTCGCCGTCGGGCTTACGTTTTGAGGAGAGAGATATGTTTGCAGTGATTTTTGGACGTCCGGGATGCCCTTACTGCGTCCGCGCTAAAGAACTGGCAGAAAAACTGACCGCCGAGCGCGATGACTTTAACTTCCGCTACGTGGATATCCACGCGGAAGGCATCAGCAAAGCCGATCTGGAAAAAACCGTGGGTAAACCTGTTGAAACTGTTCCTCAGATTTTCCTCGATCAGACGCACATTGGCGGCTTCACCGATTTCGAAGCCTACGCTAAAGAAAATCTGGGACTGTTTGCAGCCCAGTAACGCGATAACGCCCTCTCAGGAGGGCGTTTTTATTTGTGTCGCCAGCGATACACCAGGCTGCGCACGAACATAAAACAGAGCGCCCCCAGCGCACACCAGAAAATCCCGCTCAACAGCCACGCCAGCTCTTGCCATAACGAGCGCGGCGAGACAAAAACGAGACGCATCACCACCAGACATAACGGTGCCGCGAGCATCGCGCCAATCAGCGGTTTGACCACTTCTCCCCCGCGCGAGAGGAAACTCGCCACCACACCTGGCAAAATGAAAAAGAGTAAACCCAGTTCAGGATGGCCTGATGCCCTGAATGCCCCCTTCACATGGAAGGCTAAAGAAAGGCATACGGCGATAAACAGTAGAAAACAGCAGACGACACCTGTCCAGTTCCGCTTGATGTTCAAAAATCCTCCTGACTCCATCACTATCGAATACACATTCGTCCAGAGGACGCCCAGTCAGATAATGCAATGTGGCATTCCTTGCCAAAGCTCATAGATTGTTACGCGATCTTTTCTGGCCCTGGATATCTAATACGATTAGACTATCGGCCAGTTATTGTTCTGTGGGATATATTCTGTATGGGCGAAAGGGAGAATCCCTTCACTCACATGGGATAAAACAGTAGCCTAAATCCCCCATCCTTTCAACAGCTTAACGGTAAACAAGAAGTTAGCCTCCGTGAATATAAACGTCGCAGATTTGTTAAATGGGAATTACATCCTGTTATTATTTGTTGTACTGGCACTGGGACTGTGTCTGGGTAAATTACGCCTGGGTTCAGTTCAACTTGGTAATTCCATTGGCGTTTTAGTGGTCTCATTATTATTAGGCCAGCAGCATTTCAGCATTAACACGGATGCGCTTAATCTCGGTTTTATGCTGTTTATTTTTTGTGTTGGCGTGGAAGCAGGGCCGAACTTTTTTTCAATTTTTTTCCGCGACGGCAAAAATTATCTGATGCTGGCGCTGGTGATGGTCGGCAGCGCCCTGGTGATAGCGTTAGGGCTGGGTAAACTGTTTGGCTGGGATATCGGCTTAACCGCCGGGATGCTGGCCGGTTCAATGACTTCGACGCCGGTGCTGGTCGGTGCGGGTGATACGTTGCGCCACTCGGGTATGGAGAGCGGTCAGCTTTCGCTGGCGCTTGATCACCTGAGTCTCGGTTACGCCCTGACCTATCTGATTGGGCTGGTGAGTCTTATCGTCGCTGCGCGTTATCTGCCTAAACTGCAGCATCAGGATCTCCAGACCAGCGCCCAGCAGATTGCGCGCGAGCGCGGTCTGGACACCGATACCAAACGTAAAGTCTATCTGCCCGTCATTCGCGCCTATCGCGTCGGGCCGGAGCTGGTTGCCTGGGCCGACGGCAAAAACCTGCGCGAGCTGGGTATCTACCGCCAGACGGGCTGCTACATCGAACGTATCCGTCGCAACGGTATTCTGGCTAACCCGGACGGTGATGCGGTGCTGCAGATGGGGGATGATATCGCCCTGGTCGGCTACCCGGACGCGCACGCGCGCCTTGACCCGAGTTTCCGTAACGGTAAAGAGGTGTTCGACCGCGACCTGCTCGACATGCGTATCGTCACGGAAGAGATTGTAGTGAAAAACCATAACGCCGTCGGACGTCGTCTGGCACAGCTGAAGCTGACGGATCACGGCTGCTTCCTGAACCGGGTCATCCGCAGCCAGATTGAGATGCCCATTGACGATAACGTCGTGCTGAACAAAGGCGACGTTCTTCAGGTCAGTGGCGACGCGCGCCGCGTGAAAACCGTTGCCGACCGCATCGGCTTTATCTCCATTCACAGCCAGGTTACCGACCTGCTCGCCTTCTGCGCCTTCTTTATTGTCGGCCTGATGATTGGGATGATCACTTTCCAGTTCAGCAACTTTAGCTTCGGCGTGGGTAACGCTGCAGGTCTGTTGTTCGCCGGGATCATGCTCGGCTTCCTGCGAGCCAACCACCCGACCTTCGGCTATATCCCGCAGGGCGCGCTGAACATGGTGAAAGAGTTTGGCCTGATGGTCTTTATGGCGGGCGTGGGTTTGAGCGCAGGCAGCGGCATCGGACACAGTCTGGGCGCTGTCGGCTGGCAGATGCTGGTCGCCGGGTTGATCGTCAGCCTGCTGCCGGTGGTAATCTGCTTCCTGTTCGGCGCTTACGTGCTGCGCATGAACCGCGCAATGCTATTTGGCGCCATGATGGGTGCACGCACCTGTGCACCGGCGATGGAAATCATCAGCGACACCGCCCGCAGCAACATCCCGGCGCTGGGCTACGCAGGCACGTACGCCATCGCCAACGTCCTGCTGACGCTTGCCGGTACGCTGATCATCATTATCTGGCCCGCGCTCGGATAACTCTGAAGTTTGCGCATCCCCGAATTATTTTCGCGATGCGCAGAACTTTTTGTATATGAGGCAGTCATAACTATTGCCACTGCTTTTCTTTGATGTCCCCCATTTTGTGGAGCCCATCAACCCCGCCATTTTGGTTCAAGGTTGATGGGTTTTTTGTTGCCTGACATTCACAGCCATGTCAAACCCGCTGCGTCACCCTACTTTCCTGCTCCATCAATATCACCGTCGCACTAGCACCATTACCCGATGATATAAGCAGTACCAGGTTCCTGTTTCCTCCACTTGCCCCTACTCCATTTGCACCCATACTTTGAACTCCCCCTGCCTCTTTAATTGAGAAAAGGCCATGCTGATGAAAACCAAAACCGTTGTCATTTTCGGCGCAAGCGGCGCGATAGGTAGCGAAACCGCGCGAGTACTGGCGCGAGAGGGAGCGCATGTTTTCCTCGTCGCCCGAAATCGGGATAAGCTGGAGCGCGTGGCTAACGACATCCGTTCTGCTGGTGGAATCGCTGAATCACGTGTTATCGACGTCCTTGATGAACGTTCTGTTCTTGAGCAAACCGCGAAACTGGCAGAGCAGACCGGCGGCATTGATGTGGTCGTTAACGCAACAGGATTCATGCACGATCAAGGCAAACGCCTCGCAGAGTTATCCCTGGCAGAGTTCAGGCAGGGATTTGATCCGTTTCTCACCGCCCTTTTCACTCTCTCAAAGGCCGTCGTCCCCCATATGGGTGGCGATCGCGAGGGCGTGATAATCACCGTTGTCGCACCGGCAGGCCCGATGGCGATACCCGGTCATCTTGGGCATATCGTCGGCTGCGCGGGCATTGAGGCGTTCGTCAATGCGCTCGCCAGCGAACTGGGTCCGAAGAACATCCGCGTTACGGGCGTGCGCTCTTATGCTATCAGCGGCGCGGTTCAGGCGGGTTCTTACACAGGAGAGTTATTCGCGATAAAAGCGCAGTCGATGGGAGTAACGGTCGAGCAGTTTATGGAAGGTGCCGCGCACAGCACGATGCTCAAGCGGCTGCCAACCCTGCCGCAGGTGGCCGGTGTGATTGCATTTTTGGCCTCTGAACATGCCCGTGCGATGACCGCGACGATGGTCAACGTGACGGCGGGTGCGACCCTAGGCTAATGCTAAAATCCTGCGATGCGCCTCACCATCGCCCTGATCTCTTCGCGTGACAGCGGCTCCCGGTCCGTCACAAAATGCAGGGTCATGCCCTCGATAAACGCATCGAGCGCACGCGTCGTCACCGGGTCAAACCACTGCTCAAGCGTGCTCTGGCTGGTTTGCATCCAGTCCTGCATCACTTTTTTTAGCGCCGGTTTACGGCTCATCAGCGCATACAGCTGGTACATCAGCTCCATATTGTGCGGCGTGGTCACTTCTGAGCTGTGGATCAGGGTGGTGATCGCTTCACAGGCCATTTCTGGACCGGTAACACCGGCAAAAAATTCGCGGTATTGCAGCGACATTTGTTGGGTAAATCCGGTAAACGCCTCTTCGAGCAGCGAGTCTATCCCGTCGAAATAATAGGTCATCGACCCCAGCGGCACACCCGCGCAGCTGGCAATTTTACGGTGCGTCACGGCATTGATGCCATGCTCTGCAATGGACTCCAGGGTGGCCTGAAGGATCCGCTCCCGACGCTGCGGATCGTTTGGTCGTCTGCTCATATTTTCCCCTTTCGGTTTGTGTACAAATGTACACAAACTTGCTAGTGTTGTCGCTATTGTTGTACTTCTGGTGCTCCTCAATGACGTTGATCTCTCCCCGTAAAGCCCTGCAGCGACGCCTGTGGGCACTGTTTATGTTCTTTTTCATCCCCGGATTGCTGATGGCGTCCTGGGCGACGCGCACCCCCGCGATCCGCGATATTCTGTCGGTCTCGACGGCAGAAATGGGCATCGTGCTGTTTGGTCTGTCGATCGGTTCGATGAGCGGTATTCTCTGCTCGGCATGGCTGGTGAAGCGCTTTGGTACGCGTAAAGTGATTCGTACCACCATGTGCAGCGCCGTGGTCGGCATGCTGATCCTCAGCGCCGCCCTGTGGTTTGCATCGCCGGTAATGTTTGCCTTTGGTCTGATGGTCTTTGGTGGCAGTTTTGGCGCAGCAGAAGTGGCGATTAACGTCGAAGGCGCCGCCGTCGAGCGCGAGCTGAATAAAACCGTTCTGCCGATGATGCACGGCTTCTACAGCCTCGGCACGCTGGCCGGTGCCGGTGTGGGCATGGCGTTGGCCGCCTTTGGGACCGCCGCGAGCCTGCACATTTTACTGGCGGCGCTGATCTGTATTTTGCCGATTTTGACCGGTATTACTTTCATTCCTGACGGCACGGGCAAAAACAGCGCGGAAGAGCAAAAGTCGACCGAGAAAGGGTTACCTTTTTATCGCGATATGCAGCTGATGCTGATTGGCGTAGTGGTGCTGGCGATGGCGTTTGCCGAAGGCTCCGCGAACGACTGGCTGCCGCTGCTGATGGTCGACGGCCACGGTTTTAGCCCTACTTCCGGTTCATTGATTTACGCCGGGTTTACCCTCGGGATGACCGTCGGGCGCTTTACCGGCGGCTGGTTTATCGATCGTTACAGCCGCGTAGCCGTGGTGCGCGCCAGCGCGATGATGGGCGCGCTCGGTATCGCGCTGATTATTTTTGTCGACGTGGACTGGATCGCCGGTGTTTCGGTCATTCTGTGGGGCGCCGGTGCGTCACTCGGATTCCCGCTCACCATTTCGGCCGCCAGCGATACCGGCCCGGACGCCCCGACGCGCGTCAGCGTGGTTGCCACCACCGGCTATCTCGCCTTCCTGGTCGGCCCGCCGCTGCTCGGGTTCCTCGGCGAACATTACGGGTTACGCAGCGCCATGCTGGTGGTGTTAGCCCTGGTCATTGTCGCCGCGCTGGTCGCAAAAGCCGTGGCAAAACCTACAACACAAGATTCAGCAATGGAGAAGGGATATGAGCGTTAAGTTAATCGCCGTCGACATGGATGGAACCTTCCTGAGCGACGACAAAACCTATAACCGTGAGCGCTTTCTGGCGCAGTATGCGTGCATGAAGGCGCAAGGTATTCGCTTTGTGGTTGCCAGCGGGAATCAGTATTACCAGCTCATCTCCTTTTTCCCGGAGATTGCCGATGAGATCGCTTTTGTCGCCGAAAACGGCGGCTGGGTGGTGAACGCTCGTGAAGATGTGTTTAACGGTGAACTCACCAAAAACCAGTTCGACACGGTGGCGCGTTTCCTCTGCTCTCTGCCGGAAGTGGAAGTGATCGCCTGCGGGAAGAGCAGCGCCTATACCCTGAAATCTTACGATGACAGTCTCAAAGAGATGGCGGCGAAGTATTACTATCGCCTGGAGATGGTTGATAACTTTGACCATCTTGACGACATCTTCTTTAAGTTTGGGCTGAATCTGCCGGACAGCGAAATCCCGCGCGTGCAGGCGATGATCCATCAGGAATTGAGCGACATTATGGTTCCTGTGACCACCGGCCATGGCAATATCGATCTGATAATTCCAGGCGTGCACAAGGCGAACGGACTGCGGATTTTGCAGCAGCACTGGGGTATCGACGATAGCGAAGTGGTAGCGTTTGGCGACAGCGGGAATGACGTTGAGATGCTGCGTCAGGCGGGCTTTAGCTTTGCGATGGCAAACGCCAAACCGCATATCAAAGCCGTGGCGCGTTTCGAAGCGCCGCACAATAACGACGAAGGCGTGCTGGACGTGATCGAAAAAGCGTTGAACGGGGAAGCGCCATTTAACTAGCACGCGAGTTGCCCGGTAAGCGTAACGCCACCGGGCAACAGCTTACTGTAACGCGCTGCCGACGCGTTTATCTTTCAGGAACATCACCATCAGCCCCAGCCACAGCACACCATTGGCGAGGTTAAACAGGCTGAACAGCCCGTTACCGCCAAAGCTGTAGGCGTGTTTACTGACTTCAATGCCCACCGTAAAGATCAGCATCTGCAGCATCCCCATTGCGGCGGATACGGTGCCTTTACTCATCTCGCTGGCAAACAGCGTCAGGCGCACCAGCCCGGCATTCGCCAGACCAATCCCAAAGGCATAAATACTCAGCCCGGCTGTCATCCACAGATAAGCGTGGGAAGAGGCGACGGTCGCCACCGCTGCAACCACTAACCCGGCCACAATCGGCCAGCCGCCCATAATGATCAGCGAACGCACGCTACGACGGGAAGTGAGGCGTGCCAGCACCAGGTTACCGATAATCAGCGCGCCAAAAACAGGCACCTGCAGCAGACCGTATTCGTAGCTGCTGAGCTTCTCGCCGCTAATAATAATGACCGGTGACTGGGCAATCCACGCCAGCAGCGGCAGACTGACAAATCCGGTCGCCAGCGCGCCCGCCACAAAGCGGCCATTTCTGAGCACCTCTTTGTAGTCGCGCCCCAGCTCTTTAAGAGACAGTTTTTCGCCCAGGCGGGTGGCGGTCTCTGGCATTGCTCGGTGCAAGCCGAAGAACGAAATCGCCGCCAGCGCCGCGAACAGCACAAACATCCCTTCCCACGGTGCAACGTGCACCCACGCCGCGCCCACCAGCGGGCCGAGTAGCGGCGCAATCAGCGCCACGTTTGCCATCAGGGCGGTGATTTTGATACACACCGCCTCCTCGAAGGACTCCTGAATAGCGGCATACCCCACGGCGCCGATAAAGCACAGGCTCACCCCCTGCAAGAATCGCAGTAGCGTGAATTGTTCAATCGTTTGTGCCAGCAGAATGGCGAGGCAGGTGACGATAAACCACACCACGCCGGTCAGCATCACCGGGCGACGGCCAATGCGATCCGACAGCGGCCCCAGCAGCCACTGCAAAAACATGCCGCCAGCCAGATAGGCGGTCATGGATGTCGGTACCCACTCGATCCCGGCGTTGTACTGCTCCACCACGGCCAGCATACCCGGCTGGATCATATCGTTGCCGATATAGGTGGAGAATTCGTAAAGCACCAGACACAGAGGGAAAAGTAACGCCTGACGACCCAGACGATTACCGGAAGAAGAACGGTTTAACATGCAGTCTCTTTTTGATGAAAAAATCGCGATGAGTTTAATGAAATGCCCGGTCGCGAGATAGTGAATTATCGAAGATAAACAGAAATAAAGCACATATCGTCGTCGTTTAAGGTTTCCTTAAGTTGACACCTTTATGATGGGCCTATTTCCCGTCAATGAACGTCATTATGGCTCAACATACTGCCCCTTCGGATTTATCTAAGTCACCGACAACTAAGATAAAACCCCTTTACCGTTTACCGGTGCGCTTTTATGGTTATCAGCTTTTCGCGCTACTGCTGATGGCGGTGCTGTTTACCTGGCTTTCGCGCGATGAGACGCTCGACCGCTGGATCACGGGTTTCTGGTATGACGCCGCCAGCCACCATTTCCCGCTGCAGCAAAACGCGCTGCTGGATCTGCTGAACCATCGACTGGCGAAGTACGTTGCGATTGCGACGGCGGCCGTGGCGCTGATTTATGGTGCATTGCGTCGCAACATGCCGCTGGTCACCGGAGCGCTGCTGATGGGCCTTGGCACCCTGGTGGTCGGTGTGCTGAAAAGTACCAGCCACCACAGCTGTCCGTGGGATCTGCTGGAGTACGGCGGCAAGGCGGTTTCGTATCCGCTGTTTAGCAGTACGCCTGATGGCAGCGGCCCCGGTCGTTGCTTCCCCGGCGGGCACGCATCGAGCGGCTTTATGGTGATGGGGCTGTTTTTCGCCTTCTGGCGCGAGCACCCTCGTCTGGCGTGGTGTTTCGTGGCGCTGGGTGCGGTGGCGGGCCTGACGATGGGCTTCGGCCAGGTCATGCGCGGCGCCCATTTCTTCTCACACAACCTGTGGGCAGGTTGGTGGGTTTGGTTTTCTCAGGTCGTGGCTTACGGCCTTGTTTCTGCCTGGTTTGCAAAAGAGTGAGTTGGAATGCTAGAGAATCTCAATTACGGACTGTTTTATCTGATTAATGCCACCCCGGCGTCACCGGAGTGGATGATTATTTTTGCCAAATTTGTGGCAAAGGATCTGATTAACATCGTGCCCTTGCTGATCGCGATACTCTGGCTGTGGGGGCCACGCAAGCAGGTCAGCGCGCAGCGTCAGCTGGTGATAAAGGTGGCGATGGCGCTGGCGGTTAGCATGACCGCCTCCTGGACGCTGGGGCATCTGTTCCCGCACGACCGTCCATTTGTCGATCATATCGGTTCGAACTTCCTGCACCATGCTGCTGACGACTCCTTCCCGAGCGATCACGGCACCGTGATTTTCACCTTCGCACTGGCCTTTTTGTTCTGGCACCGCGTCTGGTCGGGCGTGGTTCTGATGGCGATCGCACTCGGCATTGCCTGGTCGCGCGTCTATCTCGGCGTCCACTGGCCGCTGGATATGCTGGGCGGACTGCTGGTCGGAATGATGGGCTGCCTGAGTGCACAAATCCTGTGGAATATCATGGGACAGCAGATTTATCGCGGGCTGCAGCGCGTCTACCGTATCTGCTTTGCTCTTCCGATCCGCAAAGGCTGGATACGTGACTAATCCCGGTCCGACAGGTTACACTTGAACCCCCACATTGTGGGGGTTCACCTTTTCGCCCCGAGGATCTATGGAAACACGACGCGACGACCGCATCTCCCAGCTGCTGCAAGCCCTGAAGCGCAGCGATAAGCTGCATCTCAAAGAAGCTGCCACTCTGCTCGGCGTTTCCGAGATGACCATCCGTCGCGACCTGAACAGCGAGAGTGCCCCGGTGGTGCTGCTCGGCGGCTATATCGTGCTGGAGCCACGCAGCGGCAGCCACTATCTGCTGAGCGATCAAAAAACCCGCCTGGTTGAGGAAAAACGCAAAGCAGCACGGCTGGCCGCTTCCCTCGTGCAACCGCATCAGACCCTGTTTTTCGACTGCGGCACCACCACACCCTGGATTATCGAAGCCATCGATAACGCGCTGCCGTTCACGGCGGTGTGCTACTCCCTGAATACCTTTCTGGCTCTCCAGGAGAAACCTGAGTGTCGGGTGATCCTCTGCGGCGGTGAGTTTCACGCCAGCAACGCTATTTTCAAACCGTTGAATCTTCAGGACACCCTGAGCAATCTCTGTCCGGATATCGCCTTTTACTCAGCGGCAGGCGTGAGCGTGCGCCAGGGCGCAACCTGTTTTAACCTCGAAGAGTTAACGGTGAAGCACTGGGCGATGAACGCCGCGCAGTATCATGTGCTGGTGGTGGATCACAGCAAATTTGGCAAAGTACGTTCAGCAAGAATGGGCGATCTGGCACGCTTTGATGCGATTGTCAGCGACTGCCGCCCGGATGACGAGCTGGTCGCGCACGCCAAAGCGCAGCAGATTAAATTGATGTACTGAGTGGATGTTTTGCCGGGCTTAGCCGCCAGCGCGGCCTGATGCTCTCACCTTATCCCTCCCCCGTCGGGGGAGGAGGCAAACACTCAAAACGATAACCTTGCGGTTATCGTTTTGCTTTTATGAGAACCAGCTACCAAACCACGAGTGGAATTTCATCATCACGAAGTCCCACATCCGGCTGAAGAATCCACCCTCTTCCACCGCTTCCATCACGATCAGCGGACGCTGCTCAATGGATTTGCCGTTAAGCTGGAAATCGATCGTGCCGACCACCTGGCCCTTTTTCAGCGGCGCGGTCAGCTGTGGATCGGTCAGGGTGTAGCTCGCTTTCAGATTTTTCAACTGACCACGCGGGATCGTCACAGAACCCGCTTCACCCGCCCCCAGATTCACTTCACTCTTATCGCCGAACCAGACGCGCTGGCTGATAAAGGTCGCGTCAGGTTTAATTGGCGTCACCGTTTCGAAGAAGCGGAAGCCCCAGGTCAGCAGTTTTTCGGATTCATTAAAGCGGATGCGGTCGGTTTTGGTGCCGAGCACCACGGAGATCAAACGCATATCGCCCTGGGTCGCAGACGCCACCAGGTTATAGCCTGCGCCTGCGGTGGTGCCGGTTTTCATGCCGTCCACATTCACATTGCTGCTCCACAGCAGACGGTTGCGGTTCGGCTGGCGGATCTTGTTGAATGTAAACTCTTTCTCTTTATGGATGGCGTACTCATCCGGCACGTCGTGGATCAGCGCTTTGCCCAGCAGCGCCATATCGCGGGCGGTACTGAACTGCCCCGGCGCGTCCAGGCCGTGGACCGTTTTGAAGGTGGTTTTGGTCAGGCCGAGCTTTTGCGCGTAACCATTCATCAGGCCGATAAAGGAGTCCTGGCTGCCCGCGACGTAATCCGCCAGCGCGATACAGGCGTCGTTACCCGACTGAATAATCACCCCTTTATTCAGATCCGACACGGAAACCTGGTCACCCGGTTTCAGGAACATCACGGACGAACCGCGCAGGGCCGGGTTGCCGGTGGCCCAGGCGTCTTTGCCAATGGTCACCATGTCGTCGAGCTTAATTTTGTTTGCTTTGAGCGCCTGCCCGACCACGTAGCTGGTCATGATTTTGGTCAGACTGGCCGGATCGAGCTGTTCGTCCGCGTTGCCTTCCGCCAGCACTTTGCCGCTGGCGTAGTCCATCAGGATCCACGCGCGCGCGTCGACCGGAGGCGCTTCTGGTGCTGCCGTTTCAGCCGCAAAAAGTGTGGGGGAAAACAGGAAAAGCAGTGCGGAGCCTGCCGCCAGGCTGCGCAGAGAAGAAGTTGTATGCGTCATAAATGCCACCCGAGTGTCCTTTCTAAAAAATCACGTCACATCACCGTGTCGCAAGAAGCGATGAGTAATAACGTACTAATGAGTCTAAAGAAACCTAAACCAGGTAAAGTTTTTAAAGTTTACGCAATAACGGGCCGGGGTGCTGTCCCGGATGCGATTTTTTTGTCTTCTGTTGCGTAAATGTTAGGTTTATCTCACCATGTGCAATCGCAGGCTTTGATTCACCACTCAGGTTATTTCACTCATTCAGGAGTCAATATGATTACGCTGTGGGGCAGGAACAATTCAACCAACGTCAAGAAAGTGCTCTGGACGCTGGAAGAGCTGGATTTACCGTTTAACCAGATCATGGCCGGTTTGCAGTTTGGCGTGAATAACGATGCCGAGTATCTGGCGATGAACCCCAACGGACTGGTGCCGCTGCTGCGCGACGACGAAACCGACTTAACCCTATGGGAATCGAACGCCATTGTGCGTTATCTGGCAGCGCAGTACGGGCAAAACCGCCTGTGGGTGGACAATCCTGCGCGCCGTGCCGAGGGCGAAAAATGGATGGACTGGGCAAACCAGACGCTCTCCCCCGCGCACCGCCCGATCCTGATGGGCCTGGTCAGAACCCCCGAAGCCGAGCGTGATTATGCGGCGATCGACGCCGGAAAAGCGGCGTGCGAAAAACTGTTTGCCCTGCTGGATGACGCACTCGCGAACCAGCCATATCTCTCAGGCTCCGCGTTTGGCGTGGGCGATATCGCGGTCGCGCCGTTTATCTGGAACCTGACCAACATCGGTCTGGAGTGGGGATCGTATCCAAATCTGGAGCGCTGGTTCGCACAACTCAAAACGCGCCCGGCCTTCCAAAAAGCGATCATGATCCCCGTGAGCTAATCACGCCCCGGACGGGCTGACTTTTAACAGTTGCCCGTCTGATTCATCCGTTAATACATACAGATAGCCATCAGGCCCCACCCGCACATCGCGAATGCGGTTGCCTTTATCTCCCAGAATTCGTCCGTCCTCCGTCACCTTATTGCCGTCCACGCTCAGGACAATCACGTCTTTCTCTTTCAGCGCGCCCACGAACAGTTTGTTTTTCCACTGCGGGAAGACGTCGCTGTTGTAGAACGCCATGCCGCTCACCGCGGGCGATACTTTCCAGACAAACAGCGGCGGCTCTGTGCCTTCGACGTGCTCGCCTTTCGCTTCCGGAATTTTCAGGCCGCTGTAGTTAATTCCGTGCGTCGCCAGCGGCCAGCCGTAGTTTTTGCCTTTTTCAGGGATGTTGATCTCATCGCCGCCACGCGGGCCGTGCTCGTTCAGCCACAGCGCGTCGGTCAAGGGGTTCATCGCCATTCCCTGCGGATTGCGGATGCCGTAGGACCAGATTTCCGGGCGTGCGCCTGCTTTATCGACGAACGGATTATCTGCGGGCACTTTGCCCTGATCCGTCAGGCGTACCACTTTACCTTGCAGCTTATCCAGATCCTGCGCCGTCGCACGCTGATTGTTTTCACCCAAGCCGATAAACAGATAGCCTTTACCGTCGAACACCAGTCGCCCGCCGAAGTGATTTCCCGTCGACAGTTTTGGCATCTGGCGGAACACCACCTGGAAGGCCTCGACGCGCGAGAGATCCTCGCTCAGGCGGCCATATCCTACCGCCGTACCCGCTTTACTATCGTTACCGACTTCGGCGTAGCTGAGCCAGATGCGGCGCGACTGTTCAAAATCCGGAGCCAGCACCACGTCCAACAGACCGCCCTGCCCGCTATCCCACACTTTCGGTATCCCAACGATCGGATCTGACAGCCCTTTTCCCGCCTGCCAGTGCTTGAGCTGCCCGCCCCTGAGGGTGATCAGCATGCCCTGATTATCTGGCAAAAAGGCCAGCGACCACGGATGATCGAGTTTAGTTTGCAGCACATCGACGTTGACTGCGCCGGGTGCCGCCATTACGGAAGCGGAGAGAAAGAAGAGAGACAGAGGAATCAGCGAAGATCGGCGCATTACGCACTCCTTTTTTCGACGTTTGGCATAAAGAGTAGCCAGGCCGACCGGGCGCGTGAGCACTTTTACAAAAGCTTAATCAGAAGGGGGAGTCGCCTCCCCCGGAGTTTAGTGCTGATGGAGCGCGACGTGCTCTTTCAGGCACATAATGCAGAGAGTCAGTGTCGTCAGGGAGTGTTCCAGTTTCTCCGCGCTGACGGCGACAAACGTTGGACAATCATGGTGTCCGGTCATCAGGCATACGGCAGCTTTTGACAACGCGTCAGCCGCGCGTTGCAGGACAAGCTGTTCATCAGCGTCGTAATAATCCCGCAGGATCGGCGCTTTTTCACGCATGTAGTCACACAGTTCAAAACAATTATCGCGCAGATGGTCGCTTTCGCTGACTGACATATACCCTTTTGCCATCCTTAACTGCAGGTATGCCGCAAGGTCAATCCGGGCATTGATCAGCTTGTTCAGTAGATCGCGTTTCAGTCTGTCAACGGACATGCTATTTCCTCCCTTGTCAGCCATTGTGCACGATCAGAATAAGCTCATTTTTTGACCAGATTAATGCGTCAGGTCAATAAATCGTAACTGATTAACATTCTTTACAATGTTACAACGTCCAGCCCCCAGCCCTACCCTTTAATCTTCGGGTCCAGCGCGTCGCGCAGGCCGTCACCCAGCAGGTTAAAGGCCAGCACAGTGAAGAAGATCGCGAGGCTTGGGAAAATCGCCACGTGAGGCGCAATCACCATGTCAGCCCGCGCTTCATTGAGCATCGCGCCCCACTCCGGCGTCGGCGGCTGTGCGCCTAATCCCAGGAATGAGAGGCTCGCCGCTGAGATGATCGACACGCCGATACGCATGGTGAAATAGACCACAATGGATGAGACCGTGCCGGGCAGAATATGGTTAAACAAGATGGTCGCATCGCTGGCACCAATACTGCGCGCCGACTCGATAAACGTCTGTTGCTTCAGCACCAGCGTATTTCCGCGCACCAGACGGGCAAACGCCGGAATGGAAAAGACCGCCACGGCGATGATGACGTTAGCCATCCCGCTGCCCATTATTGCGACGACGGCGATCGCCAGCAAAATGCCGGGGAAGGCAAACAGCACGTCGCAGATACGCATGATGATGCGGTCCCACCAGCCTTCGTAGAACCCCGCCAGCAGCCCCAGCACCGTACCGATGGCAGCGCCAATCAGCACCGCGAAAACCCCCGCCGCGAGTGAGATTTGTGCACCGACCAGCACGCGGCTAAAGATATCGCGCCCGAGAGAGTCCACGCCAAACCAGTGCATCATTGACGGGCCATCGTTCAGTCGATCGTAATCGAAGTAGTTTTCGGCATCGAACGGCGTGATCCAGGGTGCCAGAATCGCCACTACGATCAGCAGCAGCACAAACAGTCCGGCGGTCATTGCCACCGGCTGACGACGAAATCGCCGCCAGAACTCCAGCCACGGCGTGCGGATATGGTCCGGTTTTAAACCCGGCATAGCCTTTAAAATGGCCTGACGACGCCAGTTAAACAATCGCATGTTACTTGTACCTGATAGCCGGGTTAATGGCGGCGTAGAGCACATCCACCACTAAGTTGATAAGAATAAATTCCAGTGAAAACAGCAGCACCTCTGCCTGAATCACCGGATAGTCGCGCATGTCGACGGAATCGACCAGCAAACGACCCAGCCCCGGCCAGTTAAAGACCTTCTCCACCACAATCGAACCGCCAAGCAGGAAGCCAAACTGCAGGCCCATCATCGTGACAACCGGAATCATCGAATTGCGCAGACCATGCTTGAGGATCACCCACTTTTCGCTCACGCCTTTGGCGCGCGCAGTGCGCATATAGTCTTCACTCAGCACATCGACGAACGAGGCGCGCGTAAAGCGCGCCATCACGGCGGCCACCGCTGCGCCTAAAGTGAGCGACGGCAGAATGTAGTGCTTCCACGTATCCGCCCCCACCGTCGGCAGCCAGCCCAGTTCGACGGAGAAGATCTGCATCAGCAGCATCCCCAGCGCAAACGCCGGGAAAGAGATCCCGGTGACGGCCAGTGCCATGCCGAGCTTATCCGGCCAGCGGTTGCGCCAGACGGCGGCAATAATCCCCGCGGCAAGACCAAAAATCATCGCCCAGATCATACTGGCAAGTGTGAGCCAGAACGTCGGCATAAAGCGGCTGGCAATCTCCTCAGAAACCGGACGTCGCGACACCATCGAGATGCCGAAATCGCCCTGCAACACGTTGGTGATGTAGTGCCAGAACTGCACGTACAGCGGCCGATCGAGACCCAGTTGCTGGCGCACCATGTCGATCACCGTCGCATCCGCCTCCGGCCCGGCGATGAGTCGCGCCGGATCGCCGGGCAGCATATGGACGAACAGAAACACCAGCACCGCCACAATCAGTAGCGTTGGGATCAGCCCCAGCAGGCGTTTAAAAACGTAATTCAGCATGCCTTTCCCTCTCATCCCGCAGACTATCGCCTGCGGGAATGAGTTCTGTTATTTCAAATCCGCGTCTTCAAAACTGAAGCCCGTATCCGGCATGATGTAGAACCCGGTCAGCGCCTTGTTGTGGGCGGAAACCAGTTTTTCCACCACCAGCGGCACCCACGGCGACTCTTTCCACAGAATATCCTGAGCATCCTTGTACAGACGCGCTTTCTCGTCGGTTTTGGTGGTTTTCAGGGCATCCGTCAGATCTTTATCCACCTGCGGATTGCTGTAGAACGCGGTGTTGAACTGCGTCGGCGGCCAGTTCTGCGAGGCAAACAGCGGCGAGAGCGCCCAGTCTGCTTCACCCGTTGATGCCGTCCAGCCGGTGTAAAACATGCGCACACCGCTCTCTTTCTGCCCTTTGCCTTCCACTTCCGCCGCGCGCTGGCCCGCGTCCATCGCTGTCAGCTGCGCTTTGATGCCCACCTGCGCCAGCTGCTGCTGGGTGAACTGCAGCACTTTCTGCGCGGTGCTGTGATTATGGGATGACCACAGCGTAGTGCTAAAGCCGTTCGGGAAACCGGCCTCTTTCAGCAACTCGCGCGCTTTCGCCGGATCGTAAGGCCAGGGTTTGTAGCTCTGGGCGTAGGCAATCGACGGCGGCACAATGCCCGTCGCCGGGGTCGCATAGCCCGCAAAAGCCACTTTCACCAGCGCCTGACGGTTAATGGCGTAGTTGATCGCCTCGCGCACTTTTGGATTATCAAACGGCTTTTGCGTCACGTTCATGCTGATGTAGCGCTGCATGATCGACGGGCTGGCCACCAGCTCCAGCTTGCTGTTTTTCTCAAGGATTGCCGCCTGCTCGTAAGGGATCGGGAAAGCAAACTGCGCTTCGCCGGTTTGCAGCATCGCCGCACGGGTGTTGTTGTCGACAACAGGACGCCAGGTAATAGAGTCCAGTTTCGGCAGGCCCTTCTGCCAGTATCCGGCGAATTTCTTCACCTTCACGAAATCGGTCTGATTCCAGGTCACCAGCTCGTACGGCCCGGTGCCGACCGGATGGAAACCAATCTCTTTGCCGTATTTTTTCAGCGCTTCCGGGGAGATCATTGCCGTCGCCGGGTGCGCCAGAATATTGATAAACGCCGAGAACGGCTCTTTGAGGGTGATTTTCACCGTCGTCGGATCGACGGCCTCGGTGCTGGCGATGTTTTTGTAGAGGTTATAGCGCTTGAGACTGTTGTCTTTGTTGCTGGCGCGATCGAGGTTCACCTTCACGGCTTCAGCAGTGAAATCAGTTCCATCCTGGAACTTCACGCCGCTGCGCAGTTTGATGGTGTAGACCAGCCCGTCATCGGAGACGGTATAGCTTTCGGCCAGCACGTTCTTCAGCTTCATCTCTTTATCAAGGCCAAACAGCCCCTGATAGAACGACTTCGCCACCGCCTGCGACAGCGTATCGTTTGCGTCATACGGGTCCAGCGTGGTGAAGTTGGACGCTACGGCGACCACCACATCTTTGGCCGCAAACGCAGGCGTTGCCGCCAGCGCGGCCGTCACGCTCGCGGCTAACAGCCATGAACGAGCAACAAATTTTGTCATTGTATTCTCCTGTTGTTCCCTGTCTGTCAAAAGCTATAAGCGTGAAAAGGCGTTGTGTTGATGCGGCGGTGCCACGAAATGTCCGGGGCCCACTTCGCGCAGGACCACACGCTCCGTCGCCTCGCCGCGTTTACGAATATTGCCCGGCATCTCATCCTGCAACAGCACGCGGTGGCCGTGCCGGTGCGCCGGATCGGCCACCGGAACGGCGGCCATCAGTTTGCGGGTGTACGGGTGCTGCGGGTTTTCAAACACCGCGCGGCGCGGGCCAATCTCCACGATTTGTCCCATGTACATCACCGCCACGCGATGGCTGATGCGCTCTACCACCGCCATATCGTGTGAGATAAACAAAAAAGCGATGCCCAGCTCGCGCTGGAGATCGAGCAGTAAATTGATGATTTGTGCGCGGATGGAGACATCCAGCGCCGAGACGGATTCGTCGGCAATCACCACCTTCGGATTCAACGCCAGCGCGCGGGCAATGCAGATGCGCTGACGCTGTCCGCCGGAAAATTCGTGCGGGTAACGCCAGGCATGTTCCGGCTTTAACCCCACGCGTTCCAGTAACCAGGCGACGCGCCGCTGCCCCTCTTCGCCTTTCAGCAGGCCATGCACCCGCAACGGCTCCATGATCGAGTAGCCGACCGTCTGGCGCGGATCGAGGGAAGCATAAGGGTCCTGGAAGATAAACTGAATATCCCGGCGCAGGTGCTGTAGTTTGCTGGCAGGCAACGTGTCGATGCGCTCACCGTTAAAGGTAATGCTGCCCTCCTGGGAGTCGACCAGACGCAGCAGCGCCCGTCCGGTGGTGGATTTCCCGCAGCCCGATTCGCCCACCAGCGCCAGGGTTTCGCCCGGCCACAGGTCGAAACTGACGTTTTCCACCGCGTGCACTTCGCGCTTTACGCGGTTAAGCAGCCCGCCGCGCAGCGGGAAACGGGTCACCAGATCGCGCACCTGCAGAATCGGCTCGCCCGGTACTACCGTGTCTTGTTCGGTCTCTTCGCTTTGCGCCACGCCCGGCGAAAGCAGCGGGAAACGACGTGGCAAATCGCTGCCGTTCATCGCCCCGAGACGCGGAACCGCCGCCAGCAGCGCTTTGGTGTAGGGGTGTTCCGGCGCGTGGAAGATCTGCTCCACGCTGCCCGTTTCAACGGCCTCGCCCTGGTACATCACCAGCACCCGGTCGGCGATATCCGCCACCACGCCCATATCGTGGGTGATAAAAATCACCCCCATCTCCATCTCCTGTTGCAGCACTTTGATGAGCTGCAGGATTTGCGCCTGAATGGTCACATCCAGCGCAGTGGTTGGCTCGTCGGCGATGAGGACCGCCGGGCGGCACGACAGCGCCATGGCGATCATCACCCGCTGGCGCATGCCGCCGGAGAGCTGATGCGGGTAACGCCCGAGAATGGTTTGCGCTTCCGGAATACGCACCAGATCCAGCATGCGCTTGGCTTCTGCCAGCGCCTGCTCGCGGGATAATCCCTGGTGCAGGCGGATAGATTCGGCAATCTGCTCCCCCACCGGAAACACCGGATTGAGCGAGGTCATCGGCTCCTGGAAAATCATCGCCATGTCCGCGCCGCGCACGCTCTGCATTTGCGACTGGCTCAGCTCGGTGAGATCGATGACCTGCTGGTTGCGACGGCGCAAAAGCAGGCTGTCACAGTTGATCATCCCGCCGGCCTGCTCCAGCAAACGCATCAGCGACAGGGCCGTGACGGATTTACCGGAACCGGATTCACCGACAATCGCCAGCGTTTCGCCTCGCTTGAGAGAGAACGAAAGCTGTTTTACCGCCGGGACAGGCCGCCGCTCTTCCTGAAACGCGATGTTCAGGTTGTGGACGGCCAGAACTTCCCGGCTATCCAGATCGTTACTGTGCGGCACGCAGGCTCCCCTTATTCACGATAAATTCCCGTCGAGGGTGCATCGCCCGCATAACCCCAGGCGCGATACATCCCTTCACTGTTAAACGGCAACGCGACGTTGCCTTCACGATCCACAGCAATCAGCCCGCCGCTGCCGCCGAGCGCCGGGAGTTTTTCCATCACCACGCGCTCGCAGGCCTCGGCCAGACTTAAGTTTCCGTAATCCATCAAGGCGGCAATGTCATACGCCGCGAGCGTGCGGATAAACACTTCGCCCGTACCGGTGCAGGACACGGCCACATTGGCGTTGTTGGCGTAACATCCCGCGCCCGGCAGAGGGCTGTCCCCGACCCGGCCCGGTAATTTGTTGGTCATTCCGCCGGTAGAGGTGGCCGCCGCGAGATTGCCCGCTTTGTCCAGCGCCACCGCTCCAACGGTACCCATTTTGGTGCTCTCATCGAGCGGTGCCACATGATCGAGCTGAGTGATCCCGGCGCTGCGCGCGTCCAGTAATTGCTGATAACGCTCGGGCGTCGAGAAGGTCTCAGCAGGCACCCGTTCCATGCCGTTTTCTGCGGCAAACTGCTCCGCGCCAGCTCCCGTCATCAGGACGTGCGGGCTTTGCTCCATCACCAGACGCGCCGCCAGAATCGGGTTACGCAGATGGCTGACACCCGCCACCGCACCGGCTTTCAGGCTATTGCCGTCCATCACGCAGGCGTCCAGTTCGTGGGTTTCGTCGCGAGTAAATACCGACCCAATGCCCGCGTTAAACAGCGGACACTCTTCCAGCAAACGTACCGCCTCGGTGACGACATCAAGCGCGCTCTCGCCCGCCTCCAGCATCCGCTGGCCCGTTTCAACAATGGCAGAAAGCGCGTCAACGTAGCGTTTTTCCTGCTCCGGACTCAGCTTCGCACGGGTAATCGCCCCTGCGCCGCCGTGAATTGCGATCACCGCATTAACCATTTCCATCACCCATCAGCACAGAGGCGCTGCTTTTTCTATAAATATCATTATCGTTGTCAGATCTTCAGACGAATTTTGAATATAGAAAGACGCAAGGGTGATGTAAAGACTACACCCTCTGTGTCATACAGTTAGGGGCACTTTTCTGTCATAATGCCCGCTTTCGCTGTTATCCCGCAGGAGTAAACCATGGATTTTACCGCCGGACTGATGCCGCTTGAAACGGCACTCACGCAGATGCTCGCCCCCGTCACCCCGTTGAAAGAGCACGAAACGCTGCCTTTGCTGCGCGGCTTTGGGCGAGTGCTGGCGCGCGACGTTGTCTCTCCGCTCAATGTGCCGGGGTTTGATAACTCGGCGATGGACGGTTACGCGGTGCGCCTTGCAGATATTCAGGCGGGAAATGCCTTACCGGTCGCCGGAAAAGCCTTCGCCGGTCAGCCGTTCGCGGGTGAGTGGCCACAGGGGACATGCATTCGCATCATGACCGGTGCGCCAGTGCCTGACGGGTGCGACGCGGTGGTGATGCAGGAAGAGACCGAACAGACCGACGCGGGCGTGCGTTTTACCGCCAGTGTTAAAGCGAATCAGAACATCCGCCGCGCCGGGGAAGATATCGCCCAGGGCGCAACGGTGTTCGCCGCAGGAACTAAACTGACAGTCGCAGAGCTGCCGGTGCTGGCCTCTCTCGGCATTGCGGAGATCGACGTGGTACGCAAGGTGCGCGTCGCGCTCTTCTCGACGGGCGACGAACTGCAGCTGCCGGGCCAGCCTTTGCAGGCGGGCCAAATCTACGACACCAACCGTCTGGCCGTGCATCTGATGCTGGAACAGCTGGGCTGCGAGGTGATCAACCTCGGTATCATTCCAGACGATCCGCAAAAACTGCGCACGGCCTTTATCGAAGCGGATAACGCAGCCGACGTAGTGATAAGTTCCGGCGGCGTCTCCGTCGGCGAAGCGGATTACACCAAAACCATTCTCGATGAGCTGGGCGAAATCAGCTTCTGGAAACTGGCGATTAAACCGGGCAAGCCGTTTGCCTTTGGCACACTGGCTAACAGCTGGTTCTGCGGTCTGCCGGGCAATCCGGTTTCGGCGGCACTGACCTTTTATCAGCTGGTGCAGCCGCTGCTGGCAAAACTCTCCGGCGATAACGCCTCAGGCTTGCCTCCTCGCCAGCGCGTGCGGGCGGCGACGCGACTGAAAAAGTCCCCGGGGCGTCTGGATTTCCAGCGCGGTATTCTGACACGTAACGCCGACGGCGAGCTGGAAGTGAGCACCACCGGGCATCAGGGCTCGCATATCTTTAGCTCATTCAGCCAGGGTAACTGCTTCATCGTGCTGGAGCGTGATCGCGGCAACGTCGAAGCCGGTGAATGGGTTGAGGTGGAAGCCTTTAACCATCTGTTCGGAGGCTAAAATGGCGGTGGAGCTGAACGATCAGGAGATGCTGCGTTATAACCGTCAGATTGTCCTGCGCGGGTTTGATTTCGACGGGCAGGAAGCGCTAAAGGCGGCGAACGTGCTGGTCGTTGGCCTTGGCGGGCTGGGCTGTGCCGCCGCGCAGTATCTGGCGGCAGCGGGCGTTGGCAGGATGACGCTGCTGGATTTCGATACGGTATCGGTGTCGAACTTACAGCGCCAGACTCTGCACAGCGACGCGACCGTTGGCGAGCCGAAAGTGATCTCGGCGCGCGATGCCCTGGCGCGGATCAACCCAAATGTTCACTTTACCCTCATTGATGCGATGCTGGACGATGCCGCGCTGTCCGCCCACATCGCGCAGCACGATATTGTGCTCGATTGCACCGACAACGTGGCGGTGCGCAATCAGCTCAACGCGGGTTGTTTTGCCCATAAAACACCGCTGATCTCCGGGGCGGCGATCCGCATGGAAGGGCAGATCAGCGTCTTTACCTATGCGGATGGCGAGCCGTGCTATCGCTGCTTGAGCCGACTGTTTGGCGAGAACGCCCTCACCTGCGTGGAAGCAGGCGTCATGGCGCCGCTGGTGGGGGTGATCGGTTCACTGCAGGCGATGGAAGCGATTAAAGTGCTGGCCCATTACGGCACACCTGCCGCAGGAAAAATCCTGATGTACGACGCGATGACCTGTCAGTTTCGTGAGATGAAATTGATGCGTAATCCAGGCTGCGAGGTATGCGGGGGGTAACGCTTACCGGGTGAGGCGACGCCTGCACCCGGTTTATTGGGTCAAATCGACGTGCGCCCAAACGCGGTCTGCCAGTCCTGCTCAAACTTCACTACCGCCGCATCCACCGCCGGAGAGCTAATAAACTGCTGCGCCACGTCCAGCGGCAGGGTGATAGATTCACACCCGGCCAGCAGGCAGTCCAGCGCCTGACGCGGTGTTTTGAAGCTGGCGGCCAGCACTTTAGCGTGCGGCGCGTGCAGCGTCAGCAGCTGCTGGAGTTCCACCACGGTCTGAATTCCGTCACCGCCCTGAGCATCAAGGCGATTCACATAGGGTGCGACATAATCCGCGCCCGCTAATGCCGACAGCATCCCTTGCGCCGCGCCATACACTGCCGTCCCAAGCGTTGGGATCCCTTCCGCTTTCAGCATTTTGATTGCCGCCAGCCCTTCTGCCGTAACCGGCACTTTTACCACCAGATCGTTAATGATGGCGCGCAGTTTACGTGCGTCTTCCACCATGCCCTCTGCGGTCGTCGCCATCACTTGGGCAAACAGACGCCCTTTTCCGCCGAGCGCGTCATGCAGCTCCGGCAGGAGCACCTCCAGCGGCTTTTTACCTGCTGCGACGATGCTCGGGTTGGTCGTTACACCGGCTAACGGGAAAACGCGTGCCAGTTTTTTGACTGCGGCTACGTCAGATGTGTCGAGATAAAATTCCATGATGTCACCCTCAAAATTAACCTGCCGTAACACTACCACGTAAAAACCTTCCTCAGAGTTGACGCACATCAAAATAACTTTCATTCGAAAGTTATTTAATCTTCATACGCAACAAGAGGCGAAAATATGATCTTCAATATTCAGCGTTACTCCACCCACGACGGCCCAGGTATTCGTACCGTGGTGTTCCTGAAAGGCTGCTCCCTCGGCTGTCGCTGGTGTCAGAACCCGGAGAGCCGCTCCCGCACGCGGGATGTGTTGTTCGATGCCCGCCTGTGCCTCGAAGGCTGCGACCTGTGTCAGCAGGCTGCGCCAGGGATTATCGACCGTGCGCTGAACGGAGTGATCATCCATCGCGAAAAACTCAATGACGCCCATCTCGACGCCCTCACCGACTGCTGCCCGACCCAGGCGCTGACGGTCTGTGGGGAAGAGAAACAGGTGGCCGATATTATGGCAACCGTCCTGCGCGATAAACCTTTTTACGATCGCAGCGGCGGGGGTATTACCCTCTCCGGCGGCGAACCCTTTATGAGCCCGGAGCTGGCCCATTCTCTGTTTAAAGCCAGCCAAGATCAGGGCATTCATACGGCGGTCGAAACCTGTCTGCATGTGCCATGGCACTATATCGAACCGTCGTTACCCTATGTCGATCTGTTCCTCGCCGATCTTAAGCATGTCGATGGCGAGGTGTTTAAACAGTGGACTGACGGCTCGGCAAAACGGGTGCTGGAGAACTTAAAACGCCTGGCTGCTGCCGGAAAACAGCTGACCATTCGCGTCCCGCTGATTCAGGGCTTTAACGCCGATGAAGCGTCGATTAAAGCCATCACCCGTTTTGCCGCCGACGAACTGAACGTCCGCGATATCCACTTTTTGCCGTACCACACCCTTGGCATGAACAAATACACCCTGCTCGGCCAACCCTACTCTGCCCCTGACAAACCGCTCGATAACCCTGAGTTACTGGAGTTTGCCCAACAGTATGCGGCCCAGAATGGGTTAACTGCGACCCTACGAGGATAAAGATATGACACAGCTGAATCTGAACACCCTGACAGACCGCATTAAGGCGCACAAAACCGCTCTGGTGCATATCGTGAAACCGCCAGTTTGTACCGAGCGCGCGCAGCATTACACCGAAATGTACCAGCAGCACATGGACAAACCGATCCCGGTGCGTCGCGCGCTGGCGCTGGCGCATCATCTGGCAAAACGCACCATCTGGATCAAACACGACGAGCTGATTATCGGCAACCAGGCAAGCGAAGTGCGCGCCGCGCCAATCTTCCCGGAATACACCGTTTCGTGGATTGAAAAAGAGATCGACGATCTGGCCGACCGTCCGGGCGCTGGCTTTGCGGTGAGCGAAGAGAACAAGCGCGTGCTGCACGATGTCTGCCCATGGTGGCGCGGCCAGACGGTACAGGATCGCTGCTACGGTATGTTTACCGACGAGCAAAAAGGGCTGCTGGAAACCGGCATCATCAAAGCCGAAGGCAACATGACCTCCGGCGATGCGCACCTGGCGGTGAACTTCCCGCTGCTGCTGGAGAAAGGTCTCGACGGCATGCGCGCAAAAGTCGCGGAGCGCCGTACCCGCATCAACCTGACCGTGCTGGAGGATTTGCACGGCGATCAGTTCCTGAAAGCGATTGATATCGTACTGGAAGCCGTCACGCTGCACATTCAGCGCTTTGCCGATCTGGCGCGTGAGATGGCGAAAAATGAGATCCGCGAAAACCGCCGCAACGAGCTGCTGGCAATGGCGGAAAACTGCGATGTCATTGCCCACCAGCCGCCAAAAACCTTCTGGCAGGCGCTACAGCTGTGCTATTTCATCCAGCTGATCCTGCAAATTGAGTCCAACGGCCACTCGGTCTCCTTCGCGCGTATGGACCAGTATCTCTATCCGTACTACCGCCGCGACGTGGAGCTGAATCAGTCCCTCGACCGTGAACATGCGATTGAGCTGCTGCACAGCTGCTGGCTGAAGCTGCTGGAAGTGAACAAAATCCGTTCCGGCTCGCACTCTAAAGCCTCGGCGGGTAGCCCGCTGTATCAGAACGTCACCATTGGCGGTCAGAAACTGGTGAACGGCGAGCCGATGGACGCGGTGAACCCCCTCTCCTACGCGATTCTTGAATCCTGCGGACGCCTGCGCTCCACCCAGCCAAACCTGAGCGTGCGTTATCACGCGGGCATGAGCAACGACTTCCTCGACGCCTGCGTGCAGGTGATCCGCTGCGGCTTCGGGATGCCCGCGTTTAACAACGACGAAATCGTCATCTCCGAGTTCATTAAACTCGGCGTGGAAAAAGAGGACGCCTACGATTACGCGGCAATTGGCTGCATCGAAACCGCCGTCGGCGGCAAGTGGGGCTATCGCTGCACCGGAATGAGTTTTATCAACTTCGCGCGCGTGATGCTGGCGGCGATGGAAGGTGGCCGCGACGCCACCAGCGGCAAGGTGTTCCTGCCGCAGGAGAAAGCGCTGTCTGCGGGCAA
The DNA here is from genome assembly GCF_002870005.1 of Lelliottia sp. F153. Lineage (NCBI taxonomy): Bacteria > Pseudomonadati > Pseudomonadota > Gammaproteobacteria > Enterobacterales > Enterobacteriaceae > Lelliottia > Lelliottia sp. F153. The sequence goes on along the minus strand of NZ_PKFT01000006.1, from coordinate 122,647 downwards.
TTTCGACAACTTCGACGAGGTGATGGCCGCCTGGGATAACCAGATCCGCTACTACACCCGCAAATCGATTGAAATTGAGTATGTGGTCGACACCATGCTGGAAGAGAACGTGCACGATATTCTCTGCTCGGCGCTGGTGGACGACTGCATCGAACGCGCGAAAAGCATCAAGCAAGGCGGCGCGAAGTATGACTGGGTATCGGGTTTGCAGGTGGGTATCGCCAACCTCGGCAACAGCCTCGCCGCCGTGAAAAAGCTGGTGTTCGAGCAGGGAGCGATTGGTCAGCAGCAGCTGGCGAAAGCGCTGGCGGAGGACTACGAAGGTCTGACGCATGAGCAGCTGCGCCAGCGTTTGATCAACGGCGCGCCGAAATACGGTAACGACGATGACAGCGTGGATCTGCTGCTGGCCCGTGCGTATGAGACGTATATTGAAGAGCTAAAGCAGTATCACAACCCGCGCTACGGTCGTGGTCCGATTGGCGGGAATTACTACGCCGGTACGTCGTCCATCTCCGCGAACGTGCCGTTTGGCGCCGCAACCATGGCAACGCCGGATGGCCGTAAGGCGCATACTCCGCTGGCGGAAGGGGCCAGTCCGGCATCCGGTACCGACCACCTCGGGCCGACGGCGGTGATCGGTTCCGTCGGCAAACTGCCAACGGAGGCGATTCTGGGCGGCGTGCTGCTGAACCAGAAGCTGAACCCGGCGACGCTGGAGAACGATTCGGACCGTCAGAAGCTGATGATTCTGCTGCGGACCTTCTTCGAGGTGCATAAGGGGTGGCATATTCAGTACAACATCGTGTCACGCGAAACGCTGCTGGAAGCGAAGAAACACCCTGACCAGTACCGTGACCTGGTGGTGCGCGTCGCGGGCTATTCCGCCTTCTTCACCGCCCTGTCGCCGGATGCGCAGGACGACATTATTGCGCGTACCGAGCATACGCTGTAATTTCCACCCGCAACCCCTCTCCCACGCGGGAGAGGCTGAGCACACTAACAACAGCAACCCAAGGGTTGCTGTTTTGCGTTTACTTTCATTCGAAATAAATTTGTGGTTCGGGTCACATTGTTATTAGAATGTTGCTGGTCGCAGTAATATTCTGGAGAGCAATGTATGACCGTAAAAGTTATCGTCACCGATATGGACGGAACTTTCCTTGATGATGCCAAGCAGTACAACCGTGACCGCTTTATGGCGCAATTTCAGCAGCTTCAGGCCCGGGACATTGAGTTCGTGGTCGCCAGCGGAAACCAGTATTACCAGCTCATCTCCTTCTTTCCGGAACTGAAAGAACAGATCTCCTTCGTGGCGGAAAACGGCGCGCTGGTCTTCGATCATGGCGAACAGATTTTTCACGGCGAACTGACGCGTCACGAATCGCAAATCGTGATTGGCGAATTACTGAAAGACAAACAGCTTAACTTCGTCGCCTGCGGGCTGGAGAGCGCCTACGTCAGCCAACACGCGCCGGACGAGTTTGTCGCGCTGATGTCAAAACACTACCACCGCTTACAGCGCATCAGCGATTACCATGAGATCGACGACGTGCTGTTCAAGTTCTCCCTGAACCTGCCGGACAGCGACATCCCTGGTCTTATCGACAAACTGCACGTCTCTTTAGATGGCATCATGAAACCGGTCACCAGTGGCTTTGGCTTCGTCGATTTGATCATTCCCGGCCTGCATAAAGCGAACGGGATTAGCCGCCTGCTGAAACGCTGGTCGGTCTCTCCGCAGGAGTGTGTGGCCATTGGCGACAGCGGCAACGACGCGGAAATGCTGAAGCTGGTGAAATACTCGTTCGCCATGGGCAACGCGGCGGAAAGCATCAAAACGATCAGCACCTTCAGCACCGATGACAATAACCACCAGGGCGCGCTGAATGTTATTCAGGCCGTACTCGACAAAACTGCTCCGTTTTAACCTCTGATTCCTCCCTGCCGGGGCGACGCTCCGGTACCTCACTCTTTTTTCATCCTGTGCTGGCCGTCAAGTTTTTAAACTTGCATTAACTTATCTTTAACTTAAAGTATCACTTGTAGATACTTTTACTTTCGAATGAAAGATAGCGAGGCAGTTATGACCTTCTCCAGTGAAATTTTGCCTGCGGACCACAAAGCCGCCATTCGCCAGTTAAAACGTGAATTACGTGCCCAGATCGGCGACGTTCAGGCCGTTTTTGACCGGCTCAGCGATAAGATTGCGACACGCGTGGCGGAAATTAACGCCAAGAAGAATAACGGTGAAACCGTCTGGCCTGTGATTCCGTTCGAGGACGTAAAGAACGGAACGATTACCACGGCCCAGCGTGAAGCGGTAAAACGCCGCGGCTGTGCGGTGATCAAAGGTCACTTCCCGCGCGAGCAGGCGCTGGCGTGGGATAACGCGATGCTCGACTATCTCGATCTCAACCAGTTTGACGACGTGTACAAAGGGCCGGGTGATAACTTCTTCGGCACCTTAACCGCGTCGCGCCCGGAAATTTTCCCGATCTACTGGTCGCAGGCGCAGATGCAGGCGCGTCAGAGTGAAGAGATGGCGCAGGTACAGTCGTTCCTGAACCGTTTATGGACTTTTGAGAGCAACGGCAAACAGTGGTTTAACCCGGACGTCAGCGTGATCTACCCGGATCGTATTCGCCGTCGCCCACCGGGAACCACCTCTAAAGGGCTGGGAGCGCATACGGATTCCGGCGCGCTGGAACGCTGGCTGCTGCCGGCCTATCAGCAGGTGTTTGCCCGCGTGTTTGACGGCAATGTCGATCAGTACGATCCGTGGAATGCGGCGCACCGCACCGAAGTCGAAGAGTACACCGTGGATAACACCACCAAATGCTCGGTGTTCCGTACGTTCCAGGGCTGGACTGCCCTGTCGGATATGATCCCGAATCAGGGGCTGCTGCACGTGGTGCCGATCCCGGAAGCGATGGCCTACATTCTGCTGCGTCCGCTGCTGGATGATGTGCCGGAAGACGAACTCTGCGGCGTCGCGCCGGGTCGCGTTCTGCCGATTTCCGAAAAGTGGCATCCGCTGCTCATCGACGCGTTAACCAGCATTCCGGCACTGGACGCGGGGGATTCCGTGTGGTGGCACTGCGATGTGATCCACTCGGTCGCACCGGTAGATAATCAGCAGGGCTGGGGTAACGTGATGTACATTCCTGCCGCCCCGATGTGCGAGAAAAACCTCGCCTACGCGAAGAAGGTGAAAGCGGCACTGGAAACCGGCGCTTCTCCGGGCGATTTCCCGCGCGAAGATTACGAAAAAAACTGGCAGGACCGCTTTACCCTGAACGATCTCAACATCCACGGTAAACGCGCCCTCGGCATGGCCTAAGCGTCGTACAGCCCTTCCCGCTCCACGGCGGTGCGTCTTTTCCCCTGACGTATCCGCCGTACCGACTCCCGCACCGCCAGCGTGCCGTTCAGTAATAAGGTTCCAACCGGCGCATCCGGGCGCATGAGCCTCTGCTGGAGCATATGCACCGCTTCGGTTCCCAGCTCGTCGCGCGGGACATGCACCGCCGTTAAGGGCACATCCTGAATCGCAGCCAGATTAAAACCGTCGATACTCATCACCGACACATCCTGCGGGACGCGCAGGCCGTGCTTCTGCAGCGCGCGAATGGTGCCCTCCGCCATAAAATCTCCGCCGACCAAAAAAGCGGTGGGCAGCGCTTTTTCCGGCATCTGACTTAGCCACTCGCTCACCTGCTGCTCGGTCTCTTTGGCACTGAAACTGGGGACCACCAGCAGATCGCGTTTGTCATTGAATTTCAGATTATGCCCCTGCCATCCGTCGCGGATCCCCGCCAGGCGCAGCTCCATGGTGTAGCGCCGCAGGCACAGGACGTTCATCACTTCCCGGTGCCCCATCTCGAACAGATACTCCGCCGCGCGCTCGCCAATGGCGCGATGATCGGGAGCCACGGCGGGCAACCGCATCCGCTGATCGCGGCAGTTAATCAGCATGCAGGGCTTACCGATATCGACGGCCAGATCGTGAATATGCGGATCGTCGATACCGAGCAAGATCGCCGCCTGGGTATCCGCTTCATTCATACGCGCCAGGAAAAGCTGCGCGTCGCTGTCGTTCTCCTCCAGCGCGCAGTAGCGGAGCCTGACTTCATGTGATGCCAGCCCTTTGCTCACGCTCTGGATCACGCGGTAGTAAAAGATGTCGGACCGCTCGTCAAACGCGCGCTGCGGAGCAAAGACCACCAGACTGTTAAGCAGCAGTCGCCCGGCCGCCATGCCGTCCATCACCCCCAGCTCCCGCGCACAGGCCAGCACTTTAGTACGTGCTTTTTCGCTGGTATTGGACTTCCCCGCCAGCACGCGGGAAACGGTGCTAATTGAGAGCTGGGTACGGGCGGCAATTTCCGCGATTTTGAGTCTTTTATCCATTTTGTGATCTCGCTCCATTTGCCAAATGAAAAAATTTTCATAGCGTGAGATTGCGGTAACAGCAGGCTTAAAAGGCATCATGCCAAAATAAGCTGCGCAGTTATGAGAAAGCTTGCACAAAATCCGCTATTTCCCACTCATTTTCTCCCTTAAGGTGAACTTGTCACACCACTTCCATACTAGTTGTATAGCAACTTGAAGTCATAAAACTGATAACGATCAAAGGCATAAAACAGGTGTGACACCCGATACGTTCATCCCCCTACCGTCCGTCTTGTGGAGAGAAAAATGAGTCAGGACATCAATACCCCTGTCGTGGCAAGTAAAGCCCGCCGCGTCATCAAGAATCTGCGCTGGTATGTGCTGGTGCTGTTTTTACTGGGCGTCACCGTTAACTACATCACCCGTAACTCGTTAGGCATCCTCGCGCCGGAGCTGAAAGAGAGCATGGGGATCACCACCGAGCAGTACTCGTGGATCGTGGGTGCTTTCCAGATTGCCTATACCCTCTTCCAGCCTCTGTGCGGCTGGCTAATCGACGTGATTGGCCTGAAGATTGGCTTTATGGTGTGCGCCGGGATTTGGGCGCTGATGTGTATTTTCCACGCCGGTGCCAGCAGCTGGCTGCATCTGGCAGTGCTGCGCTTCTTTATGGGCGCGTCCGAAGCGGCCGCCACACCGGCGAACGCCAAGACCATCGGAGAATGGTTCCCGAAATCAGAGCGTCCGGTGGCCGCCGGTTGGGCTGGCGTTGGCTTCTCCATCGGCGCGATGCTGGCCCCGCCTATCATCTACTTTGCCCATGCCTCTTTTGGCTGGCAGGGTGCGTTTATGTTTACCGGCGTACTGGCGCTGCTGTGGGTGATTCTGTGGTGGGCGTTCTACCATAACCCGGAACAGCACCCGAATCTGGGCAAAGACGAGCTGGCGTTTATCAAGCAGGATAACGAACCGCCTGCCGTGAAGATGCCGTTCCTGACTGCGCTGAAGACCGTCTCCAAAAACAAACGTTTTTACGGCATCGCCATTCCGGCGTTTATGGCGGAACCGGCCTGGGCCGTGCTGAGCTTCTGGGTACCGCTGTATCTGGCGAAAGAGCACGGTATGGATCTGAAACAGATTGCGATGTTCGCCTGGCTGCCGTTCCTGGCCGCCGATCTGGGCAGCGTGGCCAGCGGCTACCTCACCCGCCTGTATACCCGCTGGTTCGGCTGCACTCGCGTGAACTCGGTCGTTGCCAGCTCCGTCACCGGTGCCCTCCTGATGATCTCCCTGGCCGCCGTGGCGATCACTCGCGACCCGTACGTCACCATCGTGCTGATTTCGATTGGCGGTTTTGGCCACCAGATTATCTCCTGCATGTTAAGCGCCCTGGTGGTGGAGTCGTTCGACAAAGGCCAGATGGCCACCGTCAACGGCATGCGCGGCTCGGCGGCGTGGATCGCAAGCTTCTTGTTCTCTCTGTTAATTGGTGTCACCGCCGACAAAATCGGCTTCAACCCGCTCTTCATTGCCATGGGCTTCTTTGACCTGATTGGCGCATTTTTCCTGGTAGCATTTATTGCTGAACGTCGCGCCAAGCGCGCCTGATAGTGGATGTATTGCATATGAAAACCCTGAAAAACTGGACCCTTCTTGAACAGTCCGCGAACCATCTGGAACTGCTCGTCGATAATCAGCACCGTCTGTGTCTGTATGTGCTGGAAGAGAATCTGTTCCGCGTGCTGATCAAACGCAAAGGCGAGCTGTCGCTGGATAAAACCTGGAGTATCGCGCCCGCTCAGGACGTGCCGTGGGAGGGTCGCCAGCGCGATGATCTCAGCGGATTTAGCTGCCCGACGTGGACGCTCATGCAGCAAGACGACACGCTTATTGTCGCGACGGAACAGCTGCGCGTCATCGTCCACCAGCCTCTGTGGCTGGAGTGGCACTACCGCAATGAGGACGGTGAATGGCTGGAGCTGGCGCACGACCGCCCGACCAGCGCGTACCTGCTGAATGCCCACGGCGACGGCGCGGCGCACTATCTGAGCCGCCGCAAGGACGAGCGTTTTTACGGTCTTGGTGAAAAAGCGGGTGATTTGCAGCGCAACGGTAAACGCTACGAGATGCGTAACCTCGACGCGATGGGCTATAACGCCGTCAGCACCGACCCACTGTACAAGCACATTCCGTTCACTATCACCCGCCGCGACGACGTGAGCTACGGTCTGTTTTACGACAACCTGAGCAGCTGCTGGCTGGATCTGGGTAACGAAATCGACAACTACCACACGGCATATCGCCGCTGGCAGGCGGAAGCGGGCGATATCGATTACTACATCTTTACCGGTAAACGCGTACTGGACGTGACCAAAGCCTTTGTCCGGCTGACCGGGAAAACGCTGTTCGGCCCGAAATGGAGCCTCGGCTACAGCGGTTCGACCATGCACTACACCGACGCACCGGACGCGCAAAACCAGCTGATGAACTTTATCCGCCTGTGTGAAGAGCATGCGATTCCGTGCGATTCGTTCCAGCTTTCGTCCGGCTATACCTCCATCAACGGCAAGCGCTACGTCTTCAACTGGAACTATGACAAAGTGCCGCAGCCGAAGGTGATGAGCCAGGCGTTCCACGACGCGGGGCTGAAACTCGCGGCAAACATCAAACCGTGCCTGCTGCAGGACCACCCGCGCTATAACGAAGTGGCGGAGCGCGGGTTGTTTATCCGTGATTCAGAAACCGATGCACCGGAACGTTCAAGCTTCTGGGATGACGAGGGTTCTCACCTCGATTTCACCCATCCGCAGACCATCAAATGGTGGCAGGAAGGCGTGACCACGCAGCTGCTGGAGATGGGTATCGACTCCACCTGGAACGACAACAACGAGTTTGAAGTCTGGGACGGCGAGGCGCGCTGCCACGGTTTTGGCCAGGAGATTGCTATCAAGCATATTCGGCCGGTGATGCCGCTGCTGATGATGCGCGCCTCGATGGAAGCCCAGCAGCGCTTTGCGCCGGATAAACGTCCGTACCTGATCTCCCGCTCAGGCTGCGCCGGGATGCAGCGCTACGTCCAGACCTGGAGCGGCGATAACCGCACCAACTGGGACACCCTGCGCTATAACACCCGTATGGGGCTGGGGATGAGCCTCTCCGGGCTGTTCAACGTCGGCCACGATGTCGGCGGTTTCTCCGGCGATAAGCCAGACGCGGAGCTGTTTGTGCGCTGGGTTCAGAACGGCGTCATGCACCCGCGCTTCACCATTCACTCGTGGAATGACGATCACACGGTGAACGAGCCGTGGATGTATCCGGGCGTAACGCCGGCGATCCGTGGCGCAATTGAGCTGCGCTATCGTCTGCTGCCGTATCTTTATACTCTGCTGTGGCAGGCCCATGCCGATGACGAGCCGATGCTGCGTCCGACTTTCCTCGATCACGAGCATGATGCCCAGACATTCGAAGAGTGTGACGATTTCCTGCTCGGGCGCGATCTGCTGGTTGCCAGCGTCGTTGAACAAGGCCAGCGCGAGCGCCGCCTCTGGCTGCCGGACAACGAAACGGGCTGGTACGATTTTTACACCCACGAGTGGTTCTCCGGCGGCCAGTGGATCGTCCGCGATGCGCCGCTGGAAAAACTGCCGCTGCTGGTACGCGCCGGGGCCGGTCTGCCGCTCAGCGAACGCATTACCCATGTGAGCGCCGGGAAAGATGATACCCGCGAACTAAAACTGTTCCCGGTGAAGGGCGTGGGTACAACGTCGGGCCTGCTGTTTGAGGACGATGGCGAGAGCTGGGGCTATCAGAAAGGAAATGCGCTGTGGCTGGAGTGGGAGATGGTGTGCGATGGCACCACAATCAATCTGAAGGCCGCGGCACGCGGCGATTATCGTCCGGCGTGGCACGCGCTGAAGGTGTCGTTACCGGTGGGCGAGAAGCGTAAATTGTTGATTAATGGTGAAGCGTGCAGTGAGTGGGCACGGTAATCACTGAGTGCCGGGTGGCTGCTGCGCCTTAGCCACCCTGCGCGTTCGGTGCGATGTAAAACACCCATAAAAAACGGCAACCCCTGGGTTGCCGTTTTGCTGTTGCCTGATAGACCGGTTAGCCTTCGATGCCTTTGCTGCGCAGGTAATCTTCATAATTACCGGTGAAGTCCACGATGCGTTCCGGTGTGATTTCAATCACGCGGGTCGCCAGGGAGCTTACGAACTCACGGTCGTGGGAGACGAAGATCAGGGTGCCCTGATACATTTCCAGCGCCATGTTCAGGGATTCGATAGATTCCATGTCCAGGTGGTTAGTTGGTTCGTCCATTATCAGGATGTTAGGTTTTTCCATCATCAGCTTACCGAACAGCATGCGACCTTTTTCACCACCGGAGAGCACTTTGGCAGGCTTTTTGATGTCGTCCTGGCTGAAGAGCAGACGGCCCAGAATGCCGCGCACGGCCTGCTCGTCGTCGCCTTCCTGCTTCCACTGACTCATCCAGTCGAAGACGGTCAGATCGTTTTCGAATTCAAATTCGTGGTCCTGCGCGTAGTAACCGAGCTGGGCGTTTTCAGACCACTTCACGGTACCGTTATCCGGCGCCAATTCACCCACCAGGGTTTTCAGCAGGGTTGATTTACCCACACCGTTTGCGCCCAGTACCGCAATCTTCTCGCCCACTTCCAGCAGCAGATTGAAGTTTTTGAACAGCGGACCGTTATCAAAACCTTTCGCCAGCGCTTCCACTTCCAGTGCGTTACGGAACAGTTTCTTGTCCTGCTCGAAGCGAATGAACGGGTTCTGACGGCTGGAGGCTTTCACTTCGTCCAGCTTAATTTTATCAATCTGACGCGCACGAGACGTCGCCTGACGAGATTTAGAGGCGTTAGCACTGAAGCGGCTGACGAAGGATTGCAGGTCAGCAATCTGCGCTTTTTTCTTGGCGTTGTCAGACAGCAGACGCTCGCGCGCCTGGGTGGCAGCCGTCATGTACTCGTCGTAGTTGCCCGGATAAACGCGCAGCTCGCCGTAGTCCAGGTCGGCCATGTGGGTGCAGACCATGTTCAGGAAGTGACGGTCGTGCGAAATGATGATCATGGTGCTGTCGCGATCGTTCAGCGTCTGCTCCAGCCAGCGGATGGTGTCGATGTCCAGGTTGTTCGTCGGTTCATCGAGCAGCAGAATGTCCGGGTTTGAGAACAGCGCCTGCGCCAGAAGCACACGCAGTTTCCAGCCCGGTGCGACTTCGCTCATCAGGCCGTAGTGTTGCTCAACCGGAATACCGACGCCGAGCAGCAGTTCACCGGCACGGGATTCGGCAGAGTAACCGTCCATTTCGCCGTAAAGCACTTCGAGATCGGCCACTTTATAGCCGTCTTCTTCGCTCATTTCAGCCAGACCGTAGATGCGGTCGCGCTCTTGCTTCACTTCCCACAGTTCCCCGTGTCCCATGATCACGGTGTCGAGCACAGTAAACTCTTCGAAGGCGAACTGGTCCTGACGCAGCTTACCGATACGCTCGTTCGGATCGAGCGACACGTTGCCGAGCGTCGGCTCTAAATCGCCGCCGAGGATTTTCATGTAGGTGGATTTTCCGCTACCGTTGGCACCAATCAGGCCGTAACGGTTGCCGCCGCCAAATTTGACGGAAATGTTTTCGAACAGCGGCTTACTGCCAAACTGCATAGTGACGTTGCTGGTAACTAACACGGGGAGATTCCTGCGAAAAAGTGTGATAAACACGGCATTATGCCACAATTCCGAATTGAAATCCCGTGTTGCAACCAACCACTAAACTTTAACAAAATCGAAAAAAATGTGATTTCGTACACATCTGAATTCCATGCGCGAGGGAATGCACATATAATGCGCTCCCATCAATGATTCAGACTCATCAACTAATCGCCAGAGTGGCAAAGATACCTCGCATAACATGAATATGAAATTATCAACGCTTTTTGCGGCGGCGTTAGCCGTAGTAGGTTTTTGCAATACCGCTTCTGCGGTGACTTATCCGCTGCCGACAGACGGTAGCCGTCTGGTGGGTCAAAACCAGGTGGTTATTGTTCCGGAAGGCAACTCCCAGCCGCTGGAATATTACGCCGCTGAATACCAGCTGGGCCTGTCCAACATGCTCGAAGCAAACCCGGGCGTTGACCCGTATCTGCCGAAAGCCGGTACCGTGCTGAACATTCCTCAGCAGCTGATCCTGCCGGACACCGTCCACGAAGGTATCGTGATCAACAGCGCTGAAATGCGCCTGTATTACTACCCGAAAGGCACCAATACCGTGATCGTTCTGCCGATTGGTATCGGTCAGCTGGGCAAAGACACCCCGCTGAACTGGACCACCAAAGTAGAACGTAAGAAAGCAGGCCCAACCTGGACGCCAACCGCGAAGATGCACGCCGAGTACATCGCTGCCGGTGAGCCGCTGCCAGCCGTTGTTCCTGCCGGCCCGGACAACCCTATGGGTCTGTACGCGCTGTACATTGGTCGTCTGTATGCGATCCACGGCACCAACGCCAACTTCGGTATCGGCCTGCGCGTGAGCCACGGCTGTGTGCGTCTGCGTAACGACGATATCAAGTTCCTGTTCGAGAATGTGCCGGTCGGTACCCGCGTTCAGTTCATCAACGAACCGGTGAAAGCGACCTCTGAGCCAGATGGCAGCCGCTATATCGAAGTGCACAACCCGCTGTCTACCAGCGAAGATCAGATCAACAATAACGAGATCGTGCCGATTACCCTGAAGAGCAACGTGCAGGCTGTCACCAGCCAGGCCGACGTTGAATCCACCGTTGTGGATCAGGCGGTACAGAACCGTTCCGGTATGCCGGTACGTCTGAACTGATTGACTCAGCTTCAAACAAAAAAGCGGGCTGCTTAGCCCGCTTTTTTATTACCCGTTATTCACGATGACGATTCCACCGTGATCGTACCGGTAGTGGCAATGGGCGTATTCCAGCGGCGTGCCATCCTCCAGATAGATCACCTGCTCCACCTCCAGCACCGGGTCGGTTTGCTCGCAGATCAGATGCTGCATATCCAGCGCGTTCGGTTTTAGCGCCCGCACCACCCGATATGACCCCATAATTTTCAGCCCCAGCGTCTCCTGCACGTACTGGAACACCGAGCTTTCAAGATGGGTTTTATTCAGCCCCGGCACCAGATTCAGCGGCATGACGGTGGAATCGAGCGACATCGGCTCACCGTTGAGGCTGCGCAGGCGAATAAAATCATAGATCGGCGTATCGGCGTTTATCATCAGGGAGGACTGCTCTTTCTCGTTCGGAAAGCGCAGTTCGAAATGGACCACTTTACTGCTCACCGTGCCCAGATGTTCCCAGGTTTTAGTAGCGCCGAAATAGTCGCTACCGGAGAGATCCCACTGGGAAAGCTGCAGGAAGTTTTTACGAATGAACGTCCCCTGCCCCTGTCGCGTATAGACCAGCCCTTCCACAATCAGCTGGCGCATCGCCTGCTGAATGGTCATCCGGCTGGTGCTGAACTCCGCCGCCAGCGCAAACTGGTCCGGCAGCGGTTCATTGGCGGCATACTGCTGGCTAATAATGCGTTTCTTAATTTCCCGCGCTATGGTGATGTACTTCGCCGCCATCGCCTTTTCCTTATGATTAATCCGCTATCGCACTGTTTTTCAATGCCACCCTCTCAGCAATCTTGAGGAAAGGCAGGTAGAAGAATACACCAAATACAATGATTGCCAACTGAACCACCACCGCCCGCCAGTCCCCCGCCGTCGCCAGCCAGGCGCTGAGTATTGGCGGCGTGGTCCAGGGGATCATCACCACACAGCGCGACATCAGGCCGAGCGTGGTACACAGCCAGGCAAAGTAAATCCCTATCGCTGGCAGCAGCACAAACGGAATCATCAGCGGCAGGTTAAAGACAATCGGCAGGCCGAAAATCACCGGTTCGTTGATGTTAAACAGCCCCGGAGCCAGCGACAGCCGCGCCACCTGTTTGGCCGATTTTTGCCGTGAGAAGATAAAAATGGCGATCAGCAGCGAGATGGTGCTGCCCGTTCCGCCAATCATCCCGAACGTCGGGACAAAAATGTTATTGATGATATGCGGAATCGGCTGCCCGTTGGCGAAGGCCAGCATGTTCTCATTGGTGTTGATTAACAGGAACGGTTCCAGAATCACGCTGTTCACCACCGACTGGTGAATACCCAGCGTAAACAGGAAATTACCGAAGCTGTAGATAAAAATTGTGCCGGGCAAACTGGTATTAATGAGTCTGAGAGGCTGCTGGATAAAATGGGTGATCAGGTGAATCAGATCCGTATGCAGCACGTTCGCCAGCAGCGCCGCCAGAATGGCGAACAGGGAAAGCGTGATGATCGTCGGGATCAGCGCGGTAAAGGATTTGCTCACCGCAGGCGGGACGTTCTCGCCCAGCGAAATGTGCAACACTTTCAGGCGCGAAATCGCAATAAACACTTCCGTTGAAATCAGACCAATCAGCACCCCGGCAAATATGCCCGTTGAGCCGATATTGCTGAACGTCAGCACCTGGGTGACATTCACCGGCGCCTGACTGCCGATGGGCACCAGCTGGAGCTGCATCGGCATCATAATGATAAAACTGCTTACGGCGATAACCACTGCCGAAACCGGGTTGTCGAAATCTTTGTTGCGCGCCAGCGACCAGGCAATCATCGGGGCGAGTAACAACGCCGCGATGTTCAGCGTGCCGTTGATGATCGCCTCACCCCACACCTTGAAGTGGGCGAGCGTTTCCCCTTCGAACACCCACGGAAACACCACGTTATTCACCAGCACCGCGAGACCGGCAAGGATGAAGATCGGCATTACCGTGGCGAAGGCGTCGCGTAAGGAACGTAAGTGCACCTGGTTTGCCAGGCGCGCGGAGAACTCAACAAATCTGTCGACAAACGACTGCATCGCAGGTGTAATTTTTGTATCAGACATAGCGGATATTCCCATCAATCAGTCACAAAAACCGGTCCGGCAGCGTAAGGCTTACAGCTCGCTTCCGTTGCTATGAATAGCCTGTTTTAACCACGCGTAGCTCTTTTTCGGCACACGTTTCAGATCCTTGAGATCGTGGTTTTCACGGTTGACGTACACCACGCCGTAGCGTTTACGCATATCGCCCTGCGAGCTGAGAATGTCGATCAACCCCCAGCCGAGGTAGCCTACCACCTGCGCGCCGTCTTCAAAGATCGCCGCTTTCATCGCCTCGAAATGCTTGCGGTGATAATCGATGCGGTAATCATCTTCTATCGGATTCACCCCGTCCCAAGACTCAATTACCCCGATACCGTTTTCAATCGGGAAGACCGGCAAACGCCAGTCGTTGTAATAGCGGGTGATAATGGTACGAAAACCGAGCGGATCGATTTGCCAGTTCCATTCGGTGGCTTTCAGGAACGGATTGTTCTTCTCGCCATGGGCCAGGTAGTAGTTCACCGGCGTGCCTTCCGGAATCGGGTCGCTGTCGAGGGTTTTACTCGCGTAGTAGCTAAACGCCATAAAGTCGTTTTTGGTTCGCGCCAGCAGGGCCAAATCGTCCTCACGATAGATATCCCCAAATCCTTGCTGTTCAACCACTGCCATCACCGCCGGGCTGTAGCCCTGACCGGCAAAGACGCGCAGCAGATTCTGGTTGAGGAATTCGTCGTACTGCTGAGCGCAGAAGATATCGCGCGGTTTGCAGGTGGCCGGATAGATCAGCTGATGCGCCAGCATGCCGCCCATCAACTGCCCCGGTTTGGCCTGGTGCAGGTACTCCGTCAGCGCCATGTGCGCCACCATCGTATGATGCTGGATTTCGTAGAGTTCACGCAGGGTTTGCTCGCCCTTCATGTAGCCTGAGACTCTGAACGCTTCCGGCATATGGAAAATGTTCTGCTCGTTAAAGGTCAGCCAGTACTTCACCCGGTCGCCGTAGCAGTCGATCATCTTTTTGCCATAGCGCACAAACGCGTCCAGCACCCGGCGATCGTTAAACCCGTTGTACTCCTGCGCCAGGGCCAGCGGCATGTCGAAGTGGTACAGGCAGACCATCGGCTCAATGCCGCGCGCGATGAGATCGTTGATAAAGCGATCGTAAAACGCGATGCCCTCTTCGTTGAATTCGCCGTCACCCTGCGGGCAGACACGGCTCCAGGAGATCTGGAAGCGGTAGCAGTTCATGCCCAGATCCTGCATCAGGTCGAAATCTTCCTGGTAGCGATGATACGAATCGGTAGCGACTTTCCAGTCAGAGGCATTTTCCCCGGCTTCGCGAATGTCATACACCGACATCCCTTTTCCGCCCTCGTTCCACGCCCCCTCGGTCTGCATACTGGAAACCGAGTTACCCCATAAAAAGTTAGCTGGCAGTGATTGCTTCATGGTTTCTCCCTATATGACTAGTCATTTAAATTTCATGACTAGTCATATAGGCAAAGATGAAAAATCAAGCAAACGAAAGGATCGTTTTTTGTGAGCGGGATAGAAATAAAGAAGCCGGAAAGCCCTGCTGTTTATCTAAAAACAGCACAGGGTTCTCTCGGATTCGATCATTGTAGAAAGTGATGAACGCTAACCTTTGCCCTAGTAATACGTGATCGTGACATTCACTTTTGCCGTAAAATCCCCGGAAAAGGTATTGTCATTTGCGTCGGTTATCTCGGGGGCTGTCTGTATGGCCGCCGCCTGGAAAAACGCCGTATTTTTCCCTTTCTGCCCCACACCAATGTTCTGCTTCACGCCCATTCGCACCACTTTCCCTTCACTGTTATAGAGACCCACTTCGAGGCCTTTCAGCTTTTGACCATTTTGCAC
This sequence comes from Lelliottia sp. F153, assembly GCF_002870005.1. Classification (NCBI taxonomy): domain Bacteria; kingdom Pseudomonadati; phylum Pseudomonadota; class Gammaproteobacteria; order Enterobacterales; family Enterobacteriaceae; genus Lelliottia; species Lelliottia sp. F153. Next base: position 107,441 of record NZ_PKFT01000006.1, on the reverse strand, counting down.
GCTGACTGCCGAGATCGTGTCTCGTCCGGCAAGGACGGTGTAGGGCTCATCAAAGGTAAACTCGACATTGTTGGTGTAGCTGCTGCAGGTAAAATCCATGCCAAAACGGGTCATCTTCCCTTCACGCGGGAATGAACCGCTGCTGCTTTTGCGAAATTCCCCCAGGTCCACAGTCTGATGTTTGTTATCCAGCGAGCACGACGGCGCTGCCATATAGACGCCCGATCCGAGCGGCACGTCCACGCTTGAGGCGCCGCCCAGGCCGTCAATGGAGAACGTGAGGTGCGCCCCCGGCGGAATGACCGCTTCTGAGCGGTAATCCACCCAGCCCAGTTTAATCAGCTCCACGCGCATCGATTCGATGGCGAAATTGTATTTATTATCAAACCGGTACAGGGTTTTGCCGGCGTTGTACTGGGCACCAAACTGCACCAGCGTGGAGTCATCTTTCCCGTTAATAATCGGGTATTCCACACCGAGGCGTTTCCCCAGCACCATACGGGCAGACGGATAGCTGTCCGGCGGGGTCTCTTCGCTTAACGACACCGCCTTGATGTACATCTTCATTTTGATGCCGTTGTTGGTGGTCTGCGCCTCTCCGGTCCAGTCCAGCGCCTTATCATTCACCGTGCTGAGGCTGAGGGTGATGTTGCCGTCGAAATTCGCCGGGGCGTCCAGGTCCTGGCCGTCCGAGGTACAGGACAGGCGCATGTTGGGCAGAAACTGCGCGTAGTCCAGCGACAGCACGACGGTGTAGTCGGGTGTTTCTTCGTCCACCGCAATCGGGTTTTCCCGGGTAAAGGGGGCGAACGGCAGCGCCCCCCCGGTGTCAATATCACAGTGCAACGCCCCTGCCCAACTGAAGGCAGGCAGCAGACACAACAGCAGGCTACACAAGAGTTTCATAATCGCTGTCCGTCAGAATGTCAGGGACTGATGCTGAACCGGGGATTCCCCCCCGAAATCATTCATCAGCGAATAATTGAGCGTGCCCGCTTTACCGCTCACGCCCGCCGGCAGCGCGTAACGCATTTCGCCTTTGGCCGGTACCATGCTCCTTTTATCCGCAACGGGCTGCGCGCTGCCGCCAGTCGTGACCGAAAGCTCAGAGAAGCTGGCGTAATACTGCGTCGGGTTTTTCACTACCAGCCAGGCTTTGCCGCCGTCGTGGCTCACCTGCCACTGCAGTTTACTGACCGTCTCAGCCGGTTTTTCGGACAGCGTCGTCGGGCGCAGGAAGATTTTCAGACGCGTGCGCACCGCCACCTGCAGCTGGTTGCCTTTCACTTTGCTGACCGGCGGCACTTCCTGGATCCACAGCCAGTACACCGACTCCCGGTCCTGCGGAATGCGGCCCGGCAGGATAACCATACGCAGCTTCCCTTCGCGCCCGGCCCCGATTTTAAACAGCGGCGGCGTGAGGATGAGCGGCAGGTTTTTATCGCTGCCTTTCAGGTCTTCCACCCACGACTGAACCAGGTAGTCCTGGGTGGTGTCGTCGTTGAGTAATTTAATCGACGTTTCTTTATCACTTTCCAGGGCCACCACGCGGGTCAGCGCCGGGCGCACCGCCGCGGAGGCGGCATTCGTCAGTAACAGGAGGCTCATCAGAGCGGGAACGGCAAGTTTAGTGAATTTCATGATGTTCTCTGCTTAGCGGCAAACCGCATTAATTTGCTGGTACCAGGGCTCAGAAGGGCCGCCGGCATCCGGTAATGTGAACTGGCACTGAGCGTGATTGCCCAGATCCACATGCAGCGTTGCGCTCCCGTCGGCCAGAATGCCGTTGAGGTACAACAGTCCGTTATCGGCCACCATGCCGACCTGCTCCTTCTCCTGCCACGCACTGGCGCCAAACGGGGCGGGTTTGCCGTCCGGGAGTGATAACATCACGATCGCACGGCGTCCTACTTTGGTCTGAAAACGGCGCACAACCACGGCGCCGTGGGTCGGAATGACGTTCTGCCCGGCATCAATCAGCTCGACGTTGTCGGCGGCGTGACGCGTGTCGAGCGACAGCGGGTTATCACGATAGGCCGACACCGACGGCACCACGGCACGGCCCCAGCGGTTGGTCGAGACCCCCGGCTGGCCTTCCACGCTGATGTCCCTGGCGCCCGGCGTTTCGATAATCGCGATGGTGTCCCCCAGCTGCTGCGAGAGCACGAGACCGTCACCGTAGGCGACCACGCCGCCGGAGGCGCCTGCCGAATACTGGCTGCTGCCCCGGCTGGTGCTGGCGCTGACGTTCATGTTGACCATGCTGTTGCGATACGCCATCGACGCGGCGGGCGAATACCCGCTGCTGTCGTGCTGGGCCGACACGGAATAGCTCAGGGCATTGTCCAGCTCCGTTCCGGACACGGTCGCCATCTGCGAGCCGCTGTCATGATTGCTGCTGTTGGTGCTCACCGACAGGGTGCGGCTGTTGCGGTCGCCCGCATCGAGCGGTATCGATAAGTTAAGCGAGAACTGGCGGTCATCATCACTATCGTCACCCGCGTCGGAATTTTTCTGATAGCTGTAGTTCAGACTGACGTTCACAAATTTAATCATGAAGCTGTAGCCCAGCGTCAGGGAGGTGTCGCGCGCATCCGAGTCGTAGTAGCTGTCCTGTTGCAGGGTCAGATAGCCGTTGCCAAAATCGCCCATCCCCTGGTTAAGGGTGGCCTGCACTTCGTTTTTGCGGTGACTGCGGCTGTCGCTGTCGCCCCAGCGCCAGCTGGCATAGTCCGGGAAATCCATAAAATCTTTGCTCTGATAGCGAAACCCCATCACCTGCAACGAGGTGTCGGTGCTGTCAAAACGCCGGGCGTACAGCAGGCGCAGCGCGCGGCCGTTGTCACTGATGTCTTCGTCCCCGGTGCTGTCGCTGTCAGTTGCCGTCTGGTGACGCTCCAGCGCCCAGTCGAGCGACACGCTGCCCAGCACGCCGAGGTTGACCGCACTGCTCAGGGCCATGGACTGATACCCTTCCCCCGCCACAATCAAATCGCTCAGCGTGAACCGGTCCCAGCCGTACTGCAGGCTGCCCTGCCCCACGAGGGGCTGATAAGAAAGCCCGTCATCGCGATAGCGGCCCGCGCTCAGGCTGTAGCGCCAGGTGCCGGGGCGCAGCATGTTCGGCAGCGCGGTGTACGGCACCGTGAACTGCTGTTTGCTGCCGTCGCTCTCTTCCACCGTGACGTCTAAATCCGCCCCAATCTGACCGTTATTCAAATCTTTAATCGCGAAGCTGCCGGGGGCGACGGTTTCACTGTAGATAATGTTGCCGCGCTGGCGGATAACGATGCGGGCGTTACTGCGCGCCACGCCGCGGATCACCGGCGAGTAGTTAAAGGTGTCCGACGGCAGCATCTGGGCGTTGGTCTCCAGCGTCACACCCCGCAGGGGTAAAATCCCCAGCACGTCGCTGGAGGTGCTGGCATACACGTCCCCGGCGGTAAAACGGGAAACCAGCGCCGCAATATCCCGCTCGGCGTAGGCGCGGTCGTGGTTCTGCTCCCAGCCCAGGTCAGATTTGTTAAACGTATCAAAGCTGTAGAAACGCCAGCTCCCGAGGTTTACGCCGGAGTTCAGGCTCAGGTAGGCATTGTCGCTGCTGCCCGAACCAGAGTCGTCACTGTGGTTGTCGGTGTGATACACGTAGCCTGAATAGCCCAGACGCAGGGCATTGACCCCGTTATCCCACAGTGACGGGTCGATCATCTCGGTCTGGCCGGCCACGCTGGTCGCCGCCTGCGGCGCGCTGATAACCAGCTGCTGCATCGACTCGTCGTAAGTGATCAGGGCGTCCGGCCATTTCTTGAGGAAGTCGTAACAGGTTTCATTCCCCGCTTTCGCCAGTGCGTCGAGATGCGTGTCCAGCCCCATCTGGTGCAGCAGCGCCTGAGTCAGACAGGGCGTGGCGCTCTCACCGGCTCGGGTGGCAATAAATTCAACTTTGGTTTTAAACAGAATATGACCATTAAGGACGATATCGGCGGTTTTGACACCCGCGTCCACCTGGTCCGGGTGATAAAATTGCTCGGGAATTTCCTGGGAATCTTTGCGCAGGAAGTCAGCGTCAAAGGCGCTGTCACTGGCTGCTGCCAGAGAATAAGATGAAACTAAAGCAGACGCTAAAATGAAAGCCTTCATTATTAAATAGGAATGATGTCTTTTCAAAAGAGGCCTGCTTTTTCATCACAAATGATTAACCAGAAAATAAATTAAATAACAGGGAGATTAATTATAGGTAATATCGACAAAGGTTTTCGCTTTGACATTACCGGGGGTGACGGCCGGCGTGGCCGAGTTAGCTTTATAGGCCACTTTAAATTTAAGCTCGGTGTCGCCCGCACTTAATGCCTGGGACTGAGAAGGCATACCGCCGTTAATATCAACCAGCGAGACGCCGTCATTCTCTAAAATAGCAACACCCACGCCATCAGCAGGGCCGTTGGTTTCGGTGTTCTTCAATATTTCGTTATCGAGGGTGTCGGGCGTGCCGCTGAAAGCCACGCGGGCATTTTTCATGGTGGTGATATCACAATCCTGCAGGTTGATAGTGAAGTCCTTCATGCCTGCATAACCCCCTGCGCCATTAAAGGAGTTAGGGCTTACGGTCGTCAGTGTCATCACTGAAGAGGTAGACGCCATACCGTTAAAGCCCTTAAGGGTACAGGCCGATGCAGTCACTTTACCGGTGAAGGTGATGTCGCCATCCGCAGCAAAAGACGATAAAGGCGCTACGCATAACAATGATACAAGATAGGTATTTAACTTTTTCATAAAACCACACTTAATAAGTAAAAGGGATATTCAATTAAGATTAATTGAATGAATGACAATAGTATCCCTGGCAACTTAAACCATGTAGTGAGATATACTTAAGGACTTATGAAGGAGCACTAATGCTGTTAATTATTTTAAAACAGTGGAAGGTAACACACTAAAATCATTGGGGATTTCTAAATGTCACGAGGGAGAGTTAATAGACTTACCACAAATACTCAATCACACTTACTTTTTTTGCATCATAACAATAACATTTTTCACATAATTAACTAACAACAAGGTATTTTCCGGAAAAAAGTTAATGTACAGATCTCAGCGAAGACCCTTGGGCATGATATTGACGCTGCGAAAACATTTAATTCATTTTCTTAATTTTTTCCAGCAAATACGCTTTCTCGACAGGACGAAAGGGATCTTTCAGATAGTTAATATAAAGGCTGGTATTTTGAATGTTCAACTTGAAGTTATAGCTTAATGTTTTGATGTTGAAGGCGAGGTTTAACTTCAGATAGATATTTAATGGTACAACGCAAATCAATTCACTGACTTCAACGATAGCCAGGAGATCAAGGTAGTTATGACTGCTAAACAGTGCGCAATGCGCATTGCTAAATTTAGTTTGTGTATCAACACCAGACGGTGACGTCTGAACCGCATGTTTCTCCTGACAAAACTCTTTATGGCTAATTGACTTCAACAGTCTGGGATGATTATTGCTGCAAACAATCACATAGTCCTCTTTGAACAACCGTTTAGAGAAAATATCTTCATGCTCAAGAGGGGCATAATCTAAAATGACATCCACTTTATTATTAAGAAGGATATCCTTTTTATTCTGTACTGTTGACGGAAGAGGCAGATGTACCAAAGGGAATGGTGCTACATTCTGCATTGACAGAAAAGCAAGGGGCGTCACGATGGTAGCAATATGTGATTCACAGGAAAAAACAAAACGGAGATTGTCTGGCTCTTCATTGTTCATAAAGCTATTTGGCTGCGACTTGTACAGCGATGCCTGTATTTCATTATATAACATAATGGCGAAAGCAGTAGGCACCATCGCTTTCTTATCGTGTATAAATAGCAAATCATTATATAAAACCCGCAGTTTTCTTATCGCCAGATGAACACTTGAGTAGGATATATTCAACGACGCTGCGGCATGGCTCAGGTTTTGGGTTTGCATAACCATATCAAAAATTTTCAGTCGTTCGGCTTCCACCTTTTCTGTTTTAAAAGAGAGCATAAGACGTTCCTTGACATACCTTTCATGATTAATATTTTCGAGAGCTTTATTTCGTCCCTTTAGAACGTTCAATTTTTGAAAATGCTCTTCTGGCACCATGTCGTTCAATCGCGGGTGACTTCGTTAAATATAATAAAGTGCGCTGTCTGTGAGAATATGCCCAAAGGTTACCACCAGACGAATCTCACTGTTTTAGGTGTTCCGCGTACAAAAACACCGTTGTTAAAGCGATATTATTATTCGTTAATTGCTTTACCATGGGAAATAACTCTAGCTCAAAACGTACTTTACGTACGTTTTTGGTTGGCCTCAAGGGTAATTATCACTCTGCCCTGGGCAATATTATTCATAGGAAACAGTGAAATTAGCAACAGCGCTCACTGTACCTGGGGTGATGTCGTTTTCTGTCTGTGTATAGGCCGCGGTCAAAGGAATATTGAATATTCCCCCTGTTTGCGTTGTCTGAATATAGGTATCCTGACCAAATTTAACCGCCGACTCATTGTACATGAGTTTTATCCCAACACCGCGTGCAGTACTGTTGGACAGGTCAATGATGCCGTCTCCTTTTGTCGACGCCGCGTCAAAACTTATATTTAACCGGGTTCCGGCATCACAATCTAACGGGATCTTAAAACTGACAGGCGATGCCGTGTTACCTTTTCCGTTGAGCGTACCCGGAAACAGTGTGCCCATATCAACACCAAGAGTCCCGGTATAACCCAAACTACACGGGGTCAGACTCAGCGGCCCCCCCGAGAGCGAGTAGTTGCCGGCAACTTTAGTTCCAGCGGAACTTACGACCTGGTATGAAAATAAATCACCACCAAAGGTTTGTGAAGGCGAGGTGGTGTTACCTGTTTTATATAATTTATATGTAAAATCAGGCGTTTGCAGGTTTGTTTCAGTGTGGTTAGTTAAGATAGTACCAGTTAATGGTCTACCGTCAACTCGCACAGCAACACCGATACCGGTTATCGCAGTCGGAAAAACAGTATCGCCATTGATAGTCTTCGATGGCTTTCCGGAATACAGTGTTGACAAAAGTGTTAAAGTTTGGTAACCACCAGAAGTGCATGTGGCAACATAACGTCTTTGAAATGAAGACGAATATATAACGGTATTGACCGGTGTATTATGTGGAATTTCTATAGTGTGCAGCATTTTCATCTGAGTCGTTGGTGTCACTTCACAAGAACCCTGCGCATAGGCTGCGAAAGGATGCAACCCTACCAGACCAAGAATACTAAACACAATTCCCGCCGTATATTTCCTTAACTTCACTACTTGACTCTTCATTGGCTACCTTCTTAATTATATTAATGACATTGGGCTGTGATTTGCTTGATCAGCTCAGCGCTATCAGCACTCTTTTTATCAGAACGTAACGCATAATTTGCCTTACATTTCTGGTTGCTGTCATCGCCCCACTTCACCATTAAATTGCCTTCTTCCGGCAGACCCGATAAATACACCTGGCCTTGATCGCTGACGATGCCGGTAATAATTTTGTCATCATCTGTTTCATCTTGAATTAAGGTCACCGTCGCGCCGAAAGGAACGGGCTTCCCGGAGAACAGAAGCTGGATAAGCGCTCGCTGACCAACACGTGTTTTAAAGTCGGCAATGGTAACAGCGCCACGCGTTGGAATAACCGTCTGACTGCTGAAATCCATGTCTACATCATCGCCAAAACTTTGCGTATCGAGTTCAATAGAATTTTTACGATAAGGCTGAACGTACGGTACGACTGCATATCCGCGCCAGTCAGTCTTAACGCCGGTATTATTCTTAACATTCACGCCACCGGCATCAGGCGCCTTAACAAGGGCAATTGTATCGCTAAGAGGCTGTGATAATGTTACACCGTTCTGATGTATTACCACGCCGCCCTGTACGCCATACGTCCATTGTTGAGTATGATCATCATAGTTATATCCAAGATTACTTTCGCCCAGATTACCTTTGTAATCGAGAGAGGCATTCCCCGATGAACCCTGACCTTCGTTTTCATAGCCCTGTTGCACGGCATAACTCAGGTTATTATCCTGCAGTAAGTTACCGCTGATACCTGCCTGTTGAGATGTCGTGCCATTCTTGTTACTGCTCATATTATAGGTCATCCATGCCCCGGTATGTCCCAATAAGAGATCGAACGGCACAGACATATTAAATGCGACAATTTTATCGGCTTCTGCAGTTCCCGGATTTTTGGAATAGTTATAATTCAGCCCCAGACTCACCCCATAGATAGTCGTTGAGTAACCTAACTGAATAAGTTTCTCTACACCATCACCGCCCCAATAATTCTGCCGACTACCGCTAATATTAATTGAGCCGTAGTCGCCGAAAGACTGGCTAATCGTCAACTGAATTTTACTTCGCTGGTTATGTGAGCGATTATAATTATCAAAGTCATTATCTGAATCAGGATCAGCCTGATAGTCCTGAACATCGCTGAATGAATAATACCCTTTGGTAGAATAGCGATAACCCGCAATTTCTAAGTTAGTATCCGTACGTTCAAAGTTTTTAGCATACATTGCACGATAGGACTGGCCTTTTTTCGTCCCCAGGGAATTATCATCAAACTGACTGGTGGCCTGAGTACCATCAAATGAGATCGCCCCCCACGCGCCTAAGTCTCTGCCTAATCCGACAGTAACGGCACGATAATTATTGGCATATTGTACACCGCCATATATGGTCGTCCGTGATGTGAGACCATAAATATTTGATATCTGAATGAACTGAGGTGTTTTCGTGTCGTCAGTGCCGGTACGATATTCACCCATAACCAGATTGTATTTCAGGCGTTTTTCGCGCTGCAAAATAGGTACCGAGCTGGTCGCGACGGTAAATTTCGTTTCTGAGTTGTCCGCTTCCTTCACGGTCACTTCCAAATCACCACCGTTACTCGACGGATAGAGATCGGTGATCGCAAAAGCCCCCGGGGAAACGTTGGTCTGATAAATCGTATAACCGTTCTGTTTAACCGTAACCTGGGCGTTTGATTTCGCGATACCCCGGACCGTGGGCGCGAACTGGCTCATCGAGTCAGGCAGCATCTGATCGTCAGACGCGAGCTGTGCCCCGGTAAACTGAATACTGTCAAAGACGTCGCCCGGCGTTGCTGTTTGCCCTAATGTGAGCTGGCCACCCTGTAAAAACTGGACATCACGCTGTACGTACGTATTGATCGACTGAAATTCACGCTGGTTACTGTCGCTACTGTTGCCATGCCCGTTGTCAGACGAGTTGTGAATTTCGCTATAGGTGGAGTAATTACGTAAACGCCATGGACCGACGTTGGCTCCACTTCTTAAGTTCACAAAGTGACTCTGGGAATCACTGTCGTCCCTGGATGTCGTTGATCCCGAATAGCTGTAGTTGAGAATGATTGCCGGAATGCCTGCTTCCCAACGTTTCGGGTCAATCGCATTACGTGGACGCGTATCCACACCCACCTGCGGAACCGTAATGTCATAGCGCATACGGTTTAAATCCAGCGTTTCAGTGGCATCTTTCACATACACATTAAGCGGTTTGGTCATTATCTCAGTTTGCGGTGCCGCTTTGAGATCGGGGAACGTATCTAAAATCACCCCGTAGCCAACCAGCTCTTCCGGCGTGAGTTGCCCATAAAGCTTGCCCGGGTACTCTTTCAGACTGACGAAATTAACCGTCCTCAAATCCACCTGCTGGTTGTTAAGATAGACATTGACTTTGTATGAACCCGGCATTTGGCCGCCTTTCTCGGCAAAATAGTTCAGGTCCACATCTTGCAGGTCACTTACCCCACCCGTAGCTTTGAGCATTTCAGGGTTAAATGATTCAGCACCAAAAGAAGCAACAGGAAATGATAATAAGATAAAAAAAGAAGCTGGCTTTGCTAAAGAATGAAAGCAATCGTAATTTGATTTTTTAAAATCGCAGCCATCAGCCTCACACAGCTTCTGTGAAAATTTACCTGACATATTTTTTATTTTATTATCATCCATAATTCATACATCCAGCATTTTCGTTTATCAATCAGGTAACAACATTGTTGTTTAGAATTTAGCGGTCGCCTTTTCGCTCAACCCACCGTAGTCATTTATCGACTGCCAGGTGATTGTGCCGCTGCTTGCAGACTCCTTGATATTGACAGACGAGCCAGGGGCAACCATGTAACCCTGTTTCACATCGTGGCCATTAATACTTATTCTCGAGATATTCACAAAATATGGCGTTGGGTTTTTCGCTACCAGCGAATCGCCAGCGTAGTTAAATGTTACTTTTTCATAGGCGTGTTTGACTTCTTCCGGCTTATTGATCGCAACAGGTCGGTAGAAAAGTTTAATTCGCGTATTCAAAGAGAACTGCAACGAGTTTTCAGATTTCACTTTCGCTTCTGGTGGAATGGCCAGCGTATTGATCCAGAAAACAGACTCTTTATCCTGCGGTAAATTTGAGGAGGTCTGAGTAATACGCACAGTATTATTTTGGCCTGGCTCAATTCGGAAAAGAGGCGGCGTGGTCATAAATGGGACTTTCTCGCCCGCATTATCGGTACTGACCCATGAACGGATGAGATACACTGAGGAATCTTCACCATTCATAATAGGCAGAGACGCCTCTTTCATATCACCTGTAAAGATAACCCGAGTTGCGCCAACGGTTAAACCGGCAAAACTTGGGATAGCCGTTACCAGCAATGCGCTAGCGAGAATAGACTTGACTAACATTTTCATAAGTTTCTTCTTTGGTTAAAAAAATAGTGACTTTTGTCATCAAAAGTCACTTGTATTAAGAGTAATTAAATCATCAAATGATTATTACAGATAAGACAGCTCATAGTTGATTACGGAAACCATCGGACCAGCGGTAGGGGTGGTAGACCCTGTCTTCGCGTAGCCAACACGGTAGTTCAGATTGTTATTACCGACTACCAGTGGCGTGCTGTACTGCGTTACAACGTTGGCAGGAATGACTGCGCCGCTCTGAGCATCAGTAATAATGTAACCTGCATATTTCGCAGCACCAGAGGACGTGGAATCAACAAAGACGTTGGCACCAGAACCGGATGAGGTTTTACCGGTTAATTTGATCGACACGTTTTCTACAACGCTTGGGCAGGTTTCCAGCTTAATGCTGAAGCTCTTCTGCAGGTTAGCGCTGGTAACAGCTGCGCCAGGCAGTGCGCTAACTAATGAAATCGGCACAGCATCCATTGGCACAATCAGGGCTTCAGAACCGGCCGCAACAGAACAGGCGGTGGACGCTACGGTGCCGTGGAAATTCAGGGTGCCGTCAATAGCCTGGGCACCAGAAACACCAAAGCCCATCATTACGACTGCTGCAATACTTAATTTTTTCATGTTCATAATTGGTTTAATCCTTTTAACCTTTGCCATTTTCTCAGACTGTATTTCTGGAAATAAATGACAGCCGGTGATTAGTTATAGGTCAGGGTGAAGTTAGTCGTTGCAGTGAACTGACCTTCAGTCACAGTCCCACCGGTATAAACCGCTGCTGCGCGCAGTGGAATATTCGCTTCGTGTGAAGTGGCATCAATGGTTGTTACCGCAGAAGCGCTGTTTAAATTAATTTGGGTATCGTCTGGGTTATATAAACCCAAGCCAATGCCGGTTACGCCAGTGATAGCCAGCAGTTTTGAATCAGTTGCATCTGCTGTACCGTTTGCGGTGAGGCTAACACCTGCCTGTGCTTCCGGACATTGAGTCAGGTGAATGGTAAAATCTTTCGCAGGAGACTTAGCGCCCTTAGTACCACCGAAGTCAGCAGCAATAATGGTACCTAATTCAATTGCGGCAGAAGTACTTGCTGCATCAATAACACAGCCGGTGGTGTTAATACGGCCATTAACAGTGATAGTACCAGTATTAACAGCAGCTGCGTTTGCGCCCATTGTTGCAGCAGCAGCTGCAGCAAGCACTGTAAGTTTGAACCATGAAGTCATTTTCATTTTTATCCTATCAAGATTATATATTGTTAGTTTATGAATCTAACAACCATTACGGATGCCTCTTTGCCAGACATCTACGTTGGAGTGGATTATTCAGGAAACCTTAATGGCGGTACAGTCAGTAATGCTTACAGATGCATTAAGCTTAACTTAAGGTATGCAAGTATTAATTTATTGACTTTATTCTTACATTGCTAATAAATGTAAATGCTGGTGAACACCTGTCAATTCCTGGCTACTTCTTGAACACCACAAATGAAGGCACCCTTTTTTTAGCGTATTAAACAGACAGTTACACTTTATGCCTTCATGTTAAGTGAACAGATAATAATACGCTTATCAGTGTGTAAAAACGGACTGACTAAATCCTTTGAATAATACTGATTCCTGTTTCGCTATTTAATTCTTGAGAACGCCTGGCTTCTGGCGTAGGTACAATATCTTTTTAACCATGATTTATAAGGAAATTTAAACATGGAAATATGTAAAAAAAATGATTATTCATTAAAGGGTAAATGGCTATTTAGGCCGTTCTATTGGCTTCTGCTTTCTCCTTTGAGTGTTTACGCATCCATAACCTATAGCGACGGTAAAGAACATTTTTTTAACTTTTTACCTTCAACAGAAACCACAGCGAATAATGATCCTGCGTTTATCATTACCGGTGCGGGAACCGCAGTCAATGTTCAGGGGAGTGATAATGCTGGCGGTACGCTTATTCCTGAAAAATCAGTTATATCTACTTCAGGAAAAGAGTCCTATGCGTTTAACCTTTCTAACCTTGCCAATTTAACCCTTACCAATGCCGCTATTGACACCAAAAACGCGAGCAGAACCATCAACATAAGCTCCGGTGCATCAGCAACATTGAATAATGCTGATATTAGTGCGAATCAATCAAGAAGTTATGTGGTTTATGTCAGTGGGGCCGGTTCCTCATTTCATGGTGATGATATTCGTATTACCGATACTAACTCTACAGGTACTGGCATCTCTTTGCATTATGGCGCTTCCGCTAACGATCTGAGTAATGTCACTATTACACTCAGTGATGCCATGTATGGGATTCAGCTCGATTCATCTACAGCAGTGATTGATAATCTCACTATCAATCAGTCCTCCACGGGCTATCAAAATGCTATTTATGCCATTGGTTCGAATTCGAACCAAAAAGCGGTGGCAACAATCACCAATGGGCACGTCAATTTGACGGGCATTAACAGCACAATGATTAATGCCAACGCCTACAGTGACGTTCGGCTGGATGGCGGTATTTATCAGAGCTATGGCGATAATATCACGGCCTTTTTCTTATCGGGGAAAGAGAGCAGTCTCACGGCCAACAATCTTACACTTATCACGAACGGCGTCAGATCCAACGCTATTGATGCTCGCAATAATATGCATATCGATAACGATATTGTTAAGACGACAGGGGATAAATCGTATGCCTTGTATGTCGACTCTGGTGATATGACCTATAACCAGCTCCCGCCTGTCACCCTGACGGCCTCCAACATGACGCTGGTTACAGAGGGAAATAGTTCTGCTGCGGCAGTCGCCGCGTGTTCCGCCAACATCGCCTGCACAGGTATCCTTGATATCAGCAACTCCTCAATTACGACCTCCGGTACGGGTAGTTACCTGCTGGCGGCGATGAATGATGCCATCATTACTGCGGAGTCTGTTACTGGACACTCTTCGGGCGAGAATGCCGATTTAATACGCTCATACGCAAACAGTAATATCACGCTTAAAGGGAGCCAACTGAGTGCAACGGGAGCCAATGCGAACGCGATTTATGGAACGGGGTTTGACGCGGACAACCCGGCGATAGTCACGCTTATTAACAGTGACCTGAGCAGCGCCGCTGCCGAAGGAATCATCATTTCGGGTGCGAATGAGCAAATCAATGTGAACGATCATTCAACGATTACCAGCGGCAGCGGTATTTTGTTGCGTGCGAACAGCACTATCAATACGAGTACCGGGGTGATTACTGCGAGCAAGGTGAACCTATCGGCCAGTGATTCACTCCTTGAGGGTGACATTATCGCGGCTCAGGGAAACCTTGTTGATGTTTATCTGAATTCGGACTCGCAATGGAAGGGTGCAACCGAGACCACTAACAGCGTAAATATTGATGCTACCAGTAAATGGGTTATTCCTGATAATTCTACGGTTAATACATTGAATTCCGCAGGGAATGTCTTTTTCTCTCATACAGGAAGTGCTTATTCGACGTTGAATATCACTGGCAACATGAACGGTGATGGTATTTACCACATCAATACATTCCTCGATGATAGCAACTCCCCCACCGATACCATCCATGTGACGGGTGACGTTACCGGCAGTAATATTCTGTACGTTAACAACACGGGTGGTCAGGGTGATTACACTCCGGCTAACGGCATTCAGGTTATACAGGTCGACGGTACCAATACCGAGGGCAGTAACGCCTTTACGCTTGGAAACACCGTGTCTGCTGGCGCGTTTAACTACACGTTGCACAAAGGCGACATTTCAAGTGGCGAAGGGGAAAACTGGTACTTGAGTGATTGCGCTGATTATACGTGCTCCGAAGCTATTCCGGACCCGGTTCCCGATCCGGACCCGACGCCAGAACCCGACCCAACTCCTGATCCTACTCCTGATCCAGACCCGACGCCCGATCCAGACCCTGTTCCCGATCCGGACCCGGCTCCAGAACCAGAACCGACCCCTGATCCGGAGCCGGCGCCGGAACCCGATCCTATTCCGGACCCGACACCTGCCCCAATTCCGTCTGATGGAAACCTGCCATGGCGTGAAGAGGTGCCTTCTTATCTCGCAGCCCCTACTTTGCTCATGAATTATGGATTTGATGCTATCGGCACTTATCATCAACGTAATAGCAGTAACGTTATGCACACAGACGAGACATGGGCGCGGACAGCGTATCAACATACAAACTATGATGCCGGTCGTTATAGCTATGATACGGATATGAGCTTAATCCAGTTTGGTCAGGATTTATTGTGGGATAAAACCGCTGATGGCGGGGAAATTCGTGCAGGTATTATGGCGACGTTGGGCCGCCAAACCACAGATTCCGAAGACAGTTTACGTCGTCATAATCCCTCTCTCTCGACAAAAACCGGCAGCATTGACAGTCGTATTTACAGCTTAGGCGGGTATTACACTCTGAAAACCCACGAGGGCGCGTACATTGACGTTGTTGGTCAGGGAAGCTGGCATAAAACCGATTATGACAGCACCCATGACGCCAGTCAGAATGGCTATGGTGCCGCACTGTCAGTAGAAGCGGGTAAGCCATTTGTTCTTTATCAAAATCTCAAAGTAGAACCTCAGGCGCAGATTATTTATCAGTACCTTAATCTCGAGGATTTTAGCGACGAGATCAGTTCAGTATCAGGCGTTTCCATGAGTAACGCACAGGGTCGGACAGGGCTTCGTTTCTTCATGGATAATCCAGACTGGACCCCTTACTTAGCAATTAATGCCGTAAGCGTTATGGGTGATGAAGCAAATGTGCAAATTGCCGATAAACGTACACAAGCAGATTTCGGTAAAGACTGGTGGCAGAGTGCAGCGGGCGTCACCATAAGTCTTGGAGAGAATACCCTCTTGAATGCTGATGTGAGTTACCAGAAAGGTTTTGGTTCTGACATCGAGGGATACAGCGCGAATGCAAATGTGAAAGTCTCTTTCTAAGACCACGAGAAAAAGGAGCTGAGCTGTGGCTATACTATTCTTTATGTGAATATATCGCAGAATGAAGTCACAGCTTTGTCCATCATTCATCAGGGATTTGAAAATGACAGAAAATTCGCTTATCGCAAATATCAGTAGGGTCAAAGGATTTGATTTAAATCTTCTTTTAATCTTTGAAGCCATTTATGTTCATAAGAGCGTATCTAAAGCGGCGGAACTGCTGTGTGTTAGCCCTTCGGCCGTCAGTCAGTCATTGACGAAGCTACGCAGTTTTTTCTCCGATCCCCTTTTTATCCGTGAAGGGAGAGGACTTGTGGCAACCACTATTGCAGAAAATTTGCATAATCAGTTACGTGCAGGTTTCAGGCAGCTACTCGGTAGCCTTGATTATTTCAAGGATACAACGACCCGCAGCAAATTTGTGGTCCACTCAACGCCCTATGCGGCGATGCGCATCTTACCTCATGTCAGCGCTGAGGTTCTAAAAGAAGGGCTTAACTGTGAAATAAGTCATATCAGCGCTGATGCACTACTGGATACCATTGAAGATGCGTTGACTTACCGCAAAGCCGATATCGTCTTTGACACTAAGCCTTATTATAATTTTTCCACCGTGGTAGAGCCGTATCTGGTTGAGCAGACTGTTCCTATTTGCCGGGTGGATCATCCACGGTTAAAGAAGACGCTGACATATGAGGAGATGGCGTTTGAAACCTCCAGCTTCCTGAATGCCGGTTCTGAAAACGTCAAACGCACGCAGACGGGGATTATGGAGTATTTAGGCGATCGCAACTTTTTCTTTAGCAGCAGCTCCATTATTGTTAACGCCGCCATTGTAGAAAAATCAGACGTGGTCAGTTTCGTGCCCGCCTGGTTTGCTGAAAAATTTGCCTCCAGCTTCAATATCAAAGTGCTGGAGTGCAATTTCACTCTGGAACCCGTCACCATGTATATGACGTACAATAAAGCCTCATTGAAAAGCCCACACTTTCTCGAGCTTTTACAAGTGCTTAACAAATTCAAAGAGTTATGAATCAAAGGGAATAGCCTGCACAACGATTATGGCTATTCCCTTCATAGCACTACAACCTTCCCCCCCTGCTTTACTCTTCAAAAGTTAGCGCATCATTGCTATTTTTTTGAGCAAATCGTTTTTATCTTTTCGTCTGGAAGGATCTTTTAAATAGTTAATGTATAAACTCGTTTTTTGGACATTCAATTTAAATTTATAATTTAACGATTTGATATCAAAAGATGCGTGAAGCTTCAAATAAATATTCAATGGTATAACACAAATAATATCGCTGACCTCGACCATTGCCAGCAGATCAAGATAGTAATGACTGGAGAAAAATACGTTTGCGGTTTGCCCCTCATCCAGTAAGTTATCGAAAAGTGAGGAACACCCTAGCGCCGCCTGTTTTTCATAGGAAAATTCTTTCAGCGAGATCGAGTCCGAAAGCCTCGGGTGGTCGTTACGGCAAACAATCGCATAATCTTCCTTAAACAGTCGCTTGAAGAAAATGTCTTCATGTTGAATAGGCTCATAGTCAAAAATAACATCCGCCTTATTGCTCAACAACAAATCGGCCCTTCCCTCTGGCGAAACGGGAAGAGCAGTATGCTCCAGGGGAAAGGAGATGGATTGCTCCATCAACAAATAGGTGACCGGGATAACGGTGGCAGCGATATGCGGCGCGCAGGCAAAGACGAAACGTTGTTTGTCTGTTTCCACATTAGCAGACTGAACGTCTTGCTGGTTATTCAGCATGGCCAGGGACTCGGTATGCAATCGCTTTGCAAATTCTGTCGGTATCAGCGAATTTTTTTCACGGATAAAAAGCACATCGTTATATAAAAGCCGTAGTTTTTTTATGGCCAGGTAGACGCTGGAGTGCGAAATACTCAGCGCAAAAGCTGACTGGCTCATGCTTTTCGTTTTCATGACTGTATTAAAAATTCGTATGCGGCCTATTTCTGCTTTACTTAATTTATGATGAATCATTTATAATCTTCCATAATCAGTTAGCGTTCATTTGAGAATACTCAATCCTTTATACATCTCGCTAATCACGTCACATTCTGTGAAAAAATTTTAGTGCTCCAGGTCAGGCGGTCGGTTAACGATGTCTGTTACTCCTCTGAACGTCAGTCTTTCCTGCATACAGCGGGCAACTTCTCTCGCACACTCCATACCCTGGCATCGGTAAATATTCATTTGCTGCGTTGTATTTTCACTGTCCTGAAGCCTACGGCAGCATTAAAGCCAGAGGGGAAATGCGTACCGAATGGCATACCATTCAACTACTTGATTTACATCGCATACAGGGCGTTAATTGTACTACCACGAGTACCAGACAGGGCTCAGCGCCTGGCTATGGGTAAATATCAAGGAGAGTGACAGTGGTATTCCAACGCTGGTGAGACTGATTCGCCCCCGCTGTATGCATTAATGCTTTTCAATCGATTAATTTTCATTGTTTATGAATCTGAATATTTATTCATCCACGGTTAGAGAAACACTTTCTAAAATGAAAGAATGTGGACTAGACAAAAAATCTTTATCCACAATAGTAAAATATTAACGCTTTGATGTCTGCGTTATCACTATTTAGTTTTGCTAAATGACTATTTAGTACTTTTATATAGTGAGCGTTCCAGTATAAATGACTTATGTTTGTCAACTCTACAGTAGAAATCAATCCGGCAGCTGTGTCGGCGATCTCCTTAAACAGTTTCGTCACCAGGGTTAATATCTAGCCATGCAAAAAACCCCTGCAGAGACTTTCCACAGGGGGCTTTATTGATTCACATCAGTCAGAGAGTACGGATAACAATCTCGTTAAGTCTGATTGTAAACCTTATACAGACACTTTTTACTTCTCCGGCATAGCGAGCATCTTCGTTGATATTAGAAGCGAGATAAACTAAGCACAGCCTGAATAATGACCATTACCCTTTCAATTGATTCTGGCGATATTCACCCTGACGCTCCAGCATCCAGCCCGGATATTCCCGCGGCAGTGCGCTGACGGCGTCGAGCTGTTTCAGTTCGTCATCACTCAGGCGAATATTCGTTGCGGCAATGTTGTCATCCAGCTGATCCACGCGTTTGGCTCCGATGATAACGCTGCTCACCACTTTCTGATGCAGCAGCCACGCCAGCGCGATTTGCGCGACTGAAACGCCTTTGCTTTCAGCAATGGTTCGCATTACATCTACGCAGTCGAACGCGCGCTCTTTTTCCACCGGCGGGAAATCGAATTCCAGACGACGTCCACCCGCCTCGCTCTGGCCGTCACGACCGTATTTGCCGCTCAGTAACCCCCCCGCCAGCGGGCTCCAGACCATCAGCCCGACGCCTTCGCTTTGCAGCATCGGCACCAGTTCACGCTCCAGATCGCGCCCGGCAATGGTGTAGTACGCCTGTAGCGAGGCAAAACGCGCCAGCCCGAGACGCTCGGAGATCCCCAGCGCTTTCGCAATTTGCCATGCCGCCCAGTTCGAAACACCGATGTAGCGCACATGGCCGTGCTGCACCAGATTATCGAGGGCGTAGAGCGTCTCTTCTATCGGCGTTGCCGGATCGAAACCGTGCAGTTGATAGAGATCGATATGATCGAGCTGCATACGACGCAGGCTCTCTTTAACGCTGCTGATGATGTGATAACGCGAACTGCCGCGTGAGTTAACGCCTGCGGTGCCGGTTTCACCGAACACTTTAGTGGCGACAACGACGTTTTCACGCGGGATTTTGAGGTTTTTCAGCGCCTGACCGGTGATCTCCTCCGAGCGCCCTTCTGAATAGACGTTCGCAGTATCAATAAAGTTAATCCCGGCATCCAGCGCACGGCCAACCAGTTTTTCCGCATCGCTCTGCTGAAGCTGGCCGATTTTTCCCCACATGCCACCTTCCCCGCCGAAGGTCATGGTGCCAAGGCAAAGCTCAGAAACAAACAGACCGGTATTGCCCAGTTTTTGATAACGCATATGACGTTCCTCATAATGTTCGTTTGATGGGTGCCGGATAGTTATACCCCGCGCCTGCAAAACGCGAATGTGGCGTTCCTGTTTGTTTCTTGCCCAATCCTCTGAACGTTATCCGCGCGGGGCGTCGCCAAACACCGAATAGTCCGGCAAATTCACCTGCTGATACGGCTCCCAGCCTCCGCCGAGGGCCTTGTAGAGTGCCACCAGATCGAGAGCACTCTGCACCTGCGACTGTGCACGCTGCTGCTGCGCCTGAGCCAGCTGGCGCTGAGCATCCAGCACGTCGATAAAGCTGGCGATCCCTTGACGATAGCTGTCGCTCGCCAGATCGAAGGCGTTTTGCAGTGCGTCGATGGTTTTGCCTAAGCCCGCTTCCCGCTGCTGGTCCGTGCGATAGCTCACCAGCGCGTTTTCCACATCGCCGAGCGCAGTGAGTACCGTCTGGCGGTAGTCGAGCACGGCGGCGCCCTGCTGCGCACGCGCCACTTTGACGCTCGAAACTAACCGTCCGCCCTGGAAAATCGGGATCGATACCTGCGGACCGACGCTATAGAAATGGCTGCTCCAGTCGGTGAGCCAGTTGGTTTCACTGTTGCGCAGGCCAAACTGGCCGGAGAGCGACACGCTCGGGAACAGCTCAGCAACGGAGACACCAATTTGCGCCGTCGCGGCGTGAAGATTGGCCTCCGCCTCGCGCACGTCCGGACGGCGACGGGCGAGCGTCGACGGAATACCTGTCGGCACAATGTCAGGCAATGAGGGCAGCGGCTGAACGGAATGCAGCTCGCTGTCCAGCGCACCCGGCGGTTTACCCAGCAGAATCGCCAGACCGTTCATCGCCTGACGCTCCTGGGCCTGATATTGCGGCAGTTGCGCTTCCAGATTGCCCAGCTGCGCGCGGGCATTTTCCACGTCCATCTGCGGTGACAGACCGCCACGCTGGCGGCTTTCGGTCAGATCGAGCGTTTGCTGTGCGCTCTCAATTTGCGTATTGAGCGTAGCCATCACGCTTTGCGCCCCGCGCAGTTGCAGCCAGGCCCGCGCCACTTCTGCTTCCAGTGAGACCAGGGCGTCGTTGCGCTGTTCGATAGCCGCACGTTGCTGGGCTTCGGCACCTTCCACCTGACGGCGCACTTTGCCCCACAGATCGAGTTCCCATTGGGCATCAAAACTTCCCTGATAGAGATTTATCGGCTGGGTGAGCGGCCCCAGCGCCCCTTTCAAATCGGGATCAACGTCATCCAGTTGATCGTAAACGCCGTGCGATTTTAGCTCCCCCTCCAGCCCCAGCTGCTGGCGGGTCGCCTGCAGATTGCCGTTCACCGAGGGATAAAACGCCCCGCCTGCCTGGTTTATCTGTTCGCGGGCACCGGCGATGCGCAGGACGGTTTGCTGAAGCGAGAGGTTTCCGGCAATCGCCCGCTCAACCAGGCTGTCGAGCTGCGCGGAGCCAAACGTTTTCCACCAGCGCGGGTTTACCGCACTGCTCTGCGTTTGTGACTTCACGCTCGCATCGCCAGGATCGTTCCATGTCGTAGGCGTCTGCGGTGCGGACGGTTGGTAATCAGGCCCTACGGCGCACCCCGCTAACAGCAGCATTAAAAACAGGGGGGATAAACGTCTGTACATCATCAATGTGCTCCTGCACTCCCCTCGCTTTTCACCGGCGAGAGCAACAAACAAAACGGGATCAGTATTAGCGCCACCGCGCTCAGGATCGTGAAAACGTCCACGTAGGCCAGGAAGCGCGACTGTTCAATCATGGTCTGGTACATGCGTCCGGTGGCGATATCCAGCGGATTGCCGACCTGGGTGGTGAAGTTCTGGATCGCCTGCGCCGACTCCCGCAGCGCCAGCTGGAACTGCTCATTAAAAGGCGACGCGTGATAGGCCAGATGCGCGCTGTGCGTCTGCGCACGCTCCGTGATTGCGGCGGTGGAAAGCGAGATCCCAATCGAACCCGCGACGTTACGGAACATGGTAAACAGCGCGGCGGCGTCGGCGTTAAGCCGCCTCGGTATCGAAATAAACGCAATGGTGGTGAGCGGAACAAACAGGAACCCCAGCCCGAACGACTGGGCGCTACGAAACAGCACCAGGGTTTCGAAATCGATATCCGGTGTCAGGGTTCGCGACCAGAAGAACGACACCGCGAGACAGGCAAAACCAAAGGCGATGATCCAGCGCGTCTGCACGACGGGCATCAGCTTTAACACCAGCGGAATGGTCAGGACAATCAGCACCGCACCGGGCGAGAGCACCATCCCCGACCAGGTGGCGGTGTAACCTAAATCCTGCTGGGCAAGCTGCGGGATCACAACCGAACTGCCGTATAAAATCATCGCCATTCCGGCCATTAAAAGGCTGGCGACGGCAAAGTTTTTGTCCTTCATGCAGCGCAGATCGACCACCGGTTTTTTGGCATACAAGAGCCAGTAAATCGCGCCGATGATGCCAATAAGCGTCAGTACCGCAAAGGTGCGGATAAAGTTTGAATAGAACCAGTCGTCATCTTCGCCGCGATCGAGCATCACCTGCAGGCAGCCGAGGCCCAGAGCGATAAGGCCAATCCCGGTCCAGTCGATACTCAGTTTCTCTTCGGATTTACGCTCCCAGGGTGGATCTTCCAGCAGCTGATAAATCGCCAGTACCGTCACGATCCCAACGGGAATATTGATAAAAAAGACCCAGCGCCAGGAGTAGTTATCGGTGATCCAGCCGCCGAGCGTCGGCCCCAGCACCGGGGCGACGATGATCGCAATCGACGACAGGCCAAAGGCTTTGCCACGATCCTCGGGTTTGAAGTAATCGAGCAGCACCGACTGCTGCGTTGGCTGAAGCCCGCCACCAAAAAAACCCTGCATGATGCGAAACAGAATGATTTGCCACAGCTCCGTCGCGATGCCACACAGAAAGGAGCAGATGGTGAACATCACGATACAGATCAGGAAGAACTGCTTGCGCCCAAACACCCGGCTCAGAAACGCGGAGATGGGCAGCACAATACCGTTAGCAACCAGATAGCTGGTGAGCACCCAGGTCGACTCGTCGTAGCTTGCCGAGAGCGAGCCTGCCACGTGCGGCAGCGCCACGTTAACGATGGTGGTATCAAGGATCTCCATAAACACCGCGAGCGTGACCACAATCGCCACCGCCCAGGGATTACTGGCGGGCCGCCAGTTGTCGTGGCTGTGTTCCGTCATTCCAGCGTAACCTTCGGCTCAACGGAGAGGCCCAGCGGCAGAGGCATGTTCGGGTCCAGCCCTTTGTCGATCACGATTTTCACCGGGACGCGCTGCACGATTTTCACAAAGTTGCCGGTAGCGTTTTCCGCCGGGAAGGCCGAGAAACGCGCACCGCTCCCCTGCTGAATACTGTCGATATGCCCTTCCAGCTTCATGTCCGGCCAGGCATCCACGGTGATCGCCACTTTATTGCCCGGACGCATACGCTCAAGCTGCGACTCTTTGAAGTTCGCCACCACCCAGATATCCGGTGAGACCAGCGAAAAGAGCGCCGTTCCGGCCTGCACCAGGGTACCCGGCTGGACGTTACGTTTGGTGACAAACCCATCAAACGGGGCGCGCACTTCGGTGTAAGAGAGATTCAGCGTGGCGGTTTCGAGCTGAGCTTTCGCCTGATCGACCTGACGTTCACGCGCTTCGACGTTGGTTTCCTGCTGGCGGATCTGGAGCTGGACCTGCTCCGCCACTTCCAGCTGTGCCTGGGCGCTGGCCAGACCGGCCTGAGCGCTGCGCAGCTGGGCGTTTGCAGAATCAATGCTTTGTTGCGTGGTGGCGCGCGGATCGACACCGCGCTGACGGCGATATTCAGCCTGCGCGTTCGCCATATCCGCCTGCGCTTTCAGCACCTGCGCTTTCGCTTCGTCCCGCTGGGCCGGATATTGCACTTTTGAGAGCGCCAGCTGGGCCTGTGCCTGGTGCAACTGCGCCACGGCCAGCCCTAACTGCGCCTGCGCCTGATCGCGCTGAGCGGTGGTATCACGCGGATCGATAACGACCAGCAGATCGCCCTTTTTCACCCGCTGATTATCACGCACGCGCAGTTCGGTAACGTAGCCCGCCGCTTTCGGAGCAATAGTCACCACGTCTGCATCGGTAAACGCATCGTCGGTGGTCTCTTCATTTCGGGTCAGAAGCCACCACACCAGCGCCACGATAACCATGATGACCACCACTATCCCAAGGATAATGAGGGGCTTTTTACCCGGGCGTTTGCGCTCGCTTTTTTCGTTTTGATCTGCGCTTTCGTTTTGTTCAGCGTTTTCGTTTGTCTCTGCCATATGCCAACAACGTTCCTGTCAGTGAACGGCATCACAGTTATGCCGTTCACTAAAGTTAGGACGTTGCTATACATTTGCCAGGAAAAGCTGACAATTAGCGCACTATATGAGAAGGAATAATCCGAAACCGACCGCGGCCGCCCACACCAGCATTGGCAGGGACCAGAGGTGGAATCGCCACCAGATCCGGCGGTTATTTGCCATACGCAGCGCAATCAGATTGGCGAGCGATCCCGGCAGCAGGCCGAAACCGCCGACGTTAACAGCCCAGGCCAGCAGCACCGTTGGCGGCACGTAGTTGATGAGCAGAATGGTCGAGGGAACATTGCTGATAAATTGCGACAACCCGATGGCCGTCAGCCACAGGCCGAGCGGCGAGAGTCCGCTAACGCTGTGCAACGCGCCCTGCAATACCGGCAGCTGGATCAGCAGATGCACATCGATAAACATCGCCATAAAGACCAGCAGCAGCGTCCAGTCGACGCTGATCAGCACCCGCCGCGCCAGCAGCAGGAAGCCGCCCGCCACCAGCAGTGCGCCCCAGAGGGCATATTTAAGTTCGAGGGCCGTCAGGAAAATGATGTACAGGGCGAGGCAGCCCCACACCAGCCGCGCATTCCACGGGGAGGCCTGGGTGCCGCTGTGATAGCGAAGCGGTTTCGCCGGAAAGGCAAACCAGCAGACCACCAGCAGAGAGAGCATCATCACCAACGCGAGAGGCGCCATTTGCCAGGTGAAGGCCGCAAAGGACAATCCGGAACGTCCCCAGAGCAAAATGTTCTGCGGATTGCCAATTGGCGTCAGTAACGATCCGGCGTTAACCGCCAGCGCTTCAAAGATGATCAGCCGGTTAACCGGGATCTCGCACAGCTTGCGTAACGTCAGGGTCAGCGGCACGACAATAAACAGCGCCACATCGTTAGTCAGAAAGGTCGACAGCAGCGCCGCCGCCAGCACCATAAACAGCGACAGTTTGCGCTCGGTGGCAAAGCGGCGCACCATTTTGCGCCCGATGACGTCAAAGTAGCCGCTCTGCTCCACCCCTTTGGTCAACATCATCAGCCCGCTCAGGGTAATAATGGTGTGCCAGTCGATAGCCGCCGGCCAGGACGCAGGCGCAAAGGGAACAAAAAAGCTCAGCCCAAGGCCAATCAATAACAGAAGATGGAAAAAGCGATCGCGGGCGAGTGCCCGCAGTCCAGGAATGCTCATTCAGCAGGGGACCCAAATTTACGCGTGAACTCGCGGAATTTCTCCAGCGTTTCTTCGCTGACGTGGTGTTCAATCCCTTCCGAATCGCGACGGGCCGTGTCTTCGCTCACGCCGAGCACCAGTAAAAAGTTTTCAACGATCTGATGGCGCTCCCGGCTCTCCTGAGCCAGTTTCTCCCCTTCTGGCGTCAGAAACACGCCGCGCCACGGGATCATTTCGATCAGCCCAACCGAGGCCAGACGTTTTAACATTTTGGCAACCGTAGGCTGTGACACCCCAAGCCTCGCAGCCATGTCCACCTGACGCGCTTCACCGACCTCACGAAAGAGATCGGAAATCAGCTCGACGTAGTCATCAATCAGCTCGCGACGGTGCGCCTCACGCACCTGACGAAACCCTTCAACATGCTCTTCAACATTCACCAGTTGCGTCTTTTTTTTTGTAATGGGCTTACCTGCGCGACGGTTCATTGTCCTTCCTCAGTGGGTGACGCCCCTGGCGTCATATATCTTGAGCGCACAGTGTAAACGATCCCTCTACAAGCACAAAAAATTAACGAATTAGCCATAGCTATACAATATAGCCTGTGCTATATCTGTATGTAATGCAGTCACCCTTCACGGATCGAAGGGATCAGAAATCAGGAGGTCACATGAACGAATTCAAGAGGTGTATGAAAGTGTTTAGCCACTCTCCCTTTAAAGTACGCTTGATGCTGTTGAACATGCTGTGCGATATCTTTAACGGTAAATCAGAGCAAAACGATAAACCGTCCCACTAAGCGGCGTCGCGGTACGCCGCTTCATTTTTCCGTCACACTTTCCGCGCAAACTGCCCTGTTAGCCCTCAATTCCCGATCTTTTTTACGGATTTGTAATCCCTCTCGCAAAACATCTTCTTAGCAACTGTTGACCTGAATGCCGACTGGCTCTATCTTCTTGCAGCCCTGCACCATTTGCGGCTCGCTGAAGCGGACCCTCATTCCCTCTCCACGCACTGTCAGGCAGGCTTTGACCCTCGACGCCAGGGTGAGCACATGGCGTTTTCATGATAGTGACCTATGAATTTAACCCTGAAAGAAACATTTATTACCCGCAGTCGGGCCTTAAGCCCGTGGACGGGATTCTACTTTCTGCAATCGCTGCTCATTAACTTTGCGCTGGGCTATCCCTTTAGCCTGCTCTACGCCGTCGCTTTTACCTGTCTGCTCCATTTGATGTGGCGCAGCGCGCCACGTGCGCAAAAAGTGGTGGTCGGGATCTGTTCGGTCGTCGCGGCGATGTACTACCCGTTTGGTCAGGCGTATGGCGCCCCCAATTTCAATACCCTGCTGGCGCTGCACTCCACCAATATGGAAGAGTCCACGGAGATCCTGACGATCTTCCCGTGGTACAGCTACGTCATCGGCCTGTTTATTTTTGCCCTTGGGGTGATTGCCGTTCGCCGCAAGCCGCAGGAGAAAAAACCGTGGAGCATGATTGAAAACCTGTGCCTGGTTATCGGCGTGGCGACCTTTTTTGTCGCGCCGGTGCAAAACCTGGCGTGGGGTGGCGTGTTCAAGCTAAAAGACACCGGCTATCCGGTTTTCCGCTTCGTCAAAGATATTGTGGTGAACAATAAAGAAGTGCTCGACGAGCAGACGCGTATGGCGGAGCTGTCGAATATGAAAGACACCTGGAACGTGCTGGCGGTCAAACCGAAATATCACACCTACGTGGTGGTGATTGGCGAGAGCGCGCGCCGCGATGCGCTGGGCGCATTCGGCGGGCACTGGGATAACACACCGTTTGCCAGCTCAGTAAACGGCACCCTGTTTACCGATTATGTCGCGGCAAGCGGCTCGACGCAGAAATCGCTCGGCCTGACGCTCAGCCGTGTGGTCGATGGCAAACCGCAGTATCAGGATAATTTCGTGACTCTGGCCAACCGCGCCGGTTTCCAGACCTGGTGGTTCTCCAATCAGGGGCAGATCGGTGAATACGACACGGCCATCGCCAGCATTGCCAAACGTGCGGATGAAGCGCAGTTCCTGAAGAGCGGAGATTTTGAGGCCGATAAGAATACCAAAGACGAAGCCTTACTGAAGATGACGTCGCAGGTCTTCGCCAGCCAGCGCACCCAGCCACAGCTGATCGTTCTGCATCTGATGGGCTCGCATCCGCAGGCTTGCGATCGTACTCAGGGGAAATACGCGGAATTCGTGCAGTCAAAAGAGACGTCGTGCTATCTCTACACCATGACGCAAACCGACGACCTGCTGAGTAAACTCTATACCCAGCTGCGCAACACGGGCGACAGTTTCTCGATGGTCTACTTCTCGGATCACGGTCTGGCGTTTAAAGAGCGCGGCAAAGAGGTGCAGTATCTGGCCCATGACGATAAGTTCCAGCAGAACTTCCAGGTGCCGTTTATGGTGCTCTCCAGCGATGACAAAACTCATCGCATCATCAAAGCGCGTCGTTCAGCCAATGATTTCCTGAAATTCTTCTCACAATGGACGGGAATTTCGGCAAAAGAGATCGCCAACAGCTATTCGTTCATTTCAAACAAGAAAGCGCCGCCGGTCTATATCACCAACTTCAAGTTACAGAAAGTGGAGTATACCCATCTGGGCACGGATGTTTTTGAGGTGAAAAGCAGGTAAGCTGACGTCGGTCTGGCACCCTCTTCCACTGGGAGAGGGCAAAAAAAAATCCGCCACATTGGGCGGATTTTTTACTGGCTCACCGAAGTGATTAGAAGCGGTAACCCACGCCTGCGATCCAGGTGCCAACGTCAACGTTGCGGATACGGCTCTGCTCATAGGAGAAGTCCAGAGCAACGTTTTCGATTGGGTTGAACTGCATACCTGCGCCGTAGGAGAAACCGTAGTCGCTGGTAGAAGCAGTGCGGTTCAGACTTTCGTTTTCAGTCTGCTGGAATTTACCGTAGCCAACACCTACAACGCCGTAGATGCTTGCCCAGTCATTCAGGCGGAAAGCAGGACCAGCGGTAACACCGTAGTACTGAGCTTTGTTATAAGCGCCATCTTCAGAACGATCTTTCTCGGTGTAAGTGAAAGAACCGATCACGCCCAGCGGATTGTTGTCCTGCTCGTAGCGGTACTTCAGGTTGAAGCCGTTAGCTTTGTTTACTACGCCCTGCATATCGCTCTGAGCGTAACCACCGGTAACAGTGGAAGTAGCAGCTACAGCGGTACCTGCGGAAACAGCCAGAACAGCGGCCAGTGCTGAAAGACATGCAATTTTTTTCATAACCACCTCAAATGTGCTTCAAGTAAATCCGTAAGTTTTAAATATATCAAAAAATCTTGTGAAACTCTTTGTGATTCGTGTTGTCTAACCGATCCTTTGATGTAACAGAACATTTCAAAGGTCAGCTATCTTGTTCAAAAAACACTGAATTTCCACATTTATACGCTGATTTTGCGCGTCAACGCCATTACATTCATCCAGATTAATCCTAATCTGTTAGCTTATTAATCCATCAATAGTGGCTCATTCTACGGATTTCGCGGCATTTTTTTTCAACAAAGTCTCAACCGCTGCCTGATTATTTCAATTACACTGCGACCTTTACTCCCTTTGACACAAATTGACAGGAGAAAGGATGCCTGGGATGTCTCGCAAGGCGCCAGTCTGGTTGCCCATCGTTGTAATACTCATCGCTATGCTGTCCATTCAGAGTGGTGCATCACTGGCAAAATCCCTTTTTCCACTGGTGGGCGCCCCTGGCGTCACGGCGCTGCGTATTGCGCTGGGTACCTTAATTCTGGTGGTGATCTTCAAACCCTGGCGGCTGAGATTTAAAAAAGAGCAACGCCTGCCGCTGCTCTTTTACGGGCTGTCGCTCGGCGGAATGAACTATCTGTTCTATTTGTCGATCCAGACCGTACCGCTGGGCATCGCGGTAGCGCTGGAGTTCACCGGCCCGCTGGCCGTGGCGCTCTTCTCTTCCCGTCGCCCCGTCGATTTTGTCTGGGTGGTGCTGGCCGTGCTGGGCCTGTGGTTCCTGCTGCCGCTGGGACAGAACATCTCTCATGTGGATTTAACCGGTGCCGCGCTGGCGCTCGGTGCGGGAGCCTGCTGGGCGGTCTATATCCTTACCGGGCAGCGTGCGGGTGAAGAGCATGGCCCTGCCACCGTCGCGCTCGGCTCGCTCATCGCTGCGATCATCTTTGTGCCGATTGGGATGGCGCAAGCAACGGAATCCATCTGGCAGTGGTCCATTTTGCCGATAGGTCTGGCGGTCGCCGTTCTCTCCACCGCGTTGCCCTACTCCCTCGAAATGATTGCCCTGACGCGCCTGCCAACCCGCATTTTCGGCACGCTGATGAGCATGGAACCGGCGCTCGCCGCCCTGTCGGGGATGGTTTTCCTGGGAGAAAGCCTGACCTTCACTCAGACGCTGGCGCTGTGCTCGATTATTGCCGCGTCAATGGGATCGACGCTCACCATGCGGCCTGAAACCAAAATCAAGAAAATCGACGTCAATTAATGCTCCCTGTTCTGCATGGTTTTATAGCCATGCAGAATAGAGGCCAACTTACTCCTGGTTTTATTTTCTTACATATTTTGTCATCACGGTGAAATATCCCCTGTCGCCCATGAAAAGAGGGCGTAATTAAGACTCATCCGCATAAAATAAATCATAATCATTTTATATCAATGAGTTACACAAACCCCTCCTCTTTCACTATTAAACCGATAGGCACAGCCATCCCGGCAGAATATAAAAGCGGTGCTATACTTATTTCCGGTAATTACCTGGAACATAAAACATCAAGAGGATATGAGATTATGAGTACCGCTAAACTGGTTAAAACGAAAGCGTCTAATCTGCTTTATACCCGTAACGATGTCTCGGATAGCGATAAGAAAGCAACGATTGAGCTGCTGAATCGCCAGGTGATCCAGTTCATTGACCTGTCGTTGATCACTAAACAGGCCCACTGGAATATGCGCGGCGCCAACTTTATCGCCGTTCATGAAATGCTGGATGGATTCCGGACTGCGTTAGTGACCCACCTGGACACCATGGCTGAACGTGCCGTGCAGCTGGGCGGTGTTGCCCTGGGTACCACTCAGGTGATTAACAGCAAAACGCCACTGAAAAGCTACCCGCTGGATATCCACACCGTTCAGGATCACCTGAAAGAGCTGGCTGACCGTTACGCTATCGTCGCGAACGATGTACGTAAAGCGATTGGCGAAACCAAAGACGAAGACACCGCAGATATCTTAACCGCGGCTTCTCGCGACCTGGATCAATTCCTGTGGTTTATCGAATCTAACATCGAATAATCCATACGAATTATCTATAAAACCCTCGCCGCCCGGCGGGGGTTTTGCACGTTTGTGGTGCACACTTTTGCTCTCCCTTTCTACAAAAGTAAATTAGTTGTAATAATCACCTCACAAAATCGTTAACGAAAGATTGTTTTATCGCCGTTATCTGCGCTTAATAGCCACCCGTCGGCTAAGCAAACCCGACTGCACCAAAACAGCGCTCCATTTTGGTGCAACAAATGCGGTTTGCACCGTTTACTGTGCAACACATGACATCATCCTCTTTGCAAAACAATGAGTTGCAATGTTGGCACGATTTTTTCATGTAGCCGTTTGTTCTCGCAGGGGATCGCCCCGTGGATATAAAAGGAAATGCTATGAAGTCTGTATTAAAAGTTTCACTGGCTGCACTTACCCTGGCTTTTGCCGTGTCCTCTCACGCTGCAGATAAAAAACTCATCGTCGCAACCGACACCGCCTTCGTCCCCTTTGAATTCAAACAGGGCGATCAGTATGTTGGTTTTGACGTCGATCTGTGGGCAGCTATCGCGAAGGAACTTAAACTTGATTACACCCTGAAGCCAATGGACTTCAGCGGTATCGTCCCTGCACTGCAAACCAAAAACGTTGACGTAGCGCTGGCGGGTATCACCATCACTGACGCACGTAAAAAAGCGATCGACTTCTCTGACGGCTACTACAAAAGCGGCCTGCTGGTGATGGTTAAGGCTGATAACAACGACGTGAAAAGCGTAAAAGATCTCGACGGCAAAGTGGTTGCAGTGAAAAGCGGCACCGGCTCTGTTGATTACGCGAAAGCCAACATCAAATCCAAAGACCTGCGTCAGTTCCCGAACATCGATAACGCTTACATGGAACTGGGCACCAACCGCGCTGACGCGGTACTGCACGACACACCAAACATCCTGTACTTCATCAAAACTGCGGGCAACGGCAAATTCAAAGCGGTTGGCGAGTCTTTAGAAGCACAGCAGTACGGTATCGCCTTCCCGAAAGGCAGCGACGATCTGCGTACCAAAGTGAACGGCGCGCTGAAAACCCTGCGTGAAAACGGCACCTACAACGAAATCTACAAAAAATGGTTCGGCACTGAGCCAAAATAATATTCTTAAAAGAAGAAGTACGCTCGGGGGCGACCTTTCGCCCCTGCTTTTTAGAACCACGGTAACAGGAAATTATCATGCAGTTTGACTGGAGCGCCATCTGGCCTGCCATTCCTCTCTTGCTTGAAGGCGCCAAAATGACCCTGTGGATTTCGGTCCTCGGTCTGGTTGGCGGGTTGTTTATCGGCCTCGTGGCTGGTTTCGCTCGCACCTACGGCGGCTGGATTGCAAACCACATCGCACTGGTTTTCATCGAAGTGATCCGCGGAACGCCTATCGTCGTCCAGGTCATGTTTATCTACTTCGCCCTGCCAATGGCTTTCACCGATCTGCGCATTGATCCGTTCAGCGCCGCCGTGGTGACCATTATGATCAACTCCGGCGCCTACATCGCGGAAATCACGCGTGGCGCGGTACTGTCGATTCATAAAGGCTTTAGCGAAGCGGGTCTGGCGCTGGGGCTGTCTCGTCGCGAAACCATCCGCCACGTGATCCTGCCGCTGGCGCTGCGCCGTATGCTGCCGCCGCTCGGTAACCAGTGGATCATCAGTATTAAAGACACCTCGCTGTTTATCGTAATTGGCGTGGCCGAGTTGACCCGTCAGGGCCAGGAGATCATTGCCGGTAACTTCCGCGCACTGGAAATCTGGAGTGCCGTGGCCGTTGTTTATCTGATTATTACGCTGCTGCTGAGCTTTGTTCTGCGTCGCCTTGAAAGAAGGATGAAAATCCTGTGATTGAATTTAAAAACGTCTCCAAGCATTTTGGTCCAACCCAGGTGCTGCATAACATCGATCTGGACATCAAACAGGGCGAAGTTGTCGTCATTATCGGGCCGTCAGGTTCCGGCAAATCGACGCTGCTGCGCTGCATTAACAAGCTTGAAGAGATCACCAGCGGCGATCTGATCGTTGATGGCCTGAAGGTCAACGACCCGAAAGTGGACGAGCGTCTGATTCGCCAGGAAGCGGGTATGGTGTTCCAGCAGTTCTACCTGTTCCCGCACCTGACGGCGCTGGAAAACGTGATGTTTGGTCCACAGCGCGTGCGCGGTGCCAATAAAGCGGCGGCTGAAAAGCTTGCAAAAGAACTGCTGGCGAAAGTCGGCCTTGCCGAGCGTGCCCACCACTATCCGTCCGAACTTTCTGGCGGCCAGCAGCAGCGTGTGGCTATCGCCCGCGCGCTGGCTGTAAAACCGAAAATGATGCTGTTCGATGAGCCAACCTCCGCGCTCGACCCGGAACTGCGTCACGAAGTATTGAAGGTTATGCAGGATCTGGCGGAAGAAGGGATGACAATGGTCATCGTGACCCATGAAATCGGCTTTGCCGAGAAAGTGGCATCCCGGCTGATTTTCATTGATAAAGGGCGTATTGCGGAAGACGGTAATCCGCAAGAGCTGATTGCTAACCCGCCTAGCCAGCGCCTGCAGGAATTCTTGCAGCACGTGTCGTAATCATCGCCGTTGCTTCACACCAGCCGGGCCGCTCTGTCGCCCGGCTTTTTTATGCCGGATTGTTCCCAAAAACTTCTCTGCCCCACCTGCCATCTATACTTATCATTTTGCTGAACATTTTCTTCATCGGAGGAAGCCGTGCCGTGGATCCTGCTGCTTTTGCTTTGCCTGTTCGGTGCACCCGCTCAGGCTGTCACCCTCCCGGGCGTTACCTCAGGCGCGTCTGCCTCTCAGTCGAGCACGCCTGCTGCGGAGCCGGATGTTGAGCAAAAGAAAGCTGCCTATGGCGCGCTGGCCGACGTGCTGGAGAATGACACCTCGCGCAAAGAACTCATCGACCAGCTGCGCACCGTCGCGAAAACGCCGCCGCAGGAGCCGGTCCCCAGCATTACGCCACCTGAAGTGACAAGCGAAAAAACCGTGCTGGAGAATGTGACTGACGTCAGCCGGCACTACGGCGAAGCCCTCTCCGCCCGCTTCGCACAGCTCTACCGCAACCTGATTGGCTCCCCGCACAAACCCTTTAATCCACAAACATTCAGCAACGCCGCCAGCCACTTCCTGATGCTGGCCGGGGCGATCTTCGCTTTTTACTGGCTGGCGCGGCTGTGCGCGTGGCCGCTGTACCGCAAAATGGGAGAGTGGGGACGCAGAAAAAATCGTGAGAAAAGCAGCTGGCTTCACTTGCCGCTCATGATTGCAGGCGCATTCGTCATTGATTTACTGATTCTGGCCCTGACGCTGTTTGTGGGCCAGGTGCTGAGCGATAACCTTAATGCCGGAAGCCAAACCATCGCCTTCCAGCAAAGCCTGTTCCTCAATGCCTTCGCCCTGATCGAGTTCTTCAAAGCCCTGTTACGCCTGATATTTAGCCCGCGCGTGCCGGATTTACGCCCGTTCACCGTCAATGACGAAAGCGCCAAATACTGGGCGCTACGCCTGAGCATTCTAAGCGGTCTGATAGGCTACGGCCTGCTGGTCGCGGTGCCCATTATCTCGAATCAGGTCAATGTGCAAATTGGCGCCCTGGCAAACGTGCTGATTATGCTCGGGATTACCGTCTGGGCGCTGTACCTGATTTTTCATAATAAAAAGGCGATTACCAACGGCCTTTTGCACCTGGCGGACCGCTCGCTCTCATTCTTCAGCCTGTTTATCCGCGCGTTCGCGCTGGTGTGGCACTGGCTGGCGAGCGCCTATTTCATCGTACTGTGCTTCTTCTCCCTGTTCGATCCGGGTAACAGCCTGAAATTTATGATGGGCGCCACCTTCCACAGTCTGGCGATTATCGGCATCGCGGCCTTTGTCTCCGGTCTGCTTTCACGCTGGATTTCAAAAACCATCACCCTGTCCCCGCAGGTACAGCGAAATTATCCCGAACTGCAAAAACGGGTGAATGGCTGGATCTCCGCCTCCCTGAAAGTGGCGCGGATCCTGACCGTCTGCATCGCCGTGATGCTTCTGCTCAGCGCCTGGAGTCTGTTTGATTTTTGGAACTGGATGCACAACGGCGCGGGCGAAAAAACCGTGGATATTTTAATTCGCATCGCACTGATTCTGTTCTTCTCGGCTATCGGCTGGACGCTGCTCGCCAGCCTGATTGAAAACCGGCTGGTGTCCGATATTCACGGCCGCCCGCTCCCCAGCGCTCGCGCACGCACGCTGTTGACCCTGTTTCGCAACGCACTGGCGGTGATCATCAGTACCATCACCATCATGATTGTGCTGTCTGAAATCGGCGTGAATATCGCTCCGCTGCTGGCAGGTGCCGGTGCGCTGGGTCTGGCGATCTCCTTCGGGTCGCAAACCCTGGTGAAAGATATTATTACCGGGATCTTTATTCAGTTTGAGAACGGGATGAATACGGGCGATTTGGTCACGATTGGGCCGTTAACCGGCACCGTCGAGCGGATGTCGATTCGTTCCGTGGGCGTGCGCCAGGACACCGGCGCGTACCACATCATTCCGTGGTCATCGATTACCACCTTCGCCAACTTTGTGCGCGGTATCGGTTCGGTTGTGGCCAATTACGACGTGGATCGGCATGAGGATGCGGATAAAGCGAAGCAGGCGCTGAAATCGGCGGTTGAAGAGCTTATGGAGATGGACGATATTCGCGGGCTGGTGATCGGTGAGCCGTCGTTTGCCGGGATTGTCGGGCTGACGAATACCGCCTTTACCCTGCGCGTTTCGTTCACTACCCAGCCACTCAAGCAGTGGACGGTGCGGTTTGCACTCGACAGCATGGTGAAGAAACACTTCGATATCGCCGACGTGCGACCGCCAGTGCAAACCTACCAGGTCCTCCCCGCGCCGGTGTCACCACCGCCGCCGCAGGAGCCAACCCTATAGGCCCGGTCAGCCA
Source organism: Lelliottia sp. F153 (assembly GCF_002870005.1). Classification (NCBI taxonomy): domain Bacteria; kingdom Pseudomonadati; phylum Pseudomonadota; class Gammaproteobacteria; order Enterobacterales; family Enterobacteriaceae; genus Lelliottia; species Lelliottia sp. F153. The sequence continues at coordinate 71,993 of NZ_PKFT01000006.1, read as the reverse complement.
AGCGCCACCGGGCAACGGGCAACGGGCATCAGAATGGTCGGCGGCGTTTCGCGTCATCCATAAAGGACCAGGCGATAAAGCGGCTCTGCTTCTGTCCCTGGGCCATCTCTTTTTTCACCACTTTCACCGCGCCGACGTCGGTCAGTGCACGGTAGAGCGGCGGCAGGTTATCGCCGCGAGAGACCAGCGTCGTGAACCATTTCACCTGACGGCCAAACGGCTTACTTTCGGCGATCATTTTCTCGATAAAGGCCACTTCGCCCCCTTCGCACCACAGCTCGTGCTGCTGGCCGCCGAAGTTAAGCGCACCCTCTTCCGGCTGGCCGAGATTGCGGCGTTTGCGCTCGCTACCGGCGCGGGCGGTGGCTGCCGAATCGTGGAACGGCGGATTACACATTGTGGCATCGTAGTTTTCATTCTTATGAATGATGCCGTTGAAAATCATGGAGGCATCTTTCTGGCGACGCAAACGGATGGCGCGGGTTAAGCCCTCGTTACCATTGATGATCGCCTGGGCGCTGGCAAAGGCTTCCGGCCCCGTTTCGCTGCCCGTAAAACGCCAGCCGTACTCATGCGCGCCAATCAGCGGGTAAATCAAGTTCGCGCCGGTTCCGATATCTAACACCGTCGCCTGTTTCGGGATCTCACCGCCATTGCCTTCCGCCAGCAAATCGGCGAGATGGTGGATATAATCCGCGCGTCCCGGCACCGGTGGACAGAGAAAACCTTCGGGAATGTCCCACTGCGCAACACCATAAAAATGGGCCAAAAGCGCCTTGTTCAGCGCCTTTACCGCCAGCGGGTCGGCAAAATTAACTGAGGGTTCACCCGCTGGGGTCTGCACGATAAATTCCTGCAGTTGAGGGCAGCTTTGACACAGGGCATTCATGTCGTAGCGGCTACGATGGCGGTTACGCGGGTGTAATCCCGGCTTTTGGGCAGTCATGGCATTCTCCTTTTCACAGCGGCGTAAGATACCCTCTGATGACCCAACGGTAAATAACTCTCTTTCTGGCACAACAAATCGCCAAAAATCAGCAACCTGTATGTCTATGATCTGTCAATAATTTGTCAATTTATATCGTTCAAAAAATAAGCAGATCACCATCAAATTTTTGCGCTAAATCACATTCCGTATCCTTCTAAACTTAATCTGAATCACCCATCGTCATTCAGACTCAGAGGATGTGATTATGAAAAAATACCTGACACTCATCGTTGTTGCCGGAGCCCTTGCAACCGCCTCGCTTCCCGCCTGGTCCGTTCAGCCGCTTACAACCGATAGCGATACCAGCCAGCTACGTCCTGCAGGGACAGTCTCCGCAACCGGTGCAGCGAATCTTGACGATCTTCAGCATAAGCTGGCTGAGAAAGCCCGCCAGGAAGGGGCTAAAGGGTTCGTTGTGGAATCCGCCAGCGGCGACAATCGTATGTTTGGCACAGCAACCATCTACAAATAGTCTCCCCGCCAACGAACTGCATCTGTTTAAAAAGATGCAGTTCTCTTTTCGCTTTTCTTGACTGTACGTTTTTCAACCCCATATTCATTCTATAAAGGTTTATCTTCCATCAGGAGAGAGCTATGGCTTCCGGTTGGGCAAATGACGATGCCGTGAACGAACAGATCAACAGTACAATTGAAGATGCTGTCGCGCGCGTTCGCGGTGAGATACCGCAGGGTGAAAGTCTGTATGAGTGTGAGGAGTGTGGGGAGATCATTCCCGAGGCGCGGCGTAAAGCCATGCCAGGCGTAAGGCTGTGCATCGCATGCCAGCAGAGTAAAGATTCAAAAAACACTTCACATTCAGGATATAATCGCAGAGGATCGAAAGACAGCCAGCTACGTTGACTCTTCTTTACCTTAAACGAAGCCGCAAGCGGTTACCTTTACGCTCACGGATTTTTTAAGACCGCGTGGCAAAACGTGCCCTCTTTACTCCCTCTGTAAAGCGCAACGACAAGAACTGTAAAACGCTGCTCTGAATTTATTAATAATCAATAAGTTATTTGTCATTCAATTTTTTTGAGCAATGCTGTCAATTCTCTTCGATTTTATCTTTCGCAAAAAAACGTGATACTTATCACATCGACGGAACATCGTCCCCTTAACAGAATAACCTGCGAGAGATTAACTATGAAAACCATCAAATATGCTGTTGCCGCTGTTGCCCTGTCTGCTCTGTCATTTGGCGCGTTCGCTGCGGAATCTGTGACTTCTGCTCAGGCGCAGAACATGAATAAAATCGGTGTGGTGAGTGCTGAAGGCGCGACCACGCTGGATGGTCTGGAAGCAAAACTGGCTGAGAAAGCGTCTGCTGCGGGTGCAAGTGGTTACACCATCACTTCTGCTAACACCAACAACAAACTTAGCGGTACTGCGGTTATCTACAAATAACCCAACGAATTATGCTCCACGCTCGCTATACCCTCTGGCGAGTTGCTCCAACCCTCATTGACCCTGTTGTTGTTACCCTTTGTTTGCCCGTCCTCACCGGACGGGCTTTTTTTTGCCTAGAAAAACTCTGCCACGCGTTTAAGCCCAGCCTCAACGGAACCCGTCTCCCCCGTCGCCAGCAAACAGCACGCCATCTGTAGCTTCAGAGAGTGCGGAACCGGTTCACTCCCGGTCAGACAGCGCTCGGTCCAGCGGGCCGTGGTTTCAGCATCTTTTGCCGTCGGCAGAACGAGGTCGCCTTCCGGCTCCACACCGCGCTCCAGCACGACGCGCGTGCCCTGCTTGTCGATAAGCGTTATCTGCGGGCAGCGCTGCGGATTGGCATACGCCTCGCCTTCGGTGCCGTGCATCAACAGCCCTTTACCGCCAATATCGGCGAAGAAGCCCGCCACGCGAGTGACATACTCCGGATGCGAGACGCTGGACAGACGCAGCGCAGCATCTTCCTCAAACGGCGTAGCCAGTTTCGCCAGCGTATGAGCACTGTTACGCACGCCCATGCGCCAGCGCATATCCAGCTGTTTTTCGAGAGGGGGGCACAGCGCGCTCACCGGAATATAGACCGGATGATGGCTTTCGAGTTTGGCCTGCGCTTGTCCGGCATGAAGCGTCGGCGCAATGCCCATTAATTCAAAAATGGTTTCAGTCAGCACGCGCGTGGGATCGGCGCTGACGCCGTGCACAACGACCGGGAAACCGAGTCTGTTCAGCAGCACCGCCAGCAGCGGCGTCAGATTCGCCTGTTTGCGCGCGCCGTTATAGGTGGGAATGACAATCGGCATCGGTTTGGCGACAGGCGGCGTCAGGCGGAAGGTTTGCGCCTGCATCGCCTCATAAAACCCGCGCATCTCCGCTTCTCCTTCGCCTTTAATGCGCAGGGCAATCAGAATGCCGCCCATCTCCAGCTCTGGCACATCGCCGTTCAGCATGTGGGTGTAGAGCGCGCGAGCGGTTTCCTGGTCCAGATCGCGGGCATGATTCTTCCCGCGTCCTACCTCTTTGATAATTTTGCGATAATCCACGACATTTCTCCTGGCAACATCATTGACACACTATAGCCCTGAAAAAGCCATCAACGATAGTGTTGCTTATTTTCTGCCGGGACTTCGTCGTCTCGCTCCCGGCGCTTTTTTCCGCGCCGCCACCACGGTCGTTGGCCGCTTTGTCACTTCCGGTACGTCGGGTTGCTCGATAGGAAATACCGGTAAGGCGTTGAGCAGGCGCTGGCCGTAGTTTTTGGTCAGCAATCGTCGGTCATAAATGACGATTTCGCCCCAGCAGCCGTGGCTACGAATCAGTCGCCCCACCTGCTGAATCAGGTTAAATGATGCCGCAGGCAGGCTTTGCACCTCGAACGGATAGCGGTTGAGGCTTTTCAGCCACTCGCCTTCAGTAATCACCACCGGGCTGTCGATGGGCGGGAATGCGATTTTATGGATATGCACCTGCGTCAGGTAGTCGCCCTTCAAATCCAGCCCTTCCGCAAAGGACTGCAGGCCGATCAGCACGCTGCGCTCGCCGTTATCAATGCGTTTACGGTGGGTTTCCACCAGCCGGTAGCGCGGCTGATCGCCCTGCACCAGCAGCAATAAGCGCAGGTCAGTGACATAGGTTAAAAACAGCTGCATCGCGCGATTACTGGCAAACAGCACCAGCATGCCGGGGTATTTCTTGCTTTCGACCTGCTCGCGGAAATAGGCGGCCATCTCGGCAATATGCTGCTCTTCATGCTCCATCAGCGGCTCATGCTGCATTTTCGGGATCACCAGTTTGCCCTGCTCGCAGTGGTTAAACGGGGAATCCAGCGAGACAAAGCGGTCGCCCGCTTTCTCTTTGAGACCGCTCATCTCCTGCAACCGCGAAAAGCTGTTGAGGGAGCGTAGCGTTGCAGACGTAACCACCACGTGCGGCACGCTGCGCCAGATCAGCTTTTCCAGCTGATCGCTGACGCGGATCCCCACGCAGTGGAAGAAGAGGTGAATTTGCCCGTCTTTGGCTTCCCGCGTCGCCCATTTGGTCACCGGCGCGCCGGAGGCCTGCGCCATCGACGCCAGCCGCCACAGCTTGCTTTGGCTCTCAAACATGCTCAATGCGCGATTCATCTGCAACAAAACGCGATGCACGCGCACTACGTCATGCGTCCCGGTTTTTTCACTGAGATCGTTGAGGAACATCTCCGCCAGCCCGCGCAGCTTTTCCAGGTGCTTCGCCAGCTGCTTGCAGATCTCCATGATCTCATCCGGCAGCTCACCCATCGCAAAACGATGCTCCGCTTCCTGGGTGGCCGGAAGATACAGATCAAGGATCGTGTTGAGTGAAGCGATAAGGGCGTAGATCTCTTCGCAGTGTGCGCTCAGCCGCTCAGGCACCGCCAAGGGCGGCGTGGTTTTGGGGCGGAACTGCTCCATGCAGGTGGCAATCAGCTTACAGAACAGATCGAGCTGCAGGCGAAACCACGGCGCGGTGATTTCCGCACTCATCTCCAGGGCATCGCGCGCCACGTCCGGCAGATGGTGTCCTTCATCAAGAACCAGCAGCAGGTTTTTCGGATCGGGAAGGACCGATTCGCTCTCCAGCGCCGCCATCACCAGCGCATGGTTAGCCACCACCACTTCCGCCTCCTGGATTTCGCGACGTGCAACGAAGAACGGACATTCACGGTAGTAATGGCAGTTGCGATTCAGGCAGCTGGCTTTATCAGTGCTCAGGCGACGCCACAGATCGTCGCTGATGGCTTTATCCGTGTGATCGCGCAGGCCATCCCATTTATAGCCGTCGAGATCGACCTTCAGCGTTGCGCACAGCTCCTGCTCGGCTTTGTTATTCGGGGTGAGATCATCATCCAGAAACGCCAGCAAATCCTGCTGGGTCGCTTCGGTACTGGCAAGCCCCGCCAGATTGCGTGGGCACACGTAGCGCCCGCGTCCAAACGCGGCGGTGAACCGCAGCTCAGGGATAATTTTGCGCAGCAGCGGTAAATCTTTGCTGTAGATCTGATCCTGCAATGCCACGTTGGCGGTGCTGACCACCAGCGTTTTTTGCTCTTCGCGTGCGATGGCAATGCCAGGAATTAAATAGGAAAGGGTTTTCCCGACGCCGGTGGGTGCTTCGATCGCCAGATGCCGCCCGTCGTCCCCGGCGAGCGTCTTCGCCACATCGGCAATCATCTGCCGCTGCGGGGCTCGGGGAATAAAGTCGGGGATCTGCTGTTGCAGCGCCTTATACCAGGCGGCAATTTGCGCTTTGAGCGCAGCGGTTAAAGCCATCGGGGAACCTGAAATACTGTATAAACAGCCACTATTGTGGCACGTTCGCGGGGTTGTCGCAAAAAGAAAAGCCCGGCGTTAGAGCCGGGCTTCCAGATTACTGCGCGGAGGCAGGTTTACGCGGGCGGCGTCGGCGTTGGCCTTCACCTGCGGGTTTTGCTTCCCCGCTACGCCATGGGTTTTCCCCGGCGGGTTTCGCGTCACCTGTACGGCGCGGCGGTTTGCCTGCCGCTTTTGGTGCGCCACCTTCTGAACGGCGCGGCTGCTGGCTTCGGCCACCACCGCCCTGTCCACGACCACCGCCGCCACGCTGTTGGCGACCGTTCTGAATCGGCTCCGCTTTGATGGAAGCATCCACTTCATAGCCTTCGAGGGCGATACGTGGGATCTCTTTTTTCAGCAGACGTTCGATGTCATGCAGCAGTTTGTGTTCATCGACGCAAACCAGAGACAGCGCTTCACCGGTTGCCGCCGCACGGCCAGTACGGCCAATACGGTGAACATAATCTTCCGGAACGTTTGGCAGCTCATAGTTCACGACGTGTGGCAGCTCTTCGATGTCGAGGCCACGCGCCGCGATATCCGTTGCCACCAGAACGCGAATGTCGCCCGATTTGAAATCGGCCAGCGCACGGGTACGCGCCCCCTGGCTCTTGTTGCCGTGGATGGCTGCACTGCGAATGCCATCTTTATTCAGCTGTTCTGCCAGGTGGTTGGCACCGTGTTTGGTACGGGTAAAGACCAGCACCTGCTGCCAGTTACCTTCGCCAATCATCTGGGACAGCAGTTCCCGCTTACGCTTCTTGTCGACGAAGTGAACGTGCTGGGTCACCTGCTCAGAGGCGGTGTTGCGACGTGCCACTTCGATTTCCAGCGGATTACGCAGCAGTTTTTCCGCCAGCCCTTTGATCTCGTCGGAGAAGGTCGCGGAGAACAGCAGGTTCTGACGACGTGCAGGCAGTTTCGCCAGCACGCGACGAATATCGTGGATAAAGCCCATATCCAGCATACGGTCTGCTTCATCCAGCACCAGGATTTCAACCTGATCCAGTTTGACCGCGTTTTGATGTTCCAGATCCAGCAGACGGCCCGGCGTGGCGACTAAAACGTCAACGCCGCTGCGCAGTTTCATCATCTGTGGATTAATGCTCACACCACCGAAAACCACCAGCGAACGGATGTCGAGGTAACGGCTGTATTCCCGGACGTTTTCGCCGATTTGCGCAGCGAGTTCACGGGTGGGGGTCAGGATCAGTGCACGGACCGGGCGACGGCCCTTCGCGTGAGGCTCTTTCTGAACCAGACGCTGCAGCAGTGGCAGGGTAAAGCCAGCCGTTTTACCGGTGCCGGTCTGGGCACTGGCCATCAGGTCACGGCCTTCCAGCACCGCAGGGATCGCCTGCTGCTGAATAGGGGTTGGCTCAACGTAGCCCTGCTCTGCAACAGCGCGCAGAATTTCCGGGTTCAGGCCAAGGGTATCAAAAGACATAAAAACTCCGAACCGCCCCGACCGTCACAGGTGTAGTTTTCAGGGAGATAAGACGAAACGAGTAGGACAAAAACCACAATGTCACGAAGCAGCGGAGTGTAGCAGATTTTGTGACATGGCGCATAAAATATCCCGGCGGGATTCATCAACAAAATATTGCTCCACCCGACTGGACAAGGTGAAAATTTAAACATAATCTTAATCAATCGATTGATTAATTTTTAATGACGCTATGAATCCAACTCCGACGACCACCAAAGGTGAACAGGCCAAAAGCCAGCTGATTGCCGCAGCACTTGCCCAGTTTGGCGAATATGGCCTGCACGCCACCACCCGCGATATCGCCGCGCAGGCCGGGCAAAACATTGCTGCCATCACCTACTATTTCGGTTCGAAGGAAGATTTGTATCTCGCGTGCGCCCAGTGGATCGCCGATTTCATTGGCAGCCGTTTTCACGAACAGGTTGCCGCCGCCACCGCGCTGCTTAGCGAGCCATCACCGGATCGCGCCGCCATCCGCGCGCTTATCCTGAACGCCTGCAACAATATGATCGCCCTGCTCACCCACGACGATACGCTGAATCTGAGTAAGTTTATTTCGCGGGAGCAGCTCTCGCCCACCGCCGCCTACCAGCGGGTCCACGATCAGGTGATTGCCCCGATGCACACCCACCTGACGCAGCTGATTGCGGCCTACACCGGGCGCGACGCGAGCGACACACAGACCATTTTGCATACCCATGCGCTACTCGGCGAAGTGCTCGCTTTTCGCCTGGGTCGGGAAACCATCCTGCTGCGCACGGGCTGGACACAATTTGATGAGGATAAATCCGCGCAGATCAGTCAGGTCATCACCTGTCATCTCGACCTGATCCTGCAAGGTTTAACGCAAAGGAGCCTGGAGTCATGAAAAAACCTGTCGTCGCCATACTGGCGGTGGTCGTTGTACTGGCAGCCGGGATCGGCGGCTGGCTGTGGTATCAGAGCCAGCAGGATCGCGGTCTTACGCTCTACGGCAACGTGGATATCCGCACGCTTAATATGAGCTTCCGCGTCGGAGGGCGGCTGGAATCTCTCACGGTGGACGAAGGCGATACCATCACCGCCGGGCAGACGCTGGGCCAGCTGGACAAAGCACCGTACGAAAATGCGCTGATGCAGGCCAAAGCCAGCGTGTCCGTGGCTCAGGCGCAATATGATCTGATGCTGGCGGGCTATCGCGATGAAGAGGTCGCGCAGGCCGCAGCCGCCGTTAAACAGGCACAGGCCGCGTTTGATTATGCGCAGAACTTCTACAACCGCCAGCAGGGGTTATGGAAAAGCCGCACCATTTCCGCAAACGATCTGGAAAATGCCCGCTCCTCACGCGATCAGGCCCAGGCCACGCTGAAATCCGCCCAGGACAAATTAAGCCAGTACCGCACCGGTAACCGTCCGCAGGATATCGCCCAGGCAAAAGCCAGTCTCGAACAGGCTCAGGCACAGCTGGCGCAGGCGCAGTTGGATCTGCACGACACCACGCTGGTGTCCCCGTCCAACGGCACCCTGATGACCCGCGCCGTGGAGCCAGGCAGCATGTTAAGCGCGGGCAGCACCGTGCTGACGCTCTCCCTCACCCGCCCGGTATGGGTGCGCGCCTACATTGATGAACCGAATCTGAATCAGGCCCAGCCAGGGCGCGAGCTGTTGCTCTACACCGACGGGCGTCCCGATAAGCCCTATCACGGTAAAGTCGGGTTTGTCTCTCCGACCGCCGAGTTCACGCCAAAAACCGTTGAAACCCCGGATCTGCGCACGGACCTCGTCTATCGCCTGCGCATTATTGTGACCGATGCCGACGACGCGCTGCGCCAGGGGATGCCGATCACGGTGAAATTTAACGATGGGGACCGACATGAATGATGCGGTTATCCAGCTCAATAATCTGGTGAAACGCTTTGCGGGCATGGATAAGCCCGCAGTAGCACCCCTTAATTGCACCCTGCAAAAAGGCTATGTCACCGGGCTGGTCGGCCCGGATGGCGCAGGCAAAACGACGCTGATGCGGATGCTCGCCGGATTACTGAAACCCGACGAAGGCACGGCCTCAGTCCTCGGGCTGGACCCGATCAAAGACGATAGCGAACTGCATGCGATGCTCGGCTATATGCCGCAGAAATTTGGCCTGTACGAAGATCTGACGGTAATGGAAAACCTTAATCTGTATGCCGATCTGCGCAGCGTCACGGGCGAAACGCGGCAAAAAACCTTCGCCCGTTTGCTGGAATTTACCTCGCTGGGGCCATTTACCGACCGGCTGGCCGGTAAGCTCTCCGGCGGCATGAAGCAAAAACTGGGGCTGGCCTGCACCCTGGTCGGCGAACCGAAAGTGTTATTGCTGGACGAACCCGGCGTCGGCGTGGACCCGATTTCTCGCCGCGAGCTGTGGCAGATGGTCCACGAACTGGCCGGTGACGGAATGCTGATTCTCTGGAGCACTTCGTATCTCGACGAGGCCGAACAGTGCCGCGACGTCCTGCTGATGAACGAAGGCGAACTGCTCTATCAGGGCGAGCCGACGGCGCTGACGCAGCAGATGTCCGGGCGCTGTTTTCTCCTGCACAGCCCCGATGAGACCAACCGCAAACTGTTGCAGCGGGTACTGAAATGTCCTCAGGTGAGCGACGGCATGATTCAAGGGCGTTCGGTGCGCGTGATCCTCAAAAAAGAGGCCACCGCCGACGATATCCGCCAGGCACAGGGCATGCCGCAAATTGAGATAGAAGAGACCGCCCCGCGCTTTGAGGATGCGTTTATCGACCTCCTTGGCGGCGCCAGCACCTCTGAGTCACCGCTGGGAGCCATTCTGCATACGGTGGAGGGTACGCCCGGCGAGACGGTGATCGAAGCCAAATCCTTAACCAAAAAGTTCGGGGATTTCGCCGCGACGGATAACGTCAATTTCGCCGTGAAGCGCGGGGAAATTTTTGGTCTGCTCGGGCCGAACGGTGCAGGGAAATCGACCACCTTTAAAATGATGTGCGGCCTGCTGGTGCCCACCTCCGGTAAAGCGCTGGTGCTGGATATGGATCTGAAGGTCAGCTCCGGCAAAGCCCGTCAGCATCTGGGCTATATGGCGCAGAAATTCTCGCTCTACAGCAACCTGACCGTCGAGCAGAATCTGCGCTTTTTCTCGGGGGTCTACGGCCTGCGTGGGCGGGCGCAAAGTGAAAAAATTGCCCGGATGAGCGATGCCTTTGGTCTTACTCATATTGCCTCGCACGCCACCGACGAACTGCCGCTCGGCTTTAAACAGCGGCTGGCGCTGGCCTGCTCCCTGATGCACGAGCCGGATATCCTGTTTCTCGATGAACCGACCTCCGGCGTCGATCCCCTCACCCGCCGTGAGTTCTGGCTGCACATTAACAGCATGGTGGAGAAAGGCGTCACGGTGATGGTGACGACCCACTTTATGGATGAAGCGGAGTATTGCGACCGCATCGGGCTGGTCTATCGCGGCAAGCTGATTGCCCACGGCACGCCGGACGATTTAAAAGCTGAGGCGGCCGACGACGAGCAGCCCGATCCCACCATGGAACAAGCGTTTATCACCCTGATTAACGACTGGGATAAGGAGCACGCCCATGAGCATTAAGGCGATTTCCTGGCGCCGGGTGCGCGCTCTGTGCGTCAAAGAGACGCGGCAGATCGTGCGCGACCCGAGCAGCTGGCTGATTGCGGTGGTGATCCCCCTGCTGCTGCTGTTTATCTTTGGCTACGGGATAAACCTCGACTCCAGCAAGCTGCGGGTGGGGATTTTACTGGAACAGCAGAGCGAAGAAGCGCTCGATTTCACCCATGCAATGACCGGCTCGCCATACATCGACGCCACCATCAGCGATAACCGTGAAGCGCTGATCCAGAAGATGCAGGCCGGGAAAATTCGTGGGCTGGTGGTGATCCCCGTGGATTTTGCCGCCAATATGGCACGGGCAAATACCGACGCACCGATTCAGGTGATCACCGACGGCAGCGAGCCAAACACCGCCAATTTTGTGCAGGGGTATGTCGAGGGGATCTGGCAGCTGTGGCAGATGCAGCGAGCGGAAGATCGCGGCGAAAAGTTTGAGCCGCTGATCGACGTGCAAACCCGCTACTGGTTTAACCCTGCCGCCATCAGCCAGCATTTTATTATCCCCGGCGCGGTGACGATAATCATGACCGTCATCGGCGCGATCCTCACCTCGCTGGTGATTGCCCGCGAATGGGAGCGCGGCACCATGGAGGCCCTGCTCTCCACGGAAGTGACGCGCGTGGAACTGCTGCTGTGCAAGCTCATCCCCTATTACTTCCTCGGCATGCTGGCGATGCTGCTCTGTATGCTGGTGTCGGTGTTTATCCTTGAGGTGCCCTATCGCGGCTCGCTGATTCTCCTGTTCCTGATCACCAGCCTGTTTTTGCTCAGCACCCTGGGCATGGGCCTGTTGATTTCGACCATCACCCGCAACCAGTTTAACGCCGCGCAGGTGGCGCTGAACGCGGCGTTTCTGCCGTCGATTATGCTCTCCGGGTTTATTTTCCAGATCGACAGTATGCCCGCCATTATCCGCGCGGTGACCTATATCATCCCGGCGCGCTACTTTGTGAACACGCTGCAAAGCCTGTTCCTGGCGGGCAATATTCCGGCGGTGTTGATCGTCAATATTCTGTTTTTGATGGCGTCGGCGGTGATGTTTATCGGCCTGACGTGGTTGAAAACAAAACGGCGTCTGGATTAAACGCCGTCTAAAACATACCCGGTAGAGAGGCTTGCCGGGCCGACGTGGTTTTGTAGGTCGGGGTCGCGAAGCGCCACCCGACACGAGGATGACACGATGTTTCATCGCTTATGGACATTAATTCGCAAAGAGCTGCAATCGCTGCTGCGTGAACCGCAGACCCGCGCGATCCTGATCCTGCCGGTGCTGATCCAGGTTCTGCTGTTTCCGTTTGCCGCGACGCTGGAAGTGACCAACGCCACCATCGCCGTCTACAACGAAGACAACGGCAAACACTCCGTGGAGCTGACCCAGCGTTTTGCCCGCGCCAAAGCCTTTACCCATGTGCTGCTGCTGAAAAGTCCGCAAGAGATCCAGCCCACCATCGACACGCAAAAGGCGCTGCTGCTGGTGCGTTTCCCGGCCGATTTTTCGCGTAACCTGGATAACGTCCAGACCGCGCCGATGCAGCTGATTCTCGACGGGCGCAACTCCAACAGTGCGCAAATCGCCGCCAACTACCTGCAGCAGGTCGTGAAGAATTACCAGCAGGAGCTGATGGAGGGGAAAGCCAGGCCGAATAACAGCGAGCTGGTGGTGCGCAACTGGTATAACCCGAACCTGGATTACAAATGGTTCGTGGTGCCGTCGCTTATCGCGATGATCACCACCATTGGGGTGATGATCGTGACGTCGCTCTCCGTCGCGCGCGAACGTGAACAAGGGACGCTGGATCAGCTGCTGGTTTCCCCGCTCGCCACCTGGCAGATTTTCGTCGGCAAAGCCGTGCCTGCGCTGATTGTCGCCACTTTCCAGGCCAGTATTGTGCTCGGCATAGGTATCTGGGCGTATCAAATTCCGTTTGCCGGATCGCTGGCGCTGTTTTACTTCACCATGCTGATTTACGGGCTGTCGCTGGTGGGATTCGGGCTGTTGATTTCGGCGCTCTGCTCAACGCAGCAGCAGGCGTTTATCGGGGTGTTTGTCTTTATGATGCCGGCGATTTTGCTCTCAGGGTATGTTTCGCCTGTCGAGAACATGCCGGTGTGGCTACAGGACCTGACCTGGGTGAATCCGATTCGGCACTTTACCGATATCACCAAGCAGATCTATCTGAAGGATGCGAGTCTGGATATTGTGTGGGGAAGTTTGTGGCCGCTACTGGTCATAGCGGCCACGACAGGCTCAGTGGCGTACGCGATGTTTAGACGCAATATCGCCTAGCTTTTTCTCTTTGGTCAGCAATGAGACCACTGCGGGTCCTGCCAGAATGACCAGGCCCGCCAGGGCCAGCAGCAGGTTGTTATGCAGCACCCGCGACAGCAGCCACAGGACGATTAACGCTGCACCAAAATACCAGGTGGTGGTGAGCTCTTCGAGCACATCACCCACTTCACGCCAGCGCGCGTCGTGGTGACGCTGTAAAAACAGCATCGACAGCACGGTCACGCCATACATCGCACATAATCCCAAGCCGACATGCACCAGCGTGCCGCTCTTCCAGCCCATTACCAGTACCGCCACGACCAGTAAATGCAACATTATCTGCCAGCAACTGAGGCCAGTTGCGACACGAACGCGTTGTTGCCACTTCATGGCTTCTCTCCTGAAGGATATTTCTCTGCTAGTTCAGAGTACCGCACTTTACGGAAAATTCCGTAACACCGCATCTTTTTGTGACGCCGACTACACTTTATTTTCATCAGGATAGTGACGCTGGCAGGAGCATATGACGCAAAAAACCCGGCATTTTTCGCTCAAAATTTTGACGATTAACACACACAAAGGCTTCACGGCATTTAACCGCCGCTTCATTTTACCCGAGCTGCGTGACGCGGTACGTACCGTCGGCGCGGATATCGTCTGCCTGCAGGAAGTGATGGGCGCGCACGATATTCACCCGCTGCACGTCGAGAACTGGCCGGACACCACCCACTACGAATTTCTGGCTGATACCATGTGGAGCGACTATGCCTATGGCCGCAATGCAGTCTACCCGGAAGGGCACCACGGCAACGCGGTGCTGTCACGTTTTCCCATCGAACATTATGAAAATCACGACGTGTCGGTGGGAGAAAGTGAAAAACGCGGGCTGCTTTACTGTCGGATAAAACCGCCGGATCTGGCCTTTCCGGTTCACGTGGGCTGCGTTCATCTCGGCCTGCGGGAAGCGCATCGCCAGGCACAGCTGCAGATGATGACCCGCTGGGTCAATTCGCTGCCGGATAACGATCCGGTGGTTATCGCCGGTGATTTTAACGACTGGCGACAGCGCGCAAACCGCCCGCTGAAGGCCGATTCCGGGCTGGATGAGATTTTCACCCGGGCGCATGGTCGCCCGGCGCGCACCTTCCCGGTCAGTTTTCCTCTGCTGCGCCTGGATCGCATTTACGTCAAAAACGCCCACGCCAGCCATCCGAGCACCCTGGCGCTGCGCGGCTGGCGTCACCTGTCTGACCATGCCCCGTTAAGTGCGGAGATTCACTTATGAAAAGTTCATGGCGAGAAGGTAACCAAATTACGCTGCTGGAAAATGGCGATGAGTATTATCCCGCCGTTTTTGCTGCCCTCGATGCCGCAGAGCAAAAAGTTATTCTCGAAACCTTTATCTGGTTCGAGGACGACGTGGGCCGTCAGCTCCATCAGGCCGTGCTGCGCGCGGCTCAGCGCGGTGTCAAAGTCGAAGTGCTGCTCGACGGCTACGGTTCGCCCGACCTCAGCGACAGCTTCGTCAACGAGCTGACCGCCGCAGGCGTCGTGTTCCGCTATTACGATCCGCGCCCGCCGCTGTTTGGCATGCGTACCAACGTGTTTCGCCGGATGCACCGCAAAATTGTGGTGGTGGATGGCAACGTCGCGTTCGTGGGCGGGATCAACTACTCCGACGAACACATGTCCGACTACGGCCCGGAGGCGAAGCAGGATTATGCGGTGAAAGTCGAAGGCCCGGTGGTGCAGGATATCTTGCTCTTTGAGCTGGAAAATCTGCCGGGGCAGTCGGCGGTGCGCCGCTGGTGGAAACGCCATCATCGCCCGGAAGAAAACCGCCAGCCCGGTGAGGCGCAGGCGCTGTTTATTTGGCGCGATAACGACGAGCATCGGGACGATATTGAACGCCATTATCTGAAAATGCTCGCCAATGCGAAGCGCGAAGTGATCATCGCCAACGCCTATTTCTTCCCCGGCTACCGTCTGCTGCACGCCATGCGCAATGCCGCACGGCGTGGGGTGCGGGTCAAACTGATTGTACAGGGCGAGCCGGATATGCCGATTGTCACCGTCGGCGCGCGGCTGCTGTACGACTATCTGGTCAAAGGCGGCGTGCAGATTTACGAGTATCGCCGCCGCCCGCTGCACGGAAAAGTGGCGCTGATGGACGATCACTGGGCGACCGTTGGCTCCAGCAATCTCGATCCCCTGAGCCTGTCCCTTAATCTGGAGGCTAACCTGATCATCCACGATCGCGCATTTAACCAGACCCTGCGCGACAATCTTACGGGCATTATCGCTCGCGATTGCGTGCGGGTAGATGATTCGATGGTGCCGAAACGCACCTGGTGGAATCTGACCAAAAGCGTGGTGGTGTTCCACTTCCTGCGCCACTTCCCGGCGCTGGTGGGCTGGCTGCCGGCTCATACGCCCAAGCTCGCACTGGTGCCGGCGCCTGTTCAGCCGGAAATGGAGACCCAGGACAGGGTTGAAGCCGAAAACTCAGGGGTGAAACCGTAATGAGCAAATCACATCCGCGCTGGCGGCTGGCTAAACGCATTCTCACCTGGCTGTTTTTTATCGCTGTTGCCGTGCTGCTGGTGGTCTACGCGCAGAAAATTGACTGGGAAGAGGTGTGGAAAGTCATCCGCAACTACAACC
The DNA here is from genome assembly GCF_002870005.1 of Lelliottia sp. F153. Classification (NCBI taxonomy): domain Bacteria; kingdom Pseudomonadati; phylum Pseudomonadota; class Gammaproteobacteria; order Enterobacterales; family Enterobacteriaceae; genus Lelliottia; species Lelliottia sp. F153. Next base: position 56,177 of record NZ_PKFT01000006.1, on the reverse strand, counting down.
GGCTGGTGCTGCTCAGCGCCGTCGGGCTGGTGATCGTCAGCTATCTGATTTACGGCTGCTACGACCTGCTGGGCCGCGCCTACTGCGGGCATAAGCTGGCGAAACGCCAGGTCATGCTGGTATCGTTTATCTGCTACGCCTTTAACCTGACCCTCAGCACCTGGGTGGGCGGCATCGGCATGCGCTACCGCCTCTATTCGCGCCTCGGGCTGCCGGGCAGTACCATCACGCGCATTTTCTCGCTAAGCATCACCACCAACTGGCTCGGGTATATCCTGCTCGGCGGGGTGATTTTCACCATTGGCGTGGTGCAGCTTCCGGCCCACTGGTATATCGACGAAACGACGCTGCGGATTTTGGGCATCGTCCTGCTGCTGATCATCGCGGCGTATCTCTGGGCCTGCGCATTCGCAAAACGCCGTCATATGACCGTCAAAGGGCAGAAACTGGTGCTGCCGTCGTGGAAGTTCGCGCTGGTGCAGATGGTGATCTCCAGCGCTAACTGGATGGTGATGGGGGCCATTATCTGGCTGCTGATTGGCGAAGAGGTGAACTATTTCTTCGTGCTTGGCGTGCTGCTGGTGAGCAGTATAGCCGGGGTAATTGTCCACATTCCGGCCGGGATCGGGGTGTTAGAAGCAGTGTTTATTGCCCTGCTGGCGGGGGAACACGTGTCTCACGGCACGATTATCGCGGCGCTGCTGGCCTATCGAATGTTGTACTACTTCCTGCCGCTGGCACTGGCGACGGTCGGCTATTTGATTCTGGAGAGTCGGGCGAAAAAGCTGCGGGCGAAGAATGAGAAAGCGATGGCGAAATAACAAAAACCGGGTGGCGATCCACTGATCAGAAATATGAATTGCATGCCCGGCAGGCGTAAACGCCGCCGGGCACAGCAATCAGCGGCGGTTACCGAAAATCCGCAGCAGCATCAGGAACAGGTTGATGAAGTCCAGATAGAGCGTTAACGCGCCAAGAATGGCGTATTTGCGCAGGTTACCGCTGTCACGCACGTCAATCTGCTCGCCGATGTTTTTCAGCTTCTGAGTGTCATACGCCGTCAGGCCGACAAACACAATCACCCCGATGTACGTCACCGCCCACATTAGCGCTTCGCTTTTCAGCCAGAAGTTTACCAGCGACGCCAGCACAATCCCGATAAGCGCCATAAACAGCATATTGCCGAAACCGCTCAAATCACGTTTGGTGGTGTAGCCGTAAAGGCTCATGGCACCGAACATCCCACCGGCCACCACAAAGGTGCTGGCGATAGAGGAGTAGGTGTAGACGATAAAAATACTGGAGAGCGTCAGGCCGGTCAGCGCCGAATAGAGCATAAACAGCGTGGTCGCCATGCCCGCACTGAGCTTTTGCACCAGTCCGGAAAGCACAAACACCAGCGCCAGCTGGGCGATAATCAGCCCAAAGAAGGTGATTTTGCTGGAAAAGATAAACATCATCAGTTCGGGGGTATTGGCAGCGTACCACGCGATAAACGCAGTTAACAGCAGGCCGCAGGTCATCCAGCCGTACACCTGCGCCATATAAGTTTGCAGGCCGCTACGCGTCTGCTGAACGATTGAATCCGAACGTGGAAATCGGTCCATGATAACTCCTGATTAAGTGGGCACACCTTTTAAGATTAACACATCCGCGCCATCCGGTTACCAGCGGCTGGCAGCCTGCTTGTCGCTGTCACGCGATTCCACCCAGCGTTCCCCTTCCGGTGTGGCTTCACGCTTCCAGAACGGCGCGCGGGTTTTGAGATAATCCATAATAAATTCACCGGCATCGAACGCGCTACCGCGATGCGAGCTGGTGACACCAACAAAGACAATCTCTTCGCCAGGCCACATTTCGCCGACGCGGTGAATCACCGTGACGCGACCGAGTAGCCAGCGCTGACGGGCCTCTTCCACAATAGCGGCAAGCGACTTTTCCGTCATCCCCGGATAATACTCGAGGGTCAGCGCGCTCACACTCTCCCCCAGATTATGGTTCCGGACTTTACCGGTAAAGGTCACCACCGCGCCGTCTTCGTCGCGCTCGGCCAGCCAGCTGTATTCCGTGCCGACATTGAAGCGTTCCGGTCCAACAATAATCCGCGTGTCAGCCATGATTAACCCCCTGTGACCGGCGGGAAAAACGCCACTTCATCACCGGCGTGAAGCGGATGGGAAAACTCCACCAGCGTCTGATTCACCGCCGCCAGCAGTTTTCCCTCTTCGAGCGCCAGCGCCCAGCGATCGCCTTGCGCCGCCAGATGGGCACGCAGGGCTTCGACGTTGTCGAACGGCGTCTCGAGGGTCAGGCTGTCGGTATTGACAAGCTCTCGCACCTGAGCAAAAAAAAGCACTTTAATCATGATTGTCCGCCCTGAAATCACCGGATTTGCCGCCACTTTTCGCCAGCAGACGAACCGGGCCAATCACCATATCCTTCTGCACCGCTTTGCACATATCGTAAATGGTGAGCGCCGCAACCGAGGCCGCCGTTAAGGCCTCCATCTCGACGCCTGTTTTGCCGGTCAGACGGCACAACGTCTCGATACGCACGCGGTTGTGCTCCGGCTCGGCCTGCAGGCTCACTTCAACCTTGCTGAGCATCAGCGGATGACACAGCGGGATAAGATCCCAGGTACGTTTCGCGGCCTGAATTCCGGCGATACGCGCGGTAGCGAAAACGTCACCCTTGTGGTGGCTGCCGTCGATAATCATCGCCAGGGTTTCTGGCAACATGGTTACGAAAGCCTCGGCGCGCGCTTCACGCACCGTTTCGGCCTTGGCGGAAACATCCACCATATGCGCTTCGCCAGCGGCGTTAATGTGGGTCAATTGCGACATAGCTTATTTCTTCAAATGAGGATGAAAATTACACGGACGAGTGCGGGCATCCAGCTGCGGAGCGATGATGTTCTCCCACGCGGTGCGGCAGGCTTTGGTGGAGCCTGGCATGGCGAAAATCAGGGTGTTGTTGGCGATCCCGGCCACGGCGCGCGACTGCAGCGTGGACGTACCGATCTCCTCAAAGGAGAGCATCCGGAACACTTCGCCAAAGCCCTGGATTTCGCGGTCGAAGAGCGGGAGCAGCGCTTCTGGCGCCTGATCCCCTGCGGTAAAACCGGTGCCGCCGGTGATCAATACCACCTGCACCTCTGCGCTGGCGATCCACTGGGAGACCTGAGCGCGAATGGCGTAGCGATTCTCTTTCACTATCGCTTTATCAATGAGGCTGTGCCCCGCCTCGTGGGCGGCGTCGCGCAGCCAGTGGCCGGAGGTGTCATCCTCCTCACCACGACGTTCAGAAACGGTAAGAATAGCAATACGCGTCGGAATAAATTCAGCGCTGACCTGACTCATTTTCTGGTTCCTTTTAAGCCGATTACCCGCCGATGTAAGACAGGTTTTGTGTAATCCCGGTGTCGCCCTGATGCAGGAAATGGGTCTGTTTTTTATGCGTCAGAGCAGCAGAAATGCGCGCTTCGAGGGCCTCCTGCTGCGCATCGTCTTCCAGCAGATCGCGAAGATCCACGCCGCCGTCGCCGAACAGGCACAGATGCAGCTTGCCCACAGACGAGACGCGCAGACGGTTGCAGGTGGCGCAGAAGTCTTTCTCATAGGGCATGATAAGCCCAATTTCCCCTTCATAATCCGGGTGACAAAAGACCTGCGCCGGCCCGTCGCTGCGTTGGCGAATCTGGTGGATCCAGCCGCGCTTCAGCAGCGCATCGCGCAGCACCATGCCGGAGATATGATGACGACGGAACAGGTCGCTGCCCTCGCCCGTCTCCATCAGCTCAATAAAACGCAGTTGAATGCGGCGGGGTTTGACCCACGCGAGGAAGGTGTCGAGCTGGTGATGGTTTACATCGCGCATCAGCACCGTGTTGACTTTGACTTTGTCGAAACCGGCTTCGAACGCCGCATCGATCCCCTCCATCACCTGGCGAAACTTATCCTGCCCGGTGATGGCGTGAAACTGGCGTGCATCGAGGCTGTCGACGCTGACGTTGATGGCCGTGAGACCCGCATCGCGCCACTGGGCCACATCGCGGGCCAAGCGATAGCCATTGGTGGTGACGGCGATTTGGCGAATGCTCTCGTTTTCACGAATGGCGGCGATGATGTCGGGAAAATCACGACGCAGAGAGGGTTCGCCACCCGTGAGACGGACTTTTTCCGTGCCAAGCTCAGAAAACGCACGCGTGACGCGGCGCACTTCCTCGACGGAAAGAAATCCGTTATTGGTGACGCTGCCCGGCTTGTAGCCGTCTGGCAGGCAATAGGTGCAACGAAAATTGCACACATCGGTAATCGACAGACGTAAATAGAAAAACTTACGCGCGAAAGCATCTGTGAGTTGAGAAGCCATGTACACCTTTCCAGTACGGGAGGCACAGTCATTTCTTTCTGTACCCTGGTGACGTTTCCGTCACGGCCAGGGCGCCATATCGTGTGACACAGGCGCCAGGGCTAGAGTGTATGTTTTCAAATTTGAAAACGTGGGTTATGCCGATAGTAGCGCGGAAATGGCGCTTTCGCCATTCACCGATTTCGCTATATAATTATATATATAGCGACCTGATCGTGCACTTTCACTACAGAATACGTAAAAATCAATGTTTCGCATTGATATACGTCATTTTGACAGGGGTCGGGCATCGTCTTTTAGGGGTAGTTGGGTTACTGTTACGCGGATCAAATGTCATAAGGAATCTGTATGCGCAATCGCACTTTTGCGGATCTTGACCGTGTGGTCGCTCTCGGCGGAGGGCATGGGCTGGGGCGGGTTATGTCGTCATTATCCTCGCTGGGCTCCAGGCTCACCGGGATCGTGACCACCACCGATAACGGTGGCTCAACAGGTCGTATTCGTCGTTCAGAAGGCGGTATCGCCTGGGGCGATATGCGTAACTGTCTTAACCAGTTAATTACCGAACAAAGCGTCGCATCGGCGATGTTTGAGTATCGTTTTGGCGGTAACGGGGAACTTTCCGGGCATAACCTCGGAAATCTGATGTTAAAGGCGCTGGATCACCTGAGCGTACGCCCGCTTGAGGCGATCAATTTAATCCGAAATCTGCTGAAAGTGGATGCTTTCCTGATTCCTATGTCGGAACAACCGGTCGATTTGATGGCGATCGACATGGAAGGGCATGAAGTTTACGGCGAGGTCAATATTGACCAGCTGGTAGTCCCACCCAAAGAGCTGATGACCTACCCAACTGTTCCCGCCACGCGCGAAGCGGTGGAAGCAATCAGCGAAGCGGATCTGATCCTCATCGGCCCTGGCAGTTTTTACACCAGCCTGATGCCGCTGCTGCTGGTAAAAGAGCTGGCTCAGGCGCTGCGCAGAACACCCGCGCCGATGGTGTATATCGGTAATCTTGGGAAAGAACTTAGCCCTGCCGCCGCCAGCCTTTCGCTTGCCGATAAACTCAATCTGATGGAGCAGTACGTCGGTAAAAAAATCATCGACGGCGTGGTCGTAGGGCCTAAGGTGGATGTTTCAGGTATGGAAGGCCGTGTGGTGGTGCAGACAGAGCTGGAAGCGAGTGATATTAAATATCGCCACGACCGGCATTTGCTGCGCCTGGCGCTGGAAAAAGCGATTCAGGCGTTGGGATAACCGAACTGCGCCCGGTGGCGTTACGCTAACCGGGCCGACAACGCATCCGAACGGTTAGCCGGGCAGACGCAATGCCGCCCGGCAACGCGAGTTACGACGCCGCGATAAACAGATCGCGCAGCTTATGCAGCTGATCGCGAAGTTGCGCCGCCTCTTCAAACTCCAGATTCTGCGCATGCTGCATCATCTGCCCTTCCAGCTCGTGGATTTTCTGCTGCAGCGCTTTCGGTGTCAGCAGCACTTCCACCGCATCAGCCTCAACCGGATGACGCGCTTTTCCGCGGCCTTTGGTTTTCGCAATCCCCTGGCCCAGCGCCAGAATATCCACCACTTTCTTGTTCAGCCCCTGTGGGGTGATGCCATGCTCTTCGTTGTACTGCTGCTGTTTCTCACGACGACGTTCCGTTTCGCCGATCGCTTTCGCCATCGACGCCGTAATTTTGTCACCGTACAGAATCGCTTTCCCGTTGATGTTACGCGCCGCGCGGCCAATGGTCTGAATCAGGGAGCGCTCAGAACGCAGGAAGCCCTCTTTGTCGGCATCCAGAATCGCCACCAGCGACACCTCCGGCATGTCGAGACCTTCTCGCAACAGGTTGATCCCCACCAGCACGTCAAACTCGCCAAGACGTAAATCGCGAATGATCTCCATACGCTCAACGGTATCGATATCCGAGTGCAGATAGCGCACGCGCTCCCCGTGCTCTTCCAGATACTCAGTCAAGTCTTCCGCCATACGTTTGGTCAGCGTGGTGACCAGCACACGCTCGTTAACCGATGCGCGAGCGCGGATCTCTGAGAGCAGATCGTCCACCTGCGTTCCCACCGGTCGAACTTCGATAATAGGGTCCAGCAGGCCCGTTGGACGCACCACCTGATCGATAACTTCATCACCGGATTTCTCCAGCTCGTAGTTCCCCGGCGTGGCCGACACGTAGATCGTTTGCGGGGCCAGCGCCTCAAACTCTTCAAATTTCATCGGGCGGTTATCGAGCGCCGACGGCAGACGGAAACCGTACTCCACCAGCGTCTCTTTTCGCGCGCGGTCACCGCGATACATGCCGCCGATCTGCGGAATAGTGACGTGAGATTCGTCCACCACCAGCAGACCGTCAGCCGGGAGATAATCGAACAGGGTCGGCGGTGCCTCGCCAGGACCACGCCCGGAGAGATAGCGCGAGTAGTTTTCAATGCCCGAGCAGTAACCCAGCTCGTTCATCATCTCTAAATCGAACTGCGTACGCTGGCTCAGGCGCTGCTCTTCGAGCAGCTTGTTATTTGCCAGCAGCACCTTACGGCGGTCCGCCAGCTCCACTTTGATCTCTTCCATCGCCTGCACGATACGCTCGCGCGGGGTGACGTAGTGGGTTTTCGGGTAGATGGTAAAGCGCTGAATCACCGACTCAACGTGGCCAGTCAGGGGATCAAATAGCGACAGACGCTCGACCTCCTCGTCAAACAGCTCAACGCGCAGGGCCAGATCGTCGGATTCTGCCGGGAAGATGTCGATCACTTCGCCGCGCACGCGGAAAGTACCGCGCTGGAACGCCTGGTCGTTACGGGCATACTGCAGCTCCGCCAGACGGCGTAAAATCGCGCGCTGATCGATAATCATCCCGATGGTCAGGTGCAGCATCATCTTGAGGTAAAGGTCCGGGTCGCCCAGACCATAGATGGCGGAGACCGACGCCACCACGATCACATCCCGACGCTCAAGCAGCGCTTTCGTCGCCGACAGACGCATCTGTTCGATATGTTCGTTGACCGAAGCATCCTTCTCGATAAAGGTGTCTGAGCTGGGTACGTAGGCTTCCGGCTGGTAGTAATCGTAGTAGGAGACGAAATATTCAACGGCGTTTTCCGGGAAGAACTCTTTCATCTCGCCATACAGCTGCGCCGCCAGCGTTTTGTTAGGGGCCAGCACCATCGTCGGGCGCTGCAGATCCGCAATCACGTTGGCAACGGTAAAGGTTTTGCCCGAACCGGTCACACCCAGCAGGGTCTGGTGCGCCAGCCCGTCTTCCAGCCCCTCTTTCAGGCGACGGATCGCATCCGGCTGATCGCCAGACGGACGGAAAGCAGAATTCAGTTTGAACAATTTACTCATGGGCGACAACCTGATGACGGAAAAAGCGGCAGGTGAGTAATTTTACTCGCGGCTGGCAAATTTGCCAGTAATAAATACTGGATGTAAAACCAGTGGCGTGTAAGGATATCTGGATTAGCATCCGCCTGATGAGCGCGAAAGGGGCCAAAATTTAGGCTGTGACGAGATAAAACACCAGCAATGTTCGGTTATCCCCAGAACATTTCTATTTTTAACATTTGTCAAGCCACGTAATGATAGTTTTATGGCAGTCAGTGACACTTTCATGACGATGATTGCTTTTGTCTAACTCGTTAATTCATAGAAGATATTTCTTAAAGCCGCGTTTCGCATCAATTCATGCGCAGGCCGCGTCTTCTCTCGCTTGCCTCAGGTTTTCTAACTCTAATGCACATGGTTATCCACAGGAATAGTGGATAAGTGCTTCCAGCCCGTACAGACCGCGACTCCGCAAATTCCCGGTTTTTCCCAAGGGCATGTCCGTAAAAAATATTTATAGCTCTTTTTTGATGATATTCAGCCCCACCGCGCATAACCGACTGGCGAGATCTTAATCACATTTCCGTCATTATGTGCACAGCACGCCCTTTTAACGGCTGTGAGCCAAATCTGAAAAGTGCAGCATATCGAACCACGCCATCGGTTATGGCAAGGGTTTTGCAGATTATCCTGAGACGTCTCATCCCTCATGCGTTTTAAGGAGTGAAATATGCTAAGTCTGCGCGCCGTTAATCAGTTCTATGGAAGTCAGCACACGCTGTGGAATGTCGATCTGGATTTGCCGCCAGGGATGTGTACAGGCGTTATCGGGCTGCCGGGTATGGGGAAAACCACGCTTATCAACTGCATCACCGGCCAGTTGCCCATCGAGAGCGGCACCATCATCTGGCATGAAGCGGGCGCGCCACCGTGCAATTTGAGCAGCGCTGCACCTGAGCAGTGCGCGATGCCGGGCATTGGCTATGTCTCACAGGACCGACGGATCTTCTCGCAGCTCACCGTCGAGGAGAATCTGCACGTGGCCATGCGCGCCAAAGGTGCGCCCGATGCGGCGGCGAGCAGTGATATTTACGAGCTTTTTCCCCAGCTCTGGCCGCTGCGCCACGCCAGAGCGACGGGGATGTCGCCCGACGAGCAGTACCAGCTGGCGCTGGCCAATGCGCTCATTTGCCGCCCTCGCCTGCTGATTCTGGACGAGCCGCTGCACGGCACGGGAAGCACCTTTGCCATCCGGCTTGGGCAGCTGCTGATGCGGTTGAGTCGGGAGCTGGGAATGACGGTGCTGTTAGCGGAACAGCAGCTGTCGTTTATTCGCCGGGTGGCCGATCGTTTTTGCGTGCTGTATCGCGGGCGTAACGTGGCTCAGGGCCACGTTAACGAGCTGGATGATGAGCTTATCGCCCACTGGATGTCGCTGGATGCAAGACGCTGAGATCGAGATACTGCCCGGTCTCGGCCTGCTCTGCGCCCTCAGCAAGCCAGGGGATCTCCCCGAGGAACGGCGCAGGAAGGACGTTTTTCAGCGTCGCAAGATACTCCTGATGACGTTTACCTGGGGCCACCACGTCGTTGGCGATCCAGCCTGCGAAGCGTAAACCGGCCTGCTGAATCGCCTGCGCGGTGAGCATCGCGTGGTTGATACAGCCGAGCTTAACGCCCACGACTAGGATCACCGGCAGCCGTTCTTCCTGCACCCAGTCAGCAAACGTCTGATGCGCCGAGAGCGGCGTAAACCAGCCGCCAGCCCCTTCGACCAGCACCCATTCCGCCTGCTGCTCCAGCGCGCGCAGGCCTGCAGAAAGAACCGAAAATGCAATCGGGCGCTGCTCGTCGGCACTGATGATGTGCGGCGAGGTTGGCTCGGCGAAGGTGTACGGATTCACCGCCTGATACGGCAGTGCAAGCGTGCTGTGGCGTTGCAGCGCCAGCGCGTCGGAGTTGCGCATGCCCTCCGGCGTTATCTCGCTGCCGGAGGCGACCGGTTTGTACCCGGCGGTGATGAATCCCTGCAAACGCGCCGCCTGCAACAGCGCCGAGCTTGCGACGGTTTTACCGACTTCAGTGTCGGTTCCGGTGACAAAATAGCGTTCAGTCACGTTCGATAATCCCATGAAAGAGTTGATAAGAGAGCGGGAATTCCCCGCGCACACGCGGCCACGCCAGCTCAAGCTGCGTCAGTTCGCCGCGCGTGAGGGGTTTTCGCGCCCGTCCGTCGTGCAGATGGGTGGCGCCAATCCCTTTCAGCGAGCGCATCGCGCTCAGGGCATCGCTGAAAGAGAGGGTAACGACCTCCGTGATGGCCCTGTAGCGCCACCCGGCGAGGGCGTCGTTCACCGCCTGCGCCGGTAAGAAACGGTTGGCGTGCGGCCGTTCATCCACCGCACGCCAGGCCTGATTAAGCTCCGGCAGAGAGTTATCGAGCAGCGTGGTGAAGGCGACCGTGCCGCCTGGGCGCGTGACCCGATACAGCTCGCGCAACGCCTGCGGCAGACTGGCGCACCACTGCACCGCCAGATGGCTCCAGACCAGATCAAACTGTGCGTCCGGCAGCGGAATAGACTCGATATCCCCCACCAGATAATCATCGGCCGCCTGCTGATAGCGCGCCTGTTCCAGCATTTGCGGGGAGAGGTCGAGGGCCGTCACATGGCTGCCCGCCTCGCGCCAGAGACGGCTGTTTGCGCCAGGCCCGCAGCCTGCATCCAGCACGGCGTGGAAACGCCCCTCGCCGAGCAGCGTTTTCAGCCCCTGGGCGCTCCGGCGCTGCAGGTCGTCGTGTCGGGAATAACTTTGCGCCGCCCGCCCGAAAGCAGAGGCGATGGCCTGCTTGTTAACCTGCGTCATGCAGCGCCTCCAGCAAATCATCAATGTCCTGCGTGTGGTGTGCGGCCGTCAGGGTCAGGCGTAAACGCGCGGTACCCGCCGGAACGGTTGGCGGGCGGATCGCCGTCACCCACATGTCACGCTCGCGAAGCTGCTGCGCCAGATGCAAGGCACGGCTGTTCTCGCCCACAATCAGCGGCTGGATGGCACTTTGCGAATCGGTCATCTGCCAGGGTAGCTCGCGCACGCCCTCCCGAAAGCGCTGGATGTGCGCAGCCAGAGTGTGTCGCCGCTGATCGCCCTCTGCGCTGCGAACAACCCTCAGCGCTTCCAGCAGCGCCACGGCCTGCGCAGGCGGCATACTGGTGCTGTAGATCAGATGGCGGGCGAATTGCAGAAGGTAATCCGCGACGGATTCGCTGCATAACACCGCCGCACCGCTGATGCCAAACCCTTTGCCGAAGGTCACAATCAGCAGCTCCGGTTTAACATCCTGGCGGGCGGCACTTCCGCGCCCTTCCGCGCCCAGCACACCAACGCCGTGGGCATCGTCCACCAGCATCCAGGCGTTGTGCTGACGTGCCGCGGCATGGAGTTCACCCAGCGGAGCGCAGTCGCCGTCCATGCTGAAGACCCCCTCCGTCACCACCAGCTGTTGCCCGTCGCAGGATTTCGCCAGCAGCGCGTTGAGCTGGGCGGCGTCGTTATGGGCAAACCGGCGCAGCTGCGCCGGGCTGAGGCTGGCCGCTTCGAGCAGGGAGGCGTGGCTCAGGCGGTCGGCGACAATCCGATCCTCTTTTCCCATCAGAGCCGCAATCAGCGCCTGATTGGCGGCAAAACCGGAGATAAACAGCAGCGCGCGGGGATAGCCGAGCCAGTCGGCAAGGGCCTCTTCCAGCGCCTGATGCGCGGTGGTGTAGCCCGTCACATGCCCCGACCCGCCGCTGCCGACGCCCCAGGTTTCCGCCCCCTGCTGCCAGGCGCGAATGATCGCCGGATGCTGGCTCAGGCCGAGATAATCGTTGCTCGAAAAGTTGCAGAACCGGCGCGTTTCGCGGATCAGAAAACGCCCGCCGCTTTCGACCGCCGCGCGCGAGCGAAATGCGTCCGCCGCCCGGCGTTCCTCCAGTGCGGCGTCGATGCGGTGTTGCCAGGTCATAGGGCTGCCGCGTTGTAGAACTGTTCGGTGTCGGCGTTGAAAAGCTGCTGTTCCAGCTGGTGCTGCTGCTCGTTATCCCCCGTCAACACCTCGGTCCGATGCGGATTCAGCCCCAGCTTGCGGAACAGCTGGACGTCTTTGTCCTCTTCCGGGTTTGGCGTGGTGAGCAGTTTGCAGCCGTAGAAAATTGAGTTTGCGCCCGCCATAAAGCACATCGCCTGAGTCTGCTCGCTCATCTGCTCACGGCCCGCGGAGAGGCGCACAAACGAGGTCGGCATCATGATGCGCGCGACGGCAATCGTGCGGATAAAATCAAACGCATCCACGTCGTCGTTATCGGCCATCGGCGTGCCTTTGACCTTCACCAGCATGTTGATCGGCACACTTTCCGGCGGCGTCGGCAAATTCGCCAGCTGCAACAGCAGACCCGCGCGATCTTTTACCGTTTCACCTAAACCGACAATCCCCCCGGAGCAGACTTTAATCCCCGCGTCGCGCACCTTGTCGAGCGTATCGAGACGCTCCTGGTAGGTACGGGTGGTGATGATGTTGCCGTAGAATTCCGGCGAGGTATCGAGGTTATGGTTGTAGTAGTCCAGACCCGCCGCCGACAGGCGCTGCGCCTGCGTTTCGTTGAGCGTGCCGAGCGTCATGCAGGCTTCCAGCCCCATCGCTTTCACGCCCTGCACCATCTGCTCCAGATACGGCATGTCACGGTCGTGCGGGTTTTTCCACGCGGCTCCCATGCAGAAGCGGGTCGAACCGGCGTTTTTCGCCTTGCGTGCCGAGTCGAGCACCTGCTCCACTTCCATCAGCCGCTCGGCCTCCAGCCCGGTTTTGTAGCGCGCACTTTGTGGGCAATATTTGCAGTCTTCGGGGCAGGCACCGGTTTTGATCGACAGCAGCGTACTGACCTGCACATGGCGCGGATCGAAGTGCTGGCGGTGGATTTGCTGGGCTTCGAACATCAGTTCGAGGAAAGGTTTGTTAAATAATTCGGTGACTTGCGACATTGTCCAACGTACAGGGTTAGCCATCGGGCTTCTCCAAAAAGGGGTTCAGTTCATTGTGGGTTCGGTTTATACTTGTAAACCTAAAACTTTTCAAAATGGTTTACAAGTCGATTATGACCCCGGACGATCTCGCCTTCGACAAGCAACATATCTGGCACCCCTACACCTCCATGACCCGGCCGCTGCCCGTTTATCCGGTCGCCTCGGCGCACGGGTGTGAACTGCATCTGGCCACCGGCGAAACGCTGATCGACGGGATGTCCTCCTGGTGGGCAACCATCCACGGGTACAACCATCCGCGCCTGAACGCGGCGATGAAAACGCAAATTGACCAGATGTCCCACGTGATGTTTGGCGGGATCACCCATCAGCAGGCGATTGAGTTGTGTCGTCGGCTGGTCTCCATGACTCCGGACGCGCTGGAATGCGTTTTCCTCGCCGATTCCGGTTCGGTGGCGGTGGAAGTGGCGATGAAAATGGCGCTGCAGTACTGGCAGGCGAAAGGCGAGCCGCGCCAGCGTTTCCTCACCTTCCGCAACGGCTATCACGGCGACACCTTCGGCGCGATGTCGGTCTGCGATCCCGATAACTCGATGCACAGCCTGTGGCAGGGTTATCTGCCGGAAAACCTGTTCGCCCCGGCGCCGCAAAGCCGTTTTGGCGGCGAGTGGAACGAAATGGATATGGTCGGATTTGCCCGTCTGATGGCCGCCCATCGCCACGAAATTGCTGCCGTGATCCTTGAGCCTGTCGTACAGGGCGCGGGCGGAATGCGCATGTATCATCCCGAGTGGCTGAAACGCATCCGAAAGATGTGCGATCGGGAGGGTATCCTGCTGATTGCCGACGAAATCGCCACTGGATTTGGCCGCACCGGCAAGCTCTTTGCCTGCGACCATGCGAACATCGCCCCGGATATTTTGTGCCTCGGTAAAGCCCTGACGGGCGGCACCATGACCCTCTCCGCAACGCTCACGACCCGTCACGTAGCCGACACCATCAGCGACGGCGAAGCCGGCTGCTTTATGCACGGCCCGACGTTTATGGGCAATCCGCTGGCCTGCGCGGTCGCCAGTGAAAGTCTGGCTATTCTGGAAAGCGGTGAATGGCAGACGCAGGTTGCGGCGATTGAATCCCAGCTCTCGCGTGAACTGGCGAGCGCGGCGCAGTCAGAGTTCGTGGCCGACGTGCGGGTGCTGGGCGCAATTGGCGTGGTCGAAACGCGCCATCCGGTGAACATGGCGGCATTGCAACGTTTCTTCGTCGATCGTGGCGTGTGGGTGCGACCGTTCGGCAAACTGATCTACCTGATGCCGCCGTACATCATTACCCCAGAGCAACTGCAGAAGCTGACCCGCGCGGTGAATGAGGCTGTTAACATTCCCGCACATTTTGCGATTTAACCCAACGCGTTAGCTTCGGTATGCTGTTTTATGCAGTACACTTTTTGCATGGCTACGTACGGAGAGATCGCATGAAGATAATCAGTCAGGATCTGCGCGACGGTGAAAAATTACCCGAGCGTCACGTGTTTAACGGCATGGGTTATCAGGGCGATAATATTTCGCCGCACCTGGCCTGGGATGATGTTCCGCCGGGGACGAAGAGTTTTGTCGTCACCTGCTACGACCCGGATGCGCCAACCGGCTCCGGCTGGTGGCACTGGATTGTGGCAAACCTGCCCGCCGACACGCGCGTGCTGCCGCAGGGCTCCGGCTCTGATTTAACGGCCTTGCCGGAAGGGGCTATTCAGACCCGCACCGATTTCGGCAAAGCGGGATACGGCGGCGCGGCGCCGCCAAAGGGCGAGACGCACCGGTATATTTTCACCGTTCATGCCCTGGACGTTGAGAAGATCGATGTGGATGAAGGCGCGAGCGGCGCAATGGTCGGCTTTAACGTGCATTTTCACACGCTGGGAAGTGCGTCGATTACGGCGATGTATTCGTAAAAAAAGCCGGGCGGCGGCGTCGCCTCACCCGACCTGTACGGTTCATTCATCACGAAAACGTCGTTTTCAGGCCCGGCAAGCGCAGCGCTGCCGGGCTTTGCTTTACAGCACCGCGGGTAATAACGTCACCAGGCTCCCCGCCATCAGCAATTCCATCGCCTTATCAATATCCGGCGCAAAGAAACGGTCGTCGTCGTAGTGCGTGACGTGTTCTCGCAACGTCTGGCGCGCCTGCTCCAGCAGTGGACTGGACTTCAGCCCTTCGCGCAGGTCGATCCCCTGCACCGCCGCTAGCCACTCGACCGCGATCACGCCGCGCGTATTGTAGGCCATCTCCCACAGACGACGCCCGGCCGCCGGCGCCATAGAGACATGGTCTTCCTGATTGGCCGAGGTCGGCAGGCTGTCCACGCTGTGCGGATGGGACAGCGCTTTGTTCTCGCTCGCCAGCGCCGCCGCCGTCACCTGCGCAATCATAAACCCGGAATTTACGCCGCCGTTGCGCACCAGGAATGGCGGCAGTTGCGACATGTGTTTATCCATCATCAGCGCGATACGACGCTCAGAGAGCGAACCTATTTCGGCAATCGCCAGCGCCAGATTATCGGCGGCCATCGCCACCGGCTCCGCGTGGAAGTTCCCGCCCGACACCACGTCATTCTGCTCGGCGAACACCAGAGGGTTATCGGAAACCGCGTTCGCTTCCACCAGCAGCACGTCGGCAGCCTGACGAATTTGCGTCAGACACGCGCCCATCACCTGCGGCTGACAGCGCAGGGAGTACGGGTCCTGCACCTTGTCGCAGTTATGGTGCGAATCCGCAATTGCGCTGGTGTCGGTCAGCAGATGACGGTACATCGCCGCCGCATCAATTTGCCCACGCTGGCCGCGCACCTCATGGATACGGGCATCAAACGGACGACGCGAACCGAGCACGGCTTCCGTGGTCAGCGCACCGCACACCACCGCCGAGGCAAACAGGTCTTCAGCTTCGAACAGACCGCGCAGGGCGAAGGCTGTGGAAGCCTGGGTGCCGTTCAGCAGGGCCAGCCCCTCTTTCGCCGCCAGGGTAATTGGCGTTAATCCGGCTTTTTGCAGCGCCTCTTTGGCGGACAGCCATTGCCCCTGCCAGCGAGCTTTGCCCTCGCCGAGGAGCAGCAACGACATGTGCGCCAGCGGCGCCAGATCGCCCGAGGCACCCACCGAGCCTTTGGCCGGGATCCACGGATAGACCTGCGCGTTGACCAGAGCGATAAGCGCCTGAATCACGCTCAAGCGGATACCGGAGAAACCGCGCGCCAGGCTGTTAATTTTCAGCACCATCATCAGACGGACGATCTCGTCATCCAGCGGTTCGCCGACCCCCGCCGCGTGTGACAGCACCAGCGAGCGCTGTAAGTTTTCCAGATCGTGCGTGGCGATGCGCGTCTGCGCCAGCAGGCCGAAACCGGTGTTGATGCCATAGGCCGTGCGATCTTCGGCGACGATGGCTTCCACGCAGGCGACGCTGTCGTTGATCGCCTGATGGGCGTTTTCATCCAGTGTCAGCGTCACCGGGTGGCGCCAGGCGCTGCGCAGGTGAGCGAAGGTCAGCGCGCCGGGCGTAATAGTCAGTGCATTCATCAGTGTTTTCCTTGTGTGGCGGCGACCATCGGCAGGTTCAGCCCCTGCTCTTTCGCACAGTCAATCGCGATGTCGTAGCCCGCGTCGGCATGGCGCATGACGCCTGTCGCCGGGTCGTTATGCAGTACGCGGGCGATGCGGGAGGCAGCTTCGTCGGTACCGTCGCAGACAATCACCATGCCCGCGTGTTGGGAGAAGCCCATCCCGACGCCGCCGCCGTGGTGTAGCGACACCCAGGTCGCGCCGCTGGCGGTGTTCAGCAGGGCGTTGAGTAATGGCCAGTCAGAGACCGCGTCAGAGCCGTCCTGCATGGCTTCGGTTTCGCGGTTCGGGCTGGCGACTGAGCCGGAATCCAGGTGGTCGCGACCAATCACAATCGGCGCGGAGACTTCGCCGCTACGCACCATTTCGTTAAAGGCCAGGCCGAGTTTTTGGCGCCACTCCAGCCCTACCCAGCAGATACGCGCGGGCAGCCCCTGGAAGTTGATGCGTTCGCGCGCCATGTCCAGCCAGTGGTGCAGGTGCGCGTCGTCGGCGACGATGGCTTTCACTTTGGCGTCAGTTTTGTAGATATCTTCCGGGTCGCCCGAGAGCGCTACCCAGCGGAACGGGCCAATTCCGCGACAGAACAGCGGACGGATATAGGCCGGGACAAAACCAGGGAAGTCGAACGCGTTTTCCACGCCCATCTCTTTCGCCATCTGGCGAATGTTGTTGCCATAGTCGAAGGTCGGTACGCCCATTTTGCTAAACGCCAGCATCGCCGACACATGCTCAGCCATCGAGCGTTTGGCGGCCAGCACAGTCCCTTCCGGGTCGGTTTGGGATTTTTGCTGGTACTCTTCCCAGCTCCAGCCTTTTGGCAGGTAGCCGTGAAGCGGATCGTGGGCGCTGGTCTGGTCGGTGACCAGGTCCGGGCGCACGCCGCGCGCCACCAGTTCCGGAACGACCTCCGCCGCGTTGCCGCACAGGGCAATCGACACGGTTTTGCCTTCGGCGGTGTATTTCTGAAGGCGCGCCAGCGCGTCATCGAGATTGTCGGCCTGCTCATCGACATAGCGGGTGCGCAGGCGGAAATCGATGCGGCTCTGCTGGCATTCGATATTCAGGGAACAGGCACCCGCGAGAGTTGCTGCCAGCGGCTGTGCGCCCCCCATGCCGCCCAGTCCGGCGGTCAGCACCCAGCGCCCTTTCAGGGAGCCGTTATAGTGCTGGCGTCCGGCTTCGACGAAGGTTTCGTAGGTGCCCTGCACGATGCCCTGGCTGCCAATGTAGATCCAGCTGCCCGCGGTCATTTGGCCGTACATCGCCAGCCCTTTGGCGTCCAGCTCATTAAAGTGTTCCCAGGTTGCCCAGTGCGGAACAAGATTTGAGTTGGCAATCAGCACCCGTGGCGCATTCTTATGGGTTTTGAACACCCCGACCGGTTTACCGGATTGCACCAGCAGGGTTTCGTCGATTTCGAGGTTGGTGAGCGCGTCCACAATGGCGTCGTAGCATTCCCAGTTACGCGCCGCGCGACCGATGCCACCGTACACCACCAGCTCGTGCGGGTTTTCGGCGACGTCGGGATCGAGGTTGTTCATCAACATGCGCAGCGGCGCTTCGGTGAGCCAGCTTTTGGCGGTGAGCGTGGTGCCGCGCGGGGCGCGGACATCCTGCTGACGGTATTTACCTGACGACATTGTGTGGTCCTCATACGGGATGAAAGATACAAACAGATATACTTGTATAGACAACCACGCACAAGGTCAGATTTAACAATAAAGATACAATTTTGTTATATTGTGTTAGCTATCACGCTTTGAAAATCTATGACATAAAGTGGCCTTGTAACCGGTAACGGGAACCGGGGAATAACAGTCTGGCGTGCGAGACAATCTGCCCGGAAGACCAGGTGCGGCGGCGGATCAGCAGGCACGGGTCGTGCTCTTTAATGCGCAGTCGTTCGCACTCCTGCGGCGTGGCGCGCACCGCTTCGACAATGTGTTCGCCCTCGGTCAGCGGAGCGACCTGTGACAGCCAGGCGTGGGGCGTGGTCTGGGTATAATCCTGCTGAAGATAATCGGGCACCCGTTCGGCGTTGACGCAGCGATCCTCGATTTGCACCGGAACGTCGTTCTCGAAATGCACCATCACCGAGTGGAAAATCCGCGCCCCCTCTTTGACATTCAGCTCAACCGCCTGCTCGGCACTGGCCTGTGTCTCCTCAAGCACCAGCACTTCACAGTGGTGTTGATGATTGCGCGAGGCGATCTCGTCGGCAATGCTGCGGATTTCAAACAGCGCCGACTGCCCTTTCGGCTCGGCGACGAACGTTCCCACCCCCTGCAAACGCACCAGCAGCCCTTCGTCCGTGAGTTCACGCAGCGCGCGGTTGATGGTCATACGGCTGAAACCAAACTGGGCCACCAGTTCGGCCTCGGAGGGGATGCGGTCGTGCGGCTGCCAGACGCCGGTGGCGATCTTCTCGCTGATGGCCTGTTTCACCTTTTCGTAGAAAGGGGCTGGCGCGCTGGAAGGCGGATTCGGTGAGCGTGAAAACATTGTTACTCCTTAAAATGATTTATGCCCACCAGTGAGCAATTTGCCAGGCCAGACGCGCCGCGAGCCGCGCGCCCTGTCCGTCGCGATCGTAAACCGGATTAAACTCGACCAAATCTACTGCCTGCAGTTTTCCGCTGCGACAGATTTCGCCAATCACCGGCATTATATCCAGGGCCGACACGCCGAGCGCCGCCGGGGCTGAGACGGCAGGCATTTCACCGGCGGGCAGTACGTCGAGATCGATGGTCAGATAGACGCGGTCGGCCTGCGCCAGGACGCTTTCCAGCACCGGTAACGCCTCGCGGCGAAAATCGAGATCTTCCACCAGTGTTACGTTAAGGTGGGCCGCTTCGTCCCACAGCGCCTGCGTATTCGCCGCCCGGCTGACGCCCAGACAGGCGTACTGAAATTCGCGGTTCTGCGCCTCGCAATACTGCGCGAGCTGGCGGAACGGCGTGCCTGATGTGGCGTGGTCGGCCTTGCGGAGATCAAGGTGCGCGTCGAGATTGATAATCGCAACGCGTTCGTGGGGAAAGGCATCCAGCACTCCGCGACCGTGGGCCCAGGCCGTTTCGTGGCCGCCGCCGAACACCAGCGTGCGCATGCCCGACTGCTGGCAGGCCAGCACCGCATCACTCAGCGCGCGCTGAGCATCTTCGAGCCGATCGCCCGCAACGGCGATGGTGCCCATATCGGTCAGCGTGTCGTGCCCACTGTGGCTGGCCATATTTGCCAGCGCTTTACGCAGCATGTCGGGCGCCTGCGCAGCACCGGTCCGCCCATGGTTGCGCCGCACGCCTGCATCACACTCGAAACCTAACAGCGCAATGCCTGAACTTTGGGGCGCAAAACGATCGGTCTGGGCGATAGTCTGAAAAATTCGCAGCGCGTTGCTGGCTTCGCTGCTGTCATCGCGCCCCTGCCAGAGATCAGCGGGCGTTGGCCGCCAGAGTGTCATGATACTTTCCCTCGAAACACACGCTGATAGAGCGGATTACGCCCCGGCTCGTAGACCATTTCCACCGGCCGCTCGGCATCCCAGATGACGAAATCAGCGACAAAACCGGCCTTAAGCTGACCGTGGGTGGCCCCCCGACCCAGCGCCTGTGCCGCGTGACGCGTCACGCCTGCCCATGCCTCTTCCGGCGTTAAACCAAACTGCACGCAGGCCATGTTCATCGCCAGATGCAGGCTGGCAAACGGGCTGGTGCCGGGGTTGTAGTCCGTGGCGACAGCCATCGGCACGCCCTGTTTACGCAGCTGATCGACAGGCGGGCGCTGACGTTCCTGTAAGAAGTAAAACGCGCCGGGTAGCAGCACTGCGACCGTGTCGCTGTGCGCCATCGCGTTGACCCCCGCGTCATCGAGATACTCAATATGATCGGCGGACCAGCCGTGGTAGCGGCTCACTAATGCGGCGCCCCCCAGCCTGGAAAGCTGTTCGACATGGCCTTTGACGGGAATGCCCAGCGCGGCGGCCGCCTGAAATACCCGTTCGGTTTGCGACAGCGTGAAGCCGACGTTTTCGCAAAATACGTCCACCGCTTCAAACAGCCCTTCACGCCAGAGAGTCGGCATGATCTGCTCGCAAACCTGCGTCAGATAAGCGTCCGGATCCTGACGGTACTCCTTCGGTACGGCGTGAGCGGCGAGCAGCGTTGGGCTGATTTCAACCCGATGGCTTTGCGCCAGAGTCTGGGCGACGCGCAGCATTTTCTCTTCGGTCTGCGCATTCAGGCCATAGCCCGACTTAATCTCAAGGGTGGTGACGCCTTCCTGCATCAGGCGATGCAGGCGCTGTTCCGCCCGCTTCAGTAATGATGGTTCATCGCTTTCGCGGGTGGCAGCCACGGTCGCATTGATTCCGCCGCCCTGAGCGCTGATGGTCTGATAAGAGACGCCGTTCAGACGCTGTTCCCACTCTGCGGCGCGATCGCCACCGAACACCAGATGGGTGTGACAATCGATCAGACCAGGTGTCACCAGTCGTCCCCCGAGATCGACCTGATGAGCATGTGCAACCGGGACCGCCGTTTCAGAGATAATCGCCACAATCCTCTCGCCGCGCACCACCAGAGCCGCATTGTCACGCAGGCCGTAAGGTGCGGGTTCATCAGGGTTCATGGTCGCCAGTCGTGCGTTACGCCAGATAAGATCGTCGGGATGAAGCTGATGCATAGGACTTCCGCTTGTCATGGGTTGTATAGACATTTATTTTCATTCGTTTGCCCGTGTCAACCGGCTTTACGGAAATTGTTATTTATTTGTGACGACTTCCCCGGCGGGCGCGGGTGAAATATGCAACTTTTTCGTATTTCATCTTCCCGTTTCGCTCAACTTAGTATAAAAAAGCAGGCTATTTCGATCATCCCGTTAAGACTCGCGAAGCAAGGAGCTTTCCCTTGAATATTTCCAGGATTTCTCGTCTGGCGTTGGCACTCGCCTTTGGCGTGACGCTGTCAGCGTGCAGCTCAACGCCACCTGACCAGCTGCCCTCTGAGCAGGCCGCACCAGGCACGGCATCTCGCCCAATTCTGTCTGCTGGCGAAGCGAAAAACTTCACCGCCGCACATTATTACACTGCCATGGACCCGAACGCGGCACCGTGGACGCCTTCTTCTATTAACTTTCCTGCGCAGCCTAACTTCGTGGTTGGCCCGGCAGGCACGCAGGGCGTGACGCACACCAGCATTCAGGCTGCCGTTGACGCTGCCATCACGAAACACAGCGCATCACGCCAGTACATCGCAATTCTGCCAGGCGAGTACGAAGGGACGGTCTACGTTCCCGCCGCACCGGGCAGCATTACGATTTACGGTACCGGTGATAAAGCGATTGACGTGAAAATCGGTCTGGCGATCGACTCTGAAATCGACCGCAACACCTGGCGTCACCTGGTGAACCCGGCCGGTAAATATATGCCGGGCAAACCAGCGTGGTATATGTTCGACAGCTGCCAGAGCAAGCAGAGCGCCACTATCGGCATGATGTGCTCGGCGGTGTTCTGGTCGCAGAACAACGGCCTGCAACTGCAGAACCTGACCATTCAGAACACCCTGGGTGACAGCGTGGATGCGGGTAACCATCAGGCTGTGGCGCTGCGTACTGACGGCGACAAAGTTCAGATCAACAACGTGAATATTCTGGGTCGTCAGAACACCTTCTTCGTGACCAACAGCGGTGTGCAGAACACCCTGCAGAATAACCGTCTGACCCGTACTCAGGTGACCAACAGCTATATCGAAGGTGATGTGGATATCGTCTCCGGTCGCGGCGCGGTGGTGTTTGATAACACCGAATTCCGCGTGGTGAACTCCCGTACTCAGCAGGAAGGTTACGTGTTTGCACCAGCAACGCTGTCCAACATGTTCTACGGCTTCCTGGCCGTGAACAGCCGCTTTACCGCAGCCGGTGACGGCGTGGCGCAGCTGGGACGTTCGCTGGACATCGACTCTGCCACCAACGGTCAGGTCGTGATCCGCGACAGCGTGATTAACGAAGGCTTTAACATGGCAAAACCATGGGCCGACGCGGCGATCTCCAAACGTCCTTACTCCGGTAACACCGGCGCGATGGATGATAAAGGAAACGTGCAGCGCAACCTGAACGACGCTAACTTCAACCGCATGTGGGAATACAACAACCGCGGTCTGGGCAGCAAAGTGGTTGCAGAGCCGAAGCAGTAATCCCGAACGCCGGGCATAAAAAAACCTCGCAAATGCGAGGTTTTTTGTTTTCACGCCACTTAGTGCGCGTTTACCACCACCCACATTGGGCCCTGGCCTACGGCATAACGGCCTTTCTCTTCCAGCAGGCCCTGCTCGCCTTTGATTTCATACAGCGCGATGTGGTGGGATTTCTGCCCCGCCGCCACCAGGAATTTACCGCTGTTATCAATGTTAAAGCCGCGCGGCTGGGTTTCGGTTGGCTGGAAGCCTTCGATTGCCAGCACGCTGCCATCTTCAGAGATACTGAAAATGGTAATCAGGCTTGAAGTACGGTCGCAGGCGTAAAGATGACGACCATCCGGGGTGATGTGAATATCCGCCGCCCAGCGGGTGTCGGTAAAGTCTGACGGCATCATGTCCAGGGTCTGAACGCGTTCAATCTTGCCGTTCGGATCGTTCAGTGCCCACACGTCAACAGAGCTGTTTAGCTCATTCACCACATAGGCGTACTGCTGATTCGGGTGGAACACCATGTGGCGCGGGCCCGCGCCCTCAACGGTGGTGATTTCCGCCGGAGTCTGCGCAGCCAGGTGGCCGTCGTCGCCCAAGGTAAACAGGCAGATTCGATCCTGTTTCAGCGCTGGAACCCACAGCGTGCGGTTGTCCGGAGAGATATTGGCCGAGTGGCAGCCTTCCAGCCCTTCAACCACTTCCACGGTGTCGCGCGGAAGGCCATCTTCCAGACGCGTGACACTCACGCAGCCCGCATTGTAAGAACCGCTGAAGATGAACTGGCCTTTGCGATCGGTCGAGATGTGCGTCGGGCTACCCGGGAGCGGCGCTTCGGCGGTATAGGTCAGGGCACCATCGTCCGGTGCAATGCGGTAGGCCAGCACGCGAAACTCAGGACGCACGCCTACGTACAGAAAACGTTTATCCGGGCTGACAACCATCGGTTGCACCTGTCCCGGCACATCAACAACCTGCACCAGCGTGAGCGAGCCTTCCGCATTCAAACGCCAGACGTGGATCTGCTGGCTCTCAGGACTGGCGGTATAAACGGTTTGTTTCATGAATACTCCTCTCCTCACTGCGCGTGAAAGTGATTAACTTTTTAACGGTGAATGCTGAATTTTAGCCTGGCATTTTGTGGGTCACGCCTCTCGGTGTACCATCCCCTAAGACCATAATTCAACATTAACCCGGAAGAACAAATGACCTCGCGTGTGATTGCTCTGGATTTAGACGGTACGCTGTTAACCCCGCAAAAAACCCTGCTCCCCTCTTCGCTCGAAGCACTGAAACGTGCTCAGGAAGCGGCATATCAACTCCTGATTGTTACCGGTCGACATCACGTTGCCATTCATCCTTTTTATCAGGCACTGGCGTTAGATACACCTGCAATTTGTTGTAATGGCACTTATTTGTATGATTATCATGCAAAAAAGGTTCTTGAGTCCGATCCGCTGCCGGTGACTGAGGCGTTACAACTGATTGATCTGCTGGATGAGCACGCCATTCACGGCCTGATGTACGTGGATAACGCCATGGTCTATGAGCGCCCGACCGGGCATGTCATCCGTACCAGCAACTGGGCGCAGTCACTGCCCGAGGCCCAGCGTCCGGTCTTTACGCAGGTGTCATCTCTACGCCAGGCGGCTGCCGACGTCGATGCTATCTGGAAATTTGCCCTGACGGACGAAGATACGAACAAGCTGAACGCGTTCGCGAAACATGTTGAGCAGACGCTGGGGCTGGAGTGCGAATGGTCCTGGCACGATCAGGTGGATATCGCGCGTAAAGGCAACAGCAAAGGCAAACGCCTGACGCAGTTTGTTGAATCTCAGGGCGGGTCAATGAAAGACGTGATCGCTTTCGGGGATAATTACAATGACATTAGCATGCTGGAGGCTGCCGGCACTGGCGTGGCGATGGGCAATGCCGACGATGCCGTGAAAGCGCGCGCCAACGTTGTCATTGGCGACAACACCACCGACAGCATCGCGCAGTACATTTACACCCATCTGCTGTGATCAGGCGGTGATCGAGACACTCTTGATCTGCGCGTAAAGCCACAGGCCAGGTTTGATGCCAAGCTCATCCCTGGCCCACGGGCTGATGCGCGCCCATAGCTTTCTGCTGCCCACTTCCAGCTGCACTTCCACCTGGCCGTTATCGTCCACACACTGGGCCACTTTCGCGCGCAAAATATTACGAATACTGGTTTGCAACGGCGGCTGAAGTACCAGAGAAACATCCGACGCCTGAATGCGAATACGCAGCGCGGATTGCAGCGGCTTGTCGATCTTATTGACCCACAGATGCTGATCGCCCAGCGCCAGCGCCGTCATGGCGTAGTGCGGATGGTGCTCCAGCACGCTGACCTTCAGGATGCTGCTCTGCTGCTCTTTCGGCAGCCACGGATACATCACGCTGCTGCCCCACACCTCTTCCAGCGGCCCAAAGGCCTTCACGCTGCCGTTTTCCAGCACCAGCACGTTGTCCGCCAGATGCAGAATCTCGTCCAGCGAGTGGCTGACGTAGAGCATCGGAATGTTAATTTCCCGCGCCAGGCGTTGCAGATAAGGCAACAACTCGCGCTTACGCGGCAGATCGAGCGACGCCAGCGGCTCATCCAGCAGCAGGAGTTCCGGTGCGGTTAACAGCGCGCGGCCAATCGCCACACGCTGTTTTTCACCGCCGGAGAGCGACGACGGAAGCCGGTCCAGCAGCGATTCAATCCCCAACAGCGCGACCAGATTATCAAACTGACCGGCCATGCTTTTCGCCATGCCGTAGCGCAGATTGCCGCGCACTTTATAGTGCGGAAACAGGCGCGCGTCCTGGAACACATAGCCGATGCGCCGTTTTTCAGGGGCCAGGTAAATCTTATTTTCCGCGTCGTGAAGCACGCGATTGTTCAGCGCGATCCGCCCGGTTTGCGGGCGCGTCAGCCCGCTGATGGCATTAATCAGCGAGGTTTTTCCCGCGCCCGAAACGCCAAAGACGGCGGTAATTCCGCTGGCGGGCAACGTTTCGTTGAGCACCAGACAGTGGTTGCCGAGCGTTTGAGTAAAGTTGAGTTCCAGCATGATTATTTCCCCATCCGCTCGCGGCTCAGACGCGCCAGCCATTCAGAAATCAGCAGCGACACCAGCGCCAGCACAATGGAGATAATGCACAGCCGTGCGGCAGCCCCTTCCCCGCCCGGCGTTTGAATCAGGGTGTACATCGCCGACGGAATGGTCCGCGTTTCGCCGGGGATGTTTGAAACAAAAGTAATGGTCGCGCCGAATTCACCCAGAGAACGGGCAAACGCCAGTACCGTACCGACGATAATCCCCGGCAACGTAAGGGGAAGCGTAATGGTGAAAAACACCCACCAGCGCCCGGCACCGAGAGTGCGTGCCGCCTGCTCCAGCTTGATGTCCACCCCTTCCAGCGCCAGGCGTATCGCGCGCACCATCAGCGGGAAAGACATCACTGCCGCCGCCAGAACCGCGCCGCGCCAGCTAAAAGCAAACGTCAGGCCGAACCAGTCATACAGCCACTGGCCGATAAAACCGCGTCGCCCCATCGCGATCAGCAATAGGTACCCGACCACCACCGGCGGCAACACGAGAGGAAGATGAAGCACACTGTCGAGCAGGGCTTTGCCCGGAAACTGGCAGCGAACCAGCAGCCAGGCAAAAAAGATCCCAAAGGGCAAACTAAAGGCAACTGCCAGGGAAGAGACTTTAAGGCTCAGCAGCACGGCCTGCCATTCAGGATCGGTCAATATCATTAGTGAGTCGTAAATCCGTAACGTTTAAAGATGGCAGACGCTTCAGGCCCTTTCAGATAGTCGTAAAAGGCGCTGACCGTCGCATTTTTATGTCCATCAACAATAGCGATCGGGTATTCCACTTTCTTGTGCGAATCTTCCGGGAAGGTCCCAACCACTTTCACACCTTTACCGGCAACCGCATCGGAACCGTAGACAATCCCCAGCGGCGCTTCGTTGCGCTCCACCAGCGCCAGGGCGCCGCGCACATCTTCAGCCGGAGCCAGTTTCGGCGATAATGTATCCCAGGCACCCAGTTTTTGCAGCGCTTCTTTCGCGTAGATGCCTGCCGGAACGTGGTCCGGATCGCCCACCGCCAGACGCCCGTCTTTCAGCAGGCTGGTCCAGTTAGTCTCTTTGTTGATGGTGAACTCACCCTGCGCGCTGGCTTTTGGCGCAACCACCACCAGGCTGTTACCCAGCAGGGTTTCACGGGTGGCCGTATCGATCGATTTTTTCTCCACCGCGTAATCCATCCATTTCTGATCGGCAGAAATAAACAGATCCGCAGGCGCACCGGCTTCGATCTGGCGAGCCAGAGTGGAAGACGAGGCGAACGACGAAACCACATCGACGTTTTTCTCTTTTTTATACTGCGCCGCAATGTCCTGCATTGCGTTGGTCAGCGACGCCGCCGCAAAGACCGTGATTTTCCCTTCGTCAGCCAGTACCTGTCCGGCGACGGTAAGTGTCAGTGTTGCCCCTGCGAAAAGGCGTAACCATGTACGTGCCATTTGTAGCTCCTGTGAGTGTCGTTATATACAGACAAATATAACGATAACTGCAGGGATAACCTAGCGTTAAATCGTACCGTTTAAGGGGTAAACAAAGCTGATTCTGAAACTACTATCGGCGGGAGAGGCGGAAACTTGAGAGCAAAACGCCCGGACTGACCGGGCGTTTTGGGAGGAATTAATGCTGCTTTTTAGGCTGGTCTTTGTGACCGATGTTCGAAAAGACGTTGAACACTTCACCCAGGCCGTAGATGGCGCCGAGGATGATGGCCATCACTACGGGTACCATGATCACGGCGAATACCAGACTTTTCAACAACTCTAACATGGTTTTCTCCAGACACTGTGAATGGCGTATTCTACCCTGAAAAGTCAGAAAAACATCCCCTTTTGTGCGGTAGGCTTTGCGCTGTCGGGCAATTGGGTCACAATACGCTTTTTGCCAGGACACCGTCTATGCAGGCCGAAATTCTCCTTACCCTTCGACTTCAGCAGAAGCTTTTCGCCGATCCGCGACGTATTGCCCTGCTTAAACAGATAGAACAAACCGGTTCAATCAGCCAGGGCGCAAAGAATGCGGGCATTAGCTACAAAAGTGCCTGGGACGCCATCAATGAGATGAACAGCCTGAGCGAACAGACGCTGGTAGATCGGGCGACCGGCGGCAAGGGCGGCGGCGGCGCGATGCTAACCCGCTACGGCCAGCGCCTGATTCAGCTCTACGATCTGCTGGCGCAGATCCAGCAAAAAGCCTTCGATGTACTGAGCGACGACGACGCGTTACCCCTCGACAGCCTGCTGGCCGCCATCTCCCGCTTCTCCCTGCAAACCAGCGCGCGAAACCAGTGGTTTGGCACCGTGACCGCACGCGATCGCGACCAGGTTCAGCAGCACGTGGATATTCTGCTGGCCGACGGCACGACGCGGCTCAAAGTGGCGATTACCGCGCAGAGCGGCGAACGACTGGGGCTGGACGAAGGCAAAGAAGTGCTGGTGTTGCTGAAAGCGCCGTGGGTGAATATCACGCTGGATGAAAAGCAGGCCCAAGACGCCGATAACCAGCTGCACGGAAAGATCTGCCATATTGCGCGTGGCGACGAACAGAGCGAAGTGCTTATGACCCTGCCCGACGGGCAAGTGCTGTGCGCCACGGTCCCGCTGGCCGAATCAGAAGATTTATCGGAAGGTGCTGACGTCACCGCATATTTTAATGCTGACCGGGTGATTATCGCCACGTTGTGCTAAGTGCGTTGACAAACCTGCCGCCAGTGAGTATCCCTGATGCATATCGCTGCAAAAAATGGGATAAGTCATGTCATCATTGCAAATTTCGCAAGGCACGTTTCGTCTTAGCGACACACGAACTCTCTCACTGCCCGAACTCAACTTGCGCGCCGGCGAAAGCTGGGCGTTTGTCGGCACCAACGGCAGCGGCAAGTCCGCGCTGGCTCGCGCGCTGGCGGGTGAGCTCACCCTGCTTAAGGGAGAACGTCAGTGCAGTTTTACCCGCATCACGCGCCTCTCCTTCGAACAGCTGCAAAAACTGGTCAGCGACGAGTGGCAGCGCAATAACACCGATCTGCTCAGCCCAGGCGAAGAGGATACGGGCCGTACCACCGCTGAAATCATTCAGGACGAAAGAAAAGACGCTGCTCGCTGCCAGCAGCTGGCCGAACTATTTGGCATTACTGGCCTGCTGGAGCGACGCTTTAAGTACCTCTCGACAGGGGAAACGCGCAAAACTCTGCTTTGCCAGGCGCTGATGAACGAGCCGGATCTGTTGATCCTCGATGAGCCGTTCGACGGGCTGGATGTGCAATCCCGCGCGCAGCTGGCCTCCCTGCTCGCGACGCTGAACCAGCAGGGCTATACCCTGATGCTGGTTTTGAACCGTTTCGATGAGATCCCCGATTTTGTGCAGTTCGCGGGCGTGCTGGCGGATTGTTGTCTGACAGAAACCGGCGAAAAAGAGGCGCTGCTTCAGCAGGCCCTGATCGCCCAGCTGGCACACAGCGAAAAACTCGACGGTATTGCACTCCCCGAGCCAGACGCCCCTTCGGCGCGGCATTTGCTGGACAACCACCAGCCGCGCATCGAGCTGAAAAACGGTACCGTCTCTTATAACGATCGCCCGATCCTCGATCGGCTGAGCTGGACGGTGAACCCCGGCGAGCACTGGCAGATCACCGGCCCCAACGGCGCGGGGAAATCCACGCTGCTCAGCCTGATTACCGGCGATCATCCCCAGGGTTACAGTAACGATCTGACGCTATTTGGCCGTCGTCGCGGCAGCGGCGAAACCATCTGGGATATCAAAAAACACATCGGCTACGTCAGCAGCAGCCTGCACCTCGATTACCGCGTCAGCACCACGGTGCGAAACGTGATTTTGTCGGGATATTTCGACTCCATTGGTATCTATCAGGCAGTTTCTGACAAACAGCACAAGCTGGCACAGGAGTGGCTGGATATTCTGGGGATGGATAGACGCGTGGCGGATGCGCCGTTTCACAGTTTATCGTGGGGACAGCAGCGGCTGGCGCTGATCGTCCGCGCGCTGGTGAAGCACCCTACGGTGCTGATTCTGGATGAACCGCTGCAGGGCCTCGACCCGCTTAATCGCCAGCTGATCCGCCGCTTTGTGGACGTTTTAATCAGCGAAGGCGAAACGCAACTGCTGTTCGTTTCCCACCATGCGGAAGATGCGCCATCCTGTATCACCCACCGGCTGGAGTTTGTTCCTGACGGCGAGCACTATCGCTATGAGTTAAGCCGCATTCGCTGATCGTTCTCTCAGAGGGGCGTGCCCCTCTTTTTCAGACAACCTGCAGTAATACATTGTTATCTCTTTGATTTATAATGGGCCATCTCATTACAAATTCGCGTGCGTGATTCAGTGTAACCGATTCCACTATTTTATCCCATGTCACACTTTTCACGTCTCTGTTATGCTATGGTTATTACATACCATAAGCCTAATGGAGCGAAATATGCGAGTTCTGGTAACGGGTGGTAGCGGTTACATTGGAAGTCATACCTGTGTGCAACTGCTGCAAAATGGCCATGATGTCATCATCCTCGACAACCTGTGCAACAGTAAGCGCAGCGTGCTGCCCGTCATTGAGCGCCTTGGCGGAAAACAGCCCACGTTTGTGGAAGGCGATATCCGCAACGAAGCGCTGATGACCGAAATGCTTCACGACCACGCCATTGATACGGTGATTCACTTTGCGGGCCTGAAAGCGGTCGGCGAATCCGTCGCTAAGCCTCTCGAATACTACGATAACAACGTGAACGGTACCCTGCGCCTGATCTCCGCGATGCGCGCCGCGAACGTGAAAAACTTTATCTTCAGCTCATCGGCCACCGTCTACGGCGACCAGCCTAAAATTCCTTACGTCGAGAGCTTCCCAACCGGCACGCCGCAAAGCCCATACGGCAAAAGCAAGCTGATGGTGGAACAGATTCTGGCCGATCTGCAAAAAGCGCAGCCGGACTGGAGCATCGCTCTGCTGCGTTATTTCAACCCGGTTGGCGCACATCCGTCAGGCGATATGGGCGAAGATCCGCAGGGCATCCCGAATAACCTGATGCCTTACATCGCGCAGGTGGCCGTGGGCCGCCGCGACTCGCTGGCAATATTTGGCAACGACTACCCAACCGAAGATGGCACCGGGGTGCGCGACTACATTCACGTCATGGATCTGGCCGATGGTCACGTGGCGGCAATGCAGCAGCTGGCGAATAAACCCGGCGTGCATATTTATAACCTCGGTGCTGGCGTGGGCAGCAGCGTGCTGAACGTGGTTAACGCCTTTAGCAAAGCCTGCGGCAAACCGGTGGCGTATCACTTCGCGCCACGCCGCGATGGCGATCTTCCCGCGTACTGGGCAGATGCCTCCAAAGCCGACAAAGAGCTTAACTGGCGTGTCACGCGCACACTGGAAGAAATGGCACAGGATACCTGGCACTGGCAGTCACGCCATCCCCAGGGCTATCCGGATTAAGGATCCGACATGACGCAATTCAACCCCGTCGATCATCCGCATCGGCGTTATAACCCGTTAACCGGGCAATGGATTTTGGTCTCTCCGCATCGTGCGAAGCGCCCATGGCAAGGCGCGCAAGAGACGCCGGCGAAACAGACGCTGCCTCAGCATGACCCGGACTGCTTCCTGTGTCCGGGGAATACCCGCGTCACCGGCGATAAAAATCCGGATTATCAGAGCACGTATGTGTTTACCAACGATTTTGCTGCCCTGATGACCGACACGCCGGATGCCCCGGAAAGTGACGATCCGCTAATGCGTTGCGAAAGCGCGCGCGGCACCAGCCGGGTGATCTGCTTCTCGCCGGACCACAGCAAAACGCTGCCGGAGCTGAGCCTCAGCGCCCTCACCGACGTGATCAACACCTGGCAACAGCAGACCGCCGAGCTGGGACAGGATTATCCGTGGGTGCAGGTTTTTGAAAACAAAGGGGCGGCGATGGGCTGCTCTAACCCGCATCCGCATGGCCAAGTGTGGGCGAACAGCTTCCTGCCAAATGAAGTTGAGCGCGAAGATCGTCTGCAAAAAGCTTATTACGATGAAAACCAGTCAGCGCTGCTGGCGGATTACGTTCAGCGCGAGATGGCTGACGGCAGCCGCACGGTCGTTGAAACCGAACACTGGCTCGCCGTAGTGCCATACTGGGCGGCGTGGCCGTTCGAGACGCTGCTGCTGCCAAAAGCCCACGTCCTGCGCATTACCGATTTGAGCGATGCCGAGCGTGACGATCTGGCCCTGGCGCTGAAAAAACTGACCAGTCGCTATGACAATCTGTTCCAGTGCTCTTTCCCCTATTCCATGGGCTGGCACGGCGCGCCGTTTAATGGCGAAGAGAATCAGCACTGGCAGTTACACGCCCATTTTTATCCGCCGCTACTGCGTTCCGCGACGGTGCGTAAATTTATGGTGGGCTATGAGATGCTGGCAGAAACCCAGCGCGATCTGACGGCAGAACAGGCGGCAGAACGTCTTCGTGCCGTCAGCGATGTCCACTACCGCGAATCAGGAGTCTAATAAATGAGTCTGAAAGATAAAACACAATCCCTGTTTGCTGAAAAATTCGGCTACCCTGCCACCCACGCGATACAGGCTCCTGGCCGCGTTAATCTGATTGGTGAGCACACCGACTATAACGATGGTTTCGTTCTGCCTTGTGCGATCGATTATCAGACCGTCATCAGCTGCGCCAAACGTGACGACCGCACCGTGCGGGTGATTGCCGCCGATTACGACAATCAGATCGACGAGTTTTCCCTTGATGCGCCGATTGTGGCTCATGATACCCAGCAGTGGTCAAACTACGTGCGTGGGGTGGTAAAACACCTGCAAAAGCGCAATAAAAACTTCGGCGGCGCGGATCTGGTGATCACCGGTAATGTTCCGCAAGGCGCAGGCCTGAGTTCCTCTGCCTCTTTGGAAGTGGCGGTAGGCACCGTATTCCAGCAGCTTTATCATCTGCCGCTGGACGGGGCGCAAATCGCCCTCAACGGCCAGGAAGCGGAAAACCAGTTCGTCGGCTGTAACTGCGGGATTATGGACCAGCTGATTTCTGCGCTCGGTAAAAAAGAGCATGCCCTGCTGATTGACTGCCGCACGCTGGGCACCAAAGCCGTCTCCCTGCCGAAAGGCGCGGCGGTGGTTATTATCAACAGTAATTTCAAACGCACGTTGGTCGGCAGTGAGTACAACACCCGCCGTGAGCAGTGTGAAACCGGCGCGCGCTTCTTCCAGCAGCCTAAACTACGTGATGTTTCGTTAAACGAATTCAATAAAGTGGCGCACGAACTGGACCCGGTCGTGGCCAAACGCGTGCGTCACGTTCTGACCGAAAACGCCCGTACCGTGGAAGCAGCCTCTGCGCTGGAGAAAGGCGATCTGAAACGCATCGGCGAACTGATGGCGGAATCCCACGCCTCCATGCGCGATGATTTCGAGATCACGGTTCCGCAAATTGATACGCTGGTTGAGATCGTGAAAGCGACCATCGGCGAGAAAGGCGGCGTGCGCATGACCGGCGGCGGTTTTGGTGGCTGCATTGTGGCGCTGATTCCGGAAGAGCTGGTTCACGCCGTTCAGGATGCCGTGGCGAAACAGTATGAAGCCAAAACCGGTATTAAAGAAACCTTCTATGTCTGCAAAGCAACCCAAGGAGCTGGACAGTGCTAAACGAAACGCCAACCCTCGCCCCTGACGGTCTGCCGTATCGCCTGTTGACCCTGCGTAACAGCGGAGGAATGGTGGTGACGGTGATGGACTGGGGCGCAACGCTACTCTCTGCCCGCGTACCCATGCCAGACGGCAGCGTGCGCGAGACCCTGCTCGGCTGCGCATCGCCGGAACAGTACGTCAACCAGGCGGCTTACCTGGGCGCCTCTGTCGGACGCTACGCTAACCGTATCGCCAAAAGCCGCTTCGATCTGGACGGTAAAACCTATTCCTTAGCGCCAAGCCAGGGCGAGAATCAGCTCCACGGTGGCATGGAAGGTTTTGATAAACGCCGCTGGCGTATCGTGCAGCAGAATGACAGCGAAGTGCTGTTTGCGCTGGAATCCGCCGACGGCGATCAGGGCTTCCCCGGTAACCTCTCCGCCTCTGCCCTCTTCCGCCTGACGGACGATAACCGTATCAGTATTGAATACCGTGCGACGGTCGACCAGCCTTGTCCGGTCAATTTGACCAACCACGCCTATTTCAATCTCGACGGCGATCAGACGGATGTGCGCAATCACAAATTGCAGATCCTGGCCGATGCGTATTTACCGGTCGATGCGATGGGAATTCCCCTTGAAGGACTGAAGTCCGTAGAGGGCACCAGCTTTGATTTCCGCGTCGCGAAAACCGTCGCAACGGATTTCCTGAGCGACGACCATCAGCGCAACGTGAAAGGCTATGACCACGCATTCCTGCTGCAGGCCAAGGGAGATGCTACCCAACCTGCCGCTCAGGTGTGGTCCGCCGACGAAAAGCTGCAGATGACGGTGTATACCAGCGCTCCCGCCCTGCAATTCTATTCCGGGAACTACCTCGGCGGTACGCCTGCGCGCGAACAGGGTGATTACCACGACTGGCAGGGAATGGCGCTTGAAAGTGAGTTTCTGCCGGATAGCCCTAACCATGCCGAGTGGCCACAGCCTGACTGCATTCTGCGTCCGGGCCAGGAATATGTGAGCGAGACCGTTTATCAGTTTATCGCCCGCTAACAATATTGGGTGGCGCATTGTTTCCCCGGCCCCACCCGAACGACATCCCGCCAGGCCCTCATGCTGAGGGCTTTTTTTGTCCGTCTTGCTGAAAATAGCGTCGATCGCGGACAAAATCATAACCCTCAATTCACAAGCATCTTACACTGGGCCACTATTTTCGCTATGGTTAGGGTTAAGCGTTGCCGCCTGAGCGATCACGGCAATATAATGAGAATTGTTATCATTCAATAAGCTTAAGGAGTGCAATATGGCTGTAACTAAGCTGGTCCTGGTGCGCCACGGCGAAAGCCAGTGGAACAACGAAAACCGCTTCACCGGTTGGTATGATGTTGATCTGTCTGAGAAAGGCGTAAGCGAAGCAAAAGCTGCAGGTAAACTGCTGAAAGATGAAGGCTTCAGCTTTGATTTTGCTTATACCTCTGTGCTGAAACGTGCCATCCACACTCTGTGGAACGTGCTGGACGAACTGGATCAGGCCTGGCTGCCGGTTGAGAAATCCTGGAAGCTGAACGAGCGTCATTACGGTGCGCTGCAGGGGCTGAACAAAGCTGAAACCGCTGAAAAATACGGTGACGAGCAGGTTAAGCAGTGGCGTCGTGGTTTTGCGGTAACGCCACCAGAGCTGACCAAAGACGATGAGCGTTATCCGGGCCACGATCCGCGTTACGCGAAACTGACTGATGCTGAGCTGCCACAGACTGAAAGCCTGGCGCTGACCATCGATCGCGTTGTGCCTTACTGGAACGACACCATTCTGCCGCGCATTAAAAGCGGTGAGCGCGTCATCGTTGCCGCTCACGGTAACTCCCTGCGTGCGCTGGTGAAATACCTGGATAAGATGGGCGAAGACGAAATCCTTGAACTGAACATCCCAACGGGCGTACCGCTGGTGTATGAGTTCGATGAGAACTTCAACCCAATCAAACGTTACTATCTGGGTAACGCTGACGAAATCGCAGCGAAAGCGGCGGCGGTAGCGAACCAGGGTAAAGCGAAGTAATGATTCGCCCGATATAAAAAAAGCGTGGAGCAATCCACGCTTTTTTATTGGATTAAGAAGGATTAACCGCGACGCGCTTTAACCGCGTTTGCCAGCTGGCGCAGGATCGCGTCAGTATCTTCCCAGCCGATGCAGGCATCAGTGACGCTCTTACCGTAAACCAGCGGCTCGCCGCTCTCCAGGCTCTGATTACCTTCCACCAGGTGGCTTTCAATCATCACGCCGATCACGGCTTTCTCGCCGTTAGCCAGCTGCTGGCAAACGTCCGCGCCCACTTCCATCTGCTTTTTGAACTGCTTGCTGGAGTTAGCATGGCTGAAATCGATCATCACATTCGGTGACAGACCCGCTTTTTCGAGGCCCGATTTCACTTCTGCGACGTGTTTTGCGCTGTAGTTAGGCTCTTTACCGCCACGCAGAATGATATGGCAGTCGCCATTCCCGCTGGTATTGACGATAGCAGAGTGCCCCCATTTGGTGACCGACAGGAAACAGTGCGGCGCACCGGCGGCGTTGATGGCGTCGATCGCCACTTTCATGGTGCCATCGGTACCGTTTTTGAAACCGACCGGGCACGAAAGACCCGACGCCAGTTCGCGGTGAACCTGAGATTCCGTGGTACGCGCACCAATCGCGCCCCAGCTCATCAGATCGGCCAGATATTGCGGGGTGATCATGTCCAGGAACTCGCCTGCGGCCGGTAATCCGCTGTCGTTAATTTCCAGCAGCAGTTTGCGCGCGATGCGCAGCCCGTCGTTGATCTGGAAGCTGTTATCCATGTGCGGATCGTTAATCAGCCCTTTCCAGCCCACCGTGGTGCGTGGTTTTTCAAAATAGACGCGCATGACGATTTCCAGCTCACCTTGCAGCTCTTCACGCAGGGTCAGCAGGCGCGCAGCGTACTCTTTTGCCGCCGCAGGATCGTGAATGGAACAAGGGCCAATCACCACCAGCAGGCGATCGTCGTTACCTTTCAGGATCTTATGGATCGCTTTGCGGGCATGAGAAACCGTATTGGCGGCGTTTTGCGTGGCGGGAAATTTTTCAAGGAGCGCTACAGGGGGTAATAACTCATTGATCTCTTTGATGCGTAAATCGTCGTTCTGATAATTCATGATCGTTCCGGCTCTGACATATTTTTAGTAATGAATGCAA
This sequence comes from Lelliottia sp. F153, assembly GCF_002870005.1. Taxonomy (NCBI): domain Bacteria; kingdom Pseudomonadati; phylum Pseudomonadota; class Gammaproteobacteria; order Enterobacterales; family Enterobacteriaceae; genus Lelliottia; species Lelliottia sp. F153. The sequence continues at coordinate 19,694 of NZ_PKFT01000006.1, read as the reverse complement.
TCCTTTCAATCTAACTTGTCAGCCTGGAAGTGTAAACGGGCTTTTACACTTCGCACGGATAATTCCTGGAATTACCCTAAAAAACGCGACAAAGTAGCGAATAACGAGATCTGCCCTAAACTTTTTAAATGTAACCACTCTGTTTATGCATTTAAACGTGATTCTATCCTGACATAAGCTCAGATAATGGAATCTTTGACCACTCAGCGATTGATTTCGCGGATGCACTGTTGGAAGAAGTTATCCAGCAAATAACGACCAGAACAGGAGCAGCATGATGAAAATGACTAAACTGGCAACCCTTTTCCTGACAGCAACCCTGACCATGGCGAGCGGCGCAGCGCTTGCAGCAGATTCTACGGGTTCAGATAATAATGGCCAGGCGAACGCTGCAGCTGCAGCAGGCCAGGTCGCGCCGGACGCCAAACAGAACGTGGCGCCAAACAATGTTGATAACAATAATATCAACACGGGCAGCGGAACCAGCGGCGGTACCATGCTGCACCCGAACGGGACCGACTCGGGCACCATGAACCATGACGGGATGACCAAGGACGAAATTCACAAAAACTCGATGTGTAAAGACGGGAAATGTCCGGACATCAATAAGAAAGTTGAAACCGGCAACGGCATCAACAACGATGTTGATACCAAAACCGATGGCACAACGCAGTAATACGAGTCGGATCGGATAAATGAAGGAGAGCGAAGGCTCTCCTTTCTTTTTTGTGCAAAATGTTAAAAAATCTACACTTAGAATGATTACTCATCAGGACAGAGTTCATGGCGCACACGCATTCGCATTCACACTCTCCAGGGGACGAAAACGCTAAACGTCTGATGCTGGCTTTCGGCGTCACGGCCACGTTTATGGTTATCGAGGTTATCGGCGGGCTGATTTCTGGCTCTCTGGCATTACTGGCGGATGCGGGCCATATGCTCACGGATGCCGCAGCGCTGCTGTTTGCGCTGATCGCCGTGCAGTTTTCCCGCCGTCCACCCAACGCGCGCCACACCTTCGGCTGGCTGCGTCTCACGACTCTCGCCGCTTTCGTCAATGCCATTGCGCTGGTGGTGATTACGATTTTGATTGTCTGGGAGGCGTTCCAGCGCTTCCGCGACCCGCAGCCTGTCGCCGGAACGACGATGATGGTGATTGCCGTGGCCGGGCTGCTGGCCAATGTCCTCGCCTTCTGGATTTTGCATCGCGGTAGCGCAGAGAAAAACCTCAACGTCCGCGCGGCCGCGTTACACGTGCTGGGCGATCTGCTGGGCTCGGTCGGGGCGATTGTGGCGGCACTGGTGATTATCTCCACCGGCTGGACACCGATCGACCCCATCTTGTCGGTGCTGGTCTCCTGCCTGGTGCTGCGCAGTGCATGGGGATTGTTACGCGAGAGTGTGAACGAACTGTTGGAGGGTGCGCCCGTTTCGCTGGATATTTCGGCGCTGAAGCGCAAGCTGTGCCGGGATATTCCGGAAGTGCGCGATGTTCATCATGTGCATGTCTGGCTGGTGGGCGAGAAACCGGTGATGACCCTGCATGTCCAGGTGATCCCTCCGCACGACCACGATGCACTTCTGGGTCGCATTCAGCACTTCCTGGAGCACCACTACGAGATTTCGCACGCCACTATTCAGATGGAGTATCAGACCTGTAGCGGGCCGGACTGCCATCTCAATGAGACGCAGCCCGACCATTCACACCATCACCACCATTAACTGGATAGCGCGCGGGAGCCACGCTGACGCGCGCTGTTAATCCACATCCGGCTGCCGTTCAGGGCGATAAAGGTGAGGAGCAGATATTCCAGCGACATGGCGTAGACGCCCTGCAACGCGAAGATCACCACGCTTATCACGTTAATGATGACCCACAGCAGCCAGTTCTCGACGTATTTACGCGTCATCAGAATCATCGCTGCGATCGACAGCACCATCATGCAGGAATCCCAGAACGGGAACGCATCGGGCTGCAGTTCAGGCATGGTGACGTTTAACCCCATGCTGGACATCACCGACACTGCCACCCGCGTCAGGAAACCAAATACCGGATTGATGTAGACCGTCATCAGGCCAATGGCGACGACACAGGCCGCGAGCCAGGCGATGGCTTTTGGCAGAGGTAGCCAGCGAATCTGTAGCTCCGCTTCCTGAGCGCTGTTTTGCCGGGACCATGCGTACCAACCGTAGATATTCGCGGCGAAGAAAAAGAGCTGCAACAGCAGGCTGGCATAGAGCTGGATCTGGAAAAAGATAATCGCGAACAGCGTGACGTTAATCAGGCCGAACGCGTAGTTGCTGATCTTCTCCAGACTTGCGAGCCAAATGCAGAGCAGCCCCGCCAGGGTGCCGATAGCTTCAATCCATGACAGGTCGTAGCCGCCCGCCCCGATTGGTATATGAACCAGGATATTCTGCGTGCTAAAAAAATCCATCTTTTCCCCAGAGCGTACTGATACGCGTTATCTCATCTCAGGAGCGTAGTGTAGCCGCAAAATCGAGCATACGGTTAAGAGGAATTAACGCCCCCTCACGCAACGCAGCGTCCACATGGATCTCATGTGCCGCTCCGCCTGACTCCAGACCTTCAGCAATCGCCTTAAGACCATTCATCGCCATCCACGGGCAATGCGCGCAGCTGCGGCACGTGGCGCCTTCTCCGGCTGTTGGGGCTTCGAACAGCTCTTTGTCCGGAACCGCCTGCTGCATTTTATAAAAGATGCCGCGATCGGTGGCGACGATCAGCTTCTGCTGCGGCAGAGTTTTCGCGGCGTTGATCAGCTGGCTGGTGGACCCCACCGCATCAGCCATATCGACTACCGACTGAGGTGACTCCGGGTGGACAAGGATCGCGGCGTCAGGATAGAGGGCTTTCATGCGTGCCAGCGCCTGGGTTTTAAATTCGTCGTGCACAATACATGCACCCTGCCAGCACAACACATCCGCGCCAGTTTGCTTCTGCACGTAGTTGCCCAAATGTTTGTCCGGCGCCCAGATGATCTTCTGCCCGAGACTATCCAGATGCTCAATGAGTTCGACGGCGATACTGGAGGTGACCACCCAGTCTGCACGCGCTTTGACAGCGGCGGAGGTGTTGGCGTAAACAACGACGGTTCTGTCCGGATGGGCATCGCAAAACGCGCTGAATTCGTCGATCGGACAGCCTAAATCCAGAGAACACTCCGCATTAAGCGTAGGCATCAGAATGGTTTTTTCCGGGCTGAGGATCTTTGCCGTCTCGCCCATAAAGCGAACGCCAGCCACCAGCAGCGTTGAGGCCGGATGTTTCGCACCAAAGCGGGCCATCTCAAGAGAATCGGAGATACAACCGCCGGTCTCTTCGGCCAGCTGCTGGATTTCGGGATCGGTGTAGTAATGAGCGACCATTACCGCATCACGCTCCTTCAGCAGGCGCTTTATTTTTTCACGGTAGAACTGTTTTTCGTCCCGGTTTAAAGGCACGGGCTTAGGCGGGAAAGGATAGATTGCGGCTTCAGGATCAAACATCACGCTCATCATTGCTTCTCGTTTTACTGGCTTAACAATAATGTCTCTCTTTTGCGTTATGAACGAAAGATACGACAATTGTGTTTTGTATACTAAACAAGATAGCGCGTTGAGGGAAAAAAGTCACAATATTTGGATAGCAAAAAGGCGCCTTTAGGGCGCCTTTCTACATTGGTGGGTCGTGCAGGATAACTCGTTTCGCTCGCCCTTCGGGCCGTCGCCGCAGGCGGCTCCGTTGTCTCACTGCGTTCGACTCGAACCTGCAGCAGGTTCTCATCCTGCCGAATCGCGCATAGCAAAAAGGCGCCTTTAGGGCGCCTTTCTACATTGGTGGGTCGTGCAGGATTCGAACCTGCGACCAATTGATTAAAAGTCAACTGCTCTACCAACTGAGCTAACGACCCCTTTCGGGACTTGCAAATTTTTATTCAGGCTGGTGGGTCGTGCAGGATTCGAACCTGCGACCAATTGATTAAAAGTCAACTGCTCTACCAACTGAGCTAACGACCCATTCGGGTGTTGCCTGAATTTTGTAGTATTGGTGGGTCGTGCAGGATTCGAACCTGCGACCAATTGATTAAAAGTCAACTGCTCTACCAACTGAGCTAACGACCCGATGGTGGGTGATGACGGGCTCGAACCGCCGACCCCCTCCGTGTAAAGGAGGTGCTCTACCAACTGAGCTAATCACCCAACGCCGTACTACAGGGCACTACAGGAAAATCTTAAGTGGTGGGTCGTGCAGGATTCGAACCTGCGACCAATTGATTAAAAGTCAACTGCTCTACCAACTGAGCTAACGACCCACTTTTTTCGCGGCTTTCGGGCTGTTCGATATCCCTTGGCAACGGCGGCATATATTACTGATTTAAGAATTCAGCGCAACAAAAATTTCGACGAAGATCACTTAACTGCTTACGAATCAGGCGGCACGACCAGAAATAACGCGATTTCTGGTCATGCGACACTCAACCCATCGATCCAAGACGTTTTTGCGCTTGTTTCGCACCTTCGGTGCCTGGGTACTTCGCGACCACCTGCTGATAAACGGCCTTCGCTTTCGCGCTGTCGCCTTTATCCTGCATGATGACGCCGACCTTAAACATGGCATCAGGGGCTTTAGGCGATTTTGGGTAATTTTTTACCACAGAGGCAAAATAAAACGCCGCATCATCCTTTTTACCCTTGTTGTAGTTCAACTGACCAAGCCAATAATTCGCATTTGGCTGATAAGTTGAGTCAGGGTACTTTTTCACGAAGTTCTGAAACGCCGCAATGGCATCGTCCTGACGCGATTTATCCTGCACCAGGGCAATAGCTGCGTTGTAGTCAGTATTTGCATCACCGCTCTGTACAGGCGCGCCTGTCGAAGCTGACGCATCTGCTGCCGGTGCCGGAGTGGCTGTCGCCGCCCCGCTCTGATCGCCCGCCGCAGGTTGCGCTGCAGCGCCGCCGTTACTCATGCCGTCGATCTGCAACAGGATCTGCTTCTGACGCTCGACAACCTGATTCAACTGATACTGACTTTCCTGGATCTGACCACGGAGAGAATCAATATCGTTTTGGTTATCAGAGAGCTGCTGCTGGAGTTGGGTTAAAAGCTGACTGTGAGCGTTAGAAATACGCTCGAGTTGAGTGACACGGTCTTCGACCGAGCCGGAGCCGACACTACTGATTGGTGCCTGAGCAAAAGCGGCCCAGGGGGCCGCTATTCCAACCAGTAACGACAGACTCAAAAGTTGATGTCTGAAGTTACTGCTCATGCAATTCTCTTAGTAAACCAGTACGGCACGACGGTTTTTGGAGTAAGCCGCTTCGTCATGACCCAGTACTGCAGGTTTTTCTTTACCGTAAGAAACGATGGAAATCTGGTCAGCAGAAACGCCTTTACCCTGCAGGTACATCTTAACGGCGTTCGCACGACGCTCACCCAGGGAGATGTTGTACTCAGGAGTACCACGTTCGTCAGCATGACCTTCTACGGTGACTTTGTAAGATGGGTTGCTACGCAGGAAGTTTGCGTGCGCATCCAGCATCGCAGCGAAGTCAGAACGGATGTCATACTTGTCCAGATCGAAGTAAACAATGTTGTTCTGCTGCAGCTGCTGCATCTGAAGACGCGCTTGCTCTTCAGAAGACATATTGCCGTTACCGTTAGCGTCCATACCAGTGCCGGCACCCATCATGCCTTCGCCGCTCTGGTCGTTGCTTGCATTCTTGTTGGAAGAACACGCCGCGATTGCCATTACAGGCAGAGCGATCATCAGCCCCTTCAGCACTTTGTTCAGTTGCATTTCTATGATTCCTTTAGTAATCAATTAATTATTATTTACAGATACGGCGACCAGGCAGGTGATTTTACCTGTCCATCAGTTGCCGGAATACGCGCTTTGAAACGCCCATCTGTAGAAACCAGATTCAGCACAGATCCCATCCCCTGAGAAGAGCTGTAGATTACCATCGTGCCGTTAGGTGCCAGACTCGGCGTTTCATCCAGGAACGTTGACGACAGAACTTGCACGCCACCCGTTACCAGATCTTGTTTGGCAATGTGCTGCTGGCCACCAGCAGAGCTGACCATTACCATAAATTTACCGTCACTGCTTACATCAGAATCCTGGTTCTGTGAACCTTCCCAGGTGATGCGCTGCGGTGCACCGCCATTTACATTGACTTTGTACACCTGAGGACGACCGGCCTGGTCAGATGTGAACGCCAGGTTCTGGCTGTCCGGGAACCAGGTAGGTTCAGTGTTGTTGCTGCGACCATCCGTGACCTGGCGAATCTGGCCGGAGCCGATATCCATCACGTAAAGGTTCAGGCTGCCTGTTTTAGACAGAGCAAATGCCAGTTTAGTCCCATCAGGTGAGAACGCTGGCGCACCGTTGTGACGCGGGAACGAAGCAACCTGACGCACAGCGCCGTTGGACAGAGTCTGAATCACCAGCGCAGAGCGACCGCTTTCGAAGGTCACGTAAGCGAGTTTAGAACCGTCCGGAGACCAGGCCGGAGACATCAGCGGCTGTGGTGAACGGTGCACGGTGAACTGGTTGTAGCCGTCGTAGTCAGAGACGCGCAGTTCATACGGGAACTGGCCGCCGTTGGTCTGAACCACATAGGCGATACGGGTACGGAAGGCACCTTTAATACCGGTCAGCTTCTCGAACACTTCATCACTCGCAGTGTGACCCGCGTAGCGAAGCCACTGCTTGTTCACTTTATACGAGTTCTGCGCCAGAACAGTACCTGGAGCGCCGCCAGTATCAACCAGCTGGTAAGCCACTGTGTAGCCACCGTCCGGATTCGGAGTCACTTGACCCACTACCACGGCATCAATACCGAGCGCAGACCAGGCTGCCGGTTGAACTTCCTGAGCGGTACCCGGCTGCTGTGGCAGGCGAGAACGATCTAAGGGATTGAATTTGCCGCTGTTACGCAAGTCAGCCGCCACAATGCCGCCAACGTCTTCAGGGGCAGCGCCAGGGCCGGCCCACTGGAACGGAACAACGCCAATTGGACGCGCAGAGTCCACCCCTTGGGTGATCTCGATGCGTACCTCTGCGTGCAGCACGGCTGCCCACAGCATAAAGAAACTTACTGCTACACGTAATGCCTGCTTCATTATATCTCCCTTATCTGGGTAACGTTACCCACGATAATTTAGCAGAATGTTAACAAACTCAAATAGACAAAACTACCCATCCCCAGCATCAAACCTTAGCCTGTATTTCCCACTTTGAGCGGGAAAACATCACAGTTTGAAGTCCAGTTTGGCATCTTTTACCTTCTCATAAACAGCCTGTGAAGGCGGTTTAGGAATTTTGGCCGTTTTGGCAGCCGTCAAAGCAGCCTGACATAACGCTGGATCGCCCCCTTCTTGGGTTACGTCCAGTAGCAGTCCATCTGGCGCAAGCTTGATATGCAAGACGCAAGATTTACCGGCGTACAGATCAGCGCCATATAAACGGCTCTGAATAGCAGTACGGATTTGCGAGGCGTAAGCACTGATGTCCGCACCCGATGCACCGCCATTCGCCCCACTCGTTCCGCTGTCTTTAGCTGGCTGGCCGTTTCCTTTCGCCCCACCGCCCGATTTCGGCGCATTCTTACCTGAACTCAGGTCACCGAAAAGGTCGTCAACATCAGATGCCGACGCTTTCTCTGCTGCCGCTTTTTTGGCTGCGGCGGCTTTGGCGGCTGCTGCTTTATCGGCAGCGGCTTTCTTATCTGCAGCAGCTTTTTCAGCGGCAGCGGCTTTTTTGTCGGCCGCAGCCTTCTCAGCAGCGGCGGCTTTTTCAGCAGCGGCCTTCTCTGCTGCAGCCGCTTTCTTCGCAGCATCGGCAGCGGCTTTCTTCTCCGCTTCCTGGGCTGCTTTCTTCGCGGCTTCCGCTTCTGCTTTCTTCTGTGCGTCGGCAGCAGCTTTCTTCGCGGCTTCTGCTTCCGCTTTTTTCTGTGCGTCGGCGGCAGCTTTCTTCGCGGCTTCCGCTTCTGCGACTTTTTGAGCATCAGCAGCGGCTTTCTTCGCTGCGTCAGCAGCTTGTTTTGCCTGAGCGTCTGCTTTTGCTTTGGCATCCGCAGCGGATTTAGCTGCCGCTTCTTCTGCCTGCTTTTGCTGCTCTTGTGCTTTCTGGGCCGCAGCTTCAGCCTGCTTCTGCTGTTCTGCCTGCTCCTTCGCCGCTTCTTGCGCCTGCAAACGTTCTTTCTCGAGCTGCTTCAGACGTTCCTGCTCCGCGGCCTGCTTTTCACGCAGCTCCTCGGCTTGCTGTTGCGCCTGTTTATCACGCTGCTCTTCTGCCCGTTTTGCACTCGCCTGCTGCTGTTGCTGACGATTATAGTTTTGCACTACCGCGCCTGGGTCCACCATGACGGCGTCGATGGAAGAGCCTCCACCGCCGCCGGCTGACGCGTCAATATGCTCATCGAACGAACTCCAGATCAGCGCTGCAAAGAGAATCACATGCAGCACCGCGGAGATAATAATCGCTCGCTTAAGCTTGTCGTTTTGTTCGGTTGCCTTTGACACTATCGGTTCCCAAAAACTGTGCAGAGGATTAAATCGGTTGCGTCATCAAGCCTACCGACTTAACACCCGCGCTATGTAGCAAGTTCAGCGCTTTAATTATTTCATCGTAAGGCACATCTTTGGCGCCACCGATTAAGAAGACCGTTTTCGGATTCGACGTCAGGCGACGCTGCGCTTCAGCAATAACCTGCTCAGGCGGCAGCTGATCCATGCGATCTTTCTCTACCACAACGCTATATTGCCCCACGCCGGAAACCTCAATGATAACCGGAGGTTCATCATTGCTGCTTACCGCCTGTGATTCTGTCGCATCCGGCAGATCAACTTCCACGCTCTGGGTGATGATTGGCGCTGTCGCCATAAAGATCAGCAGCAGCACCAACAATACGTCCAGCAACGGTACAATATTGATTTCGGACTTAAGTTCGCGACGATTTCGTCCACGCGCTCTGGCCATGGTTTACCCCTTGTTACTCTCGGTGCTGGTAAACGCCTGACGGTGCAGAATCGCAGTGAACTCTTCCATGAAGTTGTCGTAGTTCAGTTCCAGTTTGTTCACTCGCTGGTTCAGTCGGTTATACGCCATAACTGCCGGAATTGCGGCAAACAGACCGATTGCGGTCGCGATCAGTGCTTCTGCGATGCCCGGTGCAACCATTTGCAGCGTAGCCTGTTTAACCGCACCCAGTGCGATGAAGGCATGCATGATCCCCCACACGGTACCAAACAGACCGATATACGGGCTGATGGAACCCACCGTGCCAAGGAACGGGATGTGTGTTTCAAGTGATTCCAGCTCACGGTTCATCGAGATGCGCATGGCACGCGATGCCCCTTCAACGACCGCTTCAGGCGCATGATTATTTGCGCGATGGAGGCGAGCGAACTCTTTGAAACCGCTATAGAAAATTTGTTCGGAGCCTGAAAGGTTATCACGGCGCCCCTGGCTTTCCTGATACAAACGAGAAAGCTCAATACCAGACCAGAATTTATCTTCAAAGGCTTCGGCTTCACGGCCAGCAGCGTTAAGAATACGGGTTCTCTGGATAATGATTGCCCAGGATGCGATTGAAAAACCAATCAAAATCAACATGATAAGTTTAACCAGAAGGCTAGCCTTCAGGAACAAATCAAGGATATTCATGTCAGTCACTGCTTAAACTCCGCGACAATAGACTTAGGAAGCGCACGAGGCTTCATGATGAGTGGATCAACACAAACAATCAGGACTTCTGCTTCGTTCAGTACTGTGTTCTCTGCGTTGACGATCCGCTGCGTGAAAACCAGTGAGGTCCCGCGCATTGATGTTATTTCCGTTTGGACTTCGAGCATATCGTCGAGTCTGGCGGGTGCAAAATACTCCAGCGTCATCTTGCGTACCACGAAGGCAACTCGCTCAGCCAACAAAACCTGCTGACTGAAGTGATGATGGCGCAGCATCTCAGTGCGTGCCCGTTCATAAAAAGCAACGTAGCTGGCGTGGTAGACCACACCCCCGGCATCGGTATCTTCGTAGTAGACCCTAACCGGCCATCGAAACAGCGTTGTATTCACTTTACATCCTGGTAATGCAACAAAAGTTAGAGCTTTTAAACTTCGCTACTATACGCGCGGGAATGATGGTTTGGAATGGGGGAAAGTAAACGGAGAGTAAATTTTTATGGGCTCGAGTAAGCCCATAAGATTAACGGACAGTTCTTATTCAGCTAAAGAAAAAAACAAGTCCGGCGAGAAGCACAATATCAGCGACCAGCGGGCAGAAAATGCCTTGCCAGTGAACGGCTTTCGGGCGAAAGCCCACACCGTGAATGACGCCCGCGCAAACTGCCCACATGATCAAGAAACCATGCCAGATTTCCAGTTCGCTCGTCTTCGCCGCAAAGCGCGACGGGTCCCAGAAGATACAGCCTGCGAGCAGTAATGCCATCACTAAGGAAAGCGCCCGTAACGGGCGCTTGTCCATTACCGCATATAGCTTTGCGATAACATTCATCATCAGTGCTTTTCTTCACCGGTTTTGGTCGCTTCGATATGCTCAAGCGCCAGCGCGGTAATGACACCAAATGCACAGGCAAGAAGCGTCCCCAAAATCCATGCGAAATACCACATATTCAGCTCCTTACTTAGTACAGGGAATGAGTGTTGCTTTCGATGTCTTCTTTCGTGATACGACCGAACATTTTCCAGTAACACCAGGTGGTGTAGAGCAGGATAATCGGTACGAACACGCAAGCAACATACGTCATCAGGTTAAGCGTCAACTGGCTTGACGTCGCATCCCACATGGTCAGGCTCGCATTCATCATGGTGCTGGATGGCATCACGAACGGGAACATTGCAATGCCCGCAGTCAGGATGATGCACGCCAGTGTCAGTGAAGAGAACACGAATGCCCAAGCGCCTTTCTCAAGACGAGAGGTAAGGACCGTCAGCAGCGGCAGCAACACACCCAGAGCCGGGATAGCCCACAGCGCAGGAGTGTTGTTAAAGTTCACCAGCCATGCCCCTGCCTGACGCGCGACTTCTTTGGTCAGCGGGTTAGACGGCGCAGCATGGTTGATAGCAGACGTCACCACATAACCATCAATACCGTATACGACCCAAACACCTGCCAGCGCGAAGCAGACCAGTGTCACCAGCGCCGCAACCTGAGCGGTGGCACGGGAACGCAGATGCAGTTCACCCACCGTACGCATCTGCAGATACGTGGCACCCTGAGTAATGATCATCGCCACACTCACCACGCCCGCCAGCAGGCCAAACGGGTTCAGCAGCTGGAAGAAGTTACCGGTGTAGTACAGACGCATATACTCATCAAGGTGGAACGGAACGCCCTGCAACAGGTTGCCGAACGCCACGCCAATCACCAGCGGTGGCACGAAGCTACCGATGAAGATGCCCCAGTCCCACATGTTACGCCAGCGGGTATCTTCGATCTTCGAGCGGTAGTCAAAGCCGACCGGACGGAAGAACAAGGATGCCAGCACCAGAATCATCGCCACATAGAAGCCGGAGAACGCAGCCGCGTAGACCATCGGCCAGGCGGCAAACAGTGCGCCGCCCGCGGTGATCAGCCACACCTGGTTACCATCCCAGTGCGGGGCGATGGAGTTGATCATGATTCGACGCTCGGTGTCATTACGACCGAGGAAACGGGTGAGCATGCCCACCCCCATGTCGAAACCGTCCGTGACCGCAAAACCAATCAGTAAGATACCGACCAGCAGCCACCAGATAAAACGCAATACTTCATAATCGATCATTTGACGACTCCTGTCTTAGCGTGCCGGCTGAGTAGCCACGTTGGACTGCTCGTAGTGATAGCGACCGGTTTTCAGGCTGCTCGGGCCAAGGCGTGCGAACTTGAACATCAGGAACAGTTCGGCCACCAGGAACAGGGTGTACAGACCACAAATCAGCAGCATGGAGAAAATCAGGTCCCCCGCAGTCAGGGATGAGTTAGCCACTGCCGTTGGCAGCACCTCACCTATCGCCCATGGCTGACGGCCATACTCCGCAACAAACCAGCCGGACTCGATAGCAATCCATGGCAATGGAATACCGTACATCGCGGTACGCAGCAGCCATTTTTTCTGGCCGATACGGTTACGAATCACAGACCAGAAGGAGGCCGCGATAATCAGAAGCATCAGGATGCCGCAACCGACCATGATACGGAACGCGAAGTACAGCGGCGCAACGCGTGGAATGGAGTCTTTGGTTGCCAGCTGAATCTGTGCTTCAGTCGCATCAGACACATTCGGGGTATAACGCTTCAGCAGCAGGCCGTAACCCAGGTCTTTCTTCACGTCATTGAACTGATCGCGAACAGCCTGATCGGTAGAGCCTGAACGCAGCTGCTCCAGCAGCCCGTACGCTTTCATACCGTTACGGATACGCTCTTCGTGCTGCACCATCAGATCTTTCAGGCCCGTCACCTGCTTATCAACAGAACGGGTGGCGATGATGCCGAGGGCGTAAGGAATTTGAATAGCAAAACGGTTTTCCTGCGCATCCTGGTCAGGAATACCAAACAGGGTAAACGCCGCCGGAGCTGGCTGAGTTTCCCATTCGGCTTCGATAGCCGCCAGTTTGGTTTTCTGTACGTCACCCATTTCGTAACCGGATTCATCACCCAGCACGATAACAGACAGGATTGCCGCCATACCGAAGCTTGCCGCGATGGCAAAGGAGCGCTTGGCGAAAGCGAAGTCACGACCGCGCAGCATATAGTAGGAGCTGATGCCGAGTACGAACATCGCGCCGCAGACATAACCCGAGGCCACAGTGTGAACGAATTTCACCTGAGCAACCGGGTTCAGGACCAGCTCGGCAAAGCTGACCATCTCCATACGCATGGTTTCAAAGTTGAAATCAGACGCGATAGGGTTCTGCATCCAGCCGTTAGCGACCAGGATCCACAGTGCGGACAGGTTGGAGCCTAAGGCCACCAGCCAGGTCACTGCCATGTGCTGAACTTTACCCAGACGGTCCCAACCGAAGAAGAACAGACCTACAAAGGTGGATTCGAGGAAGAAGGCCATCAGACCTTCAATGGCCAGCGGCGCACCGAAGATATCCCCAACATAGTGAGAATAGTAAGACCAGTTAGTCCCGAACTGGAACTCCATGGTCAGGCCGGTCGCCACGCCCAGTGCAAAGTTGATACCAAACAACTTGCCCCAGAACTTGGTCATATCTTTATAAATCTGTTTGCCGGAAAGGACGTAGACCGTCTCCATGATGGCCAGCAGGAACGCCATACCGAGCGTCAGTGGCACAAAAAGGAAGTGGTACATCGCGGTCAAGGCAAACTGTAAGCGCGACAGTTCGACTATATCTAACATCATGACTCCTTGCTCATCGCATGAAGACTCCGAGAGTGAATCCCTGAGAAGGGTTCACACACATGCCCCAATACAAAGTTATCTGTTCCCTTCGTCGTGACTTATTTTCTTCACTAGAGGAAAAAGTCATGATGAAAGGTTACAAATACGTTAAGAAAAAACTCTAATTGATCCCGCGAATATAATACGCTGCAAAGCCCTTACAATAAACAGGTTTTTATTGAAGGAGATTTACGTTTTACGACGGTGATCAATATATAGCGAATTTACACATTTTCAGCCAGTTTGATCGCCGACAATTTAGCGCCTTTTGAGGTGTTTTTCCAAGCATTAAACATTGATTTAAATCAAAAACGCGACTTTATGTTAATGGTGTTTAAATGCAGTAGCCATAGTAAAATCAATGTTAATGATATGTAGATTTAAGCAAGGTGATGGTTATCAAATACAGAGATGAAAATAAATTGAAGTGATTTTTTTTAACGCTGTTTGCCGTCTGGTCATTTTCACTGACAAACACTTAAGGATAGCTGCTTTAACGTGACTTTCCATCGCGATGTTTTCAGTCGAAGCGGAAACATCTATTTTACTTTTATTAATCTTTAAATTAACACCACGGCGTGACTATTTAGAAACCGAAAAGGTCACAAAAATGTGACCTTTGATTCGTTCGCCGGGTTTTTAGGCAAGTTTGATGCTAAAGGTTCTGGACTGGCAGGGCCGCAGGGTTTCAGCCGTCCCGTTGACGACCCTATCGCCCTTATGAATCTCTTCATCCATTCCCGTTTCAGCACAGCGGCTGATCTCACCGCTGAAGCTGAACGAGGTATCACAACAAACCGATTCGGAAGGATTGAACACCCGCAGGATAATCTCATCGCGATCTTCGGCTTTTTTCAGCGCCCCCACCAGGCAGCCAACGGGAGACATGGTCAATAAGCTGTAGGTCGCAGGAGTGACGACGCTGGCTTTGTTGAGCTTCATCGCATCCCATGGGATTTTGTTATAGCACTGGATCGGCGTCAGCCAGGCCCTGGCCTGCTGGGCAACGCCCGCATTGAGAGGCGTTCCGCAAAAGTTAAACAGGCTGAAACGGCACTGCAGCGCTCCCCTCACCTGCGAATCTGGCACCGGCATTTTTATCCCAGAGGGTCGGCCTGGGCGTAATAACAGATCCTCTTTTCCGAGTAACCCAACGCCACGCAGCAGCGTCAGAGCAAAGGTTTTCTTCTCCTCACCGACAATTTCAAACTCGCGTAATCCTTCGGTGAACAACGCCATACCGTGGCGCCCCTCCTGTAACACCGCATAATTCAGTAAGTTCCACACCGGCACCGGTGCCTCTTTCCAGCCCTCTTCCTGCCAGCGGTCCATCGCTTCATCACGCACAGGGCGGACGACCGAGCCAAACTGGGTGTCTGCCAGCACCTCCGCCGTGTTGAAGGGAGTCGGAATGAGCACCCGCACCCGGTGATCGTCAGCCTGATTATCCAGGCGGACCTCAACGTCGATACGACGGCTGTGATGGCTGAGCGTGACCTCAATTTCAATGCCCAGGTGGCCGTCTCGCCGGCGGGCAGAGCGCGCAGCCAGATTGACCGGGATAGCCATGCGGCTTCGGATCACCGCCCTGCTCTGCCAGGCGTCGTGAAACACCTCGACGGTATGCTGCGCCTCACGTGATGTCAGCCGCCACTCTTCCCGCGAAGGCGAATAGTCGTATTCGTCCCCGTCATCGGAACTCTCTTCGATCTCCAGCACGCGGTCATAAATAAGGCCGGAGTCTTTATCCATCAGGCGCAGCGTGCCGTCATCATTCAGGTCAATCTGCCAGAAAGCATTTTCCAGCAGCGCCGCCGTCGCCTCATGGCCCGGCAATACTTTTCCTGCGACGTGCGGTTCGATATAGAGGGTGCGATAGCCCATCGAAGGCAAAATCTGGCTCAACTGGATATCAAACTCCATAAACGGCTCGTAGTTGCCATAATGCACAATCTGCCGATCAATAAGGCCCGGATCGATCTCCCGTCGGGCGCGGATAAAGTAGGGAATTTCATTTCCTTTATCGTCCAGCAGTCGGAACGCGCTCGCGCGCAGGCGCACGGTAGTATTGACCACCTCTTCGCGCGGCCACGGCATCAGATTAAACAGCACCAGTTTGTCTTCATCCGTTTGCGGCATGTTGTCGACGATCTTACGCAGAGTAAAACGAATCAGATTGTCGGCCATATCCTCCGCCAGCTCGAAACGGGATGCGATCTCACGGTGCACTTTATCGCTACAGCAGCAGCCGATGCTGTCGTGGGCGTGATTCTTTAAAATCTCCTTCCACATTTTCTCCAGCAGCCCATGGTGATACTCAAAGCCCAGCGTCCAGGCCAACGTAGAGAGCGGCTCCAGAATATTGACGATTTTGTTCTCAATGCGGGCGTGGGCCATTTTGATATCCATACGCGTAGAGCCGATGGTCCGGTGAACGCGCATATATTTCCCGTCGATAAACTCGCCGTTGAGCGTTGCCAGCGCATCACGATGAGCGTCGATATGCGCAAACACCTCTTCGAAGCGGCTCATGACAAACTCCCGCTGGGGATAGATCTCCCGCAGCGTCTTCATCACCGTAAAAATGTTTTGCTGCAGCGGCATCTGGTCGTGTCCGTTCGGCAACAAAATCTCTTTCGTGAGCGAGGCGTTTTCCAGCACGTCGAAATAACTGTCCAGCCGTTTACGCAGCCCGGCTTCGTCCTCCGGTAAGTACTTACCAATCGCGTAGCCCAGCGGCAGCACCTGTGTTGTCACTTCGCTGCCGTCTTTGCTCTGCCACAAAAACTCCGTTTTGTCGGTGCCATGACGTTCAGAACAGCCGCGCCAGAACATCGCGCGTTGGATGCCAAACCCGTTGTAGATGTGCGGAAGCTGACCCGACATGCCGAAGGAATCCGGCAAATAACCAATTTTCATCGGCTCGCCGAAGGCCAGGCAATCACGCATTCCGTACAACAGGTTGCGCACAATAGATTCGCCCGAAACAATCGTGGTGTCCGTCTGGGTGTACCACGGCCCGATAATCAGCTTTCCGGCTTCCACCAGCGCTTTGACGCGTGCTTTGCTCTCCGGCTTTATCGCGAAATAATCTTCCAGAATCGCCGTCTGCCCGTCGAGAACGTAGTATTTGTACTCCTCATCCTGCTCAAGGCGCGCGAGGATCTCTTGCATATTATTGACCAGCAAAATGCGTGACTCTTCGGTGGTGAAGTACCACTCACGGTCCCAGTGCATGTGCGGCGTGATGTGAACGCGAGATACAGCTTTCATCTTCGTTTCCTGTCCAGTTAAGGCATGATGCTATTGGGAATGTATTTGCCGTTTTTTACCGCCTGACGCCGCCAAAGGAGCAGCACGCTGGTCGATATGGCGGTCCCCACCAGCGCGGCGCCAAACCAGCCCGCTGCGGCCGCAACGCCGCTCAGTCCGGCGGGATGCAGTAAAAAGAGGGAGAAAATTCCGGCCCCTGGAGTGGAAAGCCCCATTCCCATCGCGCCGACTATCGCGCCTGTCACCAGGGAGCCGAGCACAAACGAGCCAATCACCCGCAGCGGATCCTCAATTGCCATCGGAATCGCCCCTTCGGTGATCCCTGCCAGCCCCAGCAGCCAGGTCGATTTTCCGGTTTCGATTTCAAAAGGTTTAAACAGCCGCGGGGAGATGAGCGTTGAGGCCGTCACGGTAAATGCTGAAACCATTTTGACCGACGCAAAAATAGCGTATGGGCCGTACACCCCATTCGCCATCGCGCCCAGGCAAAAGGCGTAGGCCGCTTTATTCACTGGACCGCCCAGATCGAACGAGCACATAAATCCGAGGATTGCGCCAAGCAACAGCGCGTTTGCGCCAGACAGTCCGTTCAGCCAGGCAGTCAGGGCGTTATTGATCCACGCCACCGGCTCACCGATCACAAACAGCATCAGGCTGCCCGCGCCGAGCGTGCCTATCACCGGATAGAGGTAATAGACCAGGAAACCGTTATAGCGATTGCTCAGGCGAACGTGATTTTTCACCCAGCGCATCAGATAGCCCGCGATCAGGCCCCCGGCGATAGCGCCCAAAAACCCGGAGCCAATCATGTTGGCGGCAAGTCCCGCCGCGAAACCGGGGGCCAGCGCGGGTTTATCTGCCAGCGAATACGCGGTATAGGCTGCGAGCACCGGCACCATCAAAACGCCCAGCATCCCGCCGCCCAGTTTGCGATACATCCACAGCCATGAATTCTCCTGATCGAAGAGGTGCTGCAAACCGAGCATTTGCGCCAGTAATACCGACACTGCCAGCACCGTGCCCCCTGCAACGATCAAGGGCACGGCAAACGAAATCCCGCTCAGCAGGGCCTGCTTCAGCTCCGTTTTCAGGCTTTTTCGCCCGTCGGCGTCGGATTGATGCTGCCGTTGAACCTCAGAAGTTTTCAGGGCCAGCGCCTGAGTGATCAGCGCTTCGGCGTGGCGCAGCGGCTCGGTCACAGGGACCGACAGTGCAGGAATGCCGTTAAAACGTTCATGATCTTTAATCGCCACGTCGGCGGCAAAAATGCAGGCCTTCGCCTCCTTGAGCTGCTGGGGCGTTAAGCGCCCTTCAATGCCGTTCGCCCCCTGTTTTTCGACAATCACATTGACGCCAAGCTTGCGCCCGGCCTTCTCAAGGTATTCCGCCGCCATATACGTGTGGGCGATCCCCGCCGGGCAAGCCGTGACGCAAACAATCGTCGGTGCATCTGACAGCAGCGCCACGGTTTGCTCTTCGGGTGCTTCGTCCAGCGCGGCCAGCAGGGCGTCGGGCGTATCAGCCGCCATCACACGCGCCCGCAATACATCATCGGCCAGACGCGAGGTCAGCGCCGTCAGCACTTTCATGTGCGTGGTCCCTGCTTCGGCAGGCGGGATCGCCAGCAGGAAAATCAGCTCGACGTTTTCAGGCCCATCGACCCCCTCCCACTCAAGCGGATTGCGCAGCGTCGCGACCGCAAAAGCCGCTTCGTTCACCGCCGCGCTTTTACCGTGCGGAACCGCCAGCCCCTCACCCAGCGCGGTTGGTCCCTGCGCTTCGCGCTGTAAAACATCAGCCAGAAAACGCTCCGGATCGGCTATTTTTCCCAGATCGTGTAGCCGCTGTGCCAGCTGGCGGATCGCATCGTCACGATCGGTAAATCGCGCATGCAGAAAGATCGCCTGGGGATGGGTCAGAGTCGTCAGGTTCATCAGATCCTCACAGAATTGTCGTTTTAATGTACGGCAGATTCTGGCACACCAGATAATACCTTTATGTGATCATTTTCACTTAACCGCTAAATTTGTATTAATATTGTATTATTTACAATCCGAATACTCAGGGCATAATTCAAAAGAATGGTATTAGCTGAACAATACAAAAATGGACGTTTATGAGTCAGAAACCGATGTACCGCCAGATCGCCGACACCCTGCGCGAACAGATCAGCAGCGGCGAACTGAAGCCGGGTGACGCGCTCCCCACCGAATCAGCGCTTCAGGCGATGTTCAGCGTCAGCCGCGTGACGATCAGGCAAGCCTTAAAGCGGCTGACGGAAGAGCAGATTATCGAAAGTATTCAGGGCAGCGGCTCTTACGTAAAAGAGGAGCGGGTGAATTACGACATCTATCAGCTTACCGGTTTTTACGAAAAACTGGCGGACCGCAACGTCGACACCCACAGCGATGTGAAAGTGTTTGAGGTTATAAAAGCCGATGCAAGGCTTGCCGAAAAGTTACAGCTCGCCCCGGATGACAAGGTCTGGCACGTTAAACGCGTGCGCTTTATCAAGCAAAAACCGGTCAATCTGGAAGAGACCTGGATGCCGCTGGCGCTGTTTGCCGACCTCACCTGGGAGGTGATGGAAAACTCGAAATATCACTATATTGAGCAGATCAAAAAGATGGTTATCGATCGCAGCGAGCAGGAGCTGTTGCCGGTCATGCCTTCAGAAGAGGCGATCGCCGCCCTGTCGCTCGATCCGGCAAAACCGATCCTCGAAAAAGTCTCTCGCGGGTTTTTGAAAGACGGCAGAGTGTTTGAGTTCAGCCGTAACGTATTCAATAGCGACGACTACAACTTCACGCTGGTGGCGAAACGCCGACACTGAAAACCTGGCCGGTAAACGGTTTAACGAGAAATAAATGGCGTAAAAAACCACCTGCATAGCAGGTGGCATTGATAACGCCCCATAGGGGCGTACTAAGTCCAGACTCTGAGAGCCTTCCCTTCACACCTCTTTTAGTGGAAGCTGGCTCTCTTCAACTTCATGCTTT
>NZ_PKFT01000005.1:0-223398 GCF_002870005.1 Lelliottia sp. F153 | reverse complement strand
AACATCATCGTGTCGCGAAAATTTGAGAGACTCGAACACACCGTCATCCTGTTCTTATTACGGAGAACAGACGCAGCGTGTCGTTTCAATTTTCAGCTTGATCCAGATTTTTAAAGAGCAAAACTTCGCAGTGAACCTTTTCAGGTACACTCTGAAGTTTTCTTGTTGTTCGCAGTAAAAGGATGGTGGAGCTATGCGGGATCGAACCGCAGACCTCCTGCGTGCAAGGCAGGCGCTCTCCCAGCTGAGCTATAACCCCATCACAAATGCTAAATCTCTTACCCGTTCATTTCCTGCCAGAACTTACCAAAGGAATGAATTGGTAGGCCTGAGTGGACTTGAACCACCGACCTCACCCTTATCAGGGGTGCGCTCTAACCACCTGAGCTACAAGCCTGCAGAGATTTTTTACTGCTTATTTTTCATCAGACAATCTGTGTGGACACTACAAAGGCAGGTTCTTTCAGGTAAGGAGGTGATCCAACCGCAGGTTCCCCTACGGTTACCTTGTTACGACTTCACCCCAGTCATGAATCACAAAGTGGTAAGCGCCCTCCCGAAGGTTAAGCTACCTACTTCTTTTGCAACCCACTCCCATGGTGTGACGGGCGGTGTGTACAAGGCCCGGGAACGTATTCACCGTAGCATTCTGATCTACGATTACTAGCGATTCCGACTTCATGGAGTCGAGTTGCAGACTCCAATCCGGACTACGACGTACTTTATGAGGTCCGCTTGCTCTCGCGAGGTCGCTTCTCTTTGTATACGCCATTGTAGCACGTGTGTAGCCCTACTCGTAAGGGCCATGATGACTTGACGTCATCCCCACCTTCCTCCAGTTTATCACTGGCAGTCTCCTTTGAGTTCCCGGCCGGACCGCTGGCAACAAAGGATAAGGGTTGCGCTCGTTGCGGGACTTAACCCAACATTTCACAACACGAGCTGACGACAGCCATGCAGCACCTGTCTCACGGTTCCCGAAGGCACTAAAGCATCTCTGCTAAATTCCGTGGATGTCAAGAGTAGGTAAGGTTCTTCGCGTTGCATCGAATTAAACCACATGCTCCACCGCTTGTGCGGGCCCCCGTCAATTCATTTGAGTTTTAACCTTGCGGCCGTACTCCCCAGGCGGTCGACTTAACGCGTTAGCTCCGGAAGCCACTCCTCAAGGGAACAACCTCCAAGTCGACATCGTTTACGGCGTGGACTACCAGGGTATCTAATCCTGTTTGCTCCCCACGCTTTCGCACCTGAGCGTCAGTCTTTGTCCAGGGGGCCGCCTTCGCCACCGGTATTCCTCCAGATCTCTACGCATTTCACCGCTACACCTGGAATTCTACCCCCCTCTACAAGACTCTAGCCTGCCAGTTTCGAATGCAGTTCCCAGGTTGAGCCCGGGGATTTCACATCCGACTTGACAGACCGCCTGCGTGCGCTTTACGCCCAGTAATTCCGATTAACGCTTGCACCCTCCGTATTACCGCGGCTGCTGGCACGGAGTTAGCCGGTGCTTCTTCTGCGAGTAACGTCAATCACTGTGGTTATTAACCACAATGCCTTCCTCCTCGCTGAAAGTACTTTACAACCCGAAGGCCTTCTTCATACACGCGGCATGGCTGCATCAGGCTTGCGCCCATTGTGCAATATTCCCCACTGCTGCCTCCCGTAGGAGTCTGGACCGTGTCTCAGTTCCAGTGTGGCTGGTCATCCTCTCAGACCAGCTAGGGATCGTCGCCTAGGTGAGCCGTTACCCCACCTACTAGCTAATCCCATCTGGGCACATCTGATGGCAAGAGGCCCGAAGGTCCCCCTCTTTGGTCTTGCGACGTTATGCGGTATTAGCTACCGTTTCCAGTAGTTATCCCCCTCCATCAGGCAGTTTCCCAGACATTACTCACCCGTCCGCCGCTCGTCACCCGAGAGCAAGCTCTCTGTGCTACCGCTCGACTTGCATGTGTTAGGCCTGCCGCCAGCGTTCAATCTGAGCCATGATCAAACTCTTCAATTTAAGTTTGATGCTCGTGAATTAAACTTCGTAATGAATTACGTATGTTCACTCAGAGACTTTGGTATTCATTTAGCGTCTTGCGACGTTAGAATCCATGTCACTTTGAGTGCCCACACAGATTGTCTGATAAATTGTTAAAGAGCAGTGCAACGCGGCTTTCGCTCACCGTTGCGAGGTCCCGTATAATACGTTTTCCTCATTCAGAGTCAAGCGTTTAATTTCGCTTTTCGCTGTCGGCGTTCATCGCTGAACCCCTGCTGCCCCGGCGGCTTGCGTGCCGTTGTTCCGTGTCAGTGGAGGCGCATTATAGGGAGTTATTCTGAGGTGACAAGAGGAAATGTAAAAAAACTTTCTGACCGTATCTTTTTTCGCCAAAACGCTGGTTAACAAGCCACAAACTGTCCTATTTGCTGTTTTTGCAGTCACAAACACACGCCTGATGGCATACTTAACAGCATGTACTATTAAGGAATAAGAGCGATGCCCTTAAGCGCGCAACAGCTGGCCGCCCAAAAAAACCTCTCTTACGTGCTGGCAGAGAAACTGGCCCAACGCATTCTGGCAGGAAAATATATGCCCGGAAGCATTCTTCCCGGTGAAATGGAGCTGGGTGAACAGTTTGGCGTGAGCCGTACCGCCGTGCGTGAAGCCGTGAAAACCTTAACCGCGAAAGGCATGGTGCTCCCGCGCCCGCGTATCGGAACTCGCGTGATGCCCCAGAGCAACTGGAACTTCCTCGACCAGGAGCTGCTCTCGTGGTGGATGACCGAAGAGAACTTCCATCAGGTTGTGGAGCATTTCCTGGTTATGCGTGGCAGCCTCGAACCTCAGGCATGTCTGCTCGCCGCCGTGCAAGGTAGCGCCGAGCAAAAAGCACAGCTTAATACGTTGATGGACGAAATGACCTTCCTGAAGCAGCATTTCAACCGCCAGCGCTGGATTGAAGTGGATATGTCCTGGCACGAACAAATTTACGCGATGAGCGGAAACCCTTTCCTGACCTCCTTTGCCTCCCTGTTCCATTCGGTGTATCACACCTACTTTGCTTCTATTACTCAGAATGACGTGGTGAAGCTGGGCCAGCACCAGGCCATTGTCGATGCCATTCAGGAGAGCGACGGACAGCGCGCTTTACTCGCCTGCCAGGTTTTATTAGCAACACCACACCAACAACCGGACAATCAATGACTGAGAAAAAAGCACGCAGCATGGCGGGATTGCCATGGATTGCGGCCATGGCTTTCTTTATGCAGGCGCTGGATGCCACCATTCTTAACACGGCCCTCCCGGCCATTGCCGAAAGTCTCAACCGCTCCCCGTTGGCGATGCAATCCGCCATCATCAGCTATACGCTGACCGTCGCGATGCTGATCCCGGTCAGCGGCTGGCTGGCGGACCGCTTCGGTACACGTCGAATCTTCATGCTCGCCGTTACTCTGTTTACGCTCGGTTCGCTGGCCTGCGCACTTTCGACATCCCTGGCGGAGCTGGTTGTTTTCCGTATCTTGCAGGGCATCGGCGGCGCAATGATGATGCCGGTCGCACGCCTGGCGCTGTTACGTGCTTACCCGCGCAGCGAGCTGTTGCCGGTACTTAACTTTGTGACCATGCCCGGTCTGGTCGGCCCCATTCTCGGGCCGGTTCTTGGCGGCGTGCTGGTCACCTGGGCGAGCTGGCACTGGATATTCCTGATCAATATTCCAATTGGCGTGGCTGGCCTTTGCTACGCCCGCAAATATATGCCGAACTTCACCACGCCAAAGCGCAGCTTTGATATGGGCGGCTTTTTCCTGTTCGGCCTGAGCCTGGTGTTGTTCTCCACCGGCATGGAGTTATTTGGCGAGAAAATCGTCGCCACCTGGATCGCCCTTTCTATCATTCTGAGCGGCATCCTGCTTTTCCTTCTCTATATACGTCACGCGCGTCGTCATCCGACGCCGCTGATTTCATTGCTGCTGTTCAAAACCCGAACCTTCTCGGTGGGGATTGCCGGAAACATCGCCTCGCGTCTGGGAACCGGCTGCGTGCCCTTTCTGATGCCGCTGATGCTGCAGGTAGGGTTTGGCTATCCGGCGCTGATAGCCGGGTGCATGATGGCCCCGACCGCCGTCGGGTCAATTCTGGCGAAATCGATGGTGACGCAGATTTTGCGTCGGCTGGGCTATCGTAAAACTTTGGTGGGCGTCACGGTCTTTATCGGTCTGATGATTGCGCAGTTTTCGCTTCAGTCCGCCGCCTTCCCGGCGTGGATGCTGCTGCTCCCGCTCTTTATCCTGGGCATGGCGATGTCTATCCAGTTTACGTCGATGAATACCATCAGCCTCGCGGATCTCACCGACGAAAATGCCAGTGGCGGCAACAGCGTGCTGGCTGTGACGCAGCAGCTGTCGATCAGTTTAGGCGTGGCGGTGAGCGCAGCGGTGCTGCGCGTCTATGAAGGGATGGAAGGGACGAACACGGTTGAGCAGTTCCATTACACCTTTATCACGATGGGCGCACTGACGGTGGTCTCGGCGCTGGTGTTCATGCTGCTCAAACCCAAAGATGGCCGCAATCTGATTAAAGATCGCCACCAGCCGAAACAGAACCGCGTTCCATCAGAACAGGAGTAAGCTGCAAACGTTGTTGCTGAAGTGCGGGCTGTGCCATACGATGAATCAACACATCGATCGCCAGCTCGCCCAGCTCATCTTTCGGCTGATGAATGGTGGTCAGCGGCGGCGTCATAAACTGAGCCAGCTCGATATCATCGTAACCAATCACCGCCATATCCTGGGGAACGCGTAATCCCGCCTGATACAACGCCTGATACGCACCAAAAGCCATCGCATCGTTACCGATAAATACCGCCTGCGGACGCACGTCTTGCGCCAGTAGTTTTTGCATCGCCTCAAAACCACCGTTAAATTCAAAATCGCCGGTGATGCGATATCCGTCCGGAACGGGCAGCCCCGCGCGTTCCATGGCAGCGAGAAATCCCTCGAGACGTAAACGCGCCGGAGTTTTATCCAGCGGCCCGGTAATGCAGGCGATGCGGCTGTAGCCTTTATCAATCAAATGCTGCGTCGCCATATCCCCGCCCAGCAGCGAGTTATCCTGAATCAGATCGCTGGTCCCGTCGAAGGGCGCCCAGTCCATCATCACCGTTGGAACCGAAGGATAGCGCTGCATGATCTCTTTGGAGGGCTGGTGCGTTTCGGTGCACAGCAGCAATAATCCATCGACGCGTTTTTGCATCAGCGTTTCCAGATTACGGTTCATACGCTGTTCGTCGCCCTCGGTGTTACACAGCACCAGGCTGTAACCCCGCTCAAAGCAGCTACGCTCAACGCCGCGCACCAGCTCAGAATAAAACGGGTTTGTACTGGCGGTGATCAGCATGCCGATGGTGTGAGTCTGATTAAGCTTAAGACTGCGCGCGAGCGCCGAAGGAGCGTAGTTGAGGTCTTTAATGGCAGCGTCGACTTTTTCCCGTATCGCCTCGCTGACAAAGCGATCGTTATTGATGACATGGGAAACCGTCGAAGTAGAAACGCCCGCCATGCGGGCGACATCTTTCATTGTGGCCAAGCGTTACCTCTGCTGACTCAAAAATTCATCGATCTCTTTGCGCCATGGAACGGAAGGCTGTGCTCCTTTGCGTGTCACCGCAATCGCGGCAGCGGCATGAGCGAAGCGGATGGCATTGTCCAGCGAGCCACCTTCCAGCAGCGCCGTAACCAGCGCACCGTTAAAGGTATCTCCCGCCGCGATCGTATCAATCGCTTTGACCTTAAAGCCGGGAACGCGACGGCCTTCGCCGTTGACGCTCGCCCATACGCCACGGCTTCCGAGCGTAATGATGACCGTACCGATACCTTTATCGTGCAGCGCCTGAGCGGCACGCGCCGCGTCGTCATCATTTTCCACGCGAATGCCCGTCAGCTTTTCGGCTTCCGTTTCGTTCGGGGTGATGATGTCCACCAGCGCCAGCAACTCGTCTGATAATAGACGCGCTGGAGCAGGGTTAAGTACGACAGTGGTATGATTTTCATGTGCAATTTTCGCGGCCGCCAGCACGCTTTCGACCGGCGATTCGAGCTGCATCAGCAGCGCTTCGGCGCTGGAGATCAATCCTCGCTGCGCTTCCACGCGTTCGATGGTCAGCGCCGCATTGGCACCCGCATGAATACCGATGACATTCTCACCTTCTGCGTTGACAAAAATCAGCGCCACGCCCGTCGATTCCCCGCCCACCACACTGACGGGTGAGATATCGATATGGTCGCTCTCCAGCTGTTTACGCACGCGCTCGCCCGTATCGTCATCGCCGGTACAGGCGATAAATGCAATATTAGCGCCGCTGCGACCGGCGGCCACCGCCTGGTTTGCGCCTTTACCGCCGAAAGCCACCTGATACTGATTGCCGGTGACGGTTTCGCCAGGCGTGGGGAAAGCATCAAGGTTAAGAATGTGATCGGCATTAATACTGCCAAGGACGACGAGATTAACTGCGGTTTTCATGTTTGAGCTGTCCAGTAAAGATCGCCACCGGTTTTACCCGGTGGCGTATGCCACACTTTTCTTTATTTGTAGTCCCTCAGGCCGTCAGACGACTGCCTGAATCGCCTATTACTGCTTGACGACCAGCTTCAGGTCAACCGGATATTTCGCCTGGACTTTCTCGCCCTTCAGCACTTTATCCGCAGTCTGAACACCCGTCGCACCAATCTGCTCTGGCAACTGAGCGATGGTTGCCGCCAGTTTGCCATCATTTACGGCTTTCTCACCGTCTGGCGTGCCGTCAAAGCCGACAACCATCACATCCGATTTACCGGCAGTCTGCAGCGCACGCAGCGCGCCGAGTGCCATTTCATCGTTCTGTGCGAAGACAGCCTGCACTTCAGGGTGCGCCGTCAGCAGGTTCTGCATAACGTTCAGACCTTTAGTACGGTCGAAGTCAGCAGGCTGGCTGGCCAGGACGTTAAATTTGTGGGCTGCCACGGCTTGCTGGAAACCTTCGCCACGCTCACGCGCTGCGGATGTCCCTGCGATACCCTGCAGTTCGATAACTTTGGCGCCTTCACCTGCTTTCTTCGCGATGTAATCACCCGCGATTTTACCGCCCAGCACGTTATCAGACGCGATATGGCTAACGACGTCACCTTTTGTCGCCACACGGTCAAGAGTGATCACCGGGATTTTCGCCTGGTTGGCCATCTTCACGGCGTTACCGACCGCATCAGAGTCGGTTGGGTTGATCAGCAGGATTTTGGTGCCACGAACAGTTAAGTCCTGAACGTTAGCCAGCTCTTTCGCCGAGTTGTTCTGAGAGTCGAGAACCACCAGGTTATAACCCAGTTTGTCGGCTTCTTTCTGCGCACCATCCTTCAGGGAAACGAAGAACGGGTTATTCAGGGTCGAGATGACCAGCGCGATGGTGTCTTTCGCCATAGCGTTCGCACTAACGGTAGCGCTCAGTGCCACAGCAGAAACCAGGGTAGCCAGTTTTTTCATGTTCATATCAGAGATGTCCTGTAGTGTCGTCAGTTACTGTTTTTTGTTGTCTACCAGAACCGCCAGCAAAATCACCACTGCTTTAACGATCATCTGGTAATAGGAGGAAACACCTAACAAATTCAAACCATTATTCAGGAAGCCAAGAATCAGTGCGCCGATCAATGTCCCAACAATGCGACCTTTACCCCCCGCCAGGCTCGTACCACCCAGTACCACGGCGGCAATCGCATCCAGCTCATATCCCGTTCCCGCTGTCGGCTGCGCAGAAGAGAGGCGCGCCACTTCGATGATACCTGCCAGCGATGCCAGCAAACCGCACAGGGAATAGACGATAATTTTGACTTTATTGACGCTAATACCGGAGAGACACGTCGCCGCTTCGTTACCGCCCAGCGCATAGATATAGCGGCCGAGGCGCGTGTGGTGCAGCATGTACCAGGCCGCCAGGAAGACGATACCCATAATCCACACCGGCGTCGGGATACCCAGCGGACGACCGATACCGAACCAGCCAAATAGATCGGCGTTATCAGTAAAGCCGGTATTCACGGGACTGCCGTTGGTGTACACCATCGTGACACCGCGCAGCAGCAGCATCATCACCAGCGTGGCGATAAACGCCTGCACGCGGCCTTTAGCCACAATCATCCCGGTGACTGCACCCACTGCGGCGCCTAACGCCAGGGCAGCGGCGATAGCCACCAGCGCGTTAACTTCAATCCCTACAATTGAAGCCGCTACCGCGCCGGTGAGCGCCAGCAGGGAACCGACGGACAGGTCGATCCCCGACGTCAGAATCACCAGCGTCATGCCGACCGCCATAATGGCGTTCACGGACGTCTGCTGGAGAATATTGAACAGGTTATTGACGGTAAAAAAGTTCGGGCTCATGGTCGACACAATCGCGATCAGCACCAGCAGCGCAATCAGTGATTTTTGTTCCAACAGCCATGCCTTGGTGAAATAGCGGCGACCAGAAACAGCCTGGGTAGTCATCTTCTTACTCCTGATTCACGCGATTAAGCTTGCCCACAGCGGCAGCCATCAGAACTTCCTGGGTGGCCTGCTCGCGAGTGAATTCACCGCCGAGATGCCCTTCATGCATGACGATAATGCGATCGCTCATGCCTAATACTTCTGGCATCTCGGAAGAGACCAGAATGATGCTCAGACCGTCAGCCTTGAACTGGTTGATCAGCTGATAAATCTCTTTCTTGGCACCGACGTCAACGCCACGGGTTGGTTCGTCGAGGATCAGCACTTTTGGACGCGTCATCAGACCGCGGGCAATCGCCACTTTCTGCTGATTACCGCCGGAGAGCAGGCCGATTGCCTGTTCCATCGACGGCGTTTTCACATTAAACAGGCGAATGAAATCACTGACCGCCTGCTGTTCGTCTTTGTGCTTCAAGCTGCCGCCGCTGCGGCTGAAGTAGCCCAGCGCCGTCAGGGACATATTCTCTTTCACCGACATCCCGAGCACTAAGCCATCGCGCTTACGGTCTTCGGAGATATAGACGATGCCGTTCGCCAGCCCATCCTGTGGAGAGCGGGTGACAACTTCATGGCCGTCGAGAGTGACGTAACCGCTGGTGCGCGGTAGCGCGCCGTACAGCACTTTCATCAGCTCGGTACGCCCGGCCCCCATCAGCCCGGCCACGCCAAGGATTTCGCCCTGACGCAGCGTGAAGGAGACATCGTTTACGCCCGGCCCACACAGATTGTCGACTTTCAGACGGACAGCGCCCGGTGTTTTGTCGAGACGCGGATACTGTTCTTCCAGCTTGCGCCCCACCATCATCTCAATCAGCGTATCTTCGGTCAGCGAGGAGACCTCGCGCTCGGCAATAAATTGCCCGTCGCGGAATACCGTCACGTCATCGCAAATCTCAAAGATCTCTTTCATGCGGTGGGATATATAGACGATCCCGCGCCCCTGAGATTTCAGCTCGCGGATCACGCGGAACAGGGATTCGGTTTCTGTATCGGTCAGGGCGTCGGTCGGTTCATCCATAACGATGACTTTCGACTCGAAGCTCAGCACTTTGGCGATTTCCACCATCTGCTGATCGCCAATAGACAAGTCGCCTACCAGACGGTCGCTTTTAAAGCGTAGATTCAGCTTCGCCAGCAGAATGTCGGCTTCGGCGTACATCTTTTTCCAGTCGATTTTGCCAAAGCGATTAACGAATTCACGGCCCAGGAAGATGTTTTCCGCAATGGTGAGCTGCGGGATCAGGTTCAGCTCCTGGTGGATAATACCAATCCCGGCTTCCTGAGAGGATTTAGGTCCGGTGAAGGTCGTCTCTTTCCCCAGCCACAGCAGCGTTCCGGCGTCACGGGCATAAATGCCGGTGAGCACTTTTATCATTGTGGATTTGCCAGCGCCGTTTTCACCCACCAGCGCCATAACGCGCCCGGAGTAAACGTTTAACGCGGCGCCGGAGAGGGCTTTTACGCCCGGGAACGATTTATCGATCCCTTTGAGTTGCAATAATGCGTCCATGATGGCCTCAGAACGTGACGCCAGCACAGAGAATGATATTCGCATACGGGGAACACTCCCCGCTGCGAATCACCGCCTGACTGTCTGCGGTTTGTTGTTTGAATTGCTCGTGCGTTGTGTAACGAATTTCTATGGTGTTTCCCTGGTGTTGTTGCAGTTGCTCAATATGGCTGAGCAACGTTTCGTGGAGTTGCGGATTATGTTGTTTGATCTCCGTCGCGAGAATGGCCGCCTCAACCTGCATCTCCGACGTCACCACGCCCAGTACCTGCATAAACGAGGGCACGCCCTGCGTTAACGCCATATCAATACGGGTTGTGCTGCGCGGAACCGGTAAGCCTGCATCGCAAACTACCAGCGTATCGGTATGCCCAAGACGGGAAATAACCGACGAGATTTCAGAATTGAGTACCGTGCCTTTCTTCATTTTCTTGCTCCACTAGCGAAACGTTTCGCTAAAAGAAGTGTAGCCGCAAGAGTGTTCAGAAAACCATCATGACGTAACAGAATTGTGATCAACGTCGAAACGTTTCGCTAAGTGAAATGTGGGGGCATTTTGGGAAGTGTTTTACCTGGTGGCGCCTCGCTTATCCGGCCTACGGTTTCGTAGGGCCGTGCAAGCGAAGCGTCACCGGGAGAAGGTGTTGCGGAGGTTAAATCTCGACCTGCGTCCCTAACTCAATCACGCGGTTAGGCGGGATTTCAAACTGGTCAGGTGCGCGCAGGGCGTTACGCTGCAGGATGAGGTACAGCTTGCCGCGCAGACGCAGATACCACGGACGTTTGCCGACAATCAGCGACTCGTGCGACATAAAGAACGAGGTTTCCATCATTCGACAGCTCAGCCCTTCCAGACCACAGCGGTGGAACACCTCTTCCACGTTCGGCGTTTCGCGCCAGCCGTAACTCGCCACCACGCGCCAGAAGGTCGGAGAAAGCTGTTCGATCTGCACACGGCGCACGTTGTGGACGTATGGCGCATCTTCGGTTCTCAGCGTCAGCAGGATCACGCGCTCGTGCAGCACTTTGTTGTGCTTGAGGTTGTGCATCAGGGCAAACGGAATCACGTTCAGCGCGCGTGACATATAAACTGCGGTGCCAGGCACGCGCACCGGCGGAGATTTCTCCAGAGAGGCAATCATCGCTTCCAGAGAGTTACCGTGCTCGTGCATACGGCGCAGCAGGCGGAAGCGCTCGCTCTTCCAGGTGGTCATCACCAGGAACATCACCAGCCCCAGGGTCAACGGCAGCCAGCCGCCGGAGACGATTTTGTCGAGGTTCGCTGAGAACAGCGGCACATCGATGCAGAGGAAGCCCACCAGAATCAGCGCAACCAGGAATTTATTCCAGTGCCAGTTCCGGTACGCCACGGTGGTCGAGAGAATCGAAGTCAGCACCATCGTACCCGTCACCGCAATACCGTACGCCGCAGCCAGGTTGCTGGAGTGCTCGAAGCTGACAATCACGATCACCACGGCGAAGTAGAGCAGCCAGTTGATGAACGGAATGTAGATCTGGCCGGACTCCATCTCCGAGGTATGAATGATGCGCATCGGCGACAGATAGCCCAGACGAACCGCCTGGCGCGTCAGGGAGAAGACGCCGGAAATCACCGCCTGAGAGGCAATGACTGTGGCCAGTGTGGCAAGGATAAGCATCGGCACCAGCGCCCAGTCAGGCGCCAGCAGGAAGAACGGGTTCTTGATCGCTTCCGGATGTTTGAGCAGCAGCGCGCCCTGACCGAAATAGTTCAGCACCAGAGACGGCAGAACCACGGTGAACCAGGCCAGACGAATCGGCAGCTTACCGAAGTGACCCATATCCGCATACAGCGCTTCCACACCGGTGATTGACAGCACCACAGCGCCCAGCGCGACGAACGAAACCGTTTTGTATTCCAGGAAGAAGTGGACCGCCCACATCGGGTTCAGCGCCTGCAGCACTTCCGGGTTGGCGATAATACTGCGCAGACCGAGTGCCGCCAGAATCAGGAACCATGCCAGCATAATGGGTGCAAAGAGTTTACCCACCAGCCCCGTACCGTGCTTCTGAATAGCAAACAACAGCGTCAGTACAATGATGGCGAGCGGAACGACCCACGTATCCAGCTGCGGAGCAATAATCTCCAGCCCCTCAATTGCTGAGAGCACCGAAATCGCCGGGGTAATCACCACTTCTCCATAGAAGAAGCTGCCACCGATCAGGCCGATAATCACCAGGAACGAGGTCATTTTTGCCGATGTATTACGCCCGGCAAGAGACATGAGGGTCAGGATCCCGCCTTCACCGGCGTTATCCGCGCGCATGACAAAGGAGAGATACTTAACAGAAACCACCAGGATCAGCAGCCAAAAGATGAGTGACAAAAAGCCAAAAACGGCGTCACGTTCAACACCAAAACCAAACTGACCGGACAGACATTCGCGAAGCGTATAGAGCGGGCTGGTACCGATATCACCGTACACAACCCCAATGGCCGCAAGCGTTATAGCGCTTAATGATTGCTTATTATCAGTGCTCATAGACTAGTCTTTTCGTTGTATAACAAATGTGTGCTTAGTCCCTTGGCCCACAAAAAGGCGCACAGTATGCACGATTAATCGCAAGATCGTACCCCTAAATGCAACCCTATTAATGTAGCGCAAAGAAAATAACGCCGCACTTCAGTCTATTACCAGCCCATGCTGAAACGTCTATACTCGCATCAATTAGCTGCGACGACGCCGAAAGGACGCAACACAATTATGGCTCACTCACATTTATTAGCAGAAAGAATTTCCCATCTCAGCGGTGCGCTGGAGAAAGGCCTTTTCGAACGCAGCCATGCGATTAGGCTCTGTTTGCTGGCAGCGCTCAGTGGCGAAAGTGTGTTCCTGCTCGGCCCGCCCGGCATCGCCAAAAGCCTGATTGCGCGTCGACTGAAATTTGCCTTCCAGAATGCGCGCGCCTTTGAATATCTGATGACCCGTTTCTCCACCCCGGAAGAGGTTTTTGGCCCGCTTTCCATTCAGGCCCTGAAAGATGAAGGTCGCTATCAACGATTAACGGCAGGGTATCTGCCCGAGGCTGAAATTGTCTTTCTGGATGAGATCTGGAAAGCCGGCCCGGCGATCCTGAACACCCTGCTTACCGCCATCAACGAACGTCGCTTTCGTAATGGCGCTTATGAAGAAAAAATCCCGATGCGCCTGCTGGTGGCGGCGTCCAACGAACTGCCTGAAGCCGACAGCAGCCTTGAAGCGCTGTATGACCGCATGCTGATTCGCCTGTGGCTGGATAAAGTGCAGGATAAGTCGAATTTCCGCTCGATGCTGGTGAGCCAGCAGGACGAAAATGAAAACCCGGTAGCGCCGTCATTGCAGGTAACTGACGACGAGTACCAGCAGTGGCAGCAGGATATCGGCAAAATCAAACTGCCGGACGCCGTTTTTGAACTGATCTTTATGCTGCGCCAGCAGCTGGATTTATTGCCGGCCGCGCCGTATGTCTCGGATCGGCGCTGGAAAAAGGCGATCCGCCTGTTGCAGTCCAGTGCTTTGTTCAGCGGCCGGGATTCCGTCGCCCCCATCGATCTGATCCTGCTGAAAGATTGCCTGTGGCACGATGCGGAAGGGATGCATCTGATGGAACAGCAGCTGGATGTTTTGATGACCGGACACGCGTGGGGGCAGCAGGCAATGCTCAACCAACTGGGCGCCATCACCCAGCGACGCATCCAGCTTCAGCAGCAGCAAAGCGACAAAACGGCACTGAAAGTGAGCCGTCTCGGCGGGATGTTCTCACGTAAACCGCACTACGAGTTGCCCCCAGAACTGACGGACACCACCCTGACGCTCTTACTCCAGCAGCCGTTAAAACTCCACGATATGCAGGTGGTTCACATCACCATTGAGCGCGAAGCGCTGTCGCAGTGGCTGGATAAAAATGGCGAAATCCGTGGAAAACTCAACGGCATCGGCTTTGCCCAGGTGCTGAACCTGGAAGTGGATACCAGCATGCATCTGGTGATCCGCGATGTGAGCCTGCAGGGTTCACGCCTCGCCCTGCCGGGAAATGCCTCGGATAACGTGCCGGAAGAGATCAAACAGCAGCTTGACGCGCTGGATACGGAGTGGCATCAGCAGCACACGCGCTTCAGCGAACAGCAAAAATGCCTCTTTATACATAGCGACTGGTTGGGTCGCATCGAAGCCAGCCTGCAGGATGTCAGCGCGCAGATCAAACAGGCGCGTCAATGCTAACGCTGGATACGCTCAATGTGATGCTGGCGGTTGGTGAAGAGGGGCTGATTGAAGAGGTCGTCCTGACCTTACTCGCCTCTCCCCAGCTGGCCGCATTCTTTGAAAAGTTTCCGCGCATTAAAAAAGCCGTCACCGACGATATCCCGCGCTGGCGAGATAGCCTGCGCCAGCGGCTAAAAGAGACCGAAGTCCCGCCAGAGCTTACGGAAGAAGTGGCCTGCTACCAGCAGTGCCAGCGGTTATCCACACCGCAATTTATCGTTCAGCTTCCCCAGATCCTGACGCTGCTCGATAAAGTGCACTCCCCGTACGCCGCCCAGGCCCGCAAGCTGGTCTCGGACAACGCCACCTTTACTCCGGCGCTGCATACGCTTTTCCTGCAGCGATGGCGGCTCAGTCTGGTGGTGCAGACCACGTCGCTCAACCAGCAGTTGCTGGAGGAGGAGCGCGATCAGCTGCTCAGTGAAGTTCAGGAGCGGATGACGCTGAGCGGCCAGCTGGAGCAAGTGCTGGTGGAGAACGAAAACGCCGCCGGAAGGCTTTGGGATATGAGCGCCGGGCAGATCCGGCGCGGCGACTATCAGCTGATCGTTAAATACGGCGATTTTCTGGCGCAACAGCCCGAACTGATGCAGCTCGCGGAGCAGCTTGGCCGTTCGCGGGAGGCAAAGTCGGTGCCGAAAAAAGACGCGCCAATGGAAACCTTCCGCACGCTGGTTCGCGAACCGGCAACCGTGCCGGAACAGGTCGACGGCTTACAGCAGAGCGATGACATCCTGCGCCTGCTGCCGACAGAGCTGGCGACGCTTGGGATCACCGAGCTGGAGTATGAGTTCTACCGGCGGCTGGTGGAGAAACAGCTGCTTACCTATCGCCTGCACGGCGAATCCTGGCGCGAAAAAATCAGCCAGCGTCCGGTCGTTCATCAGGATTTTGACGAACAGCCGCGCGGCCCCTTCATTGTCTGCGTAGATACTTCCGGTTCGATGGGCGGCTTTAACGAACAGTGTGCCAAAGCGTTTTGCCTGGCACTGATGCGCGTCGCCCTCGCCGACCGGCGTCGCTGTTATATCATGCTGTTTTCCAGCGAAGTGGTGGGATACGAACTGACGAGTGAGCAGGGCATCGAACAGGCGATCCGCTTTTTGAGCCAGCGTTTTCGCGGCGGAACCGATATTGCCAGCTGTTTTCGCGCTATCGCAGAACGCATGCAGGGCGGGGACTGGTATGACGCGGATGCGGTGGTCATTTCCGATTTTATTGCCCAGCGACTGCCGGACGACGTGGTCACAAAGGTGAAATCATTACAGCGGGATCACCAGCACCGCTTTCATGCGGTGGCGATGTCGCAACATGGAAAGCCCGGCATCATGCGCATTTTCGATCATATCTGGCGCTTTGATACCGGGTTACGCAGCCGCCTGGTCAGGCGCTGGCGGCGTTAATTAAAGCAGAGAGCCGATGCTTTCACGCACCTGATGCGGCCACACCCCACACTGAACCTGCCCGATATGGGACAACTGCAGCAACAGCATTGTCAGGCGTGACTGGCCGATACCGCCGCCGATAGTTTGCGGCATTTCGCCGCGCAGCAGGGCCTGGTGCCACTCAAGTTTCAGGCGATCTTCATCTCCCGTCACCGCCAGCTGGCGCTTCAGGGCGTCGGCATCCACGCGGATCCCCATGGAAGAAAGCTCAAACGCATCTTCCAGAATCGGGTTCCACACCAGAATATCGCCGTTCAGACCGGCTAATTCTCGCTCGTCGCGGGTGCTCCAGTCGTCGTAATCCGGGGCACGCACGTCATGGCGCTGTCCGTCAGAAAGTTTGCCACCGATACCGATCAGGAATACCGCGCCCAGCTCTTTAGCGATCGCGCGCTCACGGCCTTTGGCATCGAGATCCGGGAAACGGCTCAGCAGATCCTGGCTGTGAACAAAGTGGATCGAGTCTGGCAGGAACGGTGCCAGTCCGAACTCTTTACTCACCGCCGCTTCGGTTGCTTTGATCCCCGCGTAGATGGCCTCTACGGTGGATTTCAGCGTCCCTAAGTGACGTTCACCATCACCCATTACACGCTCCCAGTCCCACTGGTCAACGTAAACGGAGTGGATGGCCGTCAGGCGATCTTCATCGGGGCGAAGGGCTTTCATGTGCGTGTAAAGCCCTTCGCCCGCGCTGAAGTCGTGTTGACCCAGTGTCTGACGCTTCCATTTCGCGAGTGAATGAACCACTTCGAACTGGGCGTCTGGCAAGGTTTTCACTTTTACCTGTACCGCTTTTTCGCAACCAGACAGGTTGTCCTGCGTCCCATCACCGACGCGGCTCAGAATCGGAGCCTGGACTTCAATGAGGCCAAGTTTCTCTTCAAGCTGACGTGAAAAATGGGATTTAACGAAACTGATCTGGCGTTGTTTTGCGATGTAAGCGGTTTTCATTTTTATACTCCTGCGTCCTGTTGATATTGATTAAGCAACAAAAACGGCACCCAATACAATAATCCAACAACAAAAAGCCCACTTCACTTTTGAATCGTTAAAATATGGCGCTAGAATAGAGTGATTACTCAATCTTCATAAGAAAATACTATGGAAAATTATCAGATCGATAATCTGGACCGCGGCATCCTCGAAGCATTAATGGCCAATGCGCGCACGGCGTATGCCGAACTGGCTAAACAATTTGGCGTCAGCCCAGGGACGATTCACGTTCGCGTGGAGAAGATGAAGCAGGCGGGGATTATCACCGGGGCGCGGATTGACGTCAGTCCAAAACAGCTGGGGTATGACGTCTGCTGCTTTATTGGCATTATTCTGAAAAGCGCAAAAGATTACCCGTCTGCGCTGGCCCGGCTCGAAAGTCTGGAAGAGGTGACCGAAGCCTATTACACCACCGGCCACTACAGCATCTTTATTAAGGTCATGTGTAAATCGATCGATGCCCTGCAGCAGGTACTTATCAACAAGATCCAAACAATTGATGAAATTCAGTCCACCGAGACGCTGATCTCCCTGCAGAACCCGATTATGCGCACCATCCGGCCCTAGCGGCGCCATTTAATTACCACATTTTCCACAGGTAGATCCCAGCTCGCTCACAGCGTACAATGCTCCCCTCTTTATATGAGCGAGCGATCATGGCAGATATTACTCTTATCAGTGGCAGTACTCTTGGCGGCGCGGAATATGTTGCAGAACATCTCGCGGAAAAGCTGGAAGACGCAGGTTTCTCGACCGAAACCCTGCATGGACCGTTACTGGAAGATCTCCCTGCTGATGGGATCTGGCTGCTGATCACCTCCACGCATGGTGCGGGCGATATCCCTGATAACCTGCAACCTTTCTATGATGAGCTTCTCGAGCAACGTCCCGATCTGTCAGCCGTGCGTTTTGGCGCGATTGGGATAGGTAGCCGCGAATACGACACCTTTTGTGGTGCAGTAGAGAAAGTAGAAGCGGCGATCGAGTCGTGTGGAGCAAAACAGATCGGCGAAACGCTGAAGATCAACATCCTCGATCACGATATTCCGGAGGATCCAGCCGAAGAATGGCTGGGTGAATGGAAAAATTTACTCAATAACGCTTAAAGATCGTGCGATCAGATGTGGATAAGTCTGGTCAAAACCTTGGATCAACCGGTAGTTATCCAAGGTATAACCGTTGGCTGGTTTTTGACCTGTGCATAAGTAGCGAATCTAACCCCAGCTTATACGGTCCAGGATCACCGATCATTCACAGCAAACGATCCTTTCTATCCTTATGATCTTTATGACCGGATCCGACTTATCCACACGAGAAGGCGATCCTAATAAGAGATCATAGTAAAACAGATCTCTAAATAAGAAGATCTTCTTTTTAATAGCCAAGATCCCAATGCTTTCTCGAAAGACTAAACTTGAGTAGAATCCACGGCCCGGGCTTAAATCCATTTTCAAACCGCTTTACGCAAGGCAGGAAAGCATGTTTTATCAGGATCCTTTTGACGTCATCATCATTGGCGGGGGTCACGCAGGCACTGAGGCCGCAATGGCCGCAGCGCGTATGGGTCAACAGACCCTGCTTTTGACACACAATATCGACACGCTGGGACAAATGTCCTGTAATCCGGCGATTGGCGGCATTGGGAAAGGACACCTGGTAAAAGAAGTGGATGCTCTGGGCGGCTTGATGGCGAAAGCGATCGATCAGGCCGGCATTCAGTTTAGGATACTAAACGCGAGCAAAGGACCCGCCGTTCGCGCCACTCGAGCTCAGGCTGACCGTGTGCTTTACCGCCAGGCCGTACGTACTGCGCTGGAGAACCAGCCGAACCTGATGATCTTCCAACAGGCGGTTGAAGATCTTATCGTTGAGAACGATCGTGTCGTCGGTGCCGTCACCCAGATGGGACTGAAGTTCCGTGCCAAAGCCGTGGTGCTGACGGTCGGGACTTTCCTCGATGGAAAAATTCATATTGGTCTGGATAACTACAGCGGTGGCCGTGCTGGCGATCCGCCGTCCATTCCACTTTCCCGTCGTCTTCGCGAGCTGCCGCTGCGCGTCAGCCGCCTGAAAACCGGGACACCGCCGCGTATTGATGCCCGCACCATCGATTTTAGCGTGCTGGCACAGCAGCACGGCGACAACCCGATGCCGGTCTTCTCGTTCATGGGGTCTGCGGCGCAGCATCCGCAGCAAGTGCCGTGTTACATCACGCACACCAATGAGAAAACCCATGACGTGATCCGCAATAACCTCGATCGTAGCCCGATGTACGCAGGCGTGATCGAAGGGATCGGTCCACGTTACTGTCCGTCGATCGAAGACAAAGTCATGCGCTTTGCCGATCGTAACCAGCACCAGATCTTCCTGGAGCCGGAAGGACTCACCTCCAACGAAATTTACCCGAATGGCATCTCCACCAGTCTGCCGTTCGACGTGCAGATGCAAATTGTTCGCTCGATGCAGGGCATGGAGAACGCAAAAATCGTTCGTCCAGGTTACGCTATTGAGTACGATTTCTTCGACCCGCGCGATCTGAAACCGACGCTGGAGAGCAAATTTATCCAGGGCCTGTTCTTCGCAGGACAAATTAACGGCACCACCGGTTATGAAGAAGCGGCAGCCCAGGGCCTGCTGGCCGGTCTGAACGCCGCCCGCTTCTCTGCGGAAAAAGAGGGCTGGTCACCGCGTCGCGATCAGGCCTACCTTGGCGTGCTGGTGGACGATCTCAGCACGCTCGGTACCAAAGAGCCGTACCGTATGTTCACCTCTCGCGCGGAATATCGTCTGATGCTGCGTGAAGACAACGCCGATCTGCGCCTGACCGAAATGGGCCGCGAGCTGGGCCTGGTGGATGACGAACGCTGGGCGCGTTTCAACCAGAAGCTGGAGCGCATTGAGACCGAGCGTCAACGCCTGAAAACCTCATGGGTGAATCCTCTGGCGGAATCCGCAGCCGAAGTGAACGCTCACTTGACCGCGCCGCTCTCACGCGAAGCCAGCGGGGAAGATCTTCTTCGTCGCCCTGAGATGACTTACGAGCAGCTGGTGCAGATGACGCCGTTCGCGCCGGGTCTCGACGATGCCGAAGCGGCCGAGCAGGTCGAAATCCAGGTCAAATACGAAGGTTACATCGCGCGTCAGCAGGATGAGATCGAAAAACAGCAGCGTAACGAGAACACCTTGTTGCCTGCGATGCTGGATTACCGTCAGGTGACGGGGCTGTCAAACGAGGTGATCGCGAAACTGAACGATCACAAACCGGTGTCGATCGGCCAGGCATCTCGCATCTCCGGCGTGACGCCAGCAGCCATCTCTATTCTGCTGGTATGGCTGAAAAAACAAGGTCTGCTGCGCCGCAGCGCTTAACATCAGGCGATCTTTGCCATTTTGGCGGGTGGTGCTTCGCTGACCCGCTACAGTACGTATCGTAGGCCCGGTAAGCGTTAACGCCACCGGGCTCATTATTTCAGACAGGTATTCACCGTGCTCAACAAACTCTCTCGTCTGCTGGATGAAGCAGGTATTTCGCTCACCGATCACCAGAAAAATCAGCTGGTGGCCTATGTCGATATGCTGAACAAATGGAACAAAGCGTACAACCTCACGTCGGTACGCGATCCCAACGAGATGCTGATTCGCCATATTCTCGACAGCATTGTGGTTGCGCCTTACCTGCAGGGTGAGCGTTTCATCGATGTGGGGACCGGCCCTGGTCTGCCAGGCATTCCGCTCTCCATCGTGCGGCCTGAGTGCCAGTTCACGCTGCTGGACAGCCTGGGCAAGCGCGTGCGCTTCCTGCGTCAGGTGCAGCATG
This sequence comes from Lelliottia sp. F153, assembly GCF_002870005.1. NCBI lineage: Bacteria > Pseudomonadati > Pseudomonadota > Gammaproteobacteria > Enterobacterales > Enterobacteriaceae > Lelliottia > Lelliottia sp. F153. The sequence continues at coordinate 202,847 of NZ_PKFT01000005.1, read as the reverse complement.
AGCTGAAAATCAACAATATCGAGCCGGTTCAGAGCAGGGTAGAGGCGTTTCCGTCCGAGCCGCCGTTTGACGGCGTGATTAGCCGTGCGTTTGCGTCACTCAACGATATGGTCAGCTGGTGTAAGCATCTGCCAGCGCAGGAAGGGCGTTTTTACGCGCTCAAAGGCCTGGTGCCTGAGGATGAAATCGCCCAGCTCCCGGTTGGCTATGTGGTCGAGTCGATTGTGAAGTTACAGGTTCCACAGCTCGATGGCGAACGCCATTTGGTGATAATTAAGGCAAACTAATTTTAAAAATTAAATAAAAAATGTGGAATTCGTGCGGTTCTTAAAGTGTTAAAAAACGGCCCTAAGGAAGGAACCTCACCGGACTGCATTTAACCTTGTTGTTACCGAGGTTTTTCTTGGTGTTAACCTGATTTATCTCGTTAACACCAAATATAGTCAACATTGAAAATATCAGTCTGCTAAAAGTGGAATTCAGTGATGAGTTGGTGATGTTAATTATTTATTAAAAATGTCAATGAAAGGTTTTTGTTGTGTACGGGGCTGTTTTGAAAATAGTTGCTGTCATTTGTCTTTAATATCATAAAGATGAATTAAACCAAATTATTGATTTGATAAATAAGACCTTATCGTAAATGTGCATTTTGTGATCTCGTGCACGCTTTATCATCAATGTTTCTGCGCAGTTTGCAGTTTAATCGGATGGGTCGCGGTTTCGCGAAAAGTTAAAAAATAGCGGTGGGGAAAATTATTTAAACATTTATTCACCTTTTCGCTACTTAATGTTTGAAATCACGGGGGCGCACCGTATAATTTGACCGCTTTTTGATGCTTGACTCTGAGCCTTAAAGGACGTTTTATACGACACGCGACATACCTCGAAGGGAGCAGGAGTAAAAACGTGATGTCTGTGTCGCTCTTGAGTCGAAACGTTGCTCGTAAGCTTCTGTTCATTCAGTTTCTGGCGGTGATAGCAAGTGGACTGCTGTTCTGCCTCAAAGACCCCTTCTGGGGCATCTCCGCAGTGTGTGGAGGTTTGGCAGTGGTTTTGCCAAACATGTTGTTTATGATTTTTGCCTGGCGTCATCAGGCGCATACACCTGCCAAAGGCCGCGTGGCCTGGTCCTTCGCTCTTGGCGAAGTGTGTAAGGTGTTGCTAACCTTTGCCTTCCTGGTGTTGGCGCTGGCTGTTTTCAAAGTGGTATTTTTGCCGCTGATCGCGACGTGGGTTTTGGTGCTGGTGGTACAAGTTCTGGCGCCAGCTGTAATCAACAACAAAGGGTAAAAGGCATCATGGCTTCAGAAAATATGACGCCGCAGGATTACATAGGTCACCATCTGACGAACCTTCAGATGGACCTGCGTACATTCTCGCTGGTGGATCCGCATAACCCCCCGGCCACCTTCTGGACGCTCAACATTGACTCCATGTTCTTCTCGGTGGTGTTGGGTCTGTTGTTCCTGGCCATGTTCCGTAGCGTTGCTAAAAAGGCGACCAGCGGTGTTCCAGGGAAATTCCAGACGGCTATCGAATTAGTCATCGGCTTCGTTCATGGCAGCGTCAAAGACATGTACCACGGTAAGAGCAAGCTGATTGCTCCGCTGGCGCTGACTGTCTTCGTCTGGGTCTTCCTGATGAACCTGATGGACCTTCTGCCTATCGACCTGCTGCCGTACATCGGTGAGCATGTTCTCGGCCTGCCGGCACTGCGTGTGGTTCCGTCTGCTGACGTGAACATCACCCTGTCCATGGCGCTGGGCGTATTCATCCTGATTCTTTTCTACAGCATCAAAATGAAAGGCGTAAGCGGCTTTGTGAAAGAGCTTACCTTGCAGCCGTTCAACCACTGGGCGTTCATTCCGGTCAACCTGATCCTGGAAGGCGTAAGCCTGCTGTCCAAACCGGTTTCACTTGGTCTGCGACTGTTCGGTAACATGTATGCGGGTGAGCTGATTTTCATTCTGATCGCGGGTCTTCTGCCGTGGTGGTCACAGTGGGTTCTGAATGTGCCATGGGCCATTTTCCACATCCTGATCATTACGCTGCAAGCCTTTATCTTCATGGTTCTGACGATCGTCTATCTGTCGATGGCGTCTGAAGAGCACTGATTTTTTAACCACCACTACTACGTTTTTATTGAAACAAACTGGAGACTGTCATGGAAAACCTGAATATGGATCTGCTGTACATGGCTGCCGCTGTGATGATGGGTCTGGCGGCTATCGGTGCTGCGATCGGTATCGGCATCCTCGGGGGCAAATTCCTGGAAGGCGCTGCGCGTCAACCGGATCTGATTCCTCTGCTGCGTACTCAGTTCTTTATCGTTATGGGTCTGGTGGATGCAATCCCGATGATCGCTGTAGGTCTGGGTCTGTACGTGATGTTTGCTGTCGCGTAAGTCGTTTTTAAAAACCCAAGCCACAGAAATTTAAGAGGTATTGTGCTGTGAACATGAACGCAACAATCCTCGGCCAGGCCATCGCGTTTATTCTCTTTGTCTGGTTCTGCATGAAGTATGTATGGCCGCCTTTAATGGCAGCCATCGAGAAACGTCAGAAAGAAATTGCTGACGGTCTGGCTTCCGCAGAGCGCGCTAAGAAAGATTTGGACCTTGCACAGGCCAACGCGACAGACCAGCTGAAAAAAGCGAAAGCTGAAGCTCAGGTAATCATTGAACAGGCTAACAAACGCCGTTCTCAGATCCTGGACGAAGCCAAAGCTGAAGCAGAACAGGAACGTACTAAGATCGTTGCACAAGCTCAGGCTGAAATTGATGCTGAGCGTAAACGTGCTCGTGAAGAACTGCGTAAGCAGGTTGCGATTCTGGCTGTTGCTGGCGCCGAGAAGATCATCGAACGTTCCGTGGATGAAGCTGCTAACAGCGACATCGTGGACAAACTTGTCGCTGAACTGTAAGGAGGGAGGGGCTGATGTCTGAATTTGTTACGGTAGCTCGCCCCTACGCCAAAGCAGCTTTTGACTTTGCTGTCGAACACCAAAATGTCGATCGCTGGCAGGATATGCTGGCGTTTGCCGCTGAGGTAACGAAAAACGAGCAAGTGGCTGAGATGCTTTCCGGTGCCTTAGCACCTGAAACCCTTGCTGCATCGTTTATCGCCATTTGTGGTGAGCAACTGGATGACAACGGCCAGAACCTGATTAAGGTCATGGCTGAGAATGGTCGTCTGCGAGTGCTCCCGGATGTTCTCGAGCAGTTTGAGCACTTACGTGCCCTCAGTGAAGCTACCGCCGAAGTTGAAGTAACCTCTGCGAATGAACTGAGCCAAGAACAGCTTGCGAAGATCACCGCCGCGATGGAAAAACGTCTGTCACGCAAAGTTAAGCTGAATTGCAAAATCGATAAGTCTGTAATGGCAGGCGTAATCATCCGAGCGGGTGATATGGTCATTGATGGCAGCGTACGCGGCCGTCTTGAACGCCTTGCAGACGTCTTGCAGTCTTAAGGGGACTGGAGCATGCAACTGAATTCCACCGAAATCAGCGAACTGATCAAGCAGCGCATTGCTCAGTTCAGTGTTGTGAGTGAAGCTCACAACGAAGGTACTATTGTTTCTGTAAGTGACGGTGTTATCCGCATCCACGGCCTTGCCGATTGTATGCAGGGTGAGATGATTTCCCTGCCGGGTAACCGTTACGCTATCGCACTGAACCTGGAGCGCGACTCCGTAGGTGCTGTAGTTATGGGCCCGTACGCTGACCTTGCCGAAGGCATGAAAGTCAAATGTACTGGTCGTATTCTTGAAGTTCCAGTTGGCCGTGGCCTGCTGGGTCGCGTGGTGAACACCCTGGGTGCACCAATCGACGGTAAAGGTCCTGTTGATAACGATGGCTTCTCGCCAATCGAAGTTATCGCACCGGGCGTTATCGAACGTCAGTCCGTTGATCAGCCAGTGCAGACGGGTTATAAATCCGTTGATGCCATGATCCCAATCGGTCGTGGTCAGCGTGAACTGATCATCGGTGACCGTCAGACCGGTAAAACCGCGATGGCAATCGATGCGATCATCAACCAGCGCGATTCCGGCATCAAATGTGTGTACGTGGCTATCGGCCAGAAAGCGTCCACCATTTCTAACGTTGTTCGTAAACTGGAAGAGCACGGCGCGCTGTCAAACACCATTGTTGTGGTTGCAACCGCTTCTGAATCTGCTGCACTGCAATACCTGGCGCCATATGCCGGTTGCGCAATGGGCGAATACTTCCGTGACCGCGGTGAAGATGCGCTGATCGTATACGATGACCTGTCTAAACAGGCTGTTGCTTACCGTCAGGTTTCCCTGCTGCTCCGTCGTCCACCAGGACGTGAAGCATTCCCGGGCGACGTATTTTACCTCCACTCCCGTCTGCTGGAGCGCGCATCCCGCGTTAACGCGGAATACGTTGAGAAATTCACCAATGGTGAAGTGAAAGGTAAAACCGGCTCTCTGACTGCTCTGCCGATTATCGAAACCCAGGCGGGTGACGTTTCTGCGTTCGTTCCGACCAACGTAATTTCCATTACCGATGGTCAGATCTTCCTCGAAACCAACCTGTTCAACTCCGGTATTCGTCCTGCGGTTAACCCAGGGATCTCCGTATCCCGTGTGGGTGGTGCTGCTCAGACTAAGATCATCAAGAAACTGTCCGGTGGTATTCGTACCGCTCTGGCACAGTATCGTGAACTGGCTGCGTTCTCTCAGTTCGCTTCCGATCTGGATGAAGCGACCCGTAAGCAGTTAAGCCATGGTCAGAAAGTGACCGAGTTGCTGAAACAGAAACAGTATGCCCCTATGTCTGTTGCACAACAGGGCCTGGTGCTGTTCGCGGCTGAACGCGGTTACCTCGAAGATGTGGAACTGGCGAAAATCGGTAGCTTCGAAGCCGCACTGCTGGCTTACGTTGACCGTGATCACGCTCCGCTGATGCAAGAGATCAACCAGTCCGGTGGCTATAACGACGAAATCGAAGGCAAGCTGAAAGCTATCCTCGATTCCTTCAAAGCAACCCAGTCCTGGTAACGTCCGGCGGCTTGTCTTAGGACAGGCCGCAAGGCATTGAGGAGAAGCTCATGGCCGGCGCAAAAGAGATACGTAGTAAGATCGCAAGCGTCCAGAACACGCAGAAGATCACTAAAGCGATGGAAATGGTCGCCGCTTCCAAAATGCGTAAATCGCAGGATCGCATGGCGGCCAGCCGTCCTTATGCAGATACCATGCGCAAAGTGATTGGTCACCTTGCGAACGGTAATCTGGAATATAAGCATCCTTACCTGGAAGAACGCGACGTTAAACGCGTGGGCTACCTGGTGGTGTCTACCGACCGTGGTCTGTGCGGTGGCTTGAACATTAACCTGTTCAAAAAGCTGCTGGCGGATATGAAAGTCTGGTCCGACAAAGGCGTTCAGAGCGATATCGCGATGATCGGCTCCAAGGGCGTTTCTTTCTTTAATTCAGTGGGTGGCAATATTGTCGCTCAGGTGACTGGTATGGGTGATAACCCGTCCCTGTCCGAACTGATCGGCCCGGTTAAAGTGATGTTGCAGGCCTATGATGAAGGCCGTCTGGACAGGCTGTACGTTGTCAGCAACAAATTTATTAATACCATGTCTCAGGTTCCGACACTCACTCAGCTGCTGCCTTTGCCGGCATCAGAAGATGAAGAGTTAAAACATAAAGCCTGGGATTATCTGTATGAACCCGATCCGAAACCGCTGCTGGATACCCTGCTGCGTCGTTACGTTGAATCTCAGGTTTATCAGGGCGTGGTAGAAAACCTGGCCAGCGAGCAGGCCGCACGTATGGTGGCGATGAAAGCCGCGACCGACAATGGCGGCAGCCTGATTAAAGAGCTGCAGTTGGTATACAACAAAGCTCGTCAGGCCAGCATTACTCAGGAACTCACCGAAATCGTCGGTGGTGCATCCGCGGTATAACCAGGTTAATTCGTAGAGGATTCAAGATGGCTACTGGAAAAATTGTCCAGGTAATCGGCGCCGTGGTTGACGTCGAATTCCCTCAGGATGCCGTACCGCGCGTGTACGATGCTCTTGAGGTTATGAATGGTAATGAGAGCCTGGTGCTGGAAGTTCAGCAGCAGCTCGGTGGTGGTATCGTGCGTACCATCGCCATGGGTTCTTCCGACGGTCTGCGTCGTGGTCTGGAAGTAAAAGACCTCGAGCACCCGATCGAAGTCCCGGTTGGTAAAGCAACGCTGGGTCGTATCATGAACGTGCTGGGTCAGCCGATCGATATGAAAGGCGACATCGGTGAAGAAGACCGTTGGGCAATCCACCGTGCAGCACCTTCCTACGAAGAGCTGTCAAGCTCTCAGGAACTGCTGGAAACCGGCATCAAAGTTATCGACCTGATGTGTCCGTTCGCTAAGGGCGGTAAAGTCGGTCTGTTCGGTGGTGCGGGTGTAGGTAAAACCGTAAACATGATGGAGCTGATCCGTAACATCGCGATCGAGCACTCCGGTTATTCCGTGTTTGCAGGCGTGGGTGAGCGTACTCGTGAGGGTAACGACTTCTACCACGAAATGACCGATTCCAACGTTCTGGATAAAGTATCCCTGGTTTACGGCCAGATGAATGAGCCACCAGGAAACCGTCTGCGTGTGGCTCTGACCGGCCTGACTATGGCTGAGAAGTTCCGTGACGAAGGTCGTGACGTACTGCTGTTCGTCGATAACATCTACCGTTACACCCTGGCCGGTACTGAAGTATCTGCACTGCTGGGTCGTATGCCTTCAGCGGTAGGTTATCAGCCGACTCTGGCGGAAGAGATGGGCGTTCTGCAGGAACGTATCACTTCAACCAAAACCGGTTCTATCACCTCCGTACAGGCGGTATACGTACCTGCGGATGACTTGACTGACCCATCACCAGCCACCACCTTTGCTCACTTAGATGCAACCGTGGTACTGAGCCGTCAGATCGCGTCTCTGGGTATCTACCCGGCCGTTGACCCGCTGGACTCCACCAGCCGTCAGCTGGATCCACTGGTTGTTGGTCAGGAACACTACGACACCGCGCGTGGCGTACAGTCCCTGCTGCAGCGTTACCAGGAACTGAAAGACATCATCGCCATCCTGGGTATGGATGAGCTGTCTGAAGAAGACAAACTGGTGGTAGCTCGCGCGCGTAAGATTCAGCGCTTCCTGTCCCAGCCGTTCTTCGTTGCGGAAGTATTCACCGGTTCACCGGGTAAATATGTTTCCCTGAAAGACACCATCCGTGGCTTTAAAGGCATCATGGAAGGCGAATACGATCACCTGCCAGAGCAGGCGTTCTACATGGTTGGTTCCATCGACGAAGCCGTGGAAAAAGCCAAAAAACTTTAACGCCTTAATCGGAGGGTGATATGGCAATGACTTACCACCTGGACGTCGTCAGCGCAGAGCAACAGCTGTTCTCTGGTCTGGTCGAAAAAATCCAGGTAACGGGTAGTGAAGGTGAACTGGGTATTTTCCCAGGGCACGCACCGCTGCTCACCGCCATTAAGCCTGGTATGATCCGCATCGTGAAACAGTTCGGTCACGAAGAGTTTATCTATCTGTCCGGCGGCATGATTGAAGTGCAGCCTGGTAGTGTGACCGTTCTTGCTGATACCGCTATTCGTGGCCAGGATCTCGACGAAGCGCGAGCTCTGGAAGCGAAGCGTAAAGCGGAAGAGCACATTAAGAGCTCTCACGGCGACGTGGATTACGCACAGGCCTCAGCTGAGCTGGCCAAAGCGATCGCGAAACTGCGCGTTATCGAGTTGACCAAAAAAGCGATGTAACACCGGCTTGAAAAGCACAAAAGCCAGTCTGGTTTCAGACTGGCTTTTTTTATGGCTGCGTTTCAGATTTTATGGAACTGAAAAGGTGTTTTAATTTTTTGTGATTTTCATCACAAAAATATTGATCGGTTAAATGTTGAGGAGTAGACTTCTTTTTGTGATGTGTGTCACATAATTAACGCCAACAACATTGGGATACCAACATGAAACTGATCAATAAAGTCATCGCTCTCTTCAGCAATATGAATGTCTCTTTCGGCACGTTCAATCTGTAATCTGCTGTATGCCGAGTGGCGCCACGCTTACCGTTGTGTGATAAGCGAAGCGCCATCTGGCAGCACTTCCCCGCTGTTATTCACGCTTTTCCCGTCCGCGATAAAATAATTCGTCTCATCAATATTACCAACCACGGCATCGTCATAGAGGCCCGGTCTTGTTCGCACGGATTTGTTCCCGCTGAAAATACCCTGCGTTGAGGCATCTCCATACGGACTCGGACGGAAGATAAAGTTAAATCGCTGATTGTCCACCGCCACATTGTTCGTCACCACTAGCTTTCCGGGATTGAAGTTGTCGGTAAACCCGTCCAGCTGATTCCCTTCCGCCTTGCTGTTACGCACTTCATGCGCCACCGGCTGCCCCTCTCCCCCCAGTTTAAAGCCGTTGCTGGTGTTATTGCGGGCGATAGAGTTCTCGATCACCACAACCCCATTTGCGCCGTCTTCTATCTTATTGAACAGGTCAAAGCCATCGTCGATATTGTCGTGGGAATAGCAGTTCTCCAGACGATTACCCTCACCCACGCGCATCTTCACCGCAAACCCATCGGCATTGATTTTGCCGGGATCAACGTTGGCGTAAGACTCCGAGTTGATCACCCGGTTATCGCTTGCCCACAGCGGTCGGCCCACGTTATCCGGGGACGATATCTGAATGCCCGTATCGTCGTTACGGTATGCGGTCACATTTTCAATCAGGTTATGGCTGCCCTGGATGCGCAGGCTTTTGTCCGTAATATCGACGCCCTTAATGTTCCAGTAGCTGGCGTCCACCAGCAGACCATGGATCACGGCTTTGCCTTCTGCCTGCAACGTTTTACGCTGTTCGGCATGACCGCTGGCGGCCAGTGGGATTTCGCTGCGCGGATACTCTCCGGCTTTCAGGATAAGGGTGCCGCCCGGTGCAAGCAGGTTAATTGCACTCGCCAAATCCAGCGGCGAGGCGATCGTTCCCTGTCCGTCGGCCGTGCCGTCAGGTGCGGCGTAAAGTGTCTGTGCCGTAAAACCATCGACCTTCTCGACAGTGAACTGCTGATGAACCGTATCACCCTGCGCGGGCGTAAAGCTAAGGTTAAAGGCATTGGTCTCTGTCAGCGTGGTCGGCAGGGAGTACATCTCGCCGGCTTTGACCGCTTTATCATTACCGATCACCACTTCGTTCTGACGCACGCTGAACACGCCGTCGCTATTCGCCCGGGCCTGGACCCGATACTTCTCTGATGTGCTTTTCGCTGCGGAATTCAGCTGCACCACCACCGGCAGGTTTTTTGCCTGCCAGGGTTTTGAGGTGACCGTATCTGCCGCTGAAGTCGTGAGAGAGGCATCTGACACCGTTATTTTTGCATTACGTGAGGCGAAGAAGCCGACGTAATAATGGTCCCTTTTCTGCACCGAAATAAGATCCGCGCTTGGCACGCTTTGGCTCACCCAGGCATCGCTGCCGACGGGCGACCAGGCTGTAATAAATCCGTCGTTGGTTCGTTGCAGTTTCAGACGGAATTCCGGCGTCTGGCTCAGGTCGATCTCCTCTTTGTAGCTTTGCTTATTGATTCCTGCACCCGCATTGCCCCAGGGTTGAGAAATCCCCTCGCGGGTGATCGCCTGCATTTTTACCCGCACATTGTCCTTTTTATCCTGCGTCATGATGGCGTTCATCACCTGGTTGGAGGCGGCAGGAAACTCTTCATAGCCCTCCCTGAGCGGCTGCTGGCGCGGCACACCGATCACATCACGCACCAGCAGGCCAGCCCCCTCCTGCGCGGCGGGTTTTGCGCCATTCTCCGGCCCAAACTGCTCAACCCGAACGGTAGCCTGTAGCTCGAAATTGTCGCTGGTGGGCAGTTCGGTATAGAAAAAGGTTAATCCATCGTGAGAGTTGGCGATCTTACCGCCCCGGCTTTCAAGGGTGACGGGTTTCGTGAGATCCGCGGTGTCCTGCGGCGTGAGTTTTTTGCCATCAATGGTGACATCGTTGACGCCGATTTTTTCCGGCAGGACGTTCGAGGAAAAATTCAGATCCGTAGACTGCCCAAAGGCAATGGCTTTCCAGATGTGCTGCTCAGCAGCCGAGACAGCAAAGGAGCTACACATCATTAGGGCCAGAGGTATTTTATAATTCATTTTATTCTCCTGATTGATAATTGAGCGCCATTATCATCAAGATGAAACAGTGTTTCTTTTTTAGGTGTCACAATATTGAATAATTAAAACACTGTTTTGCTTTAGAGCGATCTTTATTCTTGAGGCGAAAAAATAGCTAACCTGTTGTGAACGCTTACGACTTGCCGCAAGAAAGCTATTTTCCAGAGAAAAAGTGATTTACTCTGGCCTCAAATCTATCCTCAAATAGCAATAAGCAGCCGATGTTGAGCGTTTTACCAGCAGTCCATTTTATGGCGCAAAATATGTAGAATTTTCAACGTCAAAGGGTTTTACTTCTCACTCAAATTACAGTCAGGACGCGTATGTTGAACAATACGATGAGCGTGGTCATTCTTGCCGCAGGCAAAGGTACCCGCATGTATTCCGATCTTCCTAAGGTGCTTCACACCCTGGCAGGAAAGCCAATGGTGCAGCATGTCATTGATGCCGCAAGCGAATTGGGCGCCAGCAAAGTGCATCTGGTGTATGGCCACGGCGGCGATCTGCTTAAGCAAACACTGCGCGATGACAAACTCAACTGGGTACTTCAGGCAGAACAGCTGGGAACGGGCCATGCGATGCAGCAGGCCGCGCCGTTCTTCGCGGATGACGAAGACATTCTGATGCTCTACGGTGATGTCCCGCTGATCGCGGTGGAAACCCTGACTCGCCTGCGTGAAGCCAAACCGCAGGGCGGCATCGGTTTACTTACCGTCAAACTGGACGACCCGACAGGCTATGGTCGTATCACGCGTGAAAACGGCAAAGTGACCGGTATCGTTGAGCACAAAGATGCCTCTGACGAACAGCGTCAGATTCAGGAAATCAATACCGGAATCCTGATCGCCAACGGCGCAGACATGAAGCGCTGGCTGGCTAAACTGAACAACAACAATGCCCAGGGTGAATACTACATCACCGATATCATTGCCCTGGCGCACCAGGAAGGTAACGAGATCGTAGCGGTTCATCCCGATCGCCTGAGCGAAGTTGAGGGCGTGAACAACCGTCTGCAGCTCTCTCGTCTTGAGCGCGTTTACCAGGCTGAGCAGGCTGAAAAGCTGCTGCTGGCAGGTGTCATGCTGCGCGATCCGGCGCGTTTTGATCTGCGCGGGGCGTTGATTCATGGGCGTGATGTGGAAATCGACACTAACGTTATTATTGAAGGTCAGGTCACGCTGGGGAATCGCGTCAAAATCGGCACCGGCTGCGTGATCAAAAATAGCGTGATTGGCGATGACTGCGAAATCAGCCCGTATAGCGTGGTGGAAGATGCGCATCTGGAAGCGGCTTGCACCATCGGCCCGTTCGCGCGTCTTCGTCCAGGCGCTGAGCTGCTGGAAGGCGCTCACGTCGGTAACTTCGTCGAGATGAAAAAAGCGCGTCTGGGTAAAGGCTCCAAAGCCGGTCATCTGACCTATCTGGGCGACGCGGAAATTGGCGACAACGTTAATATCGGTGCGGGTACCATCACCTGTAACTACGATGGCGCGAACAAGTTTAAAACCATTATCGGTAACGATGTGTTTGTTGGCTCCGATACGCAGCTGGTGGCTCCGGTCACCGTCGGCAACGGTGTGACCATCGCCGCCGGAACGACCGTGACGCGCGATGTGGCGGACAATGAGCTGGTGCTCAGCCGCGTACCGCAGGTTAACAAGCAAGGCTGGCAGCGTCCGGTGAAGAAAAAGTAAAACCAGGACGGGTGGCACTTCGCTTACTCGCCCGACGAATTTGTCTGTCGGCATTGCCGGTGGACAGGGGATGAGGGGATAACATAATCCCCCGCCCAAAGGCAGTACCTATAAATATAACCCCACTCTCTACAAGGCTCGGGGCGCCCTAACGGGCATTACTCAAAGAATTTCGCGTTGTGGCCCGGCGGAAAACATGCCCGCCAATAGAGTCACAGCGTAAAAGACGAAGAGTAATACAGGTCAGCGACAACGCATGGCAAATCGCCATTATCAGGAAATCTAACTATGTGTGGAATTGTTGGCGCAGTTGCGCAGCGTGATATTGCTGAAATCCTTCTCGAAGGTTTACGCCGTCTGGAATACCGTGGCTATGACTCTGCCGGTCTGGCAGTGGTTGATGCAGAAGGTCACATGACCCGTCTGCGCCGTCTCGGTAAAGTGCAAATGCTGGCGCAAGCCGCGGAAGAAACGCCGCTGCACGGCGGAACAGGCATCGCGCACACCCGCTGGGCAACGCACGGTGAACCGTCTGAAGGTAACGCCCACCCGCATGTGTCTGAACACATTGTGGTGGTGCATAACGGCATTATCGAAAACCACGAACCGCTGCGCGAAGAGTTGAAAGCGCGTGGCTACACTTTTGTCTCTGAAACTGACACCGAAGTTATCGCTCATCTGGTTCACTGGGAGCTGGAACAGGGCGGTACGCTGCGTGAAGCAGTGCTGCGCACCATTCCTCAGTTGCGCGGTGCGTACGGTACAGTGATTATGGATTCCCGTGATCCGAGCACCCTGCTGGCGGCACGTTCCGGTAGCCCGATGGTGATCGGCATGGGGATGGGCGAAAACTTCATTGCTTCCGATCAGCTGGCGCTGCTGCCGGTGACCCGTCGCTTTATCTTCCTGGAAGAGGGCGATATCGCGGAAGTGACCCGTCGCAGTGTGACGGTCTTTGATAAATCCGGCGCACAGGTGAAGCGTCAGGAGATTGAATCCAACCTGCAGTACGACGCGGGCGACAAAGGCGCGTACCGTCACTACATGCAGAAAGAGATCTACGAGCAGCCGAACGCGATCAAGAACACCCTGACCGGGCGTATCAGCCACGGCGAGGTGGATCTCAGCGAGCTGGGCGCTAACGCCAACGAAATGCTGGCCAACGTCGAGCATATTCAGATTGTGGCCTGTGGTACCTCTTACAACTCGGGGATGGTGTCGCGCTACTGGTTTGAAGCGCTGGCGGGCGTGCCGTGCGATGTCGAAATCGCCTCGGAATTCCGCTACCGCAAATCAGCGGTGCGCCGTAACAGCCTGATGATCACTCTTTCCCAGTCCGGTGAAACGGCGGATACCCTGGCAGCACTGCGTCTGTCGAAAGAGCTGGGTTATCTCGGTTCGCTGGCGATCTGTAACGTGCCGGGTTCTTCTCTGGTACGTGAATCGGATCTGGCGCTGATGACCAAAGCCGGCACCGAAATCGGCGTGGCATCGACCAAAGCGTTCACCACCCAGCTGACTGTGCTGTTGATGCTGGTGGCGAAACTGGCGCGTCTGAAAGGCCAGGATGCGTCTATCGAGCACGATATCGTTCACGGGCTGCAGACGCTGCCGAGCCGTATCGAGCAGATGCTGTCCCAGGACAAACGCATCGAAGCGCTGGCTGAAGATTTCTCTGACAAACACCACGCGCTGTTCCTCGGTCGTGGCGATCAGTACCCTATCGCGCTGGAAGGCGCGCTGAAGCTGAAAGAGATCTCTTACATTCATGCGGAAGCCTACGCCGCAGGCGAGCTGAAACACGGCCCGCTGGCGCTGATTGATGCAGACATGCCGGTCATCGTCGTTGCACCGAACAATGAACTGCTGGAAAAACTGAAATCGAACATCGAAGAAGTGCGTGCCCGTGGCGGCCAGCTTTACGTCTTCGCCGATCAGGACGCCGGGTTCGTCAGCAACGACAACATGCACATCATTGAGATGCCGCATGTGGAAGAGGTCATTGCCCCGATCTTCTACACCGTTCCGCTGCAGCTGCTGGCGTATCACGTCGCGCTGATCAAAGGCACCGACGTTGACCAGCCGCGTAACCTGGCGAAGTCCGTCACCGTAGAATAATCCCTTCAGGCTCCACCTTCGGGTGGAGCTTTTTTATCCCTTCCCGGTTCGTTTTTCATCCATTCTTATTTTTTTATTTATGACAATCTGTCATCTTCAGCTACACATTACTGTGTCACAGAAAGAAAATTTTTCTGAAATCCCACTGTCACATAAGTGGATAACGCGATGATTATTAAGTCTAATTTTGTGAAATCTTAAGTCAAACTTTCACTGTCATAAAACTGTCATAATTCGTACATTTATCTGTCACCTGTTTGTCCTATTTTGCTCATCGTAGCCACTCAAACAATGATTTACGAAATCTTGCAGGAGACATTATGAAAGTTATGCGTACCACTGTCGCAACTGTTGTCGCCGCGACCTTATCTCTGAGCGCTTTCTCTGTATTCGCAGAAGCAAGCCTGACTGGCGCTGGTGCAACATTCCCTGCGCCGGTGTATGCCAAATGGGCTGATACTTACCAGAAAGAAACCGGCAACAAGGTTAACTATCAGGGTATCGGCTCCTCCGGTGGCGTTAAACAAATTACGGCGAATACCGTTGATTTCGGCGCATCAGACGCTCCGCTGTCTGATGACAAACTGGCTCAGGAAGGTCTGTTCCAGTTCCCGACCGTGATCGGTGGTGTTGTGCTGGCCGTGAATATCCCTGGCCTGAAATCTGGCGAACTGGTGCTGGATGGCAAAACGCTGGGTGATATCTATCTCGGCAAAATCAAAAAATGGGATGACGAAGCCATCACCAAACTGAACCCAGGTGTAAAACTGCCTTCGCAGAACATCGCTGTGGTTCGTCGCGCTGACGGTTCTGGCACCTCCTTCGTCTTCACCAGCTACCTGGCGAAAGTGAACGAAGAGTGGAAATCCAAAGTCGGTTCTGGCTCTACTGTGAACTGGCCGACGGGCCTGGGCGGCAAAGGTAACGACGGTATCGCCGCGTTCGTACAGCGTCTGCCTGGCTCAATCGGCTACGTAGAGTACGCTTATGCTAAGCAGAATAACCTGGCTTACACCAAGCTCATCTCTGCCGACGGCAAACCGGTTAGCCCGACTGAAGAGAACTTTGCGAACGCTGCCAAAGGCGCAGACTGGAGCAAATCCTTCGCGCAGGACCTGACTAACCAGAAAGGTGATGAGGCGTGGCCAATTACCTCTACCACTTTCATCCTGATCCACAAAGATCAGAAGAAACCTGAGCAGGGCGCCGAAGTGCTGAAGTTCTTCGACTGGGCGTACAAAAACGGCGGCAAACAGGCTAATGACCTGGATTACGCCAGCCTGCCAGACAGCGTGGTTGAGCAGATTCGTGCTGCATGGAAAACCAACGTAAAAGATAGCAGCGGTAAAGCATTGTACTGATTCAGCATTCTGACGAAAATGGCGGGTGATTTCACCCGCCCTTATTCGTAAAACGTATTTAACAGAAGAGTGATTTATGGCTGCAACCAAGCCTGCTTTTAGCCCTCCGGGGAAACATGGTGACAAGATTTTCAGCGCGCTGGTCCGACTGGCTGCGCTGATTGTGCTATTGCTGCTGGGCGGCATTATCGTGTCCCTGATTTTCTCCTCCTGGCCGAGCATCCAGAAATTCGGTTTCTCCTTCCTGTGGACCAAAGAGTGGGACGCGCCAAACGATATCTACGGTGCGCTGGTGCCGATTTACGGCACGCTCGTGACCTCGTTTATCGCCCTGCTGATTGCCGTTCCTGTGAGCTTTGGTATCGCCCTGTTCCTGACGGAGCTGGCGCCTGGCTGGCTGCGACGCCCGCTGGGTATCGCGATTGAACTGCTGGCGGCGATCCCGAGTATCGTTTACGGCATGTGGGGCTTGTTCATTTTTGCGCCGCTGTTCGCGACCTACTTCCAGGAGCCGGTGGGGAATATCCTCTCCAACATTCCATTTGTGGGCGCGCTGTTCTCCGGTCCGGCCTTCGGGATTGGTATTCTGGCGGCAGGCGTAATTCTCGCCATCATGATTATTCCGTACATTGCGGCGGTCATGCGCGATGTCTTCGAACAAACCCCGGTGATGATGAAAGAGTCGGCCTACGGGATCGGTTGCACCACCTGGGAAGTGATCTGGCGTATCGTCCTGCCGTTCACCAAAAATGGTGTTATCGGCGGCATCATGCTGGGCCTCGGGCGCGCGCTGGGTGAAACCATGGCCGTGACCTTTATCATCGGTAACACCTACCAGCTCGACAGCGTTTCGCTCTATATGCCGGGCAACAGCATCACCTCTGCGCTGGCGAATGAGTTCGCCGAAGCGGAATCTGGGCTGCACGTGGCGGCACTGATGGAGCTGGGCCTGATACTGTTTGTTATCACCTTTATTGTTCTGGCGATCTCCAAGCTGATGATCATGCGCCTCGCAAAAAGTGAGGGGGCACGCTAATGACGACTCTCGAAATGCAATCCACCGCTGAACTGGCTGAATCTCGCCGCAAAATGCAGGCGCGCCGCCGCATGAAGAACCGTCTGGCGCTGACGCTGTCGATGGCAACGATGGCGTTTGGCCTGTTCTGGCTGGTGTGGATCCTGTTTTCTACCATTACGCGCGGCATCGACGGGATGTCGATTGCCCTGTTCACCGAAATGACGCCGCCGCCGAATACGGCGGGCGGTGGCCTGGCGAATGCCCTGGCGGGCAGCGGGTTGCTGATCCTGTGGGCGACCGCAGTCGGTACGCCGCTCGGGATCATGGCGGGGATTTATCTGGCGGAATATGGCCGTAAATCCTGGGTCGCGGAAGTGATTCGTTTCATCAACGACATCCTGCTCTCTGCGCCGTCTATCGTTGTCGGTCTGTTCGTCTACACCATTGTGGTAGCACAGATGGAGCACTTCTCCGGTTGGGCGGGTGTGATTGCGCTGGCGCTGCTGCAGGTGCCTATCGTTATTCGTACCACCGAGAACATGCTGAAACTGGTGCCGGACAGCCTGCGCGAAGCGGCTTATGCACTCGGCACACCGAAATGGAAAATGATTTCGGCGATCACGCTGAAAGCGTCGGTCTCGGGGATCATGACCGGTATCCTGCTGGCAATTGCGCGTATTGCGGGTGAAACCGCGCCGCTGCTGTTCACCGCGCTCTCCAATCAGTTCTGGAGCACGGACATGATGCAGCCCATCGCCAACCTGCCGGTCACCATCTTTAAATTTGCGATGAGCCCGTTCGCGGAGTGGCAGCAGCTGGCCTGGGCCGGCGTGCTGATTATTACCCTTTGCGTACTGTTGCTGAACATTCTGGCGCGCGTCATCTTCGCGAAGCAGAAACACGGTTAATTTTGACGGCGCGGCATCACGCGGCGCCGAATGAGGAAATGAGTCAATGAGTATGGTTGATACTGCACCGGGTAAGATCAAGGTTCGTGATTTGAACTTCTACTACGGTAAATTCCATGCCCTGAAAAACATCAACCTGGATATCGCCAAGAACCAGGTCACGGCATTTATCGGACCATCAGGTTGTGGCAAATCCACGCTGCTGCGCACCTTTAACAAGATGTTTGAGCTGTATCCGGAGCAGCGCGCGGAAGGCGAAATTCTGCTGGATGGCGACAACATTCTGACCAATACCCAGGATATCGCCCTGCTGCGTGCCAAAGTGGGGATGGTGTTCCAGAAACCGACGCCGTTCCCGATGTCGATCTACGACAACATCGCGTTTGGAGTGCGTTTGTTTGAAAAACTCTCCCGTGCTGATATGGACGAGCGCGTGCAGTGGGCCTTGACCAAGGCCGCATTATGGAACGAAACCAAAGATAAACTGCACCAGAGCGGATACTCTCTCTCCGGTGGTCAGCAGCAGCGTCTGTGCATTGCGCGCGGTATCGCCATTCGCCCGGAAGTGTTGCTGCTGGATGAGCCGTGCTCAGCCCTGGACCCGATCTCCACCGGTCGTATTGAAGAGCTGATCACCGAGCTGAAACAGGATTACACCGTGGTGATTGTGACCCACAACATGCAGCAGGCTGCGCGTTGTTCCGACCATACGGCATTTATGTACCTGGGCGAGTTGATTGAGTTCAGCAACACGGACGATCTGTTCACCAAGCCCGCGAAGAAACAAACCGAAGATTATATTACTGGCCGCTACGGTTGATTTGCCTTAGTGCATGTGGAGAAACCATGGATAACCTCAATCTAAATAAACACATTTCCGGCCAGTTCAACGCAGAGCTGGAAAGTATCCGCACCCAGGTGATGACGATGGGCGGCATGGTCGAGCAACAACTGTCTGATGCGATCACCGCCATGCACAACCAGGACAGCGAGCTGGCAAAGCGCGTTGTTGAAGGCGACAAAAACGTCAACATGATGGAAGTGGCGATCGACGAAGCCTGCGTTCGTATCATCGCGAAACGTCAGCCGACGGCGAGCGACCTGCGTCTGGTGATGGCGATCATCAAAACTATCGCCGAGCTGGAGCGCATTGGCGACGTGGCGGACAAAATCTGCCGCACCGCGCTCGAGAAGTTCTCCCACCAGCACCAGCCGCTGCTGGTGAGCCTGGAATCGTTGGGTCGTCATACGGTGCAGATGCTGCATGACGTGCTGGATGCGTTCGCGCGTATGGATCTCGATGAAGCGGTGCGTATTTACCGTGAAGACAAGAAGGTCGACCAGGAGTATGAAGGCATCGTGCGTCAGCTGATGACCTACATGATGGAAGATCCGCGCACCATTCCGAGCGTCCTGACCGCCCTGTTCTGCGCACGTTCTATCGAGCGTATCGGCGACCGCTGCCAGAACATTTGTGAATACATCTTCTACTTCGTGAAGGGACAGGATTTCCGTCACGTGGGCGGGGATGAGCTGGACAAGCTGCTGGCAGGGAAAGACCCGAAAGAGTGATCCGCTGTAAAAAGCCCGGTAGCGCGACGCTTACCGGGCCTGAAAAACCACGGATCTGTAGGCCGGATAAGCGCGAGCGCTGTCCGGCTTTTTTCATTAACGCGTAATATCCCACCCACGCGCTTTCCACAATTCCGGCAACTGCGCCAGATCGGTAAAGGTTGTCACTTTCGGGTGGCTGATCGGTTTGTTATGCGGATCGGCACAGAAGTAAAACACCTCCATCCCTGCATCAATCCCGGACTGCGCGCCTGCGCTGGAATCATCCACCAGAATGCAATTTTCAACGTTCACGTTCATCGCTTTCGCGGCGTGGAACATCAGGGCCGGATCGGGCTTCCAGCGCTGAATATCGTAGCCGCTGAACAGTTTTTCCGGGAAATGGTGCAACATTTCAAGCTTGCCGAGGGAGTGCTGCATTTTGCTGACCGGGCCGTTGGACACCACGCACATCGGCACAGCGATCGAATCCAGCAGGGCGTTTGCCCCGGCGATGACCTCCAGTTCCGAGTCGAAAAGGCGTGCGACCTCGGCGCGGTAAACGGGTTCTAAGTCGGCCTTCGCCAGACTGACGCCGTGCTCAGCGTTGATAATGTCGATGATCTCGTAGAGTTTGACGCCTTTGAAGCGCTTGAACGTCTCTTCAAGATCGAGCGTAATGCCGAATTCCTGGAACATGCTGACATACGCACGGGAACAAATGACCTCACTGTCGACCAGCGTACCGTCGCAGTCGAAAAATACCGCTTCAATTCCGGACATGCCTTTCCCTTTTAACAAGTTTAACGTTTACGTAATGCAATTTGCGGGACGCAATCGTTGCCGTATAAGCAAAATCAATGAAAAAAAGTCGCTCGCAAACGCGCCTATTGTCGCATTTTGGTATAGGATAGCGACGGATTTTTCCCTCCTTGTTCGGAAACTGATGATGAGCCAACAACACACTACCCAGACATCTGGTCAGGGTCTGCTTGAGCGCGTGTTTAAACTGCGCGAGCACGGCACAACGGCACGCACTGAAGTGATCGCCGGTTTTACCACCTTCCTGACGATGGTTTATATCGTTTTTGTTAACCCGCAGATTCTGGGCGTGGCTGGCATGGACACCAGCGCGGTCTTCGTGACCACCTGTCTGATCGCTGCACTCGGCAGCATCCTGATGGGCGTGTTTGCTAACCTTCCGGTTGCACTGGCACCAGCAATGGGTCTGAACGCTTTCTTCGCATTCGTGGTTGTGCAGGCGATGGGTCTGCCGTGGCAAGTGGGTATGGGCGCCATCTTCTGGGGCGCGGTAGGTTTGTTGCTGCTGACCATTTTCCGCGTACGTTACTGGATGATTGCCAATATCCCGGTGAGCCTGCGTGTCGGCATCACCAGTGGTATCGGACTGTTTATCGGCATGATGGGGCTGAAAAACGCGGGTGTGATCGTCGCTAACCCGGAAACCCTGGTGAGCATCGGTAACCTGACCTCACACAGCGTGCTGTTGGGTGTGCTGGGCTTCTTCATCATCGCGATTCTGGCATCCCGTAATATTCACGCCGCGGTGCTGGTCTCTATTATCGTGACCACCCTGTTCGGCTGGATGCTGGGTGACGTGCATTACAACGGCATCGTTTCTGCACCGCCAAGTGTGACAACGGTGATTGGCCACGTCGATCTGGCAGGCTCGTTTAATCTGGGCCTGGCGGGTGTAATTTTCTCCTTCATGCTGGTGAACCTGTTCGACTCCTCCGGTACCCTTATCGGTGTGACCGATAAAGCGGGTCTGGCGGATGAGAAAGGCAAATTCCCGCGCATGAAACAGGCGCTGTATGTGGATAGCATTTCGTCTGTTGCCGGTTCTTTCATCGGGACCTCTTCTGTTACGGCGTACATTGAGTCCTCGTCCGGCGTCTCCGTCGGTGGCCGTACCGGTCTGACCGCCGTCGTCGTGGGCCTGCTGTTCCTGCTGGTGATCTTCCTCTCTCCGCTGGCGGGGATGGTTCCACCGTACGCGGCTGCTGGCGCACTGATTTACGTTGGCGTGCTGATGACGTCGAGCCTGTCGCGCGTGAAGTGGGAAGATTTAACCGAAGCGGTTCCGGCGTTTATTACCGCCGTGATGATGCCGTTTAGCTTCTCCATCACCGAAGGTATCGCTCTGGGCTTCATCTCCTACTGCGTGATGAAAATCGGTACTGGTCGTTTCCGCGAACTCAGCCCATGCGTGATCGTGGTGGCGCTGCTGTTTGTGCTGAAGATTGTGTTTATTGACGCGAAATAAACAAAAAGCCCTTTCCCGGCGGGAAAGGGCTGATTCCCTTACGCTTTCACCCGCTGAATATACTCCCCAAACGCGGTCAACTGACCGGTCAGATGATCCAGCGTGCTCTGATCCACCACTTCGCCCGTCTGCGTATCCACTTTGTTCTGAATCACGCCGCCCATAAATTCCGGCTTGTTCATCACCATCGCATCCAGGAACACCAGAATCTGACGCAGATGATACTGGCAGCGTGCGCCGCCAATCGCGCCCATGGAACTGGTCTGGATCAGCACCGGCTTGCCGGAAAGCGGCTGCTCAGGTAAACGGGAAAGCCAGTCGATTGCATTCTTCAACCCGCCCGGCACCGAATAGTTGTACTCAGGTGTCACAATGACCACGCCATCAGCCTGGCGAATTTGCTCGGCCAGCGCTTCAACGCTTTGCGGGAACCCTTCTTCCTGCTGAACATCGGCGTCATACAGAGGAATATCGCCGATCGATGGCAGCGCGGAGACCTCCATTCCTGCCGGTGCCAGCTTAGGCAACGTGCGGGCAACCATCCCGTTAAATGAACCTTTGCGCAGGCTTCCCAGTAACGTAACAACTTTCAACGTATCAGACATGATTACTCCTTTTTCATCATGATGGCCCATCAGCGGGTCAGTTAAGGGTAAGTGCTTTTTCTGCCGGTAAACTGGTTAATCTCATCAGGCGCGCGGCGGGTTCGTTGGCGCGCGCGGGAACATCAGGAAGGCTATGCCATCCGTGTCGGCTGTCAAATTCCCAGATCTTCAGGCGCTCAATCGCAGGGGTGACGGCAATCGACCAGATCAGCACGTCTTCGGCGTCGCTGAGGGCCTCCACGCGCGCCGCTTTGGTTGCGCGCAGGCGTCCTGAACCGGGGAGCAGCTGGAGCAAGCTGGCGTCGTCTGCCGCACAGCCGGAGAGCTTTTGAATACTCTGACGCAAGGTGATGAGCTGCGCTTTGGCTTCATTGGGGTCGTTTTGATTACGCACCCACAGCTTTTCATTGCTCGATAAAGGATAGGCGTCGTGCGCGTGAGGGCCGTGGAAACCGCGAGTCGCGCGCTGGAGTTCCATATCCAGTCCGCAATCGCCTTCCGTTGTAAGGGCCACGCCAACAATATTTCCCGTGTAGGCGATGGAAAAACGCGGTAGCGCCGGGTCAGCAAAAACAGGGCGGCCTTCAGGCTGGGTGATCATCTCCGGCAGTTCGCTGGTGCCGTAGAGCATAAACAGCAGCTCGGACAGTAACGCCCTGGAGGCCAAAAAGCGCGAGCGTCGGTGATCCGGAAGCTTGCGCGCCTCGTTGTGGCAGGAAGAGGAGAGTCTGACAGACACCAGTCGTCCTTCGGTCAGGATCCCTCTTGCAAAATGCGTTGCCATTTTTCGCTCCATGATAATGGTCAGAGACAGGTTAAACGGTTACATGATTATCGCTTAACTGAGCCTCTCTTTTAATGGGTAAATCCACTAATGAGAAGCCCGGGGACCGAACTTTACATTTTTAGAGGGAAAAATCGGATCTCTGGCGCAGAGAATCGCAGTACAACGCTTTGATCGTCTCTTTCAGCCAGATGATTTTCGGGTTGTGACTGTTGCGCTTATGCCAGATCAGGGTGAAAGGTACGTTGAGCTTTTCGGCCTGCGCGTCGTCGATGGGAATGGGGCGACTCACCAGCTTACGCTGGTGGAGCTGATTGTAGTGATGGCAGTAGTGCGGCGCGGTGGCGATATAGTTGTGGTCGGGTTGTGCCGCCATAAACATCGACTGCTCAAAGCCCGGCAGGCTCAGGGCGATGTTGCGCTCGCGGCCCATCTCTTTCAGCACTTCGTCCAGCGCCCAGGTGTCGCTGCGCTCCCAGAAGATGCTGATGTGGGGGTAGCGTAAAAAGGTGTCGAGATTCCACTCTTCCTGGAGCGCCGGATGGTCTTCGCGCAGATAGACGCACGGGCGGTCGCTAAAGAGGATTTCGTGGTCGATAAACCACGGGAGCAGCTTTAACAGTTCGCGCGAGCGAGGATGCGTTTCGCGCCCGGTAAAACCAATATCCACCTCGCCGCGCGTGATGGCATCCAGCGAGTCGTAATCCCAGTGACGCATCCGCACGGTGGCCTGCGGATAACGCTGATTCACCTGCTCTAACAGAGCGTTAAAGCGAATCAGCATCAACGGCGTTTCCGCCGCCAGCTCGAATTTCAGCCCGCAGGGGGAATCGTGGTGGGGTTTATCCAGGATCTGATTGCCAATCTGCATCCAGTCCGTCAGATCTTGCTCAAGACTCACCGTTAGCGGCGTGGGCAGCAGGCCCAGCGGCGTTTTCACAAACAGCGGATCGTCAAACCAGTCGCGCAGTTTCGCCAGCGATTTACTGACCGCAGACGGCGTGACGTTCATCCGTTTTGCTGCTTTCGTGACGCTGCGTTCCTGCAGCAACAGCTGCAGGCACAGCAGGAGGTTAAGATCGAGACTGCTGATGGGCTTCTTCATAGTGCGCTGCGGGCCGTATCGCCATGATTAACAGAATGCAGACCATGCTACAGCCAATCAGAATCCCGATCAGCATATTCAGCGCATTAAGACCTATCACCGCCGCCAGCCAAATCCACAGGGACGAACCGCACACCTGAGCGATACCGAGCGCAGAGCTGGCCACACCGGCGCGCAGGGAGAACGGCCCCAGCGCCTGGCTCATCGCGACGCCAAACCCTACCGAGAAACCGGCGCAGATCAGGGTTATCCCCGCCAGCATAATGGCGTGGGAACTTGCGGTCGCCAGCACCACGCCGGCTATCAGGAACAGGATCTGCGAGGTCAGCATCAGGCTGCGCTGGCTGAAGACGTTAAGGGCGAACGGTGTCGAGAACGAGACCGCCATGCTGACCATTGCCGTTAAGGCCATAACCGAGGAGTATTCCCCGCGATCAAAGCCCATGGTTTCCATCAATAAAACCGGGGAAACGTTTACATAGGTGAGGATTACCACGACGCTCAAGGTGGTGATCAGCAGACGACTGATGAAAAAGCGGTTCAGGAGCTTTTCGGCCGGATGAATCGTCGCGGCATTCCCCGCGTGATGCGAGCCAGGATGCGTCTCTTTCAGCACGGTGATAGAAAGGATGAAGACCAGCAGGCCCATCACCGCCATCGTCCAGAACAGGCTCTGCCACGGCAGTTTAAGCATAATCAGATAACCGATCACCGGAGCCAGCACCGGAATAATGCAGGTAATGCCGTTAAGCATCGAGAGCACCTTCGCGCGGCGCTGCGCGCTCAGGGTATCGCGCAGAATGGCAAATGCGACCACATAACAGCCGCCCGCCCCAATGCCCTGAATGAAGCGCCCGGTCAGGAACAGCGTGCTGTCCTGCGCCATTGAGCAGAGGACCGAAGCCAGGGCGAAAATCACCGCACCGGTAATCGCCACCGGCTGGCGCCCGGCTTTGTCGGCAATCTTACCGGCAAACACCATCGACGATGCCATCCCTGCCAGATAGGCGGAAAACGCGATGTGCAGTTGCGCTTCACTGGCCCCCAGATCCCGCGCGATGTGCGGCAGGCCGACCAGATACATATCAATGCCCGATGGATAAAGCAGAACCAGTGCAAAACTACAAAACAGAAAACGCGCCATAAACCCCCCATGATCGGCAGGCTCGAAGCATAGGGGGAGAAGCGGGAAGAAGCGAGTTGCCATTTGGACAAAGGTGATTTCCCAGGAGGAAATCACCTTTGAGGCGGGAGGTTATTTGCCGATACAGAAGCTTGAGAAAATGCGGCCCAGCAAATCGTCGGAAGTAAACTCACCGGTAATTTCACTCAGGCTCTGCTGCGCCAGACGCAGCTCTTCCGCCAGCAGTTCACCCGCCCAGGCGCCGAGCAGCTGTGCTTTGCCCTGATCGAGATGATTAGCCGCTTGTTCCAGCGCCTGCAGGTGGCGGCGACGGGCCAGGAAACCGCCTTCCATGCTCGTATCAAAGCCCATGCTCTGTTTGAGATGGTTACGCAGGTCATCCACGCCTTCACCGGTACGCGCCGACAGACGGATGAGTGATTGACCATTCACATCGCTCAGGCCCAGCGTTTCACCTGTTTTATCGGCTTTGTTACGCACCACGGTAATCGGCAGTTTGGCGGGCAGACGGGCGATAAAGTCCGGCCAGATTTCAGCGGGATCAACGGCGTCGGTGGTGGTTCCGTCGACCATAAACAGCACGCGGTCAGCCTGCTCGATCTCCTGCCACGCACGCTCGATGCCGATGCGCTCCACTTCGTCGCTGGCGTCGCGCAGACCGGCGGTGTCGATAATGTGCAGGGGCATACCGTCGATATGAATATGTTCGCGCAGTACGTCGCGGGTCGTGCCGGCAATATCCGTCACGATCGCCGCTTCGCGGCCCGCCAGGGCGTTCAGCAGGCTCGATTTCCCGGCGTTAGGGCGACCAGCGATAACCACTTTCATCCCTTCGCGCAGCAGGCTGCCCTGACGCGCTTCGGCGCGCACGGCGTCAAGATCGGACATGACGCTGTTCAGCTGCGCTTCGATTTTACCGTCGGAGAGGAAGTCGATCTCTTCATCGGGGAAGTCGATGGCAGCTTCCACGTAGATTCGCAGGTGAGTGAGTGCTTCCACAAGATGGTTCACGCGTGCGGAAAACGCGCCCTGCAGGGAGTTCAGGGCGGAACGTGCCGCCTGTTCAGAGCTGGCGTCGATCAGGTCAGCAATGGCTTCGGCCTGTGCCAGGTCGAGCTTGTCGTTGAGGAACGCACGCTCGGAGAACTCGCCCGGCTTAGCAATACGCAGGCCCGGCAAGGTCAGAATACGTTTTAACAGCAGGTCGAGGATCACCGGACCGCCGTGGCCCTGCAGCTCCAGCACGTCTTCACCGGTAAAGGAGTTTGGGCCTGGGAACCAGAGCGCGATGCCCTGATCCAGCGCGGTGCCGTCTGCATCTTTAAACGGCAGGTAGTCGGCGTAACGCGGCTTTGGCAGTTTGCCCAGCACGGCTTCGGCCACCTCGCGCGCCTTGAGGCCGGAGATACGCAGAATGCCTACACCACCGCGTCCCGGTGGGGTTGCCTGGGCGACGATCGTGTCGTTATGGCTCATGGGATGTCTCGTCAAATACAAATAAAAAAGGCGGTCAAATGACCGCCCTTATTTTAGCGTTCTCTTACCGAATCAGGATTTTTTCTTTTCGCGGCTATGCAGGCCACGTTTTTCCAGACCACGGTAGATCAGCTGCTGCTGGATGATGGTCACCAGGTTGCTGACGATATAGTACAGCACCAGACCTGACGGGAACCACAGGAAGAACACGGTGAAGATGACCGGCATGAAGGTCATGATCTTCTGCTGCATCGGGTCGGTCACGGTGGTCGGCGACATCTTCTGAATGAAGAACATCGTCACGCCCATCAGGATCGGCAGGATGTAGTACGGGTCCTGTGCAGACAAGTCATGGATCCACAGAGCAAATGGCGCGTGGCGCAGCTCAACGGAACCCATCAGCATGTAGTACAGCGCAAGGAAGATTGGCATCTGAATCAGCAGCGGGAAGCAACCACCCAGTGGGTTTACTTTCTCTGCTTTATACAGGGCCATCATTTCCTGGCTCTGACGCTGTTTATCATCGCCCAGACGCTCACGCATCGCCGCAATCTTCGGCTGCAGCATACGCATCTTCGCCATGGAGGTGTACTGCGCTTTGGTCAGCGGGTACATGATGCCACGAACGATGAAGGTAATAACGATGATGGAGAAGCCCCAGTTACCCAGGAAGCTGTGGATCCACTTCAGCAGTTTGAACAGCGGCTGAGAGATGAACCACAACCAACCGTAATCGACGGTCAGATCCAGGTGCGGTGCCACGGCTGCCATTTTGTCCTGAATTTCAGGACCGACCCACAGGGTGCTGGCCAGTTGACCTGTTTGACCAGGCTGAACCAGAACCGGCTGCGATTTGTAGCCAATAGCCGCAATGCCATTGCCCAGATTCGCAGTGTAGAAATTGTTGGTACCGTTGTTATTTGGCACCCACGCTGTCGCGAAATACTGTTGCAACATCGCAACCCAACCGCCTTTAGCACTGACGTTCAGGTTTTCGTTATCGGCGATGGTGTCGAATTTGTATTTCTCGTACTTGGTATCTGGCGTGGAGTACGCCGCGCCACGGAAGGTATGCAGCGCAAAGTTGCTGCTTCCGGTGTCACGGTGAGACGGCAGATTGATGGACTGCTTCAGCTGACCAAACGTGGAAACTTCCAGTGGTTTCTCACCGGCGTTCTGCACGTTATAGCCCACATTCACCGCATACTCACCGCGTTTCAGGGTGAAGGTTTTGGTGAAGGTGTTGCCCGCGGCGTCAGTGTAAGTCATCGGGATCGCGAGTTCGTTCTGACCATCAGCCAGTACAAAGGTGTCACTGTCGACGTTATACAGCGGACGAGCGCCATTAGCCGGGTTGTCCGGGCCATCACGACCGGTCAGACCGCTCTGAGCCTGATACAGGAACTCAGGCGTCGTTTCCAGCAGCTGGAACGGCTCGTTTGACTTCAGCTCTTTCGGGTAAGTCAGCAGCAGTGCCTGCTCAATATCGCCACCACGGGTGTTGATAGTCAGCTCAAGCACATCGGTTTTCACCGTAATCTGCTTCCCTTGGCCACTGGCCGGTACGCCCTGGTCGGCGGCGCTACCCGCTACGGTGGTCGTTGTCTGCGTGGTCTGTTGCGGCTGTGGTTGAGGATTTTTATCCTGCTCCCATGCCTGCCAGATCATGAAAGACACGAACAACAAAGCGATGACTAAAAGATTGCGTTGCGAATCCATCGTTAGTGTTCTCTGGTATCAAATGGTCCGGGTGGGACGGGGTCGTCACCACCAGGGTGTAAAGGGTGGCATTTTAATACGCGTTTCACCGTCAACCAACTGCCTTTTATCACTCCAAACCTGCGCAATGCCTCAATTCCGTAGCTGGAACAGGTTGGAGTGAAACGACAATGCGGCCCGAGCAGCGGACTGATCAGGCGCTGATAGACCCGAATACAGGCTATCAGGACCCTTGAGCCAGGCGACAATGGCGGCGCCATAGTTTTTCCAACGCTTCCGAGAGAGCACGGTTATCGAGGTCGGCAACCCCTTTTTTAGCCACCACCACGAAATCCATTGAAGGCAGTTCATGTTGACGTAAACGGAAGCTTTCACGCGTCAGACGTTTAATCCGATTGCGTTCATGCGCACGCTTAACGTTTTTCTTGGCGACAGTTAGACCGATGCGGGGATGCCCCAGCGAATTTTGGCGGCCGAGGATGGTGATTTGCGGCGTGCCAGCCCGTTGTGGCTGCTGGAAGACGAAAGTGAAATGAGTGGGAGTTAACAAACGTAACTCCCTGGGAAATGCTAGCTTAACCACCAGGGGTTAGCTTTTATTACTTAGAAACGGTCAGACGAGAACGGCCTTTAGCACGACGACGTGCCAGAACCTGACGACCATTTTTATTAGCCATACGAGCACGGAAGCCGTGAGAACGGTTGCGCTTCAGTACAGACGGTTGAAAAGTGCGTTTCATGGCGATTTCTACCTAAACTTGAATAAATTCACTGACTTTCGCGTATACCCGAACGATTATCGAACGACTAACGCCTCAGCGTGGGTGATTAAAGAGGCCGGATTGTAATAATTGTACACTCCGGAGTCAATTCTCTTTCCTTATTTCCCGCGTATTTCCGCACGATTTCGTGTGGAAAATGAGCAGCGTCCCGCGCGGAGGACGAGCATCACGCGCCGGGTGGGGGATTATACGACCTCCTAACCAAAGCGCAAGGATCGTCCAGGATCATCATTAGATCTTTTAAGCAAAAAATTGTCTGTGCTCATTAATTTTTCCAATATGCGGGCTAAATCGTGGGGCACTCCCTCCAGGATCGTTTACACTTACCCGGTTTCGGATCTTCCTGTGGATAAATCGGGAAGAATCTGTGAGAAACAGAAGATCTCTGGCTCAGTTTAGGCTATGATCCGCGGTCCTGATCGGGATCCAAAGGGGTCTGGTCAGGTAAAAATTGCAGATAGCAATTCGCACGTCACCCTTTGCACAGGGTCTTGTCGACGTGTGCCAACAATCACGAATATTCAGTATCTTTCTTTTATTGTTCGAGTGGAGTCCGCCGTGTCACTTTCGCTTTGGCAGCAGTGTCTTGCCCGATTGCAGGATGAGTTACCAGCCACAGAATTCAGTATGTGGATCCGCCCGTTGCAGGCGGAACTGAGCGATAACACGCTGGCTTTGTATGCGCCAAACCGTTTCGTGCTCGATTGGGTAAGGGATAAATACCTAAATAATATCAATGGATTGCTCAATGATTTCTGCGGCACTGATGCCCCGCAGCTGCGTTTTGAAGTCGGTACTAAACCGGTCACGCAAACCGTCAGAGAGACGGTAAACGTGGCGGCTCCGGCCCAGATTCACGTCCCGACACCGCGCATTATTCAGCCCGCGCGTTCTGGCTGGGACAACGTTCCGGCTCCGGCTGAACCGACCTACCGCTCCAACGTTAACGTGAAGCACACCTTCGATAACTTCGTTGAGGGTAAATCGAACCAGCTGGCCCGTGCGGCGGCTCGTCAGGTTGCGGACAACCCAGGCGGCGCCTATAACCCGCTGTTCCTGTATGGCGGCACGGGTCTCGGTAAAACTCACCTGTTACACGCGGTGGGCAACGGCATTGTGGCGCGTAAGCCCAATGCGAAAGTGGTGTATATGCACTCCGAGCGCTTCGTTCAGGACATGGTAAAAGCCCTGCAAAACAACGCGATCGAAGAGTTTAAACGCTACTACCGTTCTGTTGATGCGCTGCTGATCGATGACATTCAGTTCTTTGCGAATAAAGAACGATCCCAGGAAGAGTTTTTCCACACCTTCAACGCCCTGCTGGAAGGTAACCAACAGATCATTTTGACCTCGGATCGTTACCCGAAAGAGATCAATGGAGTTGAGGATCGTCTGAAATCCCGCTTCGGCTGGGGCCTGACCGTGGCGATCGAGCCACCGGAGCTGGAAACCCGCGTCGCGATCCTAATGAAAAAAGCCGATGAAAACGACATTCGCCTGCCGGGTGAAGTGGCGTTCTTTATTGCGAAGCGTCTGCGTTCAAACGTGCGTGAACTCGAAGGCGCACTGAACCGCGTGATCGCCAACGCCAACTTTACTGGCCGGGCGATTACCATCGATTTTGTGCGTGAAGCGCTGCGCGATCTGCTGGCGTTACAGGAAAAACTGGTCACTATCGACAATATTCAGAAGACCGTGGCTGAGTACTACAAAATCAAAGTGGCAGATTTGTTGTCTAAACG
Organism: Lelliottia sp. F153; assembly: GCF_002870005.1. Taxonomy (NCBI): domain Bacteria; kingdom Pseudomonadati; phylum Pseudomonadota; class Gammaproteobacteria; order Enterobacterales; family Enterobacteriaceae; genus Lelliottia; species Lelliottia sp. F153. The sequence continues at coordinate 172,346 of NZ_PKFT01000005.1, read as the reverse complement.
TCGTTCCCGCTCGGTGGCGAGACCACGTCAGATGGCGATGGCGCTGGCGAAGGAATTAACCAACCACAGTCTGCCGGAAATCGGCGATGCGTTTGGTGGCCGTGACCATACGACCGTGCTGCACGCTTGTCGCAAGATCGAGCAGTTACGCGAAGAAAGCCACGACATAAAAGAAGATTTCTCCAATTTAATCAGAACATTATCATCGTGATGCTATGAAATTTACCGTTGAACGTGAACATTTATTAAAACCGCTGCAACAGGTGAGTGGCCCATTAGGTGGCCGCCCGACGCTGCCTATTCTTGGAAACCTGCTGCTTCAGGTCGCTGACGGTACGCTGTCGCTGACCGGCACAGACCTCGAAATGGAAATGGTCGCGCGCGTGACACTTTCTCAACCGCATGATGCGGGTGCCACCACCGTTCCGGCGCGTAAGTTCTTTGATATCTGCCGTGGGCTGCCGGAAGGCGCTGAAATTGCTGTCCAGCTGGAAGGCGACCGTATTCTGGTTCGCTCTGGTCGCAGCCGTTTCTCACTCTCTACACTGCCTGCCGCGGACTTCCCGAATCTGGACGACTGGCAGAGTGAAGTCGAATTCACCCTGCCGCAGGCGACGATGAAACGTCTGATTGAAGCGACCCAGTTCTCGATGGCGCATCAGGACGTTCGCTATTACTTAAACGGCATGTTGTTCGAAACCGAAGGTGAAGAACTGCGTACCGTGGCGACAGACGGCCACCGTCTGGCAGTCTGTTCCATGCCGATTGGCGTAACGCTGCCCAACCATTCGGTGATCGTCCCGCGTAAAGGTGTGATTGAGCTGATGCGTATGCTCGACGGCGGTGATACTCCGCTGCGCGTACAGATCGGCAGCAATAATATTCGCGCTCACGTGGGTGATTTTATCTTCACGTCGAAGCTGGTTGACGGTCGTTTCCCGGATTATCGCCGCGTATTGCCGAAAAATCCCGACAAAACGCTGGAAGCGGGCTGCGATATCCTCAAACAGGCCTTTGCCCGTGCGGCGATCCTCTCTAACGAGAAATTCCGCGGCGTGCGCCTGTATGTGAGTGAAAACCAGATCAAAATCACCGCAAACAACCCGGAGCAGGAAGAGGCAGAAGAGATTCTGGACGTCACCTACGCCGGTACCGAAATGGAAATCGGCTTTAACGTCAGCTACGTGCTGGATGTGCTCAATGCGCTCAAATGCGAAAACGTGCGCATTCTGCTGACCGATTCGGTTTCAAGCGTACAGATTGAAGATGCTGCCAGCCAAAGCGCGGCTTATGTTGTCATGCCAATGAGACTGTAATGTCGCTCACCCGCTTGCTGATCCGCGACTTTCGCAACATCGAAAGCGCGGATCTCGCTTTATCCCCCGGCTTTAATTTCCTGGTTGGCGCGAACGGTAGCGGCAAAACCAGCGTGCTGGAAGCCATCTACACGCTTGGCCATGGTCGTGCGTTTCGCAGCCTGCAGATTGGTCGCGTTATTCGTCACGAGCAGGACGCATTCGTGCTGCACGGACGACTTCAGGGCAGCGAGCGTGAAACCTCGATTGGCCTGACGAAAGACAAGCTGGGCGACAGCAAAGTGCGTATCGACGGCACCGACGGCCATAAAGTGGCTGAACTGGCGCTGCTGATGCCCATGCAGCTGATTACGCCAGAGGGGTTTACATTACTCAATGGCGGCCCCAAATACCGAAGAGCCTTCCTCGACTGGGGATGCTTTCACAACGAAGCGGGTTTCTTTACTGCCTGGAGCAACCTGAAACGGCTGCTTAAGCAGCGCAACGCCGCGCTGCGTCAGGTGACCCGCTATGCCCAGTTGCGCCCGTGGGATATGGAATTGGTTCCGCTTGCGGAACAAATCAGCCGCTGGCGTGCCGAATACAGCGCAGGTATCGCCGAAGATATGGCTGATACCTGTAAACAGTTTTTGCCCGAGTTTTCTCTGACCTTCTCCTTTCAGCGTGGCTGGGAGAAAGAGACGGATTATGCCGAGGTGCTGGAGAAAGGCTTCGAGCGTGACCGTATGCTGACCTACACCGCACACGGCCCGCACAAAGCGGATTTCCGCATTCGCGCCGACGGTGCGCCGGTGGAAGACACGCTGTCGCGCGGGCAACTCAAGCTTTTGATGTGCGCACTGCGCCTGGCGCAGGGTGAGTTTTTAACTCGCGAGAGTGGGCGACGTTGCCTGTATCTAATTGATGATTTTGCCTCGGAACTCGACGATGCACGGCGCGGACTGCTTGCCAGCCGCTTAAAAGCCACGCAGTCGCAGGTTTTCGTCAGCGCCATTAGCGCTGAACACGTTATGGACATGTCGGACAAAAATTCGAAGATGTTCACCGTGGAAAAGGGTAAAATAACGGATTAACCCAAGATTAAATGAGCGAGAAACGTTGATGTCGAATTCTTATGACTCCTCCAGTATCAAAGTCCTGAAAGGACTGGATGCGGTGCGTAAGCGCCCAGGTATGTATATCGGCGATACCGATGACGGCACCGGTCTGCACCACATGGTATTCGAGGTTGTGGATAACGCTATCGACGAAGCGCTCGCGGGTCACTGTAAAGATATTATCGTCACCATCCACGGCGATAACTCCGTTTCCGTACAGGATGATGGCCGTGGTATTCCGACCGGCATTCACCCGGAAGAGGGCGTATCCGCTGCGGAAGTGATCATGACCGTCCTGCACGCAGGCGGTAAATTCGATGACAACTCCTATAAAGTGTCCGGCGGCCTGCACGGCGTGGGCGTTTCCGTTGTTAACGCCCTGTCGCAGAAGCTGGAGCTGGTTATCTACCGCGAAGGTAAAATCCATCACCAGGTGTATACCCACGGCGTGCCACAGGCACCGCTGGCGGTTACTGGCGAAACGGAAAAAACCGGGACCACCGTGCGTTTCTGGCCGAGCCACGAAACCTTCTCTAATGTGACTGACTTCGAATACGACATTCTGGCAAAACGTCTGCGCGAGCTGTCGTTCCTGAACTCCGGCGTGTCCATCCGTCTGCGCGATAAGCGCGACGGTAAAGAAGATCATTTCCACTACGAAGGCGGCATCAAGGCGTTTGTTGAGTACCTCAACAAGAACAAAACGCCGATCCACCCAAATATCTTCTACTTCTCTACCGAAAAAGACGGTATCGGCGTGGAAGTGGCGCTGCAGTGGAACGACGGTTTCCAGGAAAATATCTACTGCTTCACCAACAACATTCCACAGCGCGACGGCGGTACGCACCTGGTCGGCTTCCGTACAGCCATGACCCGTACCCTTAACGCCTACATGGATAAAGAAGGCTACAGCAAAAAAGCGAAAGTCAGCGCCACCGGTGACGATGCCCGTGAAGGCCTGATTGCTGTGGTTTCCGTGAAAGTGCCAGACCCGAAATTCTCCTCTCAGACCAAAGACAAACTGGTCTCTTCCGAGGTGAAATCTGCGGTTGAACAGCAGATGAACGAACTGCTGAGCGAATACCTGCTGGAAAACCCGTCTGACGCGAAAATCGTTGTCGGCAAAATCATTGATGCGGCGCGTGCCCGTGAAGCGGCGCGTAAAGCCCGTGAAATGACCCGTCGTAAAGGTGCGCTGGATCTGGCCGGTCTGCCGGGCAAACTGGCGGACTGCCAGGAACGCGATCCGGCTCGCTCCGAACTGTACCTGGTGGAAGGGGACTCCGCGGGCGGTTCTGCGAAGCAGGGCCGTAACCGTAAGAACCAGGCGATTCTGCCGCTGAAAGGTAAAATCCTGAACGTTGAGAAGGCGCGCTTTGACAAAATGCTCTCCTCTCAGGAAGTGGCGACGCTGATCACTGCCCTCGGCTGTGGCATCGGTCGCGACGAGTACAACCCGGACAAACTGCGCTATCACAGCATCATCATCATGACCGATGCGGACGTCGATGGTTCACACATCCGTACGCTGCTGCTGACCTTCTTCTACCGTCAGATGCCAGAAATCGTTGAACGCGGCCACATCTACATTGCACAGCCACCGCTGTACAAAGTGAAGAAAGGCAAGCAGGAACAGTACATTAAAGACGACGAAGCGATGGATCAGTATCAGATCTCTATCGCTCTGGATGGCGCGACCCTGCATGCGAATGCCCACGCTCCGGCGCTGGCGGGTGAGCCACTGGAGAAACTGGTCTCTGAGTACAATGCGACGCAGAAAATGATTGGTCGTATGGAGCGTCGCTTCCCGCGCACGCTGCTGAAAGAGCTGGTTTATCAGCCGACGCTGGCTGAAGCCGATCTCAGCGACGAGCAGAAAGTGACGCGCTGGGTGAACGCCCTGGTGACTGAGCTGAACGAAAGCGAGCAGCACGGCAGCATGTGGCAGTTTGACGTTCGCGAGAACGCTGAACAGCACCTGTTCGAGCCAATCATCCGCGTACGTACACACGGCGTAGACACCGACTATCCGCTGGATCACGAGTTTGTGACCGGTGGCGAATACCGTCGTCTCTGCACGCTGGGCGAAAAACTGCGTGGTCTTATCGAAGAAGACGCGTTTATCGAACGTGGCGAACGCCGTCAGCCGGTTGCCAGCTTCGAGCAGGCGCTGGAGTGGCTGGTGAAAGAGTCCCGTCGTGGTCTCTCCATTCAGCGTTATAAAGGTCTGGGCGAAATGAACCCGGATCAGCTGTGGGAAACCACCATGGATCCGGAAAGCCGCCGCATGCTGCGCGTGACCGTGAAAGATGCGATCGCTGCTGACCAGCTGTTCACTACCCTGATGGGCGACGCCGTTGAACCGCGCCGCGCCTTCATCGAAGAGAACGCATTGAAAGCCGCGAATATCGACATTTAATTCAGGCCGTCGATTCTGTAAGCCCGGTAGGTGTAGCCTCACCGGGCTTTTCTTTGCCTGCAAAAGAGGAATCTCCTCTTTAAATCCCATCCCCTTTCCCGACGACTCTTTTACTGTTTTCTGTGCGGAATCGCGTTAGCATGAGGACAGACTCATTTAAATCGGGGATCTCATGGCCATCAAACTCATTGCAATCGATATGGACGGCACGCTGCTGCTGCCAGACCACACTATCTCTCCTGCCGTTAAAAATGCGATTGCCGCCGCTCGTGCGAAAGGCGTGAACGTGGTACTGACCACGGGGCGTCCGTATGCCGGTGTTCACAGCTATCTGAAAGAGCTGCACATGGAACAACCGGGCGATTACTGCATCACCTACAACGGTGCGCTGGTGCAGAACGCCAGCGATGGCAGCACGGTCGCGCAAACGGCGTTGAGCTATGACGATTACCTGTACCTGGAAAAACTGTCCCGCGAAGTGGGTTCTCACTTCCACGCGCTCGATCGCAACACGCTGTACACCGCGAACCGCGAAATCAGCTACTACACCGTACATGAATCCTTCGTGGCGACCATTCCGCTGGTGTTCTGCGAGCCGGAAAATATGGACCCGGCCACGCAGTTCCTGAAGGTGATGATGATTGATGAGCCTGCGATTTTGGATCAGGCTATCGCCCGCATCCCGGCGGAAGTGAAAGAGAAATACACCGTGCTGAAAAGCGCGCCGTACTTCCTCGAAATCCTTGATAAACGCGTCAATAAAGGCACCGGCGTGAAATCGCTGGCCGATACGCTGGGCATCAAGCCGGAAGAGATCATGACCCTGGGCGATCAGGAAAATGACATCGCGATGATCGAATACGCGGGTATGGGCGTGGCAATGGAAAACGCGATCCCGTCGGTGAAAGAAGTGGCCAACTTCGTCACCAAATCTAACCTCGAAGATGGCGTAGCCTACGCGATCGAGAAGTTCGTGCTGAACTAAACCGTCTCAAACGCATCAGCCCCGGCGATTAACCGGGGCTTTTTTTTGCCTGTCGATCGATGGGTTGTTCTTTTTGTGATCTAGATTGTAGTACAACACAATGTGATTGTACTACATTACGACCATGGAATTGACGAACGACCTCACGTTTGTACTGCAAAAGTGAGGTGAAACTCATCGGTCGCGGTAAAGTAGTGATGGACAAAAGAAACAAGGATTCTCCATGACTCTCAACAAAACCGACCGCATCGTCATCGCGCTGGGCAATCAGATTGTCAGCGGTAAGTACGTACCGGGTTCGCCGCTCCCCGCCGAGGCCGAGCTGTGCGAGGAGTTTGAAACCTCGCGCAACATCATCCGCGAAGTGTTTCGCTCGCTAATGGCGAAACGGCTGATCGACATGAAGCGTTATCGCGGCGCCTTTGTCGCCCCGCGTAAGCAGTGGAACTACCTCGACACCGACGTTCTGCAGTGGGTGCTGGCAAACGACGACGACCCGCAGCTCATCGGTGCGATGAGTGAGGTACGAAACCTGGTGGAACCGGCAATTGCCCGCTGGGCAGCCGAGCGGGCGACATCAGGGGACCTGGCCCAGATCGAAGCGGCGCTCAACGACATGATCGCCAACAACCAGGACAGGGACGCCTTTAACGAAGCGGATATCCGCTATCACGAGGCGGTGCTGGAATCAGTGCATAACCCGGTTTTACAGCAGCTTAGCGTGGCGATCAGCTCGCTACAGCGCGCAGTTTTTGAACGGACCTGGATGGGGGATGAGGCCAACATGCCCAAGACCCTGCAGGAACATAAAGTGCTGTTTGATGCGATACGACATCAGGACAGCAATGCGGCAGAGCAAGCGGCGCTCGCCATGATCGCCAGCTCGACACGAAGGTTAAAGGAAATCACATGACATCTCGCTACATCGCTATTGACTGGGGATCGACCAATCTGCGCGCCTGGCTTTATGAAGGCGATAAATGCCTGGAAAGCAGGCAATCAGAATCAGGCGTCACGCGCCTGAACGGTAAATCCCCTCAGGCGGTGTTAGCAGAAGTCACTGAAAACTGGCGCGAAGGCGCGACACCGGTGGTCATGGCAGGGATGGTAGGCAGCAACGTGGGCTGGAAAGTCGCGCCGTACTTGCCTGTTCCTGCCCATTTCTCTGCCATTGGTGAGACGTTAACGTCCGTTGGCGACAATATCTGGATTATTCCCGGGCTTTGCGTTTCCCGTGACGATAACCATAACGTGATGCGTGGCGAAGAGACACAGCTGCTCGGCGCGCGCACCCTTTCTCCTTCTTCTGTCTATGTTATGCCCGGCACGCACTGCAAATGGGTGCAAGCCGACGCGGAGCAGATCCACGATTTCCGGACCGTACTGACCGGCGAATTGCATCACGTGCTGCTGCGCCATTCGCTGGTGGGCGCGGGCCTGCCGGAACAGCAACCCTCTCCTGAGGCTTTTGCTGCCGGGCTTGCACGCGGTCTCGCTTCGCCTGCCGTTCTGCCACAACTTTTTGAAGTTCGCGCTTCACACGTGCTGGGGACTCTCTCGCGTGAACAGGTCAGCGAATTTCTCTCCGGTCTGCTGATTGGCGCAGAAGTCGCCACCCTGGGCGAGCAGTTCGCCGGGCAGCAGGACATCACCCTTGTCGCGGGTTCATCGTTAACCGCTCGTTACCAGCAGGCGTTTCGCGCCTGGGGTCGCGAAGTTTCAACGCTTGAAGGCGACGTGGCATTCCAGGCAGGTATAAGGAGCATCGCTCATGCAGTGGCAAACTAATCTCCCTCTCATCGCGATTTTGCGCGGCATTACGCCGGACGACGCGCTCGCACACGTGGGTGCAGTCATCGACGCCGGATTTGACGCAGTGGAAATTCCGCTCAATTCACCGCAGTGGGAAAAGAGCATCCCGGCAGTGGTGGACGCGTTTGGCGACAGAGCGCTAATTGGCGCGGGTACGGTCTTAAAACCCGAGCAGGTCGAGCAACTCGCCAGTATGGGCTGCAAGCTTATCGTCACGCCCAACATTCAGCCTGAGGTCATCCGCCGCGCGGTAGGTTACGGCATGACCGTCTGCCCTGGCTGTGCTACTGCCACCGAAGCCTTTACCGCACTGGATGCGGGCGCTCAGGCGCTGAAAATTTTCCCGTCGTCGGCCTTCGGCCCGGATTACATCAAAGCGCTGAAAGCGGTACTTCCGGCTGATGTTCCGGTCTTTGCCGTGGGGGGCGTGACGCCGGAAAACCTGACGCAGTGGCTGAATGCTGGTTGTGCAGGGGCAGGGCTTGGCAGCGATCTCTATCGCGCCGGGCAGTCCGTTGAGCGTACCGCAGCGCAGGCAGCCGCGTTTGTTAAGGCGTATCGAGAGGCAGTGAAATGAAAATTACCAACATCACCACGTACCGTTTACCCCCGCGCTGGATGTTTCTAAAAATCGAAACCGACGAAGGCGTCGTCGGCTGGGGCGAGCCGGTAATTGAAGGCCGCGCGCGTACCGTCGAAGCGGCGGTGCATGAGCTGAAAGAGTTCCTGATCGGTCAGGACCCGGCGCGTATTAACGACCTGTGGCAAGTAATGTATCGCGGTGGATTTTATCGCGGCGGCCCGATCCTGATGAGCGCCATCGCCGGTATCGATCAGGCACTGTGGGATATCAAAGGCAAAGTGCTGAACGCTCCGGTCTGGCAGCTAATGGGCGGTCTGGTGCGCGACAAAATTAAAGCCTACAGCTGGGTCGGCGGTGACCGTCCGGCAGAGGTGATCGACGGCATCAAAACGCTGCGCAAAATTGGCTTTGATACCTTCAAGCTTAACGGCTGCGAAGAGATGGGCGTCATTGACAGCTCCCGCGCGGTGGATAACGCCGTGAATACGGTGGCGCAAATCCGCGAAGCCTTTGGCAATGAGATTGAGTTTGGCCTCGATTTCCACGGTCGCGTCAGCGCGCCGATGGCGAAAGTGCTGATCAAAGAGCTGGAGCCGTATCGCCCGCTGTTTATCGAAGAGCCGGTACTGGCGGAGCAGGCCGAGTACTATCCGAAGCTGGCGGCACAGACCCATATTCCCATCGCGGCGGGCGAACGTATGTTCTCGCGCTTCGAATTCAAACGCGTGCTGGAAGCGGGCGGCCTGGCGATTCTGCAGCCGGATCTGTCCCACGCCGGGGGTATCACCGAATGCTACAAAATCGCTGGTATGGCCGAAGCTTACGACGTGGCGCTGGCACCACACTGTCCGCTGGGACCGATTGCCCTGGCCGCCTGTCTGCACGTGGACTTCGTCTCGCGTAACGCGGTATTCCAGGAGCAGAGCATGGGCATCCATTACAACAAAGGTGCTGAGCTGCTCGATTTTGTGAAAAACAAAGAAGACTTCAACATGGAAGGCGGGTTCTTCAAACCGTTAACCAAACCGGGTCTGGGCGTGGACATTGACGAAGCCAAAGTGATTGAGCTGAGTAAAAACGCCTCCGACTGGCGTAACCCGCTGTGGCGATATTCGGATGGTAGCGTAGCGGAGTGGTGATCACCATTTCGTAAGCCCGGTCAGCGCCATATTCCCGGGCAAAAATTCTTACCTACAAAAACATAACCCTCTGTAACTTACAGGGCATGGTGACGTGTATCGCTATGCCCAAAATCTGGAGACAGATTAATGGATATTTCTGTGACTACCGCAAAAACAGGCCGTCGTCGTTACCTGACGCTGCTGATGATTTTTATTACCGTGGTGATTTGCTACGTTGACCGCGCCAACCTGGCCGTGGCGTCCGCGCATATTCAGGAAGAGTTTGGCATTTCGAAAACCGAGATGGGCTACATCTTCTCGGCGTTTGCCTGGATGTATACCCTGTGCCAGATCCCTGGTGGACGTGTGCTGGACCGCTTAGGCTCTCGCACCACCTACTGCATCGCGATTTTTGGCTGGTCCGTTGCCACCCTGTTCCAGGGCTTTGCCACCGGACTGCTGTCGCTGATTGGCCTGCGTGCCATCACCGGGATCTTCGAAGCGCCCGCTTTCCCGACCAACAATCGCATGGTGACCAGCTGGTTCCCGGAGCATGAACGCGCCTCGGCGGTGGGGTTCTACACCTCAGGACAGTTTGTAGGCCTGGCGTTCCTCACGCCGCTGCTGATCTGGATCCAGGAGTCGCTGAGCTGGCACTGGGTGTTCATCATCACCGGCGGCGTCGGGATTATCTGGTCGTTTGTCTGGTTTAAGGTCTATCAGTCACCGCGTAAAACCAAAGGCATCACATCCGCAGAACTGAATTACATCGAGCAGGGGGGCGGTCTGGTGGATGGCGATGCGCAGATTGAAAGCAAGGGGCGCACCCGCCTGACCAAAAGTGACTGGAAACTGGTTTTCCACCGCAAGCTGGTGGGCGTTTATCTCGGGCAGTTCGCGATTGCGTCTACCCTGTGGTTCTTCCTGACCTGGTTCCCGAACTACCTGACCCAGGAAAAAGGCATCACCGCGCTGAAAGCCGGTTTCATGACCACGGTTCCGTTCCTGGCAGCGTTCGTGGGGGTGCTGTTATCGGGCTGGATTGCCGATATGTTAGTGCGCAAAGGCTTCTCGATTGGTTTCTCGCGCAAGCTGCCAATCATCTTTGGCCTGCTGCTCTCCACCTGCATCATGGGCGCGAACTACACCAATGACCCGGTGTGGATCACCGTGCTGATGGCGGTGGCGTTCTTCGGCAACGGTTTTGCGTCCATCACCTGGTCGCTGGTCTCCTCATTGGCACCGATGCGTCTGATTGGCCTCACCGGAGGCGTGTTTAACTTTGCCGGCGGGTTAGGCGGTATCACCGTTCCGCTGGTCATTGGCTATCTGGCGCAGGCGCACGGCTTTGCACCTGCTCTGACCTACATCTCCGTCATCACCCTGATTGGCGCGCTCTCCTACATCCTGCTGGTCGGCGATGTTAAACGAGTAGGCTAAATCTTCGCGATGCTTTACCCTGATGCGATAACCGCGCATCAGGGTCTCTCCATGAAACAAATCACCTTCGCTCCCCGTCATCACCAACTCACGAATACCAATACCTGGACGCCTGACAGCCAATGGCTGGCGTTTGACGTGCGACCGTCCGGCGCGTCCTTTACGGGCGAGACGATCGAGCGAGTCAACGTGAAGACGGGCGAAACCGAGGTTATTTACCGCGCTCAAAATGGCGCGCACGTGGGCGTGGTGACCGTTCATCCTCTTGAGGAACAGTACGTCTTTATTCACGGCCCGGAAAACCCAGATGCGGGCTGGCACTACGACTTTCACCATCGTCGCGGTGTGATTGCCCGCAACGGCGAAGTCAGTAATCTCGATGCCATGGACATCACTGCGCCCTATACCCCCGGCGCGCTGCGCGGCGGGAGCCACGTTCACGTCTTTAGCCCCAACGGGCAACGGGTCAGTTTTACCTATAACGACCATGTGATGCACGAACGCGACGTGACGCTGGATCTGCGCAATGTCGGCGTCGCCGCGCCGTTCGGCCCGGTGACGCCACAGGGCAATCATCCGCGCGAATATGCCGGAACGTTCTGGAGCGTACTGATCAGTCGCACGACGCCTACGCCACGGCCTGGCAGCGATGAGATCAACCGCGCCTATGAAGAGGGCTGGATGGGTAACCGCCAGCTGGCCTTTATCGGCGACACGCTCTCTGAACGCGGTGAAAAAGTGCCGGAGCTGTTTATCGTCGATCTTCCAGACGATGAGGCAGGCTGGAAACGGGCGGGCGACGAACCGCTGGAAGGGACGGAGCAAACCCTGCCCGCGCCGCCTGCTGGCGTGGTGCAGCGGCGCTTAACGTTTACCCATGAAAACCGCTATCCGGGGCTGGTCAACGTGCCGCGCCACTGGGTGCGCAGCCATCCGCAGGGCGATGAAATCGCATTTTTGATGCGCGATGAGCGCGGCATTGTGCAGCTATGGCTTATCGCGCCAGAGGGTGGTAAGCCGCGCCAGCTGACGCATAACACCCGCGATATTCAGTCGGCGTTTAACTGGCATCCGTCGGGGGAAGCGCTGGGATTTGTGCTGGACAACCGCATCGCCTGCTGCGATGCGCGAAGCGGTGAAGTGACGTTTTTGACGTCCGATCACGGCAATCCGCCCTCGGGTGATGCGGTGGTGTTCTCGCCGGATGGTCGTTATGTGGCGTGGATGGAAGAGACGGCCGGTTTCCGTCAGCTTTGGGTCACGGAAACCGGGAAGTAATCAGGGCGCTGTCATCTCAGCGGGCGGGATAACGCTGTTGGTGGCCATATTCTGCTTTTCGCTTTTTTCCACGCGTGAACGCACCGAGCTATCGGTGCGGAACAGATCCCACGGGACTAACAGCGTATCCAGCACCGCTGTAAACGGCAGATCCAGAATCGCCAGGGATTTGGTGCCCCAGTTCGTCTCATCATCCGAAATCATATTCGCGCTGGCGCGCGTGCCCGGATATGTTCCTTCTTTACCGCCGGTGTGAGACATCACGCTCGAACACCCGCAAAGTAATACCACTACGCTGCATGTTGTCAGCTTTATCAGAACATTATTCATCATCTGTTAATCAATGTTAATGGCGAGACATAACCGCAATATCGAGTTATAGCGAGCCATGTGCGAAAAGAATAGCTGGAAAGCGCCGCTCTGTGGCAGCCATCGCAATTTCACTCTTTGTGCTGTAGTCCCAGTCTATGCGAGACCCAGCAAAGTGCAAAAAAATCTCGCATTTAACCTCTTGAAATGATCGGAATCAGACCCACTTTATCTGTGTAGCCGAAGAACGAACACGCCTGATGGGTGTTTGGTGGCACAACGGCCTGTCCATGGTGGAAGGCAAACATTACTCGCTGATTTCAGGAGCGTTGATTTATGCGTAATTTCGATTTTTCCCCGCTGTACCGTTCTGCTATTGGTTTTGATCGCCTGTTCAACCATTTAGAAAATAACCAAAGCCAGGGTAACGGTTACCCTCCATACAACGTTGAGCTGGTTGACGAAAACCACTACCGCATTGCCATTGCTGTCGCCGGTTTCGCTGAGAGCGAACTGGAAATCACCGCGCAGGACAACCTGCTGGTGGTGAAAGGCGCACACACGGCAGAGCAGAAAGAACGTACCTATCTCTACCAGGGCATTGCTGAGCGCAACTTTGAACGCAAATTCCAGCTCGCCGAAAACATCCACGTTTACGGTGCAAACCTGGTGAACGGTCTGCTGTTTATCGATCTGGAACGTGTGATTCCGGAAGAGAAAAAACCGCGCCGTATCGAGATCAACTAATTTAAACGGGTCGCTCGCGCGGCCCATCCAGAGTGGCTTGCCGAAACGGGAGCCTGTGCGAATCCATGTGGATTTGCAGGAACAACTGCGCACTAAAAACAGTGCTTAACTCGCTTCTCAGAAGGAGATTAACAATGCGTAACTACGATTTATCCCCCCTGCTGCGTCAGTGGATTGGTTTTGACAAACTGGCTAACGCCCTGCAAAGCACGGCTGAACAACAGAGTTTTCCGCCGTACAACATCGAAAAAAGCGATGACAACCACTACCGCATCACGCTGGCGCTGGCCGGATTCCGTCAGGAGGATCTCGATATCCAGCTCGAAGGCGCGCGCCTGACGGTGAAAGGGACGCCGGAAAAACCACAAACCGAGACCCAGTGGCTGCATCAGGGCCTGGTGACTCAGCCGTTTAGCCTGAGCTTTACCCTGGCTGACCATATGGAAGTCTCCGGTGCGACCTTTACCAACGGGCTGTTGCACATTGATTTGACGCGCAACGTGCCGGAAGCACTGGCACCGCAGAAAATCGCCATCAGCGAACGTCCGGCGCTGAACAGCTAATTTGTGTCGGAAGGCGCTACGCTTTCCCGGCCAACAAAACCCGCAGGCCTGCTCAAGGGCAGTGTCTGCGGGCAAAGCAAACGACTAAGCCCCGCTTTCGCGGGGCTTTTTTGTGCGCCATCGCCCATACAAACCCCATAACCTCTGCGAGAATCCCCTTAATCACTAAGGATATGCGCAGGGAAAAGGTCATGAGTGATATCGCGTTAACGGTTAGCGTGTTGGCCCTGGTTGCAGTGGTTGGGCTGTGGATTGGCAATATCAAAATCCGCGGTGTCGGATTTGGCATTGGCGGAGTGCTTTTCGGCGGTATTTTTGTCGGCCATTTCGCCGATCAGCTTGGGTTAACCCTCAGCGCTGAAATGCTGCACTTCATTCAGGAATTCGGCCTGATCCTCTTCGTCTACACCATCGGCATTCAGGTCGGGCCTGGGTTTTTCGCCTCGCTGCGCGTCTCCGGGCTGCGGCTGAATCTCTTTGCTCTCGGCATTGTCGTCATGGGCGGCCTCGTCACCGCCATTCTGCATAAAATCTTTGATATTCCGCTCCCGGTGGTGCTGGGGATTTTCTCCGGCGCGGTCACCAATACTCCTGCGCTGGGGGCCGGACAGCAAATTCTGCGCGATCTGGGCATTGCGCCCGGCGTAGTGGATCAGATGGGGATGAGCTATGCGATGGCTTACCCGTTTGGCATTTGCGGCATTCTGCTGACCATGTGGCTGGTGCGCGTGCTGTTTCGTATCAACGTGGACGACGAAGCCAAAAAGCATGAATCCACGATCACCAACGGCCACATGCTGATCAAAACCATCAACATTCGCGTCGAAAACCCCAATCTTAACCACATGGCGATTCAGGATGTGCCGATTCTGAACAGCGTCAATATCATCTGCTCGCGCCTCAAGCGGGACGAAATGCTGATGGTGCCGTCCCCCGGCACTGTGATTCAGCTCGGGGACTTATTGCACCTGGTCGGCCAGCCCGGCGATCTGCACAGCGCGCAACTGGTGATCGGCCAGGAGGTAGACACCTCCCTCTCGACGCGTGGCACTGACATGCGCGTGGAACGCGTTGTGGTCACCAACGAGCAGGTATTGGGCAAAAAAATCCGCGATCTGCAGGTAAAAGAGCGCTACGACGTAGTGATCTCACGCCTGAATCGTGCGGGCGTCGAGCTGGTCGCCAGCCCGGATGCCAGCCTGCAGTTTGGCGATATCCTCAATCTGGTAGGGCGCCCGTCGTCCATCGACGCCGTCGCCGATATGGTCGGCAATGCGCAGCAAAAATTGCAGCAGGTGCAGATGCTGCCGGTGTTTATCGGTATCGGGCTGGGGGTGCTGCTCGGCTCAATTCCCCTCTACGTGCCCGGATTCCCGGTAGCGCTTAAGCTCGGTCTGGCGGGCGGGCCGCTGATCATGGCGCTGATTTTGGGGCGTATCGGCTGTATCGGGAAGCTGTACTGGTTCATGCCGCCAAGCGCCAACCTGGCCCTGCGCGAGTTGGGCATTGTGCTGTTCCTCTCGGTAGTGGGGCTGAAATCTGGCGGCGACTTTATCCACACTCTGACGCAGGGCGAGGGGATAAGCTGGATTGGCTACGGAATTATCATCACGGCGGTTCCGCTGCTGACGGTCGGGATTCTGGCGCGGATCTTCGCGAAGATGAACTACCTGACCCTGTGCGGCATGCTGGCCGGCTCCATGACCGATCCTCCGGCGCTGGCCTTCGCCAACAATCTGCACGCCACCAGCGGCGCGGCGGCACTCTCCTACGCCACCGTTTATCCGCTGGTGATGTTCCTGCGTATCATCACGCCGCAGCTACTGGCCGTGCTGTTCTGGGGGATAGGCTAACAACGCGTCCGGGTGGATACGCCGCAGATGGTAGTCCACCTGGTAATCGCTGGTATTGCGGAACATCACGGAGTAATTCAGGAACTCGCCGCTGTCGCTGTAGGACAAGGACGTAATGCGCAGCAGCGGCGTCTGTTCCGGTAAGTTCATCAGATTCGCCAGCTGCCGGTCAGCCAGCACCGGCGTCAGGCTCTCGTAGTTCCCGCTGATAGTGATCCCGCACTCCTTCTCGATGTAATCAAACTTCGATCCTTCAAGGTGCGCCAGCGACAGGTTGCGGAACAGCTTCACGGGCATAAAGCTGTCTTCCAGCATCAGCGGTTTTCCCTCCACGTAACGCACCCGACGCGAAAAGTAGATCCGCTCGTCAATCTGAATACGCAGCTGGCTGGCGATGGCGGGCGGGGCGGGCATCACTTCAAACTGCAATACCTTGCTCTGCACCTCTTTACCCTGCTGGCGCAACACCTCCACCAGCCCGGTCAGATTGGTGGTTTCATGGTGAACATCCTTGCGCGCAACAAAGGTGCCGCTGCCGTGACGGCGTACCACCAGCCCCCAGCCGACCAGCAAATCGATGGCCTTGCGAATGGTCATCCGCGCCACGCCAAACTCCTGCGCCAGCGCTTTTTCGCCGGGCAGCGGGCTGCCGACATTGTAATCCGACGAATTGAGCCGCAGACGTAATCTGTCGGCAATGGATTTGTAGATCACCTGTAGACCTCTCTGCGCGTATTCAGTCGTGCATCGCGTCTTAACATGTCCATATTTTGAAATGAAAGTAGACCTGAGTGGGCAAATTAAAACCATGAATGCGATCACGGAACGCAGCGGTGCGCGGTGTGAGCCGCTGAGTAAATTTTTATTCTCATTTCAGGCCAGCACAAAACCAATAAGGCCAAACCCCCTACAGGTTGTTACATGAGGATTTAAAGATGCTCAGTCAAATACAACGTTTTGGCGGCGCCATGTTTACCCCGGTGCTGTTGTTCCCTTTCGCAGGCATGGTGGTCGGAATTGCCATCATGCTGCGCAATCCGCTTTTTGTGGGCGAGGCCTTAACGGCACCCGATCATTTATTTGCCCAAATCGTCCACATCATTGAAGAGGGCGGCTGGGCGGTCTTTCGTAATATGCCGCTGATTTTCGCCGTCGGCTTACCGATCGGCCTCGCCAAACAGGCGCAGGGCCGGGCGTGTCTGGCGGTGCTGATTAGCTTCCTGACCTGGAACTACTTTATCAACGCAATGGGTATGACCTGGGGTCAGTTCTTTGGCGTGAACTTTATGGCCGAGCCTACCGCGGGAAGCGGGCTGGCGATGATTGCCGGGATCAAAACCCTCGATACCAGCATTATCGGCGCGATTGTGATTTCCGGGCTGGTGACCGCCATCCACAACCGCTATTTCGATAAACAGCTGCCGGTATTTTTAGGCATCTTCCAGGGCACCTCGTTTGTGGTGATCATCGCCTTCTTCGTGATGATTCCGTGCGCCTGGCTGACGCTGCTCGGCTGGCCAAAAGTGCAGATGGGCATTGAGTCGTTGCAGGCGTTTTTACGCTCCGCCGGGGCGCTGGGCGTGTGGGTTTATACCTTCCTGGAACGCATTTTGATCCCAACGGGCCTGCACCACTTCGTCTACGGTCCATTTATTTTCGGCCCGGCGGCGGTCGAGGGCGGTATTCAGGTGTACTGGGCGCAGCATTTGCAGGCGTTCAGCCAGAGCACGTTACCGCTGAAAACCCTGTTCCCCGAAGGCGGCTTTGCGCTGCACGGTAACTCGAAAGTGTTTGGCTCCGTTGGGATTGCGCTGGCGCTCTGGTACACCGCCTCGCCGGAAAATCGCGTCAAAGTGGCGGGGCTGCTGATCCCGGCGACGCTGACCGCGATGCTGGTGGGGATCACCGAACCGCTGGAGTTTACCTTCCTGTTTATCTCGCCACTGCTGTTTGCCGTTCACGCGGTCCTCGCCGCGACCATGGCGACCGTGATGTATATCTTTGGCGTGGTCGGCAACATGGGCGGCGGTCTGCTAGACCAGTTCCTGCCGCAGAACTGGATCCCGATGTTCCACAATCATGCCTCCATGATGTTCACCCAGATTGGCATCGGTCTGTGCTTCACCGCCCTCTATTTCCTGGTCTTTAAGACGCTTATCGAACGCTTCAACCTGAAAACACCAGGCCGTGAAGAGAGCGAAATCAAACTCTACAGCAAAGCGGATTACCAGGCCGCGCGCGGGCAAACCACCGTTGCGGCGAACACCAGCTCCGGCCAGGCGGCCGCCTATCTGCAGGCGCTGGGCGGCGCAGGCAATATCGAAAGTATCAACAACTGCGCCACCCGGCTGCGTATCGCCCTGTTTGATATGAGCAAAACGCAAAGTGACGACGTTTTCAAAGCCCTTGGCGCCCACGGCGTGGTGCGTCGCGGCAATGGTATTCAGGTGATTGTTGGGCTGCACGTCCCACAGGTGCGTGACCAGCTTGAATCCCTGATGACCCCTTCTTCTACAAACCCATCATCCACCATGACAGAGGCTGTATCATGAAAAAATTCTCAGTTGTTATCGCAGGCGGCGGCAGCACGTTCACTCCTGGTATCGTCCTGATGTTGCTGGCGAATCGCGACCGCTTCCCACTGCGTGCGCTCAAGTTTTATGACAACGACGGTGCACGTCAGGAGACCATCGCCGAGGCGTGCAAAATTATCCTGCAGGAGCAGGCGCCGGATATCGAATTCAGCTACACCACCGACCCTAAAGCCGCGTTTACCGACGTGGACTTTGTGATGGCGCATATCCGTGTCGGCAAATACCCGATGCGTGAGAAGGATGAGAAAATCCCGTTGCGTCACGGCGTTCTGGGCCAGGAAACGTGCGGTCCGGGCGGGATTTCATACGGCATGCGCTCCATTGGCGGCGTGCTGGAGCTGGTGGATTATATGGAGCAATACTCCCCGAACGCGTGGATGCTCAACTATTCCAATCCGGCGGCGATCGTTGCTGAAGCCACCCGCCGTCTGCGACCTCACGCCAAAATCCTCAACATCTGCGATATGCCGATTGGCATTGAAGGGCGAATGGCGCAGATCGTCGGCCTGAAAGACCGCAAAGAGATGCGCGTGCGCTACTACGGGCTGAACCATTTCGGCTGGTGGACGTCGATTGAAGATCTGAACGGTAACGATCTGATGCCGAAACTGCGCGAATACGTGGCGAAAAACGGTTATGTGCCACCTTCTGACGATGCCCATACGGAAGCCAGCTGGAATGACACGTTCGCGAAAGCAAAAGACGTGCAGGCGCTCGATCCGGACACCATGCCAAACACCTACCTGAAATATTACCTCTTCCCGGATTACGTGGTGGCGCACTCAAACCCGGAGCGCACCCGCGCGAACGAAGTGATGGATCACCGCGAGAAGCATGTTTTCAGCTCCTGCCGCGCCATCATCGAAGCGGGGAAATCTTCTGCCGGTGAGCTGGAAATCGATGAACATGCGTCGTACATCGTCGATCTGGCAACGGCTATCGCGTTCAACACTCAGGAGCGGATGCTGCTGATTGTGCCGAACAACGGGGCGATTCATAACTTCGACGCCGATGCGATGGTCGAAATCCCTTGTCTGGTCGGCAAAAACGGCCCTGAGCCGCTGACCGTGGGCGATATTCCACACTTCCAGAAAGGGCTGATGGGCCAGCAGGTGGCAGTGGAAAAACTGGTGGTCGACGCCTGGGAAGAGCGCTCCTACACCAAACTCTGGCAGGCGATTACCCTGTCTAAAACCGTGCCAAGCGCTTCGGTTGCAAAAGCCATCCTCGATGATCTGATTGAGGCCAACAAAGATTACTGGCCAGAATTGCACTAATCCCGCCGACCGGCATCCCAGATGCCGGTCAATTTACGCTATGCTGAAGCCTGCTTGCGGTACGACAAGGAGCCTTCATGAAAATTTCCCAGCTGGGCGAAGCGCCTGACTATCGGTTTTCCCTCGCCAATGAGCGCACATTTCTCGCATGGATCCGCACCGCGCTGGGGTTTCTCGCCGCAGGCGTCGGGCTGGACCAGCTCGCACCGGATTTCGCCACGCCGCTGATTCGTGAAGTGCTGGCGCTGCTGTTGTGTCTGTTCGCCGGTGTGCTGGCGATCTACGGTTATTTGCGCTGGCTGCGCAATGAAAAGGCGATGCGCCTGAAACAGGATATGCCCTACACGCGCGGCCTGCTGGCGATCAGCGTGATATTGCTGGCCGTCGCGGCAGCGGTCATGGTGCTGGTGTTCTATGGCGGATAGCCGCAAAGCGCGAAGGGAAGCCGATCCCGGCCTGCAGCCCGAGCGCACATCGCTGGCCTGGCTACGCACGCTGCTGGGCTACGGCGCGCTGATCGCACTGGCGATTAAACACAACTGGCACCGCACCGGTCTGCCGTTCTGGGTCTCGATTGTGGTGCTGGCGCTGGTAGCGGCTCTTCTCTGGCGCTACACCCGCAGCCGCAACCTGATGGACGTGAATCACAACGATTTCGTGCAGCCCAAAGCAGTGCGTGACAAATTCTTGATCTCTCTCGCAGTACTCTCCCTCGCATTACTGTTTGCTGTAACACACTTACAGCAAATACTGATTTTTCTAGGGTCGTGAATGACAGGATGCCACGGAAGTACCCGCGTGGTTGTAGTCGATAACTGCAACGCGCGCGAGCCAGGGAAGGTTTATCAAGCGTTACGCCTCAGCGGTAACAAAAACGTCCATTTTTTGCCACAGACGGCGGGTGAAAAGCCCGTAACGCCGGAGGTGTGGGGCGAGTTCTTAACGCAGATTTTTGCGATGTGGGTCCGGCAGGATATCGGGGAGATCTCGGTGCGCCTGTTCGACGACACACTGGACGGTTGGTGCGGCACCGCGCTGTGCCAGAAGAAAGGGCTGCTGAAATGCCAGACGTGCGCAGGACGGCGGTTATGCACGTCGGCAAATGACGACGTGCTGTGTCAGGGCTATCTGGCGTTCTATGACTACAGCGCACCCTTTATGAAAGTGATGCGCGATTTGAAAAAGCACAACCGCTCGACGCAAGAGCTGATGACGCTGTTACGGCAGACGTGACGGACGGCCCTTCGCCAGATATTTTGCCATCTCCGCTTCCGGCACCATCCCGCCGCCCGTTGCCCAGACGAGGTGGGTCGCATTGGCTGAAGAAGGGACACGCACCGGCCCGGCCATACCCGCCAGCGCCGATGGCTCCAGGCGAATGCCCTCTTCCTGCGCCAGCCAGCCCAGCATGTCGTACATGCTCTGATCGGACAGGGTGTAGAACCCGTCCAGCAGACGCTCCATTGCGCGGCCGACAAACCCGGACGCGCGTCCCACCGCCAGACCGTCTGCGGCCGTTAGGTTGTCGATCCCCAAATCCTGCACCGCAATTTCATCGTGCAAACCGGTATAAACACCCAGCAACATGCACGGCGAATGGGTTGGCTCGGCGAAGAAGCAGTGAACATGGTCGCCAAAGGCCAGCTTAAGGCCAAACGCGACGCCGCCAGGGCCACCGCCCACGCCGCACGGCAGATAGACATACAGGGGATGATCCGCATCGACCACGCGCCCCTGTTCAGCAAACTGAGCTTTTAGACGCTCACCCGCCACGGCATAACCCAAAAACAGGGTGCGAGAGTTTTCGTCGTCGATAAAGAAGCAGTTGGGATCGCTCTCGGCAGCCTTGCGTCCCTGCTCCACCGCCACGCCGTAATCTTGTTCGTACTCCACCACTTCAACGCCGTGGCTGCGCAGTTTGGCCTTTTTCCACTCGCGGGCGTCGGCAGACATATGTACCGTTACCTTAAAGCCAACGCGGGCGCTCATTATGCCAATCGACATCCCCAGATTACCTGTTGAGCCAACGGCAATGCTGTACTGGCTGAAAAACGCTTTAAAGCGCGGTTCCAGCAAGATGCTGTAATCATCTGTCAGCGACAGCAGCCCCGCTTCCAGCGCCAGTTTTTCAGCGTGGGTCAGCACTTCATAAATCCCGCCGCGCGCTTTGATAGAGCCGGAAATCGGTAAGTGGCTGTCTTTTTTCAGCAGTAAATTTCCGTTGATCGGCGTGGCAAACTCCTTCGCCAGGCGCTTTTGCATGGCGGGAATGGCCACCACGTCTGATTCGATAATGCCGTTTTTGGCCGCGGTTTCCGGGAACGCTTTCGCCAGATAAGGTGCAAAGCGGGCCAGGCGGGCGTGGGCATCCTTCACATCCGCCTGCGTCAGCCCGACATACGGCAGCCCTTCGGCAAGCGTGGTGGTGCGCGGGTTAAACCAGGTGGTCTCTTTCAGCGCCATCAGATCCTCTACCAGAGGATATTGGGCGATTAAGTTGGTGATGTTTGCGTTTTCCATAGTACGTCTCTTCGCGCTTAGATAATGAAAGAAAGCAGGAACGTGCAGCCAAGTGCAAGTACCGAGGCGATAAATGTCGCCGTTGTATAGTATTTAAAGGTCTCGTTCAGGGTCGCGCCGCAGTATTGCTTCACCAGCCAGAAGAGAGAATCGGTGACGATCGTGCAGCCAATGGCACCAGAACCGATGGCAATGGCGATGATCTCCGGGCTGACGTTGGGATAGAGCGGCAGCATCGGCGCGACAATCGCCGTGGCCCCCATCATCGCAACCGTGGCAGACCCGACGGCCGCATGGAGAATTAACGCCACCAGCCAGGCCAGCAGAATCGGGTGCATATGCATGTTTGATAAAATCAGCGCCAGCGTATCGGCCAGGCCGCTGGTTTTGAGGATCGCGTTAAATGCCCCGCCCGCCCCAATAATCAACAGGATGTTGGCAATCGAACCAAAGCCCGTTTCCGTGTGCTTGAGCAGCGCGCTCATCCCGATATGCTGACGAATGCCGAGCAGGTAATAGGCCACAAACACGGCGATAAACATGGCGGTGATCGGGTTGCCGATAAATTCCAGCAGCGTGTAGAGCGAGCCGGTTTTTTCCATATTCAGCTCGGCGATGGTTTTTACCAGCATCAGGCCAATCGGTAACAGCACCGTGAACAACGTGGCGCCCAGCGTGGGCAGCGTATGTTCTTCTCGCACTTTGAGGTCAGAAAACTCCGCCGGAACCGGTTTAAACGGCAGGCGATCGCCGAGGATTTTCAGGAACAGCGGGCCGCCCACCAGAGAGGCCATCAGCCCGACCAGTAGACCGTATACAATCACCGTTCCCACATCCGCACCCAGTTTGTTAGTGACAAACAGCGCCGCCGGATGGGGAGGCACCACGCAGTGAACCGCCATCAGCGCCGTACACAGAGGGATTGCCAGTTTCAGCAGCGAAGTCTGCGTCTTTTTGGCGATTGAGAACGCCAGCGGGATCAGCAACACCACGCCCACTTCAACGAACAGCGTGATACCGCAGATCAGCCCGACCAGGACCATAATCACATCGGCGGAGAGCCAGCGGCAGCGCTGAAGCGTCAGCCCGATGCGTTCCGCCGCGCCAGAAACTTCCATCATCTTGCCGAGAATGGTGCCGAGGCCAATCACCGCCGCCAGGAATCCCAGCGTGCCGCCGATGCCGCTCTCGATGGCATTGACCATATCCAGCGGGCTCATGCCCATCATTGCGCCCACGAAGAAGCTCGCCAGCAGCAGCGCCAGAAACGGGTGAAACTTCAGTTTTACGATGGTTAATACAATCAACACGATGCTTGCCAGCAGCGTCGCCACAACCCACATCTGAGATCCCATATCTCACCCCACCCTTAAGTTATCTGTGGCTATTGGACGAAAAAACGGCACCGGCTGACAAACGATATAAATTGCCGTTCAGGTGAGGCAGATTGGATCAAGTGAGTGACATTGCTCTAAAAAGCGCACTTTATTCGTCGTTGCTTCACATTAATTCATTCATAACGGATATTCTGAGGGCAGAAATACGAGGCTGAGGGGATAAAAAACCGCCATGAACGATGCGAATGAGGTCGGCAATCGCCTGCTGAACGGCTGGCAACTGTCAAAAATGTACACCTTTGAAGTGGCGGCCCGGCATGAGTCCTTCGCGCTGGCGGCGGAAGAGCTGTCGCTCAGCCCGAGCGCCGTCAGCCATCGTATTAACCTGCTGGAAGAGGAGCTGGGGATTCAGCTGTTCGTCCGTTCGCACCGCAAAGTGGAGCTGACGCAGGAGGGAAAACGGGTTTTCTGGACCCTCAAATCGTCGCTGGATACCCTGAACCAGGAGATCCTCGACATCAAGAATCAGGCGCTTTCCGGCACCCTGACCGTCTATTCGCGCCCCAGCATCGCCCAGTGCTGGCTGGTGCCGATGCTCGGGGATTTTTCCCGCCGCTATCCGTCGATCTCCCTGACCATTCTCACCGGCAATGATTACCCGAACATGCAGCGAACGGGTATCGATCTGGCGCTCTACTTCGACGATACGCCGCCCACTCAGCTCGCCCATCATTTTCTGATGAACGAGGCGATCCTGCCGGTGTGTACGCCGGAGTACGCGCGCGAACATGAGTTAATTAAAAACCCAGACAATCTGCGCCACTGCACGCTCCTGCATGACAGACAGGCATGGAGTAACGACTCGGGAACCGACGAGTGGTTTAGCTGGGCGCAGCACTTTGCAGTGAATTTGCCGCCATCGTCGGGCATTGGTTTCGATCGTTCCGATTTAGCCGTTATCGCCGCGATGAACCACGTGGGTGTCGCCATGGGGCGTCAGCGGCTGGTGCAAAAGCGGCTGGATCGCGGGGAGCTGATTGCGCCCTTCGGCGAGAAAGCGCTGAAATGCCATCAGCACTACTACATATCGACCCTTTCGGGCAGACAGTGGCCAAAAATTGATGCCTTTATCGACTGGCTGAAAAGTCAGGTGGGTTGAAGAATTATTACGCGTAGCCTCTACACCAAACTGCGAAAAGCGTGCTAAATACAGCATATTGCTTTCGATTTCTCGCAAGGTTAACCGTGTTAAAGCCCCTGATCGCCGCTGCGCTGATTATCTCCTCTGGCTGGGTGTCTGCCGCTGAGCCACCGCTGACGGCTGCGCGCTACGCGCAGCAGCTCGGGGTGGGCATCGACGTGGACTGGGCGCGCACCGAGCGCGGCATTCGCGAATTCGATCCGCTGGAAGTGCGTGATTTTAAGGCCAAAGGTTTTACCCACGTGCGTATCCGCGTGGCCGGCGAGCCGACGGAAGCGCGCCTGATTCATCTGCGCAAGCTGGTGGAAGCCTGTGAGCAATACGGCGTGATCCCGGTGATTGCCTATCAGGCCGATGAATACAAAAACGACCCGAAAGCGGATAACGAAAAAGAGGTGGTGAACTGGTGGATTGCCGTGGCGCACTACTTCGAGAAAAGCTCGCCGCTGCTCGGTTTTGACCTGATCTACGAGCCGGCGGACAAGCTCAATCACAATCTCGCATCCCTTAACCGCGTCTACGAAAAAGCGATCAAAGCTATTCATGCCATCGATGCCGAGCGCATGATTTTCGTCGCTCCGCGCCTGCGCGCGGCACCGGAAGATCTCGGCAGCCTTAAGCTGCCTGCCCACAGCCAGAATTACGTACTGGCCGAATGGCACATCTTCCCGTGGGGACCGCTCAAGAACAACGGAAAATACCCGTGGACATCAGGCACGGCGGCGGAGAAATCGATGATTCGCAGCCGGATCACTACCGCGTTGCGCTGGCAGCAAAAAACCGGGCATGTGAGTTGGGTGGGCGGCTGGGGCGTGGGTGAATCCAGCCGCGTTACCCCAACGGCACCGCAGATGGCTTTCGCCAGCTTTATGGCCTGCGAACTGCAAAAAGCCAAAATCCCTTACGCCATTAACGCGGATTTCCAGTTTTATGACGGCGAGGAGGGGGCGTGGCGACCAGGGCCGGAACCGCTGCTGCAGGCGATGCTTGCACCGGTGTGTGAAAAGCCCGACGAGAAGCCGGGCCATCATGTGATTAAATCGTCTGCTCGTGATGCGGCTCGCGCGACGCCAGCGGCAGCCAGCACAGTAAAATCAGCAGCCCCATCAGGGTCATCAACAGGCCAAGGCTAGACTGACCCGTCTGCGGCATCATGGCGGAGAGCCAGGCCAGCGCGCCGGAGCCGATGTTTTGCAGGCCGCCCACCAGCGCACCTGCGGTTCCTGCCAGGAACGGGAACGGCTCCATCGCGCCGCTGGTCGCGAGCGGGAAGAGCATTCCCGCGCCGAAGAAGAACAGGGCGGCCGGGATCAGCAGCGTCCAGACGGTCATCACGCCCAGTAAGCCTGGGACCCACATCATCACCCCTGCCAGCAGGCAGCTCATCACCGACTGCCACATCAGCGTGGAAAAACGCTTGTTCGGGCGACCGGCAAACCATGCGCCGAAGAATGCCGCCGGAATCGGCAGAATGAACAGAATGCTCACCACCATGCTGCTTAACCCCAGACCTGCACCCAGCAACACGCCTGAACAGGCTTCAAACACCGCAATTCCCGCCAG
Organism: Lelliottia sp. F153; assembly: GCF_002870005.1. Lineage (NCBI taxonomy): Bacteria > Pseudomonadati > Pseudomonadota > Gammaproteobacteria > Enterobacterales > Enterobacteriaceae > Lelliottia > Lelliottia sp. F153. Next base: position 146,331 of record NZ_PKFT01000005.1, on the reverse strand, counting down.
GCCGCCAATCAGCATCAGCAGGTAACAGGTGAACGCGCCGTTGCCGAAAAGCGTTTTGTAGTTGGCAATAAGCCTGGTGCGCGGTGCGCCCGTCGGGCGTGTTTCCGGCATCCAGCGCGCCATGCTGAAGGTGACGATAATGCACAGGACCAGCAGGAAAGCGTAGCAGGCGCGCCACGACCAGATGCTGTCCAGCACGCCGCCAATCAGCGGTGCCAGCAGCGGGCTTACCAAAATACCCATATTCAGCAGGCTGTTGGCGTGACGCAGCTGTGTCCCTTCGTACAGATCGCGCGGCAGCGTACGTGCCATCACCCCGCCGACGCCGGTCCCCATGCCCTGCAGGGCGCTGGCGGCAATCAGGATCGTCAGGCTGTGAGTGGTTATGGCGATCACCGTGGCGATCATGAAAATGGTCATCCCGACCAGGATCACCGGGCGACGCCCGACGCGGTCAGACAGCGGACCGTAGAACAGCTGCGAGACGCCGTAAGTCAGCAGATAGGCGGCCATCACGCTCTGCACCGCACCTTCGCGCACGCTGAGCTCTTTCGCCATGTCTGCAATCGCCGGAATATAAATGGTCTGCGCCATCTGACCGACGGCCACCAGTAACACCAGCATCAACAGTAAATTAACGTTCCTTTGCTTTTTCATGTCGCTGAATACTTTTGCAAAAAGAGAGAAATAAAGAATAAGTGACTGCGCATTCCCATAAATGCGCGAGGAATCTACCACAATGAGATGACAATTTAAGCATCTCTGGGGTGAATGATTGAGCAGAAGCAGGCAGGATTTGTAAACGATATCGGCAACTTATGTTGCCAGTGTGCAGATGTTAAAGAGGGGCGGTTGCCCGCCCCTCTTTGGTGCGACTTGACCCTGAATCACCGGAGGTATTTCAGGACAGCGTCAAGCAGTTGCAGTACCGCAACAATGAGTCTCAGGATAAGAATAACCATATCCACGACGCCCATACGCGCCTCCTTCTGGCAGAAGGAGCACGATGCTGGCGTACCTCTCCGCCGCCTGTTGCCAGCACCTTTGTTGACGTAACACAGTGTGCTCATTTGGGGGTTAAGGCACTGACGGCACCACCCGTTTCAGCCAGGACTTCTTTGCGCCGGTGTACTGCTTGCGGCCCCCAATACGCACTGCGAACAAACTCAGTATAGATAAACACTGGATGTATGAACAGTATTTTGTCGACAAATTCGGAAGGCTGATCCATACTCATATTCGTCAAAAAAGAGAGCTAAAATTGCGCGTTCGTGGCCGATCGCGTATACTTCTTGCGTTGACGTAACACAGTGTGTTCGCGGAAACCAACCGCAAACCCTGAAAAAAAACCTCGCTCCGGCGGGGTTTTTTGTTTTTATTTCTCTTACAAACGAAACGTGATCCCTGACGCAAATTTGGGTGGATGAAAATATTTCCATTGTCAGGCACCGAATCCTGTGTTTGTATAAATTCTATCAATGATTCTAAACACAGGTCCTCAATGACAACTTCCATGATGGCGTCGACCCTACTAAAAACTGCGCAACCTGCCGCAGTGGTCGTCGTACGTGTGGTGGTGGTCGTCGGCAATGCGCCGTAGGGACTGGATCAACACACGAATCCAAAACCCCGCCGGCGCAAACCGGCGGGGTTTTTAGTTTAAACCTCCCGGAAAGTCGGCTCAGAACAAAAGGACTGGAGCATGGCAAGTTCGGGCACAACATCAGGCAAGACGCGTTTTACGGGCGCACAATTAATCGTTCACTTACTGGAACGTCAGGGTATCAGCATCGTTTCGGGGATTCCGGGCGGTACGGTCCTGCCGCTGTATGACGCGTTAAGTCAAAGCACGCAAATCCGCCACGTTCTGGCGCGCCACGAGCAGGGCGCAGGCTTTATCGCCCAGGGCATGGCGCGTACGCAGGGCAAACCTGCGGTCTGTATGGCCTGTAGCGGACCGGGTGCCACCAACCTGGTCACGGCGATTGCCGACGCGCGCCTCGACTCCATTCCGCTGATCTGTATTACCGGCCAGGTTCCTTCGTCGATGATCGGCACCGATGCGTTTCAGGAAGTCGACACCTACGGTATTTCTATCCCCATCACCAAGCATAACTATTTAGTTCGCGACATCGCCGAGTTACCTCAGGTGATCAGCGATGCGTTCCGCATTGCGCAATCCGGCCGCCCAGGCCCGGTGTGGATAGACATTCCTAAGGACGTACAAACCGCTGAAATCGACATCGAAACCTTCCCGGAGCCGGGTGGCCGTGCTCCGGCGCCGGAATTCAGCGCCCAGAGCGTGCAGGATGCCGCCGCGATGATCAACGCTGCGAAGCGGCCAGTGCTCTATCTGGGCGGCGGGGCGATCAACGCCGCAGAACAGGTACGTGAATTTGCCGAAAAAGCCAATCTGCCGACCACCATGACCTTAATGGCGCTGGGAATGCTGCCGAAAGCGCACCCGCTGTCGCTGGGCATGCTGGGGATGCACGGCGCGCGCAGCACCAACTTTATTTTGCAAGAGTCTGATTTACTGATCGTTCTCGGCGCACGTTTTGATGACCGGGCGATTGGTAAAACCGAGCAGTTCTGCCCGAACGCGAAAATCATTCACGTGGATATCGACCGCGCTGAGCTTGGCAAAATCAAGCAGCCGCATGTGGCGATTCAGGGCGATGTGGGCGAGGTGTTGGCCCAGTTAATCCCACAAATCCACGCCACCGACAACGCCGAGTGGTGCGATTTGGTTGCTCAACTGCAGCAGGAGTTCCCGAGCGCCATCCCAACCGAAGGCGACCCGCTGAGCCACTACGGCCTGATTAACGCCGTCGCCTCCTGCGTGGACGACAGCGCTATTATCACCACCGACGTCGGCCAGCATCAGATGTGGACCGCCCAGGCTTACCCGCTGAACCGTCCGCGTCAGTGGCTGACGTCCGGCGGCTTAGGCACCATGGGCTTTGGCCTGCCAGCCGCCGTGGGCGCTGCGCTGGCGAATCCGGATCGGAAGGTGATTTGTTTCTCCGGTGACGGCAGCCTGATGATGAACATTCAGGAGATGGCGACGGCGGCTGAAAACCAGCTGGATGTGAAAATCATTCTGATGAACAACGAAGCGCTGGGGCTGGTGCATCAGCAGCAGAGCCTGTTCTACAAGCAGGGCGTGTTTGCGGCGACCTATCCGGGGATGATCAACTTTATGCAGATTGCGGCCGGTTTTGGCCTGCACACCTGCGATCTGAACGCCGCCGAGGACGCGCAAGCCGCCCTGCAGGAGGCGATTTCCCGCCCTGGCCCGGCGCTGATTCACGTGCGCATCGATCCTGAACAAAAAGTGTATCCAATGGTCCCGCCGGGTGCGGCGAATACTGAGATGGTGGGAGAATAAGCCATGCAAAAACAATATGATAACGTCATTCTCGAACTCACCGTCCGCAACCACCCTGGCGTCATGACTCACGTCTGCGGCCTGTTCGCGCGCCGCGCATTTAACGTGGAAGGCATTCTTTGTCTGCCGATTCAGGGTAGCGATCATAGCCGTATCTGGCTCCTCGTGAACGACGATCAGCGCCTTGAGCAGATGATTGCCCAAATCGACAAACTGGAAGATGTCACCCAAGTGGTCCGCAACCAGTCCGATCCGACCATGTTTAATAAAATTGCGGTGTTTTTTGAGTAAATCGCTCAAGGCTTGAACGGCAACGCGCTTATCGTTAAGGTAAGCGCGTTTTTTATCCGCCAGGAATGCCACATGACCACCATTGCCCTTATCGACGATCACCTTATCGTCCGCTCCGGTTTTGCCCAGTTGCTGAGCCTGGAGGCAGATTTTCAGGTCGTGGCTGAATTCGGTTCAGGCCGCGAGGCGCTGGCCGGATTACCGGGGCGTGGCGTGCAGGTCTGCATTTGCGATATCTCAATGCCGGATCTCTCCGGGCTTGAGCTGCTCAGCCAGCTGCCGAAAGGAATGGCGACCATTATGCTCTCTGTTCACGACAGCCCGGCGCTGGTAGAACAGGCGCTCAACGCCGGCGCGCGAGGGTTTCTCTCCAAACGTTGTAGCCCCGACGAACTCATTTCCGCTGTGCGCACCGTCGCGACGGGCGGATGTTACCTCACGCCGGATATCGCCATTAAACTGGCCGCCGGACGCCAGGACCCGCTGACAAAACGCGAGCGTCAGGTGGCGGAAAAGCTCGCTCAGGGGATGGCGGTGAAAGAGATTGCCGTCGAGCTGGGCCTGTCGCCCAAAACCGTTCACGTTCATCGCGCCAATCTGATGGAAAAACTCGGCGTCAGTAACGATGTCGAGCTGGCACGCCGCATGTTTGACGGCTGGCAATGAGCCCGTACTTCTCGCGGCTGGTCTCCGTCGTCGCCAGCTTTTTTATCTTCTCTGCCGCCTGGTTTTGTCTGTGGAGTATCAGCCTTCATCTGGTCGAGCGCCCGGAGCTGGCGGTGCTGCTGTTCCCGTTTGGCCTGCGTCTGGGACTGATGCTGCAATGTCCGCGCGGCTACTGGCCGGTTTTGCTGGGGGCCGAGTGGATCATGCTGGTCTGGCTGGCGCAGGAAGTGGCACTGGCGCATCTCCCCTTATTGATGATCGGGGGCGTATTGACGCTGCTGCCGGTGGCGCTGATTTCCCGCTACCGCCATCAGCGCGACTGGCGCACGCTGCTGCGTCAGGGGGCGGCGCTGATTGCCGCTGCGCTGCTGCAATCCCTGCCGTGGATCGGCAAACCCGACACCCTGACGGCGCTCCTGCTGACGCTGACCGGCGGCCTGACGCTTGCGCCCACGTGCCTCGTCATCTGGCACTACCTCACCAGCACTGTCTGGCAGCCGCTCGGCCCGGCGCTGGTCTCCCAGCCGGTGAACTGGCGCGCGCGGCACCTTATCTGGTATCTGCTGCTGTTTGTGGTCAGCCTGTGGCTGCAGCTGGGTCTGCCTGCGGAACTCTCCCGCTTTACGCCGTTTTGTCTGGCGCTGCCGATTATCGCGCTGGCCTGGCACTATGGCTGGCAGGGGGCGCTGATCGCTACCCTGATGAACGCCATCGCGCTGATTGCCAGCCAGACGTGGCACGATCATCCCGTTGATTTACTCCTTTCGCTGCTGGCGCAAAGCCTGACCGGACTGCTGCTGGGCGCGGGTATACAGCGTCTGCGCGAGCTGAACCAGTCGCTGCAAAACGAGCTGGCCCGCAATCGACGCCTGGCGGAGCGGCTACTGGAAACCGAAGAAAATGTGCGGCAGGAAGTGGCGCGCGAACTGCACGATGATATCGGCCAGACCATCACGGCCATCCGCACTCAGGCGGGCATCGTTCAGCGGCTGGCCCCGGAAAATCCCGGCGTCCGGCAGGGCGGCGCGCACATCGAGCAGCTCTCTCTCGGGGTGTACGATTCCGTGCGACGGCTGCTGGGACGCCTGCGTCCACGCCAGTTAGATGATTTATCCCTTGAGCAGGCGGTGCGTTCCCTGATGCGTGAGATGGAGCTGGAAGATCGCGGGATCGTCAGCCATCTCGACTGGGCTATCGACGAGACACTCCTGAGCGAAAGCCAGCGCGTCACCCTGTTCCGCGTCTGTCAGGAGGGGCTGAACAATATCGTCAAACACGCCAGTGCCAGCGCGGTGACGCTCCAGGGCTGGCAGCAGGACGAGCGCCTGATGCTGGTTCTCGAAGACGACGGCTGCGGTCTGCCGCCTGGCTCCGGGCAGCAGGGGTTTGGCCTGGCCGGAATGCGCGAGCGCGTCACGGCGCTCGGCGGAACGTTGACGATCTCCTGTACCCACGGCACGCGCGTCAGCGTGAATTTGCCGCTGCGTTATACGTAAGGACCGACCATGTTTACCTTTCTGAAAACGCCGGCGAATGCCGCACCCATTGGCGATAAACGCGAAAGAGATGCGCGATACCGCTACTGGCGACGTCATATTCTGACCACCATCTGGCTGGGCTATGCGCTGTTCTATTTCACCCGCAAAAGTTTTAACGCCGCTGCGCCCGAAATCCTCGCCAGCGGCGTGATGACGCGCACGGACATCGGCCTGCTGGCGACGCTGTTTTACATCACCTACGGCCTATCGAAATTCTTCTCCGGCATCGTCAGCGACCGCTCTAACGCCCGTTACTTTATGGGGATGGGGCTTATCGCAACCGGAGTGGTCAATATCCTGTTTGGTTTCTCCACCTCCCTGTGGGCCTTCGCCCTGCTGTGGGCGCTAAACGCCTTTTTCCAGGGCTGGGGCGCACCCGTCTGCGCGCGTCTGCTCACCGCCTGGTTCTCCCGCAACGAGCGCGGCGGCTGGTGGGCAATCTGGAACACAGCCCATAACGTCGGCGGGGCGCTGATCCCCATCGTGGTGGGAGCGGCGGCGCTGCACTACGGCTGGCGCGCCGGGATGATGATCGCCGGAACCCTGGCCATTTTCGCCGGGCTGTTTCTCTGCTGGCGTCTGCGCGACCGCCCGCAAACCGTCGGGCTGCCGCCGGTGGGCGACTGGCGTCACGATGAGATGGAGATCGCCCAGCAGCAGGAAGGCGCGGGGCTGACGCGCAAAGAGATCCTCACCAAATACGTGTTGCTGAACCCCTATATCTGGCTGCTGTCCCTGTGCTATGTGCTGGTATACGTGGTGCGTGCGGCGATCAACGACTGGGGAAATCTGTATATGTCCGAGACGCTCGGCGTCGATCTGGTGACTGCCAACTCGGCGGTGACCATGTTTGAGCTGGGCGGATTTATCGGCGCGCTGGTGGCGGGCTGGGGCTCGGACAAACTGTTTAACGGCAACCGTGGCCCGATGAACCTGATTTTCGCCGCCGGAATTTTGCTCTCCGTTGGCTCGCTGTGGCTGATGCCTTTTGCCAGCTACGTGATGCAGGCGGCGTGCTTCTTCACCACCGGATTCTTCGTTTTCGGCCCGCAAATGCTGATCGGCATGGCGGCAGCGGAGTGCTCGCACAAAGAGGCGGCGGGGGCGGCGACCGGTTTTGTCGGCCTGTTTGCCTATCTTGGCGCGTCCCTGTCCGGCTGGCCATTGGCGCGGGTCATCGACATCTGGCACTGGAGCGGCTTTTTCGCGGTGATCGCTATCGCGGCGGGGATTTCCGCCCTGCTGCTGTTGCCGTTTTTGAACGCTCAGGCCCCGCGTGAGGTCAACGAAGCGTGATGCGCCTCACCTTTTTGCCCCGAGTGGGGCAAAACTAGGAAATTTTCCCGGTTTCGCCTGGACGCTGTCTCAGGCCAATGCGACTGCTGATTTTTACAATGCCTGCCATTCGCAGGTATTCATATCAGGAGTTTTTGATGCTGGCCTTTCTAAACCAGGTGCGCAAGCCGACCCTGGATCTGCCGCTCGAGATGCGGCGCAAAATGTGGTTCAAGCCGTTCATGCAGTCCTATCTGGTGGTGTTCATCGGCTACCTGACCATGTACCTGATCCGCAAAAACTTCAACATCGCCCAGAACGACATGATCTCCACCTACGGGCTGAGCATGACGCAGCTGGGGATGATCGGCCTCGGTTTCTCCATCACCTACGGGGTGGGGAAAACCCTGGTTTCGTACTACGCCGACGGTAAAAACACCAAGCAGTTCCTGCCGTTTATGCTGATCCTCTCGGCCATCTGTATGCTCGGTTTTAGCGCCAGCATGGGCGCAGGTTCCGTCAGCCTGTTTATGATGATCGCCTTCTATGCCCTGAGCGGTTTCTTCCAGAGCACCGGCGGGTCGTGCAGCTATTCCACCATCACCAAATGGACGCCACGTCGCAAGCGCGGCACTTATCTTGGTATGTGGAACATCTCCCATAACCTCGGTGGGGCGGGTGCGGCAGGCGTGGCATTGTTCGGGGCGAATGTCCTGTTCGACGGCCATGTGATCGGCATGTTCATCTTCCCGTCCATTATCGCGCTGATTGTTGGCTTTATCGGCCTGCGCTACGGCAGCGATTCCCCGGAATCCTACGGCCTGGGCAAAGCGGAGGAGCTGTTTGGCGAAGAGCTGAGTGAAGAAGACAAAGACGCTGAAGACGAGTCGATGACCAAATGGCAGATCTTCGTTGAGTATGTGCTGAAAAACAAAGTCATCTGGCTGCTCTGCTTCTCCAACATCTTCCTGTACGTGGTGCGCATCGGCATCGACCAGTGGTCTACCGTGTACGCCTTCCAGGAGCTGAAACTCTCCAAAGAGGTGGCGATTCAGGGCTTTACCCTGTTTGAAGTGGGCGCGCTGGTGGGAACGCTGCTGTGGGGCTGGCTGTCGGATCTGGCAAACGGTCGTCGAGCGCTGGTGGCCTGCGTTGCGCTGGCATTGATTATCGCTACGCTGGGGGTGTATCAGCACGCCAGCAACCAGTACGTCTATCTCGCCTCCCTGTTTGCGCTCGGTTTCCTGGTGTTTGGCCCGCAGCTGCTGATTGGCGTCGCGGCCGTCGGATTTGTGCCGAAAAAAGCGATCGGCGCTGCCGATGGGATCAAAGGCACCTTCGCTTATCTGATCGGCGATAGCTTCGCCAAACTGGGTCTCGGGATGATCGCCGACGGCACGCCGATCTTCGGCCTGACCGGCTGGGCGGGCACCTTCGCCGCGCTGGACGCTGCGGCTATCGCCTGTATCTGCCTGATGGCGATGGTCGCCGTGATGGAAGAACGCAAAATTCGCCGCGAAAAACGCATTCAACGACTGAAAGCGGCTTAATGGCTTGAGTAATTGTGCAGGTAACTTTTTTGCCCGGCTATGTGCCGGGCTTTTTTCATTCCCGCCCCTGTTTTTTCCGATCCCTTTCAGCATGTTTTACGCTGTCGACAACGGCGCGTTTCCCGATATCATGAGCGGCTATTATTAAGGAGAACGCATGGTCTGGATAATGCTGGCCACCCTGGTTGTGGTGTTTGTTGTCGGGTTTCGCATTCTGACGTCTGATTCGCGTCGGGCGATCAAACGACTGAGCGAACGCTTAGGGATTACGCCCGTTCCGCTGGAGTCGATGATCGACCAGTGCGGTAAAACCGCAGGCACTGAGTTTATCCGCTACCTGGAGCGCCCGGACGAAGCCCATCTGCAAAATGCCGCGCAGGTGCTGCTGATCTGGCAGGTCTGCATCGTCGACGGCAGCGAAGAGAATCTGCATACCTGGCATCGACTACTGCGAAAAGCGCGTCTTGCCGCGCCGATTACCGACGCGCAGATCCGCCTGGCGCTGGGATTTATGCGCGAAATAGACCCCGATCCGCAGGAGTTCAACGCTTTTCAGCTGCGCTACAACCGCCTGTTCCTGCCTGAAGAGGGCGTTTTTTTCCTGCACTGAGCCCCAGGCTGGCTGTCTGTCGGTGAAGGTCAGATTTCAACAAAAGTTGTCAAAACGTTAAATTCGTCACAGTTTTGATGATAAACTGCGCGACTTTCCCGCAGTTTTATCCTCAGGTGACGCCATGACAGAACAGATCCACTCCACGCCCACAGCCCATACCGGTGAGGTCCTGCGACCAAACTGGTCGGCGGTTTTCTCCGTGGCGTTTTGCGTCGCCTGCCTGATTACCGTGGAGTTTCTGCCGGTCAGCCTGCTGACGCCGATGGCGCAGGATCTGGGGATTTCCGAAGGGGTGGCGGGCCAGTCCGTCACCGTCACGGCGTTTGTCGCCATGTTCTCCAGCCTGTTTATCACCCAGATAATCGGCACCATCGACCGCCGCAAGGTGGTAATTCTGTTTGCGGTTCTGCTCACACTCTCCTGCGTGCTGGTCTCCTTTGCCGATAACTTTACCCTGCTGCTGCTGGGCCGCGCCTGTCTGGGGCTAGGGCTGGGTGGATTCTGGGCAATGTCGGCCTCGCTGACCATGCGTCTGGTGCCCGCGCGCAAAGTGCCGAAAGCGCTCTCGGTGATCTTCGGCGCCGTCTCGATTGCGCTGGTGATCGCCGCACCGCTGGGCAGTTTTTTGGGCGGCATTATCGGCTGGCGTAACGTCTTTAACGGCGCGGCGATCATGGGCATTCTGTGCATTTTCTGGGTGTGGAAGGCGCTGCCGTCCCTGCCGGGCGAAGCGGCGCATCATAAGCAGAATATGTTCAGCCTGCTGAAACGCCCCGGTGTGCTGGCGGGGATGACCGCCATCTTTATGGCGTTCGCCGGGCAGTTTGCCTTTTTCACCTATATCCGCCCGGTATTTATGACCATGGCCGGTTTTGATGTGGATGGCCTGACGCTGGTACTGCTGAGTTTTGGTATTGCGAGTTTTGTCGGCACATCCCTGTCGGCGCAGTTCCTGAAACGCTCCCTTAAATTCGCCCTGGCAGGTGCGCCGCTGGTGCTGGCGGTCAGCGCGGTGGTGCTGATTTTGTGGGGAAGTGACAAGTGGGTGGCGTCGGCCATTGCGATTATCTGGGGCTTTGCTTTTGCGCTGGTGCCGGTGGGCTGGTCAACGTGGATCACCCGTTCCCTTGCCGATCAGGCGGAAAAAGCCGGGTCGATTCAGGTAGCGGTGATTCAGCTGGCGAACACCTGCGGCGCGGCGATTGGCGGCTATGCGCTGGATAATCTGGGGCTGCTGTCGCCGCTGGTGTTGTCTGGCACGCTGATGCTGCTGACGGCACTGCTGGTGGCGGGGAAGGTCAAGGCGCAGTAAGTCTGGCATATCCTCACCCTTTCGGGTGAGGATATCGGGTTACACCGAAGCCTGAACGCGTCTGCGTGAATCCATCGAAATCAGTACCACCGACGACACAATCAACAGCGTCCCCAGCCAGTCCGGCAGCGTAAAGGCCACCCCTAACAGCAGCACCGACAGCAACGCGCTGCTCAGCGGTTCGGCGCAGCTCAGGATGCTCGCTTTCGGCCCGCCAATCATCTGCGCGCCTTTCAGATACAAGCTGAAGGTCAGCGCGGTGCCGATCACCACCAGATAGAAAAAGGCCAGCAGCAGGCTGCCGTCAATCACGAAGGTGGTGCCGCGCCCGGCGTAGAACGGCGTCAGCATCAGCCCTGCCAGCAACATACTCCAGCCGACAATCGGCAGCGTGCCGTAGCGGGCGATAAGCGTCGAGGGATAGGTGGTGTAAAACGCGGCGGCGAAGGCCGAGGCGATGCCAAAGAACAGCGCCGCAGGGGAGATGGACAGCGATGTCGGATCGCCGTGCGTCACCAGTAAAAACGTGCCAATCAGGGAGGTCAAAATTGCCGAGAGGACAAATATCCCAGGCCGTTTTTTCCGCGCCAGCGCGAACCACGCCACGATAATGGTCGGAGAGAGAAATTGCAGGACAGTCGCGGTAGCGGCGTTGGATTTTTCAATCGTCAGCAGGAACGTGAGCTGGACCGTGAGCGCGCCAACCAGTGAGAAAATCAGCAGGCTGATGGCGTCTTTGCGATGTTTGATGACTGAAAAAATCTTGTCGCCGTGGACGAAAGAGAGCGTCAGTAAAATCACGCCGGTGAACAGCAGACGAATCATGGTCAGATAAGGCGAGGAAATCTGACTCTTCTCCATAATGTACTGCGCGCAAACCCCTGAACTGCCCCATAACACGGCGGCGATCAGGACATTCAGCATCCCTCTTTTTGTGGAACCCATGTTCTCCCCTGCATGCTCGTTTTTTTCTAGCATATCATGGGAGCAATGCCGGGTGGTGCGGTCTGATGCCCTCGCTCCGCCCTCTCCCGAACAGGGAGAGGGAAAACACGAAAAACGGCAACGCCCGTTGCCGTTTTGCTTTTACCTTAGAACCAGGCTTCCCACATTGCGCCGACGTTGAAATCGTCGAGCGTCTGGTCGTCGGTGCCGTTCACGCGAGCGGTACGTTCATTATCCACCTTGCCGCCGGTCACGTAGAAGCGCAGCATCGGGCGGAACTCGGGGCCCATGGCGATAGACATGTTCTGCGACAGGGTCAGCTTCCAGCCTTTGTTATCACCGCCGTTATCGTAGTCAACGTGCTGCCAGCCCGCTTCCAGCCAGGTGGAGTGAACGTCGTTCCACCAGTGCATTGGGCGCACAATCGCGTTGTAGTTTTTGCGATTGTCGGTGCTGTCACGGCTGTTGTCGTAATCGTGGAAGGCGAGGATGTACTCCACCTGCGTCTGCTGGGTGAATTTATGCAGCCCTTCGAAGCTGGCGTAAACCGTGGTCAGATCTTCGGTTTTATTGAACACGCTGTTGTCTGAGTTATCCGAGTAACGGGCGATCACTTTGTTCACGCCGCTGTCGTTGGTGTGGCTCAGCACCACGCCGCCCTGCCAGGCGTTCAGACGATCGTCGCTCTCGATGGCTTTCGAGTCGAAACCGTAGTTGGCGTACAGTTCCAGATCCAGCGGCCCGATTTTCATGCCGTGGATCTTGGAGGTGGCTGCGTAGTTGCCTTTATCGCCGGTGCCGGAGCCGCCGGTACAGGAGATGCGCGATGGGTTAGAGCCGTCGTTTTCCACTTCCGGATTACAGGACTCCACCGCCGCGACGGTCGCCACGTCAAACTGCACCCCGCCGATGTCGAAGTTTTTCACCCCGGCGCCCTGGCCATCGTGGTTCATCCAGAAGTAGTCGTTGATGCCCTGCTGTGGACGCTGGTGGAAGTCTCGACCGGCCCAGAAATAGGCGTTGGGGTTAGATGACATAATGTTGGTCACCCCCGCGTAGGCTTTTTTCAGGTTAACTTCGTCGCCCCAGTGGTCGATCATCACATTGATGTCCCAGATCGCGCCGTTATCGCCTTTGAACGCTTTAGAGAGCTGGAATTCACCGCCGTTGCCTTCGTTACCCAGGCGACCAATCGCCGAGCCGCCGTTATACGAGCCATCGACCGCCACATATTTCTGATCGGCGGCCTGGAAGTGTGCGCCGTAGCGGGCGTAGCCGGTAAATTTAATGCCAAAGGGAATCGCCAGATCCGGGGACTGCGCGGCGCTTTGCGGTTCCGTCACCACGTCCGCTTTTTTCGCGACCGCCGCATCCATTTTTGCCTGACGCTCTGTCAGGGCTTTATCCACCGCTTTGGCGACAATGGCGTCAATTTGCTCCTGCGTGAATTCTTGTGCGAGCACAGAAATTGGGCAAAGCGCGGCGATAACCGCCATTGTTAATGGAAGTTTTTTTATGATATTCATTGTCATCTCTATTAATTTAAATTTTATTCAGACAATAACCATCCCATTCCGATCTGACAGAATATGTCGCTATCATCAGAAAAAGTTGATTTATATTTTTATAGGTACAGAGGGTTTAATTTAGCGTAACGATATCTCCCTTTATTATCTCTGGTAGAGATGGATAATCTCTTCGGACAATTCACGGGCCAACAGTGAATTCATTAAATGATCCTGGGCATGCACCATAATTAAAGTCATCGGCTGGCGGGCTTCGCCCGCGTCCTGTTCGATGAGTTTGGTCTGCATATGGTGCGCCTGGCGCGCGTAGCCATCGGCTTCGCGCAGCAGGCTTTTGGCTTCGTCAAGGTTGCCCTGCCGGGCCGCGTGCAAGGCTTCAAAGCACAGGCTACGCGACTGACCGGCGTTGACGATAATTTCCATTACGGCATCTTCTAATGCGATCATCATTCATTACTCTTTATCAAAACTATTATTTAACGAGGTGGTGGCGAACCACTCCCCGCTTTTCTTAATGGTGCGTTTCTGCGTGGCTAAATCCAGCTGAATAAATCCGTAGCGGTTTTTATACGCATTACACCATGACCAGTTATCAATAAATGTCCACATATGGTAACCAAGACAATTCGCGCCTTCGCTAATTCCTTTGTGAACCCATTTAAGGTGCTCAGAAATAAAGTCGATACGGTATTGATCGTTAATCTGACCGTTTTCAATAAAACGCTGCTCGTTTTCGACGCCCATGCCGTTTTCAGAGATAAAACAGCGCGGGTTGCCGTAATTCTCACGCAGATTAACGAGAATATCGTAAATACCCGGCTCGTAGATTTCCCAGCCGCGGTACGGGTTCATTTTGCGTCCTGGCATCTCGTAATTATCAAAGAACCACTCCGGCATAAACGGCGCCTGAGGGTTCACCGCGCTGTCGCGACACTTCACGCGGCGCGGCTGATAATAGTTAATGCCAAGCAGGTCGATGGTTCCTTCGGCAATTAGCGCGCTGTCTTCGGGCTGACAGGCAGGCAGCTGATCGTAGGCTTTCAGCAGCGCCACCAGATCCGCCGGATATTCCCCGCGCAGAACCGGATCGAGGAAGCTGCGGTTAAACATCAGATCCGCATAATGCGCGGCTTTCAGATCCTGCGGATTCTGCGAGCGCGGATAGGACGGCGTCAGGTTGAGCACGATGCCGATCTCCCCCGCATGATGCCCGGCGCGGAAGGCGCGCACCGCCTGCGCATGGGCCAGCACCGTGTGGTACGCCACCGTCGCCGCGCGACGGAAATCCACCACGTTGGGATAGTGGAAATCGTACAGATAACCGCCTTCCACCGGGACAATCGGCTCGTTAAAGGTAAACCAGTGCAGCACGCGATCGCCGAACAGCTCGAAGCAGATCTGCGCGTAGCGGGCGTATGCCGCCACGACGTCACGGTTTTCCCAGCCGCCGATCTCCTGCATCGCCATCGGCATGTCGAAGTGGAACAGGGTGATGAACGGCGTAATGCCCTGCTCAAGCAGTTCATCGAAGACCCGATTGTAGAATTCCACCGCCTGCGGATTCACTTCACCGACACCGTCGGGGATCAGGCGCGCCCAGCTAATCGAGGTGCGAAAGCTGTTATGGTTCAGCTGTTTCAACAGCTGAATGTCCGATTTCCAGTTCTGGTAAAAGGCTGAGGTATCCTGCGGCCCCACGCCCTGATGGAAACGGTTTGGCTCATTGGCGAACCAGTGATCCCAGGTGGTCACTCCTTTGCCGCCGCCCAGGCTTTCCCCTTCGGTTTGCAGCGCGGAGCTTGCGCTGCCCCACCAAAAGTTATCGGGAAATGAATATTTCATAATGCTTCCTCTTTGACGTTATTAACGTGCAGCTTCAGCAGTACCGACGGTTGCCTGGGCTTTTTGCTCTTCGGTTTTCATCAAAGAGCGCTCATAGGCGCGCAGGAACGGCAGATACATCAGGGCTGACATCACCATACAAATTACGCACATCACTACCGGACTGAACGCCCAGTTTGCTGCCCATGACGCACCGATGGGGGCCGGGGTGGTCCACGGCGTCAGGGATACCACCTGCGCCAGCCAGCCGAGTTTGGTCGCGGCGTAGGCCAGACAGGCGTTCACCAGCGGCACGAACACAAACGGGATAAACAGCATCGGGTTCATGATTATCGGCGCACCGAACAGAATCGGTTCGTTGATGTTAAAGAAGCTCGGCACCACGCCCATTTTGCCGATGGTGCGCAGATGCGTCACGCGGCTGCGCAGCAGCAGGAAGGCCAGCGGTAAGGTCGAGCCCACGCCGCCGATCAGCAGATAGTGATCCCAGAAGCCCTGCAGATAGACGTGCGGAAGCGCTGCGCCCGCCGCCAGTGCTGCCTGGTTTGCCGACAGGTTCGCCATCCAGAACGGGTTCATGATGCCGGTGACAATCAGCGAGCCGTGGATGCCCGCGAACCAGAAGATCTGGCACAGCAGCACGGAGAGCAGAATGGCCGGCAGGGAGTCAGAGGCGGACACCAGCGGCTCCAGCAGATGCATAATCGCCTGCGGGATAATCATCCCGGTTTGCGCTTCGATGAACAGGTTCAGCGGGTGCAGCGTGCCGATCACCACCATCACCGGAATCAGGATCTCAAAGGAGCGCGCCACGCCGGTCGGGACTTCTTTCGGCAGGCGAATGGTGACTTTGTTCTCCTTCAGCCACGCGTAAACGCGGGTGGAGTAGATGGCGGTAATCAGCGCGGTGAAGATCCCCTGGCCGGACAAATACTGCGTGGAGATTTTGCCGTCGGCATAGGGGGCCGCCACCAGCAGAAACGCCATAAACGCCAGCAGGCCGGACATCACCGGATCGAGATTAAACTGGCGACCCAGGCTCGCGCCGATCCCCACCGAGATAAAGAAGGTCATCACGCCCATGCTGAGGTTAAACGGCAACATCAGCTGTTCGCGGTAGGTCTGGGAGAAATCGAGCCAGCCGCGGGCAAAACTGTTGGTGGTATCCGCCGAGAACGGCGGGAAGATGAACACCAGCATAAACGAGCCGATGATCATAAACGGCAGGGCGGCGGTAAACCCGTCACGGATCGCAATCACGTACTTTTGCTGTCCGAGCTTTGCCGCCAGCGGGGTAATGGACTGCTCAATAACGGCAACCATTGATTGATATAACGAACTCATGAGAACACCTTCTTAGTGTGCCGCTTCGATGAGCGACAGAGCATAGTCCAGTACCTTATCACCACGCTGCATACCGTAGTCCATCATGTCGATGGCTTGTACCGGAATACCCTGCGTAGCGGCCTTGTCTGCCAGTGTCTTTAACATGTATTTCACTTGCGGTCCGAGAAGAACGACCTGGTATTGCGGAAACTGCGTGTCAAATTCGGACACGCCGTACGCATCAATCGTGACCGGGACTCCGCGTTCTTCTGCCACTTCAACCATTTTCCTCACCAGCAGGCTGGTGGACATCCCGGCAGAGCAGCACAGCATAATCTTGAACATCGACAACCATCCTCAAAGTGTAAAAAGTTATTGCGGGGATGATTGGATATCATATGGAAACCGGTTTCCATTCATAAACCCCAGAAGTGTGATAACCATCAAGATCCGCCGCTTATGGGGCGTGTTATCACGATGTGGGTCACAGAATTTGGCGTTTTTGACATCAAATTGAGTGGAAACGGAAAATCGGTTTCCATGGAAAACGGAAACGGATATACTCCGGATTGGCTATAATGTGAGCCGAAGCGGTAACAGGAATTACAGGGCTACGTGGGTCCTGACAGGGGAATATGATGTCTACAATCAACGATGTATCACGTCTGGCCGGGGTGTCCAAAGCCACGGTGTCACGGGTGTTGAGCGGGTCGCGCGGCGTGAAGGAAGCCAGCCGTGAGGCCGTACTGAAAGCGGTGGATGAGCTGAACTATCGGCCCAACGTTATAGCGCAATCGCTGTTGAGCCAGTCTACCGGCTGTATCGGCGTGATCTGTGCGCAGGATAATATCAACCAGACCACCGGGTATCTTTACGCGCTGGAAAAACAGCTCAGTCAGCACCAAAAACATCTGCTGCTGCGCTTCGCGAACACCAAAAGCGAGGTGCTCAACGCGCTCGATGAACTCTCCTGCGGCCTTTGCGACGACATCCTGATAATCGGGGCGCGTTTCCCGCTGCATATCGATCAGGATAACGTCATCCTGGTGGACTGCATGGAGTCCGATAACGCCAACAGCATCCAGTTTGACCACGCCTTTGCCGCCGAAACCGCCTGTAACTACCTCACCAGTCAGGGCCGTCGGCAGATTGCCTTAATTCAGCCACAGGGCAGCGGTTTTGCCGATCAGGTGCTGCTCGGATACAAACACGCGCTGGAGAAAAATTTCCTGCCGTTTAACCGCAATCTGGTGTTTATGGACGCCACTTCATCGTCCGTGGCGTTGCAGGAACTACTGAATAACGCGACCACGTTGAATTTCAACGCGTTGCTGGTGGCGGATGAGCAGGAAGCGCAGCGCGTGATCCCGCAATTGCAGGCGTTTAATAAGTCGGTTCCGGAAGACATCATGGTCTTTAGTCTCGCCGGATCGCTGCATCTTCCGGGAATTCCGACCATTCCGGCCATCGAATACTCCATGGATGCGATGGCGGCGCGGATTGTGGCGTGGCTGAATGAGAAAACGCAAATGCTCGGCTCTTACGTCTTACGCGGGGATCTGATTATCCCGGATATGCGTAAACGCTAATCAAAAAAAAGCGTGAAGCACGCTTCACGCTTAGTAATCCTCCATGCAGTCCACTTTGCCGACGGCTTCCCAGTAGTTATCCAGGTTGTCGCGCTCCATCGCCAGCACGGCGTTTTTCACCAGCAGCTTGTTAGCCTCGGATGACATGATCATCGCCTGCCACTCTTTGTCCGTCTGCTTGCCCTGAGGCGAGCAGACTTTCTTGATATCTTTCATCACGGCCTGGCGGATTTTCTCCGTTTTTACCGGGTCCTGCGTCTCTCTGGCGTGGACGAAGGCGGCGAAAAGCAAACAGATAACCAGACAAAACAGGTGAGCAGCTTTCATTGAAACCCCCGGAGTAAAACGCGCGTTGTTCTCTGAAATATATCGTTACATTCATCAAAGCGATTCAAGCCGAAAGTATGATTCTGGACAGACACAGGTATGAGACGTTTTAAGCGTAGCTGGAGTTTTTGCCGGGCATCAGCGCCCGGCAAAAGATTTATTGGATGCCACCGCCGAGCGATTGCCAGAGGGTCACGCGGTTGGTGAAGTCCGTCTGTTGCAGGGCGATCAGCGACGTCTGCGCCGACCACAGAGACCGCTGCGCGGTCAGTACCGTCAGATAATCCCCCGCACCCGCCTGATAGCTGCGCGTCGCCACATCCAGCGTTTTCTGCTCCGCCGCGACGTATTCCCGCTGGGCGTCCAGCTGCTCGCTGAGCGTTTCCCGCCGCGCAAGCGCGTCGGCAACGTCTTTGAACGCGCTCTGAATGGTCTTTTCGTAGGTGGCGATCAGCCCCTTTTTCTCCGCTTCGGCATACCGCAGCTGCGCCAGATTGCTCCCGCCGCTGAACAGCGGCAGGGTGATCGACGGTGCGAACGACCACACTTTGAGGCCGTGGCTGAACAGAGATGACAATGAATCGCTGCCAACCCCGGCGCTGGCGGTCAGGGAAATGGTCGGGAAGAAATTCGCACGCGCCGCGCCAATACTGGCGTTGGCGCTCAGCAGATTGTGCTCGGCTTCCTGAATATCCGGGCGGCGCAGCAGCGCGCTGGAGCTGACACCCGCCGGGATCAGGGTGATGGCATTGTCGCTCAGACTCTCCAGCGTGCCCGGCAGCAGCGCGTCTGGCACCGTATCGCCCGCCAGCAGATTAAGGGCGTTTTTATCCTGCGCGACCAGCGTCTGGTAACTCGCCACGCTGGCGCGCGCCTGCTGATACACCGCCATCGCTTCGCTGGTATCCGTCGCCGCTGCCACACCCACTTCCTGCTGGCGTTTCACGATTTTTAGCGAATTGGCTGCGCTTTCCATGGTGGATTTCGCCAGCGCCAGATTGCTGTTATCCGCCGCCAGCGTCAGCCATGCGGTGGTCAGCTCGCTAATCATCGTCAGGCGCGTATTTTGCGCCGTGAATTCGCTGGCGAGCCAGGTTTCACGCGCGGCGCGGGAGAGGCTCTGGTTGCGGCCAAACAGGTCCAGCTCAAAGCTCGACACCGCGCCGTTGGCTTCGTCGCTGGTGGTGACGCCACCGGCCAGCGTCCGGCTGCGGGTATGGCTCAGCTCAGCATCGACCGTCGGGAACAGGGACGAGCGCGTTTCGCCATACTGGGCGCGGGCGGCGTCGATATCGGCAATCGCTTTTTGCACGTCGCGGTTGCTGTTAAGCGCCATCGTCACCACGCTTTTTAACCGCGCATCGTTCACCACCTGCTGCCACTGGCTGACGACCGCGCTGGCCTCGCCGTGGCTGCCCGGCAGCGTCGCCGGGACGGGCGCATCCGGGCGCTGATAGGTCGGGTCCAGTGAGACACAGCCTGCGCTCATCAGCGCCAACACTAAAACAGAAACACGAAACATGATTACCTCCGGTTTGCGTGCTTACCGGAGAACAGACGCTTCACCAGTACAAAGAATAACGGGACAAAGAAAATCGCCAGCAGCGTTGCCGCAAGCGTTCCGCCGATGATGCCGGTGCCGATTGCCACGCGGCTGTTAGCGCCCGCGCCGGTCGCGACCGCCAGCGGCGTGACCCCTGCGATAAACGCCAGCGAGGTCATGATGATTGGGCGCAGACGGGTCTGGGCGGCGCGCAGGGCGGCGCGCGTCAGGGAGTACCCTTCCGCCACTTTGGCTTCGGCAAACTCGACAATCAGAATGGCGTTTTTCGACGACAGGCCGATGGTGGTCAGCAGCGCCACCTGGAAGTAAACGTCGTTGTTCAGACCGCGCATCGTCGCGGCCAGCGCCGCACCGAGTACGCCGAGCGGAATGACCATGATCACCGAGATGGGCACCGACCAGCTCTCGTACAGCGCCGCCAGGCACAGGAACACCACCAGAATCGACAGGGCGTAAAGGCTCATCGCCTGGCCGCTGGCCAGTTTTTCCTGCAACGACAGGCCGCTCCACGCCCAGGTGGTGCCAGCGGGCAGTTTGTTCGCCAGCTGTTCCATCGTGGTCATCGCGCTGCCAGAGCTGGAGCCGCTGGCGTTCTCACCCTGAATTTCATACGCCGCAGAGCCGTTGTAGCGCACCAGGCTTTCCGGGCCGTATTCCCAGCGAGTGGTGGCGAAGGCGGAAAACGGCGTCATGCTGTCATCGCTGCCGCGCACGTACCATTTGTTGAGATCCGACGGCGCGGCGCGGTAATCGCTATCGCCCTGGATGTAGACCTTTTTGACGCGACCACGATCGATAAAATCGTTCACGTAGGTTCCGCCCCAGGCGCTGGAGAGGGTGCTGGTGACATCGCTCAACGCGAGGCCGAGAGAAACGGCTTTGTTGTTGTCGATATCGACCTGCAGCTGTGGCATCTGTGGCAGATCGTTGGCGCGCACCGCCTGCAGCGACGCGTTTTTATTCGCCTCACCAATCAGCTGATTACGAAACGCCAGCAAGGTATCGCGATCCGTATTGCCCGTCGCCATCAGCTCAAAGGTAAAGCCGTTGCTCTGGCCGAGACCGTCCACGGACGGCGGCGTCATGGCGAACACGGTGGCATCACGAATGCCGCCCAGCTCTTTGCTGGCGCGCAGGGCAATCGCCTGTGCGGTGTTTTCGCTGCCCTTACGTTCGGACCAGTTTTTCAGTGACACAAACGCCATCCCGGCGTTCTGGCCGCTGCCGCTAAAGCTAAAGCCCTCAACGGTGAAAATCACATTGGTGTTGTCTTTCTCTTTGCTGAGGAACCAGTCGGTGACCTTGCGGCTCACCTCGGCGGTGCGCACGGCGGTCGCGCCTGCGGGGAGGGTGTACTGCACCATGATTTCGCCCTGATCTTCCGTCGGCAGGAAGCTGCCTGGCAGTTTCCACATGGTCAGGGCCATCGCGCCGCACAGGACCGCGAAAATCGCCATCATGCTGCCGGAGCGGCGTAATACGCGCAGGACACGGTGCTGATAGCCACTTTCTGTTCTGCTGTAAAAGCGGTTAAAGGCGCCGAAAAAGCCTTTCTTGTGTGGCGGTGTGTGGCTGAGAACCGTGCCGCACAGGGCCGGGGTGAGCGTAAGCGCCACCACCACCGAGAGGATCATCGCCGAAATAATGGTCACGGAGAATTGGCGGTAAATTACCCCCGTTGAGCCACCGAAGAACGCCATCGGCAGGAACACCGCCGAGAGCACGAGGGCAATCGCCACCAGTGCGCCGGAGATTTCACCCATCGATTTTTCGGTCGCTTCGCGGGCGGGCAGGCCCTCATCACGCATAATGCGCTCGACGTTTTCCACCACCACGATGGCGTCATCCACCAGCAGGCCGATGGCCAGTACCATCGCGAACAGGGTCAATGTGTTGATGGAGTAGCCGAACAGCGCCAGCACGCCAAAGGTGCCGAGCAGCACCACCGGTACCGCCAGCGCCGGGATCAGCGTGGCGCGGACGTTTTGCAGGAACAGATACATCACCACCACCACCAGCACGATGGCTTCGAACAGCGTCTGAATCACATCCTCAACGGAGATTTTGATGAACTCGGTGCTGTCTTTCGGGTAGGCGACGTCATAGCCTTCCGGCATCGCGCGTTTGAACTCGGCGATTTTTTCTTTCACTGCGGTCGCGGTGCTCAGGGCGTTAGCCCCAGGCGAGAGCATCACCGCAACGCCAGCCGCCGGGTGGCCGTTTAGTTTCGCAGTAGCGGTGTAATCTTCGCTGCCCATCTCAACGCGGGCGACGTCGCCGATGCGCACCACCGAGCCGTTGGACTGGCTCTTGATGATGATATTTTTAAATTGATCGACGGTCTGCAGGCGCGACTGGGCGCGCACGGTGGCCGTCAGCTGCTGCGCATTCGACGACGGCAGCGCGCCAATTTTCCCGGCAGAGACCTGCACGTTCTGCGCTTCAATCGCGGTTTGTACGTCGGACGGCATCAGCGCGTACGAGGCCAGCTTCGCCGGATCGAGCCAGATGCGCATCGCGTACTCCGCGCCGAACACCTGCAAACTGCCCACGCCTTCCACGCGCGCCAGCGGGTCCTGCACGTTACTCACCAGCCAGTCGGCAATATCTGAACTGCTGGCTTTGTCGGTTTTGTCGTACACGCCCATGATCAGCAGGAAGTTGCTCTGGGATTTCACTACCGTGATGCCCGACTGCTGTACTTCGCTCGGCAGGCGCGATTCGGCCTGCTGAACTTTGTTTTGCACCTGCACCTGGGCGGTATCCGGGTCGGTACCCTGTTCAAAGGTGACGTTGATGCTTACGGAGCCGTCGGAGCTGCTGGTGGAGGTGAAATAAAGCAGGTTATCCAGGCCCGTCAGCTGCTGCTCAATCACCTGGGTGACGCTGTTTTCCAGGGTCTGGGCGGAGGCCCCCGTGTAGGTGGCGGAGATTTTCACCGACGGCGGCGCGACGTCCGGGTACTGCGCGACCGGCAGGGTGCGGATCGCCAGCATCCCGGCGAGCATAATCAGAATGGCGATCACCCACGCAAACACCGGGCGACGCACGAAGAAACGGGAAAACATCAGGCGTCTCCTCCGGCGGTTTTGATCTCTTCGGCTTTCACTTCCTGCCCGGTGGACACTTTTCCGGTGCCTTCTACGATCAGCTTATCGCCCGCCTTCAGCCCGCTCAGCACCAGCCATTTGTCGCCGTAGGTTTCCCCTGTTTGCAGCGTGCGCTGTTCGACTTTGTTGCTGCCGTTCACAACCAGCGCGGTGGCGTTGCCTTTGGCGTCGCGGGTAATGCCCTGCTGCGGTGCCAGAATCGCGTCATCCATGATGCCCTCGTCCACGTTGGCGCGAACGAACATGCCCGGCAGAAGCTGATGCTTCGGATTGGGGAAAATCGCCCGCAGGGTGACGGAGCCGGTGGATTCATCAACGGCCACTTCTGTCAGGGCCAGACGGCCCTTTTCGCTGTAAGTGCTGCCGTCTTCGAGGATCAGCGAAACGCTCAGGGTATCGCTATTGGTGGACAGCGTTTGCTTGCGTAATCGCAGCAGATCGGCGCTCGAACGGGTGAGATCGACGTACATGCTGTCCAGCCCGCGAATGGTCGCCAGAGCCGTCTCCTGCTGGGCGGTCACCAGTGCGCCCGGCGTGACGGACGAAATACCGATCCGCCCGCTAATCGGCGCGGTGACGGTGGTCCAGTTCAGGCTGATGCGCGCGCTCTCCAGCGCAGCTTTTTTGGAGTCGACGCTGGCCTTGTCCTGCGCACAGGTGGCCTGTGCATCTTCTGCATCCTGGCGCGAAACGCCATCGTCCTTCACCAGCTGTGCATAGCGCCTGGCTTTCTGGCAGTCGGCCTGCACCAGCGACTGGGCCTGTTTCAGCGCGGCGGCGGCTTCGTCGTAGCTCGCCCTGAAACTGGCCGGGTCAATCTGATACAGGGCCTGCCCGGCTTTCACCGTATCGCCTTCATTAAACAGCCGCTTCTGGATGATGCCGCCCACCTGCGGGCGTACCTCCGCGCTCAGGGCGGCGCTGGTCCGCCCGGTAAGCTCACTGACCACCGGGACGGGCTGGCTCATGAGGGTGACGATCCCCACTTGCGGGAGTGCGCCTTCTGGCGCGGATATTTGTGCATTATCGCAACCGGTCAGGAGAAATAATGCCGCGATGGCGGTTGTTAGGGTTTTCATACTTTTTTCCAGGGTGAACGACGCCTGTCCCGTTAATGGCTTAACGAGATGAGGAGGTTTTAAGGCAAAGCGATGCCGCATCTCCGCGATTCGCGGAAATGAAAAAACGGGAAATAGCTATTTCCCGGTGATGAGTTCAGGTTTAATTAATTCACAATGAGAAGCATATTGAGTATTTCCCGATAAATTTTTTCTAATTCTTCTGCTGATACTTTTTGTGGGGTTAATCGACGATAGATGGAGCCTTCCATCATCACGGCGATAATTTCCACGCAGCAGCGAATACGCTCGTCGCTCAGGTGCGGGCACTGTTTTTTCAGGTGCTCGCAGGCGTTGGCAAACATGCGCGCGTCGGCTTCCACCAGCATTGCCGCAACCAGCGGATTGCGGGTCGCTTCGGCAGACATTTCCAGCATCAGCGCATCGTCGTCTTCGCTCAGAGTCTGGCGCCAGGCAAGGATCTGCGGCATGCGGTCGGTCTGGGTTTTGCCTTCCATCTCGGCGATGCGGTAGTCGATAATGCGGCGGATCATCTCTTCGATGATGGCATCTTTATTGCTGAAATAACGGTAGATCTGCCCGACGCTCAGCTTCGCCTCGCTGGCGATTTGCGACATGCTGGCACCGTGAAAGCCGCTCGCGCGAAAGCAGCGTCGCGCCGCGGTGATGATCTCGTCCTGCCGTAGTTTCTGCCGTTCTTCAAGCGTTGTGCTCATCGTTTCCCCGCCGCGCTGAGAGTGAGAATGATCGTTCTCATTTTTGGTTATTATACGTTTCAGAATGGTTCAGGAAAGCGCTTTTTTTATTTTCATATTGAAAGAATATTTCTACTGCGAAATAAAGGAGAGAATAAGGAGTTTTTATGAAGATAAAGGTGTGCGATATTCAGATTGCGCTGAAAATAAGGAGAGCAACATGCACTTGAGCCTTACGGATACCATTACTGAAGCCGATAAAGAAGAACTCCTGAATGGATTACGATCGTATAACCGGCAGTATATCGATTTTTCTGCGGTCGGTGGCGATATCGCTGTTTATGCACGCGACGATAGTGGCGTGATGACGGGCGGATTGATCGGCAATCGCAAAGGCGAATGGCTGAATCTTCAGTACCTGTGGGTGAGCAATGATGCGCGCGGTAGCGGGCTGGGAAGTCAGCTGATAAATGCCGCCGAAGAAGAAGCCCGCCGCCAGGGCTGCCGCCATGCGCTGGTGGATACGTTCAGCTTTCAGGCGCGTCCGTTTTATGAAAAGCAGGGGTACACACTGCAGATGACGCTGGAGGATTTCCCTTATCAGGGCATGCAGCGGCACTATCTGGCGAAAGATCTGTAACGGCGGATGCCCGGTGGCGCGGTGTGACCGGGCCTGCCATTCAGACAGTACCGATATATAACTTTTCCTTCTGGTTGATTCTTTTTCGGTTTTTAGCGTACCGCTTCGTTGTCGATATAGTTGTTTAAAAGTTTATCAAAAGGATCTGTCTCGTGAAATTCCCTTTACCTCGATGTGGTGCATTACTTCTGGCGGGCGTTCTGCTTGCGGGCTGTGATCAAAGCGGCAGCGATGCCAAACATATTAAAGTCGGCGTGATTAACGGCGCAGAGCAGGATGTGGCGGAAGTCGCCAAAAAAGTGGCGAAAGAGAAGTACGGGCTGGATGTGGAGCTGGTCGGTTTCAGCGGCTCGCTGCTGCCCAACGATGCGACGAACCACGGCGAACTGGATGCGAACGTCTTCCAGCATCGCCCATTCCTGGCGGAAGATAACAAAGCTCACAACTATAAGCTGGTCGCGGTGGCAAATACGTTTGTCTTCCCGATGGCAGGCTACTCGCGCAAAATCAAATCGGTATCGGAACTGAAGGATGGCGCGACCGTTGCAATTCCAAACGATCCTACCAACCTGGGCCGCGCGCTGTTGCTGCTGCAAAAAGAGAAGCTGATTACGCTTAAACCCGACGTCGGCCTGCTGCCAACGGCTCTTGATATTACCGCTAACCCGAAAAAGCTGAACATCATGGAACTGGAAGGCGCACAGCTGCCGCGCGTGCTTGACGACCCAAAAGTGGATGTGGCGATCATCAGCACCACTTACCTCCAGCAAACCGGGCTGTCACCGGTGCATGATGGCGTGTTTATCGAAGATAAAAACTCGCCTTACGTGAATATTGTGGTAACCCGCGAAGAGAATAAAGACGCGGAAAACGTGAAGGAATTTATTCAGTCGTACCAGTCGCCAGAAGTGGCGAAAGCGGCAGAAAAAATCTTTAATGGCGGCGCGGTTCCGGGCTGGTGATCTCAAGAAGGCCATTAAAGCGATGAATGGCCTTCTTGCATGCTCTAAGCCTTAGTGAGGTTTGTCGTCTAAAGCGGGGTGCGTGTAAGGACCCTTTAGGCTAAAGGTCTCGCATTGTTAAATTAAGTCATCGCCAGCCGCTCCATCCTTGTCTCTCCGTCCACCATCGACAGCTGATACAGCGAAAACGAGCGGTGTTTTTCGATTAAATTTGCCAGTTCCGGTGAGTGGCTGGTCAGCCAGATTTGCGAGTAGTGGCTCGCTTCGGCGATCAGGCTGGCAAGGGCGGGCAGCATCTGCGGGTGCAGGCTGTTTTCCGGTTCGTTGAGGGCAATAAACGCGGGTGGTCGCGGGCTGAGCAGTGCGACGGCCAGGCACAGGAATCGCAGCGTGCCGTCCGAGAATTCTGCCGGTTCCAGCGGGCGGCTTAACCCTTCGCGCTGCATCATCATGCGAAAACGTCCCCCGCTGTTATCGCTGTAAAATACGCAGCCGGGGAAGGCCTGGTCGAGGATCCGCATCAATAGCAGCTCGTCGCCAATCTCCACAATCGTCTGGAACGCTGCCGCGAGATTCGCCCCGTCGCTGGCTAAAACCGGCGACCGAAAACCCACCTGCGGGGCGCGCATCGCCGAGCCAGACGAGACGGAAAATTCGTGGTAAAAGCGCCAGTTGCGCAGGGATTCGCGCATCTGCGACACCTCAGGATAGAGATGCGGCTCGCCCAACTGGCCGAACACCGATTCGTTCTCATACAGCGTGCCGCTGTGGGTCACTTTCTCGTGGTGAATGTTGTTCAGAAATACGGTCTGGTTTTTACGCTGCATCAGCCGAGACGACGGGCGGCGATGGTGATCGCTCAGCCAGAGGGTCTCTTCTTTGATCACCGGGTCGAGCTGGAACTGTGAAGGATAGGGCAGCTTCTCGACAAACCCCACCTGTAGCTCGTACTCGTAGGTTTCGGTTTCCACCGCCAGATTGACGCGGCGCAGCTGATCGCTTCGCGTTTTCCCGGCCCAGAACACCTTTAAAATCCCGCCTTCGTTCGCCAGAGCCTGCGAAAACTGGCCCTGCGCCGCGCTGTGCATCAGATGGATCGCCTTGTAAATATTCGATTTACCGGTGCCGTTCGGCCCAAAAACGATATTGAGCTGTTCCAGCCCGAGCGAGAGCTGGCGAATCGAGCGGTAGTTTTCAATGTGCAGGGCGCGGATCATCGTGGTTACCTGAGTGATGCAAAACGGGGTCAACCCACTCATTCTACCAGCCAATAACCCATGCCGCGGGCCAAAAAAAAGACGACAGTGAGGTTTGTCGTCTAAAACGGGGGTGCGTGTAAGGACCCTTTGGGCTAAAGGTCTCTCGTTGTTAAATCAAGCGATCGCCAGCCGCAGGCCTAAGTCTTGCGGGTACGGGTCGAAGTAGTTTTGCGTCAGGAGATAGCGGTCCGGGTGCTCGGCCAAATAATGTTTCAACAGCGTGAGCGGGGCGAGGATCGGCAGCTGTCCGGCGCGGTAGTTGAGGATAACTTCACGCAACTCCAGGCGCTGGCGGGTATTGAGCTGTTTACGGAAATAGCCCTGAATGTGCATCAGCACGTTGGTGTGGTTTTTGCGCGACGCGGGCTGTTTCAAAATCGCCATCAGTTTCTCGCGATAGACCGCAAAAAAGGCCTCCAGATCGTCCCATTCGTGAAGCGATGCCACAAACGGTCCGATCTCGCGATAACCGGCCTGATTATGCGCCAGCAGTTGCAGCTTGTAGCGGCTGTGAAAGGCCAGCAGTGCGCCGCGCGTCAGGCCGCTGGCGCGAAGCATGTTCAGCTCGTGCAGGGCAAATACCCGCGCGATAAAGTTCTCCCGCAGTACCGGATCGTGCAACCGCCCGTCTTCCTCCACCGGCAGCCACGGATATTTTTCCTGCATCGCGGCGGTGAAGAGACCGTTTCCCTCTTTCTGGCCAGGATTACCCGCTTCGTCGTAGATGCGCACGCGCTCCATGCCGCAGCTTGGCGATTTGGCGCAGACGATGAAGCCGGCGTAATCGGCAATACCCGGCAAATAGTGCCCGGCAAACTCGGCCATTTTATGGGTGATGTCTTCATGGGGGGCCTGGGTAAAGCGCATGTGCATCTCACAGTCGGGCGTTTTGACCAGTCGCAGCGCCGGGCGAGGGACGGGCAAGCCCACCGCCATTTCCGGGCATACGGGTTTAAACGTTACCCATTGCGCCAGCGCATCCATTAAAAAACTCATGCGTTTATGTCCGCCGTCGAACCGTACGGCTGAGCCGGTCAGACATCCGCTGATACCGAGAATGGGTTTATTGTTCATGGTGTTGTCCCCTTACTGCTCGTTGCGGGTGAAGAAAATCGTCACCGTTCCGACGTTAAAGCCAAACTTCGTCATCGCGGTTTTATTGAAGAGGTGTTTGCCGTCCTGCAAATACATCCAGTCGTCGAAGTGCAGCAGCCAGGTTTTGCCGTCGGCTTTGACGTTCATGTTATAGCGCCAGTTGAAGGCATTTCCCGCCGCCTGGCCTGTCGCTACGCCCTCAATATCCCCCGCACGGCCTTCAAAGCGATCGGCGCTGACGCGCCGGATATGCCATACGCGCTGCTGTTTTTCGCCATCGTCATACACAAACTGCTCGTTGAGCGTCAGCGTATCGCCGCTTACCTCGCCCTTGAGATCGACGTGGAAGCGGCGAATTTGCTTCCCGCTGCGATCCTGCACCATCCCATAGGCTTCGGTCTGGCCCTGAAAATAGTGGAAGATATCGAGCCGCGGCTGCTGATCGCGGTAATCGTTAATGTCGGCACTACAGCCCGCCAGCAGCGTCATCAGCACCAGGCCGAGAGTCAGAAAACGTTTCATGGTTTACCTCCGAGCAACTGCAGTCGTAGTTCGGGATATTGCGTACGAGGACCGAGCCAGATCGCCAGAAAGCGCTCGCTGAAGGTCGCCGATTGCGGTGGGCCGAGCGGTGTGAACGCCGAACGGGCGGTCGGGGCGCGATACCAGAATTGCCCCTGTCCGTTATTCACGACAAACGCCAGCTGGCTTCCCTGATTCACATCAGGCCACAGTGCCTGCAACCTGCGCAGCCATTCGGCGCTGTTGGGTTCACTGTCCAGAATGCCCTGCGCCTGCCACTGCTCGCGGGTAGCGTCGACCAGTTCGTCACGGCGGATACTGCGCTGATAGGTAATCAGCAGCGCCTGATCCTGTTGCAGGCCGGTGTAACGCCCATCCGGGGTGCTCAGCCGGGAGCGATAAACGTCAAACGGGCCCCAGGTGAGGGTCGCCTCGCCCACTTTGCGCCAGGTGAGCCAGTCGGCGGAGTGCGCCGCAGGGAGCGCGGCAGCCAGCCAGAGCAGAAGCAGCAAAGCGGATCTCATTGTTGCCTCCCCACCAGCAGATGGAAAAAGAGAATCAATACCAGCCAGCCCATCGCCATCCAGCTCAGGACGATGAATGCCGGTGCCTGAAAGGTGATCGCGCCCAGCCGCTCGCCGAGAAAATAGGCCACCGGACCGCCGGCGGTGCCCATCAGAACCAGCAGCCAGCGCGGCAGCGCAGTGGTGGTCGTGAGCTGGGTCCAGACGCAGGCGAACATCAGCCAAAGCGCCATCATCCAGAGAGGCAAAATCCCTTCGCCGTTGAAGCGCAGCAGACCGGTCAGCGACCAGAGGGTGTCCAGAGAACTCCCGGCGACCGCCAGCATAAGGGCGAAGAGACGCTGGATCGGTTTCAGCATCAGGCAGGCCAGCAGCGCCAGCGCGAGCCACACCATCACTCCCCGCTCACGAAACATCACCACCAGCGTCCAGTAGAGATCGAACGCGATGGCGAGCACGAAGACCTGCACATGGCGGTTCATACGCGCTCTGCCGTCAGTTGCACCACGCTGATGGTGCGGGCGTTGAACCCGGCTTCGCAGTAGCCCAGGTAGTAGAGCCACATGCGGCGAAAACGCTCGTCAAAGCCGAGTTTTTCGATCTCCTGCCAGGCGTGGAGGAAGCGCGTGCGCCAGTGTGTCAGGGTGCGGGCGTAGTCCGGTCCCATGTCGAAAAGGTTGCGAACCACGAAATCCGTGTGGCGCGTCATCAGTTCGTTCATCGCCGTAATGCTCGGCAAAAAGCCGCCGGGGAAGATATAGCGCTGAATGAAATCGACGCTTTTGCTGTAGTCGCGGTAGCGCTGGTCCTGAATAGTGATCGCCTGAAGCGCCATTTTGCCGCCGGGGCGCAGGCGGGCCTGGCAGGTGCGGAAAAACTCCGGCAGAAAGGTTTTGCCGACCGCTTCGATCATCTCAACGGACACCAGCTTGTCGTACTCCCCAGTTAAGTCGCGATAATCACACAGCAAAACCTGGACTTTATCCTGCAATCCGGCGCGGTTAATCCGTGCCTGCGCCCAGCAAAACTGCTCGTAAGAGAGCGTGGTGGTGGTGACCCGACAGCCGTAGTGGCGCGCGGCGAATTCGGCCATTGCTCCCCAGCCTGTGCCAATCTCCAGCAGATGATCGTCCGGCGTCAGCGAAAGCTGATCGCACAGGCGGGCCATTTTTGCCTGCTGCGCGGCCGTGAGATCCTGATCCGGCGAGGTAAACAGGGCGCTGGAATAGAGCAGCTCTTCGTCGAGAAACTGGGCATAAAAGGTGTTGCCGAGATCGTAATGGGCGGCAATATTTTCCCGCGCCTGCTGGCGATGGTTGCGGCGCATCCAGTGGCGTAGCCGTTCGACGGGCTTGCCCAGCAGTCGAAAACCGCTCTCCAGCCGCCCGAGCGTTTTACCGTTAAGGGCGAGGATGTGCAGCAGCGTGGTGAGCTGATGCGTCTCCCACTCGCCGTCCATCCAGGCTTCTGCGGCGGCCAGACTTCCGCCCGTCAGCAGTCGCCGGTAAACGGAGGAGGAGAGAACCTCCACGTCGGCATGCAGAGCCGCACTGGCGTCGCCAAAATGGAACGTCTGGTTGCCCTCGCGTACGGTCAGCGAACCCTGTTGTAAGTCCCCCAGCAGGCGGAACAGCAGCCAGCGCGCCATGCGCGCGTTGCGCGGATAGTCTGGCTCAAGCGCATAAACGGGATCGGTCATGAGCGTTCACTCCTGCTGGTGGGATGGGGATGGATGGGTACGCGTTTGAGCCACAGCCTCAGCGCCTGCCAGTAAATGGCGAGGACGGTTTTGAGCGTCATGAGCGGAATGCGCCACAGCAGCGAACTCAGCGCCGCACGTGTCAGAGGCTGACGAGTGAGCATCAGCGTGGCATCAAACACTTTGGCTTCCTGATGGTTCTCAATGTGCATGAATAAAGTTTTCGCCGGGCGATTGAAGCGCCAGTGGTACACCATATCCATCGGATTAAACGGCGAAACGTGGAAGGCTTTCGCCATCGGGCGCGCCTCCTGCCCGTTCACCGCGTAGTAATGCCGCTCGTTCCACGGCGTGTTGCGCACTTCGGCGAGCACCCAGCGCAGGACATCCTGCTGGTCAAAGCAGTAATAAAAATTGACCGGATTAAAATGAATACCGAAATAGCGCAGCTGGGTGAGCAGCATCACCCGGCCATCGGTGCGCTCACCGGTCAGCGTCTCCAGCCTGGTGAGCACCTGCTCTTTAAGCGGTTCGCCCAGCGGATAATCGCGATCGTAAAACGACGCGGCGGCAAAGCGGTTACGGCGAATGCCCAGCGACGGCAGGCGCGCCAGTTCGTCGAGATCGAGCCATGCCAAAAAAATGCTATAGCGGAAATGGTGCGCTCGCGGCAGCAGACGACGGTGACGAAGCACGCCCTGATAGAGGCAACTGTTCATGTTCCTGCCCCTCCCACTCCTGCGATCCCCGTCACCACGTCGAGCGCGCTGCGCACGCCATCCTCGTGAAATCCGTTGTACCAGTAGGCACCGCAGAACCAGCTTCGCTGCTGGCCGTTGATCTCGGCGCGGCGCGTCTGGGCACGCCAGCTTTTTGGGTTGAACTGCGGATGTTCATACACAAAGCGTTGCCAGACGTAACGCTCGTCGATGGGAGCATCCGGATTCAGGGTCACGCAGAACAGCGGCGCGCCCTCTGGCAGCCCCTGTAAAATGTTCATGTTGTAGGTCACGCAGGCGCTGTTTTGTTCCCGATCGTTCAAACGATAGTTCCAGCTTGCCCAGGCTCGTTCACGCACCGGCAGCCAGCGTTTGTCGCTGTGCAGCACCACCTCGTTACGCTGCCAGCCGATGTCGCCGAGGATCTGTTTTTCCGCAAGCGAGGGATTAGCCAGTAGCGCCAGTGCCTGACGGGAGTGGCAGGCGAAAATGACCTGATCGAAGGTGTGAGTCCCGTCGGCAAGTTCAATGTCAACCTGGTGGGGGTGGCGGATCACCTTCTGCACCGGTGCATCCGTGCGCAGCGTCAGGCGAGTGTCCAACTGCGTAACGAGTGCGCGGACATATTCGCGCGATCCGCCGGGCACCACGTACCACTGGGGACGATGGGTGATGTCCAGCAGCCCGTGATTCTCAAAAAAGCGTAAAAACAGGGCGAGCGGAAAACGGCGCATCTCCTGCAACGACGAGGACCAGATCGCCGCGCCCATCGGCAGAATGTAGTGCCGGGCGAAGTAAGGGCTGAAGTGGTGCTGTTCCAGGAACGTTTGCAGCGTGTCGTTATTGCTGGTGCCCTTAATCAGCGTCTGTTTCGCCAGTTTGTTAAACCGCACGATGGATTTCAGCAGCCGCCAGAAGGTTGGATTCAGCAGATTGCGCCTCTGGGCAAACAGGCTGGAGAGCGTGTGGCCGTTGTATTCCAGCCCGCTGGCCGGGTTATGCACAGAAAAGCTCATCTGCGTTTTTTGTCCGCTGATGCCCAGCTCGCCCAGCAGGCCCATAAAGCGGGGATAGGTGCGGTCGTTGTAAACGATGAAACCGGTGTCGATGGAAAAATCTCCCGACGGCGTGGTGACATCGACCGTGGCGGTATGGCCGCCGACGGTGGGGGCCGCTTCGAACAGCGTCACCTGATGGTGCCCGGCCAGCCGCCAGGCGCAGGTCAGCCCGGCGATCCCGCTGCCGATAATGGCGATGTTCATGAGCGCACCATCCTGCGCAGCAGCGCGTTCTGCACAAACCGCGGCAGGGACGCCAGCAGCCGCAGGATCACACCAAACCCGGCAGGAAACGCGATGTGCGTTTTGCCTTTCGCCACGCCACGACGGATGGCGGCAACGGCCTGCTCCACGCTGACTTTGCCGGGCATCGGAAAATCATTTTTACGGGTGAGGGGGGTGTCGACAAAGCCTGGGGAGACGACCGTAACGGCCACGCCTTTAGGCTCCCAGTCCAGACGCAGGCTGTTGGCAAACCACGTCAGCGCTGCTTTGGATGCGCCGTAAGCCTCGGCGCGCGGGAAGTGCAGCCAGTGCGCCATGGAGCTGACCAGCACCACGCGACTACCGGGCGCGAGTTGATCCTGAAGCGCGGCCAGGCAGTTCACCGGGCCGAGAAAATTGGTGCGCATGACACGCGAGACGCGATCGATGTCGATCGACCCGTGATCGAGATATTCACAGGTTCCGGCGCACAAAACGGCGAGATCCACGGGGCAATCGGCCAACGCGTCGCGACAGGCCTGCGCGTCGGTCATATCAAACTGATGCAGGGAAATCAGCGGGCTGTACTGGCGCAGGGCCTCAAGGCGGGCAGCATCCCTGCCGCAGGCGATGACGCGGCAGCCGTCATCCGCCCAGGACTTCGCCAGCCCCTCGCCAATCCCTGAGCTTGCGCCGGTGATGAGGACAGTCATCATGGGCGCACCCTCCTTTTTACACCGCGAACCGCCCAGCCCAGCACCGGCAGGTGTTCGTAAATCATCTCCCCGGCATCGTAATAATCCCGCTGGCGTTTCACTGTGCCGTCCTGCACGTCCACCACGGAACAGCCTGGCAGAGCCAGCGTATTACCCTCCGTTAAACGGGGATGCGACCAGTGCATGGTCCAGGTGAGCGCGAAACGATCACCGTCGGTAAATGGCTTATCGATGGAGAAATGACACTGGTCCACATTGGCCAGCAGATGGGTGAAGTAACGCTGGATCGCGAACAGCCCTTGATGCTCACCGAAAGGATCAATTAGCACGGCTTCAGGATGATAGAGCGCAGGCAGCGCCGATGGCGGCTGGTTGTCCAGCTCGGCGTAGTAACTCACGAACCGATCGATGACGGTGTGCACGGCGCTCATTGACTCACCTTTGCGGTTGACGATCCTGAAAAAACCCAATAATTAAAACTTACACAAACAATGATGTTTGTCCAAGTTTGATTTGGATTATTTTTAATTAGTGATTTATTTCAATTGGATAGGAAAGGTGATTTTTGCGGGGATTAATGCGCTCCCGATAGCGGGGCAGGAGCGCAGGACGAATCAGCTACCCTTGTAGGTGGAGTAGCCGTACTGGCTCAGCAGCAGTGGAATATGCAGTTTTTCGTTGGTGGTGGTGACAGTAAAGAGCACCGGGATCTCAGGGAAAAACGAGGATAATTTCTGGCTCTGGAAGTATTCACCGGTTCTAAAGGTCACTTTATACACGCCGGGCTGCATATCCTGATCCTGCGGATACAGGGATTTAATACGCCCATCGTGATCGGTTTTGCCGCTCGCCAGCGTGGTCCATTTTCCCTGCTGCTTTTTTTCCAGCGTGACCGTGACATCCGGCGGCGGTGTGCCCGTTTGCTGGTTAAGGATATGGACGCTCAACGTACCCACCGGGGCGCTAAACGCGACCGGGGCAAAGGCGATGGAGGATAAAAGCAGCAGGCCGGAGAATTTATTCATGTTGTTTTCCTGTTGAGTGATGAATACAGGAAAACGTTAGCATTATGGCGGCAGGAAAATATTCAATCTTTTGTGATAACTGGCGCGGGAAATAGCCTTTACAGGGTGATGATTTCCAGCGAAATACCCTGTTCTTGCCACTGCGCGATCTGTTTTTTGCGCGCGACGGTTAATTTTCCGGTGGTCACCAGCAGCCATTTGCGGTCCGGGAAAATTTCCGGTGCCAGGGTTGCGGGCGGTATCGGGAGGACGTCGATGCGGTGGCCTTGCCCCGTACGTTTGAGCGCTTCGAGCCAGATTTCACACGGGTCGTTAAGATGCCAGCCGGTGATCAGACAGTTATCGCCCGGCGCGCGTTTATCCCCTTCGAGGCAAAACGACGTGTAGGCAATGATGATGCCGTCGAGGATTTCCCGCAGGGTCATGATCGCCGGGATATTCGCGGAGACCTGGCTGCGCAGCGGGCGCAGGACTTCGGTCACCAGTTCTGGCCGTGGCGATTCGCGGCCTGAGTCGTAAATCAGCTGGCGCAGGGATTCGATTTTCCCCTCTTTCAGACGCTGCAACATGCTCTCCTGCAGGGTGAGCCAGTTATTGGTGCGCCGTGCGCCAGGCCGCGCTAGCAGCGGTTTTACCTGGCTGACCGGTACGCCTTTTTTCACCCAGTCGAGAATTTTCAGTGCCTGTTGTACGTCGTCATCGCTGTAAAGACGGTGTCCGCCATCGGTGCGAAGCGGTTTCAGCAAACCATAGCGACGCTGCCACGCGCGCAGCGTGGTCGCGGTGATGCCGCAAAGTCGGGCGAATTCGCCGATGGAGTAAGACATGGAGTGCGCCTGATGACCAAGTTAACTCTCAATATACTACGAATTCCGCTCGTTACGAGCACATGTGATTGAACGGCCCCGGCGGGCAGGGGCGCAATATGGCGTGAATATGGTCCTCTTTGAGCGTGTACATGCCGCCCGAGAACGGGTCTACGACAAGCCAGCCCGGCACGCCGAAGAAGAGGATATTCCCGAAGGTGTACCAGTGGCTGAAGCGGTACTCGAGCGGCATCATCGTCGAGTAATAGCCCTCCTGTTTCAGCGTCAGGGTGTATTCCCGTTTGCCGAAATAACTGCCGTCGGATTTTTTCAACACCACAGATTGCGGCGTTTTACCGGTGGCGATCAGGTCGCCGTTGCGATCGATGACCGCGTAATATGCCTCCGTCGGGGTGCTGTCGATATACAACGTCTCTTCGTTGCTGCCGACAATGCTGGCGCAGCCCGTTAGCATCAACGGCAGCAGCAGCCGCCAAACCTGTTTTTTCATCCCGATCGCTCCTTCATGTATAGCGATTCAAAGCGGCACAGGTGAGCTGAAAATTAAGGCATATCGTGCATTTTTCGTAGGGCAATGCCGTACCGTTTGCATAGACTTCCGTTTAGGGTCGAACGGGGGGTTACGAGATGAACTGGCACTCTTTTCGCGGTGATGCACCGGCAAATATGACAATTTACAGCGCATCGTTTCCTGATATCAGCGATCAATGGCCGATGAAAGACGATGTCACGCGGGAGATTAACGCGCTCAATCTGGCCATGAAAGCCGACCCCGAGCTGCTGCCCCCGCTACTGGAAGAGGGCGAAAACGGCCTGCCGAGGCTTATCCCACAGCATGTTCATTCTGAGCGAGCGTTCCGCACACGCCCGGCGATGGCGGCCTGGCGCGCGCGGCTGGTGCCCTCCGCGCTGGCGCTGTTTGTGGTGCAAAACCCGCTGGAAGAACGCCTGCCCGAAGGCACGCGGATGGACAGCGAAAGCCGCCAGTGGTTTATCCACGCCAACGACGCCATCGGCGTGCGCTCCCGCGCGCAAGTGCTGGGCGCGCTGGTGGAGAAATACATTCACAATGAGCTGGAAAGCGACTGGATAAGCCTGGCGAGTGGCGCGGCGATCCCGGTGCTGGAGGCGCTTCGCACGGCAAAACTGGACGGGCAGAAGGTGCATCTCTCGCTGGTGGACGATGATCCCGTCGCCCTGCGCTGGGCAGAAACCATGGCGGCGCAGGAGGGGCTGGTGGTGGGGGAACAATTGACGTTGCTCAAGCGCCATCTGATTCATCATTTCATCCGCAGTGACGATTTACTGCTCGAGCTGGGTGAACATCAGGCCGAACTGGTCGACGCGCTGGGGATTTTCGAATATTTCAACGACACCGATGCGGTGATCTTCCTGCAACGCGCCGTACGACTGGTGAAGCCCGGCGGGGCAGTGATTGTGTCGAATATGCTCACCACCAGCCCGCAAATCGACTTTATTTTGCGCTGCATCGGTTGGGCACACATCTACCCGCGCACCTTGCAGCAGTTGCAGGATATCCATCTTGCGGCGGGGATCCCAGTGGAGAACGTGACGGTGATTGTGCCGAAAGATGGGGTTTATGCGGTGATGGAGGTTAGGGTTTGATGTGGGGCTTTCTGCATCGTCGGGTGGCGCTTCGCTTATCCGGCCTACATGCGGTAGCCCATTTGCTCGTTCGGTTCCCTCTCCCGTTTGGGAGAGAGTTAGGGTGAGGGGGAATTCGCCGCGCTTAACACAATGTGCCTCGGATTGAGCAAACGCGATTACCTCTCTGCTGAACCTGTAAGTAAGACTTACAGGTTGCATTTAGTTCAAATTCGCCTGCAGGGCTGTAGAGCGAAATCCCGATAAACTCTAAATATGAAATGCCACGCGTTTCCCATTCGGCAGTTCTACATCCAGGCTCAGTTTTCCACCCATCGCTTCGATGTAGCGTTTTAGCGTGGCAATTTTCAATTCATTACCGCGCTGTTCAAGCTGGGTAACTGCGGGTTGGCTGATTCCCATTATTGTCGCCACTGCCTGTTGAGATAGTTTCAGTTCTTCGCGCATCATCTGTAGCCCGGTTTCGAGAATCATCTCGTCAGCCATCTCTTTGATACGCTGCTGGCTTTCAGGCGAACGGGAAGCAATCACGTCATTTAAGGTTTTCAATTTGCTGTCTCCAGGGCTGCCAGATGAATCGAAAATTCTTTATCTGCAATACGGATTAACCGCTTATAAAACATTTTGTCGTTACTCTTGTCACCTGCACAAAGCACAATCGCCTGGCGGACGGGATCGAAAGCAAAGAACGCACGAATAGGACGGCCAGAATAGTAAATCCGTAGCTCTTTCATGTTGTTATACCGTGATCCTTTTACGGTATCGGCCCAGGGTCTTGTAAGATGCGGTCCGTAGTTTTGCAGAGTTAATCATTCTGCTAATACCCTTTCCTGTAGCCCTTCTTCTTGCTCATGCAGCCATTGTTCAAATACCTTCCCTAAAAGTACCGTCCACATGCAATCGTCCATGATAAGCTGTAGCTTATACCCAGAAGGATATAAGCTGTAATTTATAATTGCAATGGCTGCCTGTAACGGCCATTGCATCTCCGATGAATGATTATGACAGAGAAGGGCAACCCACCTTATAAGGCAAGGGTGATATTGCGAGCCGTCTTCAGGGATATTTCACGGGTGAGATTAATGTTTTTGTAATAACGCCCCTTCAATCCCTTTCAGCTTCGCCTGTGCCTGTTTTAATTCGTCCAGCAACCGCTGTTCCTGCTCGCTGTACGCCATCAGAACAATGCACCCGTCCATGACTTTAACCGTCACCTGATGCCCGGTATCAAACCCGGCGGCGCGAAGCCACTTGCCCGAAAGAATGATATTCGGCGTGGTTTTGTCTTGAACATTCGGGCGATATCCCACAATTATCGAGCGCTCAGTTCCGGTGGCGGTAGTGTCTGGGGTAGAATGCGAATCAGCCATAATCAACTCCTTGATAGTTGGTGAGGTGAGACGCCCTTTAGTGCTCCAACACTGCTGGGCGTTGCTAAAATTCCAAATCCATGTGGTAGGTACCACATGCAGATAAACTAACCGGAATGGTACCTACCATGCAAGAGAAAAAAAAACCAAATTTTGACCGCACTAAAAGCACCATGAAGAACATCCGTTTCGAGGATGAGCTTTTGGAACAGATTGAGAAAGCTGCGGGGAAAGGGAATTTTAGTAAGTGGGTGAAGGAGGCTTGTCGAGTTCGTTTAGCTAAAAATAATAACTTTGATAAAATTTAATTTATGTAGGTCACTTCATTATGAGTATAAAATCAATTAGGATAAAAAATTTATTATCATTTAGTGATTTCCATATAAATGATTTCTCCGATTTTAACTGTATTATAGGTAAGAATAATGTTGGTAAGTCAAATTTAATAAAAATAATGGATTTTTATTATAAGTGTTTAGATGAAAATAAAGAATTGCCTCCGACACTTCATTCAAACTATTCAAGCTATGGGGAAATAACTGTAATATTTAACACAAGCAAGCTTGAAGATGTTGTGAGAAGAGTTAAAGGTAAAAGTGATTATCAAAAACACATATATAAGACTTTATTTAAAAGTGAATTAAATCAATGGGAGTATTTGTTTACTAAATCTAAAAAGAAAGGGTTATTTACGCTGACGTTAAGAATAAATAAAGATAACTCACTTCGGTGGTCTGATAATGATAAAAATGTGAGAGACATTATTTCGCGCATTTATCCATTTCTTTATATAGATACCCGGCGGCTGGATTTATATAACTGGAAAAGCGTATGGGATATGGTCAGTAAGTTGAAATTTTTAAATACAAAGGGATTGTCAAGAGAAGGGTTAGTCGATTTTATAGATGGGAAAGTTTCTGGAAAAAGCAACTCCTATAAAGATTATGTGAACACTATAAGAAATGTTACCAAGGCTGCGCCGTATGATTACCGTGATTTAATTCTAAATTATATTAAAGTGGGTCTGGAAGGCCATACGTTCAACATTAACGGAAACGATCTTACAACTCAATCCGATGGGACGAACTCTTATCAATTTTTAGAGGTTTTCCTACATTTAGTAATAATTTTAACAAGGCGAGAATTTATTACTCCAGTTATATTTGTCGATGAGCCTGAGATAGGACTTCATCCCAAAAAGGCGGAGGGGTTAATTGAAGATTTACATGATGTATATAGGAAATATAAAAGTATAAATAGCAAAAGAGAAATTGGGAAGTATAATACACCTTATCCGGTTATTTTTTTTGCTACACATTCCCCTAATATTTTGAAAATGATTATTAAATTATATGAAAATAATAAAGAGCATGCTGTATATCATTTTTCAATAGGGGGGGGCAGGGAGACTATATGTACTGTAATGAATTCTAATTTCAAAGATAAACGATTCTTAAATATATTTAGTGATAATGAAGCAAGACTTTTTTTTAGTAATTTTATATTGTTTGTCGAAGGAGAAACCGAGTTAGAGCTCTTTGGCAATTCAAGATTGCGCACATTATATCCCGTATTGAAAGGAATCGATGTTTTTAGAACGAACGAAGTAATGTTAAAGGCGGTAAGTCCTGCTAAATCAAATGTATCAATACCATATATGGTTTTGTACGACGCTGATAAGATGATCAGTGTAAATCCAAAAAACGGGTCTGTAGATTTTCTTCAAAAAGAGGTAAATTTACATGAACTTATTAAAAGTTACAGTTCTACTTATTGGGGAGGAAAGCATCATGATTATCATCGAAGATTATCTAATATACTTTCTCTCAATGGAGTCGTAAATGAATTAAATAATTATAAGACTTCTTTTTTAAAATTTAACTTAGTGGATATGATATCTAGGGTCAATCGAGTTCTGATGCAAAGGGAGAAGATTTTTATCGCATCAACCACTATAGAAGGTGTGTTGATCAATAAAAAAAGTATTTCTGTATTTCTTAAGTGGATTAAGTTTCAGTTTGATAATAATGCTAAAATTGGAGTTAAAGGAGATCCAAACAGAGTAATTCCATTAAATCATTCTCGCAAGAATTCAATGGGGATATATAGATGCTTCAAGTCTATTTATGGTGATCATCCACACGAACAATATATCACGCCAATTAATCAATCTTTAGCTGAAGAAATTAAGAAAGAATTCATTAGTAGTTTAATCAATGAGTTTCATTTATTAAAAATATCAAGAGATGATCTTTTGATTATACTTAGAGTTGCTTTTAATGGAAAAACGGATACTTTATATAGTAAAGATAATGAAAATTACAAATATGTTAGCAATATTATCTGTGACCTTGTATCTATTATTGAGGTAAATTTGTTTCCTTATATTACTGGTGCGCAATCAAAAACAGGAGGTTGGGTTACTAGTTTTGTAAATTTTGCGGTTGATTATTTTCAGGCTAAAACATCAAATGTTATTGAGCTAAAGCATGAAATTAATCGTGCATTCCCTGAGTTGAATGGTATAATAAATGAGATTTCTTCGTCGATAGATTAAGGGGCCTTGCTTGTTAAGGTGAAGTCATGAACTTCCTAGCCCTGTCTCTACTAGCTCGGCATCCTGGGGTTACCAGTAGCGCTTTTGAGGCACGTAAACGTGAAAAGACGTTCATTGTATCAACGCAGAGATCTTTTTTATGCTCAAATTTAAACTATCGTCGCACGCTTTAGAAGTTCTTAGCCAGTATAAATTTTTTTCTAATATACAGGGGGTACAACAACTTAACTCTGGTCAGGTATTTGAATCTAGACTGGGAAAGAAAATTATCTACATACCTCATTCCGATATATTCATCACATTTCGGAAGATTTGTGATATTATATATAACGATTATTTGTCAAAAATACCTTGTAATATGTCTGCTGTTGCCTACATTGAAGGGAAATCTTATCTCAATTTCATTGAGCCTCACAGGAATAATTTCTTTTTCTTGCGATTGGATATAAAAAATTTCTTCCCATCGATTACCGAGGCCTTAGTTAAGGAATGTTTCAGGGATTATTTTTCAGAGGAACCAATAAATGATGTGATTAAGCAATCTCATCTGGATGCTTTTGTTAATTTTGTAACTTTAAATATTACTAATTCTTCTGTTAATGACACTTTCAAAAACTCAAGCATTCTACCGATGGGCTTTCCTTTATCACCTATAATATCTAACATTATATTCCGTAAAATTGATATTATAATTGAAAGATTATGTGTGCAATCATACATTACATATACTCGTTATGCAGATGATTTATTATTTTCATCAAGAGGTAAGGTTGATATGTCCCTTGCTTCCTTTATGAAAATAAATTCAACTTATACAGCATTTATACACACTGAGCGCTTTTGCGATTCTATACGGAAAATATTAGCAGTCGATGGGTATAAAATTAATAAAACGAAAACTATACAAGCTAAAAGTATCGTATCATTAAACGGTTATACTATTATTGGTAGCAATTATTCGGATGTTAGAGGGGAGATTCGGGTTTCTAATAAGAAAACAAAGAAGATTGAGAAATTACTTCATGAACTTAAAAAAAAGATCAGTGATCAAGCTGTTTATTTAAAATGCTATAGCAATCAGATTCCAGTTCCAAAATACTCCTCGAAAAAAGAAGTATTTCTTAACGCTTTTTATAAAAATCAAATAGATAATAAGCTTTCAGGTTATCGGGCATATTTAATATCAATGATTAAATTTGATGGGGAGTATGATTGTTTTGACTCTCATGCTTTACAAAAATACAAAAATTTAATATCCCAGCTCGATCTTGCCCTTTCAAAGCGGAAATGATTATTTTTTATGTAACTAAGTCATCTATTTAGAGCCTTGTACCCGTCTGGGCATTTTTGGCGGAAGATCACAGGAGTCGAACCTGCCCGGGAACGCTGGCGTCCCCAACTGGATTTGAAATCCAGCCACCTCACCGGAGATGACGATCTTCCGCGCCTCGATTGCTACATGGAGGCGGTGCGCATTATAGCTATTTTCAGGCATTTACCACATCATTTCGCAGAGTTTTTTCACCCCTGCTTTGACCTGCATTAACCCCTCTTACTTAAATCTTAAGAAAATCCTGAGGTTAGGTTTTTTCTCCAACTTCTACGGCGATCACAAAAGAGAAGAATCGTAACCAGCTAACCAGAAAACAGAATATCCGCTCTCCCGGCGATGGTTTACAACATCTGAAACCGGTCTCAGCGCCCCTACAGCGTCAAGGATAAAGATAATGAGCGAAATATTGTCTGTGAAGGAAAAGATTGGCTATGGCATGGGAGATGCCGCCAGCCACATCATTTTTGATAACGTCATGTTGTATATGATGTTTTTCTATACCGATATT
Source organism: Lelliottia sp. F153 (assembly GCF_002870005.1). Taxonomy (NCBI): domain Bacteria; kingdom Pseudomonadati; phylum Pseudomonadota; class Gammaproteobacteria; order Enterobacterales; family Enterobacteriaceae; genus Lelliottia; species Lelliottia sp. F153. Next base: position 103,048 of record NZ_PKFT01000005.1, on the reverse strand, counting down.
TTCGGTATCCCCGCCGGATTTGTCGGCACTATGTTCCTGTTGGCGCGTGCGCTGGATGCGATTTCCGACCCGTGCATGGGGCTACTCGCCGACCGCACCCGCAGCCGCTGGGGGAAATTCCGTCCGTGGATTTTGTTCGGTGCAATCCCGTTTGGCATCGTCTGCGTGCTGGCTTACACCACGCCGGATCTTAGCCTGAACGGTAAAATGGTTTATGCCGCCATCACTTACACGCTGCTGACCCTGCTCTATACCGTGGTGAATATCCCTTACTGCGCCCTCGGCGGCGTCATTACTAATGACCCGACGCAGCGCATCTCCCTGCAGTCCTGGCGCTTTGTGCTGGCGACGGCGGGCGGCATGCTCTCCACGGTGCTGATGATGCCGCTGGTGAATCTGATTGGCGGCGAAGACAAAGCCTTTGGCTTCCAGGGCGGGATCGCCGTGCTGTCGGTGGTCGCGTTCCTGATGCTGGCGTTCTGCTTCTTCACCACCAAAGAGCGCATCCAGGTGCCGCCAAGCACCACCTCCATGCGTGAAGATCTGCGCGATATCTGGCAAAACGACCAGTGGCGCATCGTCGGTGTGCTCACCATTCTGAACATCCTCGCCGTCTGCGTGCGCGGCGGCGCGATGATGTACTACTGCACCTGGATCATGGGCACGCCGGAAGTGTTCGTCGCGTTCCTCACCACCTACTGCGTCGGTAACCTGATTGGCTCCGCGCTCGCCAAACCCCTCACCGACTGGAAATGCAAAGTCAGTATCTTCTGGTGGACCAACGCCCTGCTGGCTGTGGCGAGCGTAGCGATGTTCTTCGTGCCGATGCATGCCACGCTAATGATGTTCAGCTTTATCTTCGTGATTGGCGTGCTGCACCAGCTGGTGACGCCAATCCAGTGGGTGATGATGTCCGATACCGTCGATTACGGCGAATGGACCAACGGCAAACGCCTGACGGGGATCAGCTTTGCGGGCACGCTGTTTGTGCTGAAGCTGGGCCTGGCGCTGGGTGGCGCGCTGATCGGCTGGATGCTGGCCGGCGGTGGCTACGATGCCGCAGCCAAAACTCAGAACGGCACCACCATCAACATCATTATTGGCCTGTTCACGCTGGCCCCGGCGGCGTGCTATGTGCTGAGTGCCATCGTCGCCAAACGCTATTACACGCTGAAAACCCCGTTCCTGACCAAAATTATGGGCGAGCTGGCGCAAGGCGCGCGCCGCAACCAGCAGGAGTTTGAAACCCTGCCGGTCAGCAAAGAAATGCAGAACTAAGAGGATAAAAGTATGAAAATCAGTGACGGAAACTGGCTAATTCAACCGGGCCTGAACGTGACGTACCCGGTGCAGGTGTTCGACGTGGAGCAGCAGGGCAACGACCTGGTGGTGTACGTTGCGCCGCGCGACGTGCGTGAACGCACCTGGCAGCTCGACACATTGATGTTTACGGTTCGCCTGTTCTCGCCGCAGGAAGGCATTGTCGGTGTACGCATCGAGCATTTCCAGGGCGCGCTGGACAACGGCCCGCACTATCCGCTGAACGTTCTGAAAGACGTGAAAGTACAGATTGAAAACACGGCAGAATTTGCCGAGCTGAAAAGCGGCAATCTGAGCGTGCGCGTTACCAAAGGGGAGTTCTGGGCGCTGGATTTCCTGCGTGACGGCCAGCGTATCACCGGCAGCCAGCTGAAAAATAACGGCTACGTGCAGGATGGCAATACCGACAGCAACTACATGTTCGAGCGCCTGGATTTAGGCGTCGGCGAAGCGGTGTATGGCCTCGGCGAGCGCTTTACCGCACTGGTGCGTAACGGCCAGACGGTCGAAACCTGGAACCGTGACGGCGGCACCAGCACCGAGCAGTCCTACAAAAATATTCCGTTCTACCTGACAAACCGTGGTTACGGCGTGCTGGTGAACCATCCGGAAAATGTGTCGTTTGAAGTTGGCTCGGAGAAAGTCTCCAAAGTGCAGTTCAGCGTGGCGGGCGAGTATCTGGAATATTTCGTAATCGACGGCCCGACGCCGAAAGAGGTGCTCAACCGCTATACCCAGTTTACCGGTCGCCCGGCGCTGCCGCCTGCATGGTCGTTCGGCCTGTGGCTCACCACCTCATTCACCACTAACTACGACGAAGCGACGGTGAACAGCTTTATCGACGGTATGGCCGAGCGCGATCTGCCGCTGCACGTCTTCCACTTCGACTGCTTCTGGATGAAAGCCTTCCAGTGGTGTGATTTTGAATGGGACCCGGTGACTTTCCCGGACCCTGAAGGGATGATCCGTCGCCTCAAGGACAAAGGGCTGAAAGTCTGCGTGTGGATCAACCCGTATATCGGCCAGAAATCGCCGGTGTTCAAGGAGCTGAAAGAGAAAGGCTATCTGCTCAAGCGCGCGGATGGCTCCGTATGGCAGTGGGATAAGTGGCAGCCGGGGCTGGCAATTTATGACTTTACCAATCCGGAAGCCTGCCAATGGTACGCCGATAAGCTGAAAGGGCTGGTTGATATCGGCGTGGACTGCTTCAAGACCGACTTCGGCGAGCGTATCCCGACCGACGTGGTGTGGCATGACGGGTCCGATCCGCAGAAGATGCACAACCACTACGCCTATATCTATAACGAGCTGGTGTGGGACGTGCTGAAAGAGACCGTTGGTGAAGAGGAGGCGGTGCTGTTTGCGCGCTCCGCGTCCGTCGGTGCGCAAAAGTTCCCGGTTCACTGGGGCGGCGACTGTTACGCCAATTACGAATCCATGGCGGAAAGCCTGCGCGGTGGGCTGTCGATTGGTCTGTCGGGCTTTGGATTCTGGAGCCACGATATCGGCGGGTTCGAGAATACCGCGCCTGCCCATGTGTACAAACGCTGGTGCGCGTTCGGGCTGTTCTCCAGCCATAGCCGCCTGCACGGCAGCAAATCCTACCGTGTGCCGTGGGCGTACGATGATGAGTCCTGCGATGTGGTGCGCCACTTCACCCAGCTGAAATGCCAGATGATGCCGTATCTGTATCGCCAGGCGGCGCTGGCCCGCGAGGTCGGCACACCGATGTTGCGCGCGATGATGCTCGAATTCCCGGACGATCCGGCGTGTGATTATCTGGACCGTCAGTACATGCTCGGCGACGCGATGATGGTGGCACCGGTGTTTAGCGAAGCGGGTGACGTGCAGTTCTATCTGCCGGAAGGTCGCTGGACACACCTGTGGCATAACGACGAAGTGCAGGGCAGCCGCTGGCATAAACAGCAGCACGACTTCCAGAGTCTGCCGGTGTATGTACGCGAGAACACCCTGCTGGCGCTCGGCAACAACAGCCAGAAACCGGATTACGCGTGGAACGAAGGCACGGCATTCCAGCTGTTTAGCCTGGCAGACGGTTGCTCGGCGGTGAGCGAAGTCCCGGCGGCGGACGGATCGGTCGTGTTTACGCTGACGGCTTCTCGCCAGGGCGATACGGTGATCTTAAAAGGCGAAGGAAACGCCCAGGACTGGTCGGTCTGTTTGCGCAATGTGCAGCAGATCGCGGGTGTTAAAGGCGGTTCCCATGCCGGTAGCGAATGGGGTGTGGTGGTGAAAGCGCAGGGGAGTGAAGTGGTGATTCACCTGAAGTAATGTGCCTGAAATGGCCCGGTGGCACTACGCTTACCGGGCCTACGGTGTCAGCTTTGGTTTGCAGGCCGGGTTAAGCGTAGCCGCCACCCGGCTTTTTTATGCCATTAACATTTCAGGGCTGGGGTGTTACAGATGGCGCGACCGCAGGGCTTGTCGATACCTGGCCACCCGTCATCGTCTGCTGCACCTGCTGTTTATCCATATTTACCGCGTTCAACTTCCCATTTACCGACGGTTTCAACGGCGCTTTGTCCTGCACGCTGCCGCTGGCGGTCAGCTGGATATTGCCGTCGCCGTTAATTGGCAGTGCAGGCCAGCCCCACTGTTGCAACACATTCACCGGCACGCCGCGCCCCTTCAGGCTAACCGTGGTCTGGCGCTGCGGTAACTGTGATACGGTCGCCGTGGCTTCAAGAATGCCTTTCTCGGTAAAGGCGCTCAGTTCCGTAATATTCACCGTCGACGCGTTGGCCGCCAGCGCCAGTGACGGACGGCGCACGTCCACGCGATTAAAGGTGGCAGCGGCACCGTTCAGGGTCGCATTGCCGCCCCACACGCCCCACTGACGATCTTTCGCCAGCTGGAGGTTGGCACCATATCCGTCGAGAGAGGTGATCTGCCACGGGAAGGCGGGATCGATATCGATCACCAGGTTGCGACTCAGGCCGAATTTTTTCAGGGTCACGCCGTGGAGCCATTCCGGGAGTTGCTCCATCCACAGGGTTTTCCAGTTGGGTGGCAGGGTGTACTCCAGACCGGCCACCGCGACATCGTCCAGTACCAGCGCTTTACCGTTGCGTAGCCAGTTGCCGGAGGTGCGCACCATACCGCCTTCCCAGCGGGAGGTGAACTGGCGCAGCGCCACGCCCTGCGGCGCAAACTCTGCATTCAGAATCGGATCAAAAAGATGCAGCGAGCCGTAGATAAACTCGCTGGCATTCATCGATAAACGTCCGTCCTGGCTTTGCCAGTCGCCCTGGCTGAGGGTGAGATTGCGCAGGCTTAAATCGAGATCGGTTACAGCCCAGTCCGGCCCTTGCAGGCGGGCATCGGTGACCTCCAGGCGGCCAATCTGCAGCGACGGCAGGGTGGTGATCGGCGCAAAGAAATCCATCAATGATTTGTCGCTTTGCAGGCGAATGTCGTTCAGGCGCAGAGTGTCGATCACCCAGCCGCCGTCGGCGTTGCGCCGCGCAGTACCGGTCAGCGAGCCGCGCGCCATATCTGCGCCGATGGTGCTCAGCACCACTTCTTTACCGTTCAGCTCGCCCTGAATAAGCACATTGCTGGTGGGCACGCCGTTGAGCGTCAGCGATCCGGCGCTCATCTGAATCTGCGCTTTTTTGCCCAGCACGCTGCCTGCTTCCGGCTGCCAGGGGCTGACGCCGCCTGTCACTTTTTGCGCGCTCAGATCCCATTCCATATTCGGGCTGTTGAACGCCATGTTGTTCAGCTGCAGGCGGTCGGCCTGGAATGGAAGCGGCGCGGTTTGGGGGGAGAGGTTAAGTGTCCCGTCGTGCAGGGTGATGGTATCCATGTGCAGCGGATCGGTGAGCTGTCGGCTGCTCAGACCAATATCCACTTTTTTCGCGACCAGGGTGGCGGGTTTGCCATCGCGGCCAAAGGTGACATTTTCCAGAATGATGTGCGACGGGGAAGAAAAACGGTGATCCATCAGGTCGAAATTGAGTTCGTAGTCGGTGTTAACCGTAATCCAGCTGCTCACCTGAGCCGCGCCCCAGCGGGTCTGCACGAGGATATAAAGTGCCAGGATTGCGAGCAGCACCGCAATCAAAATCCAGATCAGCAGCTTTCCAATAAATTTCATGGTCTTCCATCCCATCAAACGCACATAAGGGAGTTATGCACGATTTATGCGCAATCCTCAAGGCAGGAATGGTGTAATTCGGTTTCACGGCAGGCATGATGCCTGCCGTGACGGGGGATCAGTTCTTTTCTGGCGGGAAGACGAGGTTCAGCACAATCGCCGTGATACCCCCTGCGGCGATGCCGGAGGAGAGCAAGTTTTTCACCCAGTCAGGGGCGAACTGCAGGATCAGCGGCTGCTGGGAAACACCCAGACCGACGGCCAGGGACAGCGCGATAATCATGATGGCACGACGGTTCAGCGGCTCACGCGACACGATGCGCACGCCAGAGGCCGCAATCGTACCGAACATCACAAGCGTTGCGCCGCCCAGCACCGGTTCCGGAATATGCTGCACAAAGCCACTCACCGCCGGGAACAGGCCGAGCACGATCAGCATCAGCGCCACGACAAAGCCCACGTAGCGGCTGGCGACACCGGTCAGCTGGATCACGCCATTGTTCTGGCCAAAGCAGGAGTTCGGGAAGGTGTTGAACACGGCAGAGACAAACGAGTTCAGACCGTTCGCCAGCACGCCGCCTTTCAGGCGTTTCATGTACAGCGGGCCAGAGACCGGCTGTTCGGAGACGTCAGACGTCGCGGTGATGTCGCCGATGGTTTCCAGCGAGGTGATCATGAACACCAGCATCAGCGGCAGGAGCAGGCTCCAGTCAATGCCGAGGCCGTAATAGAGCGGTGTCGGCACCATAATCAGCGCGCTATTGGTCGGCGCGGTGTTTTCCGGCAGCATGCCCATCGCCCACGCCACCAGATAACCGGTCGCCATGGCAATCACCAGCGAGGCGACGCGCAGGTACGGGTTACGCTGACGGTTGAGCAGAATAATAATCGCCAGCACTACGCCCGCCAGCAGCAGGTTTTTCGGTGCGCCGAAAGTGTGGTCACTCATCGCCGCATAGCCGCCGCCGATAGAGGTTAGGCCCACCTGAATCAGCGACAGACCGATAATCATCACCACCACGCCGGAAACCAGCGGGGTTATGACGCGGCGCGCCAGGTGCAGTACGCGGGAGATGACCATTTCCGTGCAGCTGGCCAGCATCAGGGTGCCGAAAAGCGCAGCCATCATCGTCGGGACATCGGCACCGCCGGTTTTCAGCGCAGTGCCACCCATGATCAGCGGTGCAACAAAGTTAAAGCTGGTGCCCTGAATCGACAGCAACCCGGAACCGACCGGACCCCAGGCTTTAATCTGGATAATAGACGCTACGCCGGATGCAAACAGCGACATGCTGATGATGTGCTGTGTGTCCTGAGCCGGTAAGCCGAGCGCCTGGCAAATCAGTAGGGCAGGTGTGATAACGGCCACGAACATCGCCAGCAGGTGCTGACACGCGGCGAACAGCGTTTGCGCCAGCGGTGGGCGATCTTCAAGACGGTAGATGAGTTCACTATTATGTTGAGTGTGCGCAATCGGTTGCGCATCTTGAGACTCTACGGCGTTAACGGACATCGGCGGCAATCCCACGGGTGAAAAGCGGGCATTTTAGCTGACCGGATGGTAAAAGCAAACGATTGCATTTATAAATTTATTAAATCAGGGCTGAGCACAGTGATCAGGCGTTGGAATAGCGCTCGGTTTCTGGCATCCAGCGTTGAATAAGCCCGGCGGCCTGGGCCGGATAACGCTCGTGAATGTGGCGGGCAAGGCGCTGGACTTCCGGAATCATCGACTGGTCACGAAGCAGATCGGCCACTTTGAATTCGGCGTTACCGGTCTGGCGTGTGCCCAGCAGTTCGCCGGGGCCGCGGATCTCGAGATCCTTTTGCGCAATCACAAAGCCGTCATTGCTGTCGCGCAGCACCTGGAGTCGCATTTGCGCTGTTTTAGAAAGCGGGGATTTGAAGAGCAGGACGCAGTGGGAAGCCACCGCACCACGGCCAACGCGACCCCGCAGCTGGTGAAGTTGCGCAAGGCCCAGCCGCTCCGGGTTTTCGATAATCATCAGGCTGGCATTCGGCACATCCACGCCCACTTCGATAACCGTTGTGGCAATCAGTAAATGCAGCTCGCCCTGTTTGAATGAGTGCATTACGGCCTGTTTTTCAGCGGGTTTCATGCGGCCATGCACCAGCCCGATATTCAGCTCGGGCAGCGCCAGTTTTAGCTCTTCCCACGTCGCTTCTGCGGCCTGCGCTTCCAGCAGCTCGGACTCTTCAATCAATGTACAAACCCAGTACGCCTGACGGCCTTCGTGAGTGCAGGCGTTGCGCACGCGATCGATGATCTCGCTGCGGCGCGTATCCGGAATGGCCACGGTGGTGACCGGCGTTCGGCCGGGTGGCAGTTCATCGATCGTCGAGGTATCCAGATCGGCATAGGCGGTCATCGCCAGGGTGCGCGGGATCGGCGTGGCGGTCATGATCAACTGATGCGGGTGGAAGCCCTGCTGCAGCCCTTTTTCCCACAAGGCCAGCCGCTGATGTACGCCAAAGCGATGTTGCTCATCGATGATCACCAGGGCAAGGCCGTTAAACTGCACCTGCTCCTGAAAAATGGCGTGGGTACCGACAATCATCTGTACCTGACCGCTGGCGATGGCTTCCTGTTGCGCGAGACGTGCTTTGCCTTTTTGCTTGCCAGCAAGCCAGCCCACTTCCACGCCCAGCGGCGCAAACCAGCTGCGGAAGTTATTGGCGTGCTGCTCGGCGAGCAGTTCGGTGGGGGCCATCAGCGCCACCTGTCTGCCGTGCGCGATAGCGCGCAGGGCCGCGAGGGCGGCGACCAGCGTTTTACCGGAGCCTACGTCACCCTGTACCAGACGCATCATCGGAATATCGAGCGCCATATCGCGTTCGATCTCGGCAGTCACGCGTGCCTGGGCAGTCGTCGGTTTAAAGGGCAGTGAGGCCAGCAGCTTATCTTTTAAATCATCACGGGCAGGCAGAGGTTGTGCGTGAAAACGCTGTGCACCCGCGCGAAGCGCCAGCATGCTCAGGTTATGTGCCAGTAATTCTTCAAGGATAAGCCGCCGCTGCGCCGGGTGTTGCCCGTTTTCTAACTCGCTCAGCTGTAAAGACGGCGGTGGGCGGTGCAGGGTGCGAATGGCTTCCGGCAGGCTCATCATGCCCTGTGCCAGCTCAGGCGGCAGCAGTTCGGCGATGGCGCAGGTATCAAGCAACTCCAGCGCCTGATCCGTCAGTTTTCGCAGCGTCGCCTGCTTGATACCTTCGGTAGTGGGGTACACCGGCGTCAGCGTCTCCTGGAGTTCAGGCGTACTCAGATCGCCCTGCACACGATACTCCGGGTGGATCATCTCCGCGCCATATTTCCCGCGCTTGGCCTCGCCATAGGCCAGAACCCGTCGTCCGGCGGCCAGGCTGTTTTTCATCGCAGCACTGAAATTGAAAAAACGCATGGTGAGAATGCCGGAGCCGTCGCTGATCTGACAGGTCATCATGCGACGGCCGCCAAAGGTAATAGTGCTGTTCAGGACTTCGCCTTCCACGGTGGCGTAGATGCCAGGCAGCAGATCGCCAATCGCGTAAAGCTGGGTGCGATCTTCGTAACGCAGAGGAAGGTGCAGGAGTAAATCCTGTACAGTGTGCAGGCCAATTTTAGCCAGCTTGTTGCTTTGCGCCGCACCTACGCCCGTTAATGAGCTGAGCGGAACGGCATCAAGCAGGTGGCCGTTCATGGTTTAGCCTGCAAACTGCATGGTGGACCACCACGCGGCATCGGCTTCGATTTCGCCCTGCGCATTAACGTGGGGATAAGGCAATTGCTTCTGTTTTGCCACGCGAGCCAGTACCGGATAGCCGCCTTCAAACAGCAGACGCTGCTGTTCAACTTCAGGAAGCATGCTGTTTTCGCGTTCGTACATCCCGGCGTTCTGACGCTGGCGCTGGGCTTCATACAGAATCAGCGCAGAGGCGACAGAGACATTCAGCGACTGCACCATGCCAATCATCGGGATAATGATGTCCTGATCCGCCAGATCTAATGCTTCTTGCGTGATCCCGGTTTTCTCCTGGCCCATCAGAATGCAGGTCGGGCGGGTGTAATCAATGTCGCGAAAATCGACGGCTTTATCGGAAAGGTGGGTCGCCAGGATTTGCATCCCGCTGCTTTTCAGCTGCGTGACAGCATCCGCAATCGTGGGGTGAGTTTTTACCGTCACCCAGCTGTTGCTGCCTGCCGCGCTGGAGGCCATGGTGCGCATATTTTTACCCGGCCAGACTGCGTGAACTTCATGCACGCCAACGGCGTCCGCGGTGCGGACGATGGCGGAGACGTTATGAGGTTTATGGACCTGCTCCATGCAGACCGTCAGATCGGGCTGGCGTCTGGCGAGCATCTCACAGATACGTGCATAACGTTCTGAATTCATTAGCCTAGTTTCGGTTACGGGTGACTTTAATGACGTCCGGCATCACGCGGATTTTGCGCATGATATTCGCCAGATGCACACGATCGCGCGCGGTCAGACGAATAAAGGCGCTGTAAACGCGGCCATCTTTTTCTTCCGTATTCAGGCTTTGAATGTTGGAAGATGCCGTGTTTATCGCCGCTGTCAGGTTTGCCAGCGCGCCCTGGTGGTTGAACATATCGACCTTAATTTCGGTGATAAATTCCTGCTCGGTCTCTTTATCCCACTCAACGGCCATGAACTTCTCTGGCTCTTTTTGATAGCCACGGATGTTACGGCAGGACTCGTGATGGATAACCAGACCTTTACCTGGGCTGACGTGGGCGATGATTGGGTCGCCAGGAATCGGTCGGCAGCATTTAGCGAAGGTGATAAGCACCCCATCCGCACCTTTGATCGGCAGATGGCCGTGCCCCTGCGTGTTGGGCTGCACAGCGGAGGCTTCGCCCTGCTGGAGGTTCTTCGCCACGACAACGCTCATTGCATTACCTAGGCCGATTTCTGCCAGTAGATCGTCAAGCGAGGCGAGCTTCATGCGCTCCAGCTCTCGCTGAATGTTCTCGGGCGGAATTTCGGCCAGCTTGCGGCTGCCACCCAACGCATGGTTGAGCAGGCGACGGCCCAGGCTGACGGAGTCGTCACGTTTGAGGTTTTTCAGCAGCTGACGGATCTTCGCGCGTGCTTTCGAACTGACGACGAAGTTAAGCCAGGCGGCATTTGGGCGAGCGCCCGGTGCAGTAATAATTTCGACGGTCTGACCGCTGGTGAGCGGCTGAGACAGCGGATACGGCTGTCTGTCGACACGTGCGCCCACGCAGGCATGACCGATATCGGTATGTACCGCATAAGCGAAGTCGACCGGCGTTGCGCCAGCAGGCAGCTCGACAATGCGCCCTTCTGGCGTGAAAACGTAAATCTCATCCGGGAAGAGATCGGATTTAACGCTCTCGATAAATTCAAACGAACTACCGGCGCTCTGCTGAAGTTCAAGCAGGCTTTGCATCCAGCGCTGGGCGCGAATTTGCGCGGTGGTACTGGTTTCACCGTGCTCTTTATAAGCCCAGTGCGCAGCAACACCCATTTCCGCCATCTGGTCCATGTCTTCGGTACGGATTTGTACCTCAACAGGTACGCCGTGCGGCCCGATCATCGAGGTGTGCAAAGATTGATAGCCGTTCGCTTTTGGAATGGCAATATAGTCTTTAACGCGCCCCGGACGCGGTTTGTAGAGGCTGTGCATCTGACCGAGTACGCGGTAGCAGGTGTCGGAATCATGAACGATGACGCGGAACGCGTAGATGTCCATGATCGAGTGAAAACGCTGCTCTTTCAGCACCATTTTGCAGTAGATGGAGTACAAGTGCTTTTCGCGACCGCTGACGCGACACGGAATTCCCGCTTCCTGCAAACGCCCTTCGATTTCAGAGAGGATCTTCTGAATCATCTCTTTACGGTTGCCGCGCGCGGCTTTTACCACCTCTTTAATCACGCGATAGCGGTTCGGGTACAGCGCTTCAAAACCCAGCTCTTCAAGCTCAGTTTTAATATGATGGATACCTAAACGGTGTGCCAGCGGGCTATAAATTTCGAGGGTTTCACGGGCGATGCGGCGACGTTTATCGGGGCGTAATGAGCCCAGCGTGCGCATATTGTGAGTACGGTCAGCGAGTTTGATGAGAATGACGCGGATATCCTGCACCATCGCCATAATCATCTTGCGAAAGTTTTCGGCTTGCGCCTCTTTCTTATCGCGGAATTTCAGCTTATCAAGCTTAGAGACCCCTTCCACCAGTTCGGCAACGCTTTTACCAAACAGCTGTTCCATATCCTGGTAGGTGGCGGGGGTATCTTCGATCACGTCATGCAGCAGCGCGGCCATCAGCGTTTCATAGTCGAGTTTCATCTCGGCCAGAATGCAGGCCACCGCTACCGGGTGCGTGATATAGGGTTCACCGCTTGAACGTGTTTGGCCCTCGTGAGCGTCACGTGCAACGAGATACGCCTGCTGAAGACGCTTTATCTGGTCTTCAGGCAGGTAGGTTTGAATCAGTTGATTCAGGCTTTCAAACAGATACAAGGGCGACCCGCAGGTTTAATTAACGACGGCCTTCAGCAATGGCGGTGACGGCCTGCAGTTCTGCGGCTTCCTGCTCTTGCTGCTCCTGGCGCTCACGTACGTCGAGGATCTGGTTGTTGATCAGACCTTCTTCGATTTCGCGCAGTGCGATCACGGTGGTTTTATCGTTTTCTTCTGGTACCAGTGGATCTTTGCCGCCGGACTGCATCTGACGAGCGCGACGCGCGGCGACCAGTACCAGGTCAAAACGGTTACCAATTTTCTCTACAGCGTCCTGAACAGTTACGCGTGCCATACTTAAAATGCTCCACAGATGAAGAAATGACTGGGCATGATACTGAATGTGGGTTCAGTCTGCCAACAGTTTGGTGATTAATGCGTCATGTCGCTGCTTCTGGCGGCTCATACGCAGACGTTCTGCGCGAATAATGGTTTTCAGATCGCCCAGGGCAGTATCAAAATCATCATTCACAATAAGGTAATCATATTCGGCGTAATGGCTCATTTCTGCAACTGCCTGCGCCATACGTTTTGCGATAACTTCTTCGCTGTCCTGGCCGCGGCCACGCAGGCGACGGTCAAGCTCATCCTTCGACGGCGGCAGAATAAAGATGCTCCGCGCTTGCGGCATCTTCGCACGAATCTGCTGTGCGCCCTGCCAGTCGATATCCAGGAACACATTGACGCCGGTTGCCAGGACCTGCTCGATGGTTTCACGGGATGTCCCGTAGAAATTTCCGAATACTTCAGCGTGTTCAAGGAACGCGTCTCTGCCAATCATCGTTCTGAATTCATCGTGATTCACAAAGAAATAGTGTTCACCGTGTACTTCACCCGGACGCGGTGCCCGCGTGGTGTGAGAAACCGAAACTTGCGTATCGTACAACGGTTGGGTTTTTAACAGCGCCTGAATCAGGCTGGATTTACCCGCGCCACTAGGGGCAGAAACAATATAAAGCGTGCCTTGAGCCATGAGAGTCTTTTGTATGTGTTAGCGAAGAAGTCCTACATACGGGCTTATTATACACGTCACTGCTCTGTGACGTAGCCTTTGTCACACTTTTTCCTCGGGATTGTTGATTTTTGCGTACCGTTTTCCGGTTTTACCCGCCGTTTGCTGCAATCAGAACATAACGCTGAAGCAAGCTCGTAAATCGTGGTTTTGCCGCTAGCCAGGTTAAAACAGCAGGGTTATACCTTGCGCAAAACAGGGAGGTATCGCGATGTGGAAATGGGCTGGATTGGTGTTGATGCTGTGGAATGGCTGCGTGATGGCGGTTTGTCCCGCCTGGTCGCATGCTAAAGCAGATCAGGAAATGGCAAAACTGAGTGCGCAGATCGCCCGCTGGAGTGAGGCATACTGGCAGGAGGGGAAAAGCGAGGTCAGCGATGAGGTTTACGATCAGCTTAGTGCGCGGCTCGCGCAATGGCGCTTTTGCTTCAACAACGAACCCACTTCCGATGACATCCCACCTGCCAGTGGGACAGTGAAACATCCTATTGCGCATACGGGTGTGCATAAGGTTGTGGGCATAAATGAGTTACGCCAGTGGATGAAAGCGCACCACGATCTGTGGGTACAGCCGAAAGTGGATGGTGTGGCGGTGACGCTGGTCTATCGCAAGGGCAACTTAGTGCAGGCCATTAGTCGTGGCGACGGAATGAAAGGAGAGGACTGGACGGCGCAGGTGCAAAAAATACCGTCGATTCCGTTAACTCTGCAGGGAGCACTGGTGGACAGTATTTTGCAGGGCGAACTGTTTTTACGCAGCGAAGGGCATATCCAGCAGCAGAAAGGGGGAATGAATGCGCGCGCTAAAGTCGCTGGCATGATGATGCGCCAGAGTGGCAAGCCGGCGCTGGATAATATCGGCGTTTTTATCTGGGCCTGGCCCGATGGCCCTTCCTCAATGTCGCAGCGTGTCGCTGAACTGGCGAAAGCGGGTTTTCCCCTGACCGGGCGTTATACGCGCGCAGTTCGAACCGTGGAAGAAGTGGAGCAAAACAAAACCGAATGGCTGACATCCGTTTTGCCCTTTGCCACTGACGGCATTGTAGTGCGCTCCGCAATTGAACCTGCGGGTGAGCACTGGCTGCCTGGAGCAGGAGACTGGGTCGTGGCATGGAAGTATTCGCCGGTCTCACAGCTTGCAGAGGTTAAAGCTATTCAGTTTGCCGTTGGGCGAACGGGCAAGATCTCTGTTGTCGCCTCTCTTGAACCTGTGCAGTTGGATGACAAACGGGTACAGCGAGTGAGTCTCGGTTCCGTAGGGCGCTGGCGGACGCTTGATATCGCGCCTGGCGATCAGGTACTGGTGAGTCTGGCGGGGCAGGGCATACCCCGGCTGGATAAGGTTGTGTGGCGGGGTGTTGACCGTGTAAAACCGACGCCACCGTCCCCGCATTTTAGCCCGCTGACCTGCTTTTACGCGTCGCCAGAATGTCTGGAACAGTTTTTTGCCCGTTTAGTCTGGCTGAGTTCGAAGCAGATGCTCGATATCGAAGGACTGGGTGAGTCAGGCTGGCGGCTATTACATCAGGCTCATCATTTCGAACATATTTTCTCCTGGCTGTCGCTGACTCAGGAGCAGCTCCAGAATACGCCAGGCTTAAATGCTTCGCGAGGATTGCAGCTATGGCATCGTTTTGAGCGGGTACGTCATCAGCCTTTTATGCGTTGGATTGGTGCGCTAAGTGTGCCGCTGCCGCAAGCTGCAGCAAAAGCGCTGACAGAACATTCATGGCAGCAATTACGCGACAAAGAGGCGGTGAGCTGGCGCCTGCTTCCCGGTGTCGGCCCGGAGAAAGCGCGAAAGCTGGTCGAATTTTTTCACGATCCAGCTATCGCGGCTATGGCAGCCTGGCTGCGAACGCAAGGCATCCAGGGGTTTTAGAGCGAACTTGTTATAGAGATATGCAACGATTTTACCATTCGTTGCCCATTGCAAAGAACTCAGTGCGCATCGTGCTTGTAATGAAAAACAGGAAGCCCCAATTTTAAGCGCAGCGCCAGCATACGTGCGGTAAAACCGAATAGGAGGGTGGCGATAACGACGACATCATGGCTCGACACGTAATGCTGCAGGGCGATATACAAGACGGCGGAAGCAAACGAAATACCCGCGTAAAGCTCTTTCTGGAACACCAGGGGAATGCGTTTACAGAACATATCGCGTAAAACACCGCCAAACACACCCGTCACAACGGCAGCGATGGTAGCGATAATTGGCCCCTCGCCCATATCCAGCGCAATTTGCGCACCGATAATGGAAAACACGATCAGCCCTAAAGCATCCAGGACCAAAAACAGACGTCGCAGGTGTGGCATCACGGGAGCGACAATTGTGGTCAGCACCGCGGCGACGGCAACGATAACGACATATTCAGGATGTTTAACCCAGCCGAGCGGATAGTGTCCTAGCAGGATATCGCGGACAGAACCTCCGCCCAGAGCCGTTGCGGTGGCAATAATGATTACCCCAAAGGTATCCATACGTCGGCGCCCTGCTGCGAGAGCGCCGGTCATGGCTTCAGCGGTGATGCCGATCAGGTAAAGAATGTGTAGCAGCATGAGTCCCCCAGAATTGAGGGACTCAGGGTAGCGTTTTGTGGCGCTGCTCACGATTTAGTTTTTCTTGTCTGAATGGTGCAGCGATACTTTTTCTAATTAATGAATCCTTATAATGATAGTTCTCTGGCGAAAATCTCGATTTTTATCATTAGTTTTATTCATGGTTATTACGGCTAAACATCGACTCAAACATAGGGACCAGGTTTTTATTGCCCGTTTCGCTGAGGTGGTTGTCATCGAAGTACCATGGCACCAGATTTTTACTTCCCATGCATCGTCCCTCGGTGCACATATAGGGGCTAGGATCCAGTAATTTGACACCGCACTGTGCCGCTGCCTGATTTTGAGCCTGAATCATAATTTGGCTGTGGTGCTGGTATGATGAAAGCGATACTGAAATATCATTCGCATCACCACGGGTCATCAGATTATGTGAAAGTGTTCGTGGAACATTCGTATCCATATCAGGGATTGGTTTCACAAGATAGACGGGATGCTGACGATTAAGGGAGCACGCCATATCGATAATCGACTTAGTGTACTGACGAATAAAAGCATCATCAGTGTCAGTTTTCATTGTAAATTTCACGAGTCGACTTTCAGCATAATGGGTCAAACGGTTGACGATGACCACTGGGACATTTGCAGGATATGTCTGTAGTCGTTTTTCAAGATCCCGGTTAAATTTACCGCATCCGTCATATTCCACCCGTTCAGCATTTGCGAGCGTCGGGCATCCTGAGTAGGTGATCCCAATAACCGAGCCTCGGTTTTGGGCTGCTGCGGCAAGGGCCGTTGCAGTAGCCTCTGCATGGCTGTCACCCACGATGATGGCAGCCAGATTCCCGGAACCATACACACTTAGGTGTGTTTTTCGATCAGGAGCAAAGTTTTTGTTATTTGCTTCGAGTGCAATGCGATTCACCAGTGGATCGGGCTGGCTCACCACGATATCGTTTTTAACCAGATAACTGAACTGCCATACTGCGCCAATACAGGCGAACAGCGTTAACCAAAATGCTTTCGGAGATTGCTTGCTGAGTGCATTTTTGCTGGGTTTTTCAATTAATATCCAGGATAACCATCCTGCGACAAAGGAAAGTGCAATGGCACTTATTATCCATACACTATTATGTTGCTGACCCGCATAAACCAAATACACTGCAATTGGCCAATGCCATAAATAGATGGAATAGGAACTTAACCCAAGCCAGCGAAAGTTTTGATCAATTGGGCGGACTAATTGCGAGTGGTTACTATAAATTACTAGCATTGTCCCTACGACTGGGAACAATGTCTCTCCACTTGGCCATGCATGTTCAGCACCGATAATCCAAATGGACAGGAGAATAGTTACATAGCCTGTTATCGCAGTAGCAGAACGCAGAGACTGTGGTAGCGTATAACGTTTTGCAGCATACCAAACTAGGCCGCCGCAAAGCATCTCCCAGGCACGATAGGGCATGAGGTAAAAGCGGGTAGCTGAATTGACTGAAGGGCTGAATATTCCAACAAAAAACGAGCATAACGCGAGCAGTAAAAGGCATATCCCGGGATCGACCTTCTTTCTGAGCGGGTATAGAGCCATCATAATAAATGGAAGTACCAGATAAAACTGCCACTCGACCGACAATGACCAGGTATGTAAGAACCAATTTTCGTGTGAGTCCGTAGCGAAGTAATCACCAGACTCTTTTTTTAATTTTAAATTTGAAATTAATAATGCCGTATAGCCGACATAATTACCCAGCTTTTGATATTCATTTGTGGGTAGCCAGAAAAATGTTGCTAAAGATAATATAACGCACAAAACTAATAGTGCGGGAATGATTCTTTTGAAGCGTGCAGCATAAAATTGAAAAATATTAAAGGATTGTCGCTCCAGACCTGTGGCGATAATCTTTGTCATCAGAAAACCAGATATTACAAAAAAGATATCTACACCAGCAAAGCCGCCAGGAAGCAGGTCTGGCGCAAAGTGATAAAACACGACAGAGAGTATGGCAATTCCGCGGAGCAGGTTGATATCCTGGCGGAAATCGAGGTCAACTGTGAGGGGTCTTGTTTCCTCAATTGATAAGTTGATGTTTGCCATGCTCTTTCCTTGATTTCGCGATAGGTGCTATTGAATGCGGCGACGAGTGTATCAAAAGAAGTAAAGAAATTCTTGTATTCCGCTGCTCAGGGAGATATCCGATTTCGACCAGAATGGTATCCAGAAAGAAGTGGTCCCTTTGGGGACCACTAATTAGTAAATATACTTTATAAACATTTATTCAATGTTCTGAATCTGCTCGCGCATTTGCTCAATCAGCACTTTCAGCTCAATCGCAGATGTGGTCACTTCGGCGTTGATTGATTTGGACGCCAACGTGTTCGACTCGCGGTTGAATTCCTGCATCATGAAATCGAGACGACGACCCACGGCTTCTTTTTTCTTCAGAATGTTGTAGGTCTCTTTGACGTGCGCTTCCAGACGATCCAGCTCTTCGGCCACGTCAACACGCTGGGCCATCAGGACCAGTTCCTGCTCCAGACGGGTATTTTCCAGCTGAACTTCTGCATCTTCGAGCCGGGCAAGCAGGCGCTCGCGCTGCCACTGGAGGACTTCTGGCATGTGCGCGCGTACTTTCAGAACTTCTGCGCTGACACCTTCCAGACGCTGCTCAATCATCGCTTTCAGCGCCTGACCTTCGGTTTCACGGGCGACGATAAAATCATCTAATGCGCCATCGAGCGCACCCAGAATTTCAGTGGTAATTGCATCCAGATCCTGCTCTCCTGCGGCCATCACGCCTGGCCAGCGGAGGATATCAACAGGATTGATTTCGCCCTCGTCGCTCTGCATCTTGACCCAGTTCGCGGCATTCACCAGCTGTTTGGCCAGTTTTTCATTGAGGATCAGCTCCCCTTGCGCGCTCGCGTCGGGTTCAAAACGCAGGTTGCATTCCACTTTACCGCGCGTCAGGCGAGCACGAATGCGTTCGCGAACAACCGGCTCGAGGCTGCGAAACTGCTCCGGCATACGGAAATACGTTTCCAGATAGCGCTGGTTTACCGAGCGCATTTCCCAGGTAGCGCTACCCCAGCTACCCTTGATTTCACGCCGGGCGTAGGCGGTCATACTGCGAATCATAAACATGTCCGTTTTTAGAGGAGAGATGGGGGGATTATAGCTTTCGGGGCTTTCTCAGGATAGGAATAAGCGCGTTTAATCCGTATAATGCGCAGCCACATTCGTTTCAAGCCGGAGATATCATCATGCGTCCAGCAGGCCGTAGCGCCAATCAGGTGCGCCCCGTCACCCTGACCCGTAACTATACAATACACGCTGAAGGCTCCGTGCTTGTTGAATTCGGTAACACCAAAGTGCTATGCACCGCCTCTATCGATGAAGGCGTTCCGCGTTTTCTGAAAGGTCAGGGCCAAGGCTGGATCACTGCCGAATATGGCATGCTTCCTCGTGCGACCCACACCCGTAACGCTCGCGAAGCGGCAAAAGGGAAGCAGGGTGGCCGCACGATGGAAATTCAGCGTCTGATTGCTCGCGCACTGCGTGCGGCGGTGGATCTGAAAACATTGGGCGAATTCACCATCACGCTGGACTGCGACGTGATTCAGGCTGATGGCGGCACGCGTACCGCGTCCATCACCGGCGCTTGCGTGGCGCTTGCCGATGCGCTGAACAAACTGGTTGCCGCCGGTAAACTGAAAACCAACCCAATGAAAGGGATGGTGGCCGCTGTCTCCGTTGGGATTGTAAAAGGCGAAGCCCTTTGCGATCTTGAGTACGTTGAAGACTCCGCCGCAGAAACCGACATGAACGTCGTGATGACCGAAGATGGTCGCATTATTGAGGTGCAGGGCACGGCAGAGGGCGAGCCGTTCACCCACGAAGAGCTTCTTACCTTGCTGGCGTTAGCCCGAGGGGGAATCGAATCCATTGTCGCGGCGCAGAAAGCGGCGTTAGAAAATTGATGTAAGGGCGACGTTGTCGCCCTTTTTTTTATGCTTCATCCTGAGCGCCGTCTCTGTGTCGGCTGCCGATAGGGCGTGAATGATGTAGCGTAAACCAAAATGATGATAAGTAAGATGAGGAGCAAATCCATGAAACCCTATCAGCGCCAGTTTATTGAGTTTGCGCTTAACAAGCAGGTTCTTAAGTTCGGCGAATTTACACTGAAATCCGGGCGCAAAAGCCCCTATTTCTTCAATGCCGGCCTGTTTAATACCGGGCGCGATCTGGCTTTGTTAGGCCGTTTCTACGCCGAAGCGCTGGTGGATTCCGGGATTGATTTCGATCTGCTGTTTGGTCCGGCTTACAAAGGGATTCCAATCGCGACCACGACGGCGGTGGCGTTAGCGGAACACCACGATCGTGACCTGCCGTACTGCTTCAACCGTAAAGAAGCCAAAACGCACGGTGAAGGCGGCAACCTGGTCGGCAGCCCGTTGCAGGGCCGGGTGATGCTGGTGGACGACGTGATCACTGCAGGAACCGCGATCCGTGAATCCATGGAGATCATTCAGGCTAACGGCGCAACGCTGGCTGGCGTGCTGATCTCTCTGGATCGTCAGGAGCGTGGCCGTGGCGAGATCTCGGCGATTCAGGAAGTCGAGCGCGACTACCACTGTAAAGTGACGTCGATCATCACGCTGAAAGACCTGATTGCCTATCTGGAAGAGAAGCCTGAAATGGCGGATCACCTGGCATCGGTGCAGGCGTATCGTGAAGCGTTTGGCGTTTGAGTGAGTTGCCCGGTTGCGCTGCGCTTACCGGGCCTACGCATCACGTAGGCCGGATAAGATTTACTGCAGTTGAGCAGCCACTAACGGCCAGCGAGTGTCGAAATCGTCCGTCGGGCGATATTTGAACTCGCTGCGCACAAAGCGGGAAAGCATCCCCTCGCAGAAAGCCAGAAGTTGCCCGGCCAGCAAGGTTTCGTCAGTAACGTAACCTTCGCCTTCACGCATTTTCTTTTCACGCAAAACCTGCCGCAGCTGCGCTTCAATGCGCTCGAACAGCTGGTTGATGCGCCCCTGAAGTTTGTCCTGCTCAAACATGAGTGCATGACCGGTCAGAATGCGGGTTAAACCCGGATTGCGCTCACCAAAACCCAAAATCAGCAGCACAATCAGACGCAGGCGCGCGGTCGTGTCTTTTTCGTCTTTTAAAATCAGATTGATGCGGGTGATCAGGCTGTCTTCGATGAATTCGATCAGACTGTCAAACATCCGCGTTTTGCTGGGGAAATGACGATAGAGCGCCGCTTCTGATACGCCAACAGAGGCGGCCAGTTTCGCGGTGGTGATGCGTTGGCTGCCATCGCTGGATTCGAGCATCAGAGCCAGAGATTGAAGTATTTCTTCGCGACGATTCCTTTTCGCGGTTTGTTTTTCTGCCATGTTACAAAATACCCCTGAAAATACGCGCTTTTACGGCTGGCATCCACACAGCGACCGCAAACTGTTGTTTGCGGTGTATTATCGCGTTATTACGCTGTGAGATGCGTACTGTTAGGCTTATTTGCGCCCTGAGTGGCCGAAGCCGCCTTCGCCGCGATCGGTGGCATCAAAATCTTCCACCAGGTTAAATTCCGCCTGAACCACTGGCACAAAGACCATCTGCGCGATACGTTCGCCCGGCTCAATGGTGAAGCTATCCTGGCCACGGTTCCAGACAGAGACCATCAGCTGACCCTGGTAGTCAGAATCGATAAGCCCAACCAGATTGCCCAGCACGATACCATGCTTATGACCAAGACCTGAGCGAGGGAGGATCACCGCCGCCAGTGACGAGTCGGCAATGTGAATCGCCAGACCAGTTGGGATAAGCGTAGTGGCACCCGGTGCCAGCTCTACGGCGTCATCGAGACAGGCACGCAGGTCAAGACCAGCAGAGCCGGTGGTGGCGTAAGTTGGCAGCGGGAATTGCTGGCCAACGCGCGGGTCCAGAATCTTAACGTCGATTTTTTTCATCATAACGGGTAACGATCTCGTCCAGTAATTGTTGGCCCAGGAGTTCCTTGCGCTCAAGCGGTAAGACTTTCTCTCCATCCTGCCAGAAAAGGTGCAGTGCATTGCTGTCGCTATTAAATCCTTGTGTCGCCAGCGATACATCATTCGCACAAATCAAATCGAGATTTTTGCGGGTACGTTTTTGCCGGGCGTATTCTTCCACATTATTCGTTTCTGCGGCAAATCCAACGACGTAAGGTCGATGCATTTTTAAAGCAGCAACGCCCGCGACGATGTCCGGGTTTTTCACCATTTTTATCGTTAATTCATCGCCTTGCTTTTTAATTTTTGCGTCAGCAATGGTTTCTGCACGGTAATCCGCAACGGCGGCGCAGCCGATAAATATGTGCTGTTTTTGCGCGTGCGCCTGGACAGAGGCTTCCATTTCCAGCGCTGTGGTTACGTCGATTCGCTGCACAGACGATGGCGTGGGCAACGAGACCGGCCCGCTCACCAGCGTGACCGTCGCCCCGCGTTTTGCCGCCGCTGCGGCGATAGCGAAGCCCATCTTACCAGAGCTGTGATTGGTGATATAACGCACCGGGTCCAGGGGTTCACGCGTGGGGCCCGCCGTAATCATGATGTTGAGATGTTGCAGGTCGTTGACAGGGGCAAAATGGGCCGCCGCCATATCGACAATAGCAAGAGGGTCCAGCATACGGCCTGGGCCGATATCACCGCAGGCCTGACTGCCGCTGTCCGGGCCCCAAATCAGCAGGCCGCGAGAGGCCAACACGTCAAGATTATGCTGGGTAGCGGCGTTGCGATACATCTGCTGGTTCATGGCAGGAACGACGGCGACCGGAGCGGGTGTGGCCAGGCAAATGGTAGAGACCAGATCGTTTGCCATACCGGCAGCAACGCGGGCGATTAAATCAGCTGTCGCGGGGGCGAGGATCACCAGGTCTGCCCACTTGCCAAGCTCAATATGGCCCATGGCGGCTTCTGCCGCAGGATCAAGCAGACTGTCAGAGACCGGGTATCCAGAAACTGCCTGCAAACTCAGGGGCGTGATAAAGGCTTTGCCGCCTTCGGTTATCGCGACCCGCACATCGGCCCCGCGCTCGCGCAAACGGCGCACCAGTTCTGGCGCTTTATAGGCGGCAATGCCGCCGCTCACGCCAAGAACGATTTTTTTACCGGCCAGGCTCATCATGATTCTTTCCTGTTGGGTTTCACCAGAGAGCGGGCATTTTATCACAATCCCAAAAGTGGCGTGATTTTGTGCGTGCCTCCCTTTGCGAGGCGCTACGCAAGAACGAAAAGAGCCTGTCGAGCGGCCATGAATCCTGTGCCAGGATGAAAGAAAAAAGGAGAAAGGATATGGATTTCACATTGCCGCTCTTGCCGCGAGAAAAAATGCTGCACTCCGGCATTACGTCTCTGACGGATACCGAACTGCTGGCACTCTTTTTACGCACCGGCACGTCCGGGAAGAGTGTTTTTGTACTGGCGCAGCAGCTGCTTGAGCATTTTGGCTCGCTCTACGGCCTGCTCAACGCCGAGCTTGCAGAATTTAAGCATGTCGAAGGGATAGGCGTGGCTAAATTTGCTCAGCTAAAAGGGATTGCCGAGCTGTCGAGACGCTATCACAGCGTGCGGATGCTTGAGGATAATCCCCTGATAAGCCCTGAAATGACGCGGGATTTTTTGCAGAGCCAGCTTTCTGATGTCGAGCGCGAGATCTTTATGGTGATCTTCCTCGATAACCAAAACCGGGTGCTAAAACATTGCCGTTTATTCTCGGGTACCTTGAGTCATGTGGAGGTGCATCCGCGAGAAATTGTGCGTGAAGCGATAAAAGTGAATGCAGCCGCCGTGATCCTCGCGCATAATCACCCCTCGGGTTGCGCTAAACCAAGTCAAGCCGACAAAGAGATCACTGAGCGTATCATCAAATGCTGTCAATTCATGGACATTCGTGTGCTTGACCATTTAGTTATCGGTCGGGGAGAGTATGTTTCTTTTGCCGAATATGGTTGGATTTAGACCATTTCGCGCGATCCATCGGGATCTTTGTCTGTTCGGGACTTGAGCACATCGTCGAGTCAGCGTATACTACGCCACCTTTGAGAATCTCGGGTTTGGCATTTGGGCCTGGCAATCGAGAGTTCGCTTAGAACCGCGATGACCGGGCTGTAAAGCCTGACGAGGCGCCGATACCCCATACGAAGCTCGAGCTAATTTGATTTTTGGAGAATAGACATGTCCCGAGTCTGCCAAGTTACTGGCAAGCGTCCGGTGACCGGTAACAACCGTTCCCACGCACTGAACGCGACTAAACGCCGTTTCCTGCCGAACCTGCACTCTCACCGTTTTTGGGTTGAGAGCGAGAAGCGTTTTGTCACCCTGCGTGTATCTGCTAAAGGTATGCGTGTTATTGATAAGAAAGGCATCGATACAGTTCTGTCCGAACTGCGTGCCCGTGGCGAAAAGTACTAAGTACTTAACGAGGAAATAAATCATGGCTAAAGGTATTCGTGAGAAAATCAAGCTGGTTTCTTCTGCTGGTACAGGTCACTTCTACACCACCACGAAGAACAAGCGTACTAAGCCGGAAAAACTGGAACTGAAAAAGTTCGATCCAGTTGTCCGTCAGCACGTGCTGTACAAAGAAGCTAAAATCAAATAATTTTAGTTTTCTTTGAAGAAAAACCCCGCAATCGCGGGGTTTTTTGCATTCTGTGTATCTCAATGGAGGAAACATGCCTGAATTACCTGAGGTAGAGACCAGCCGCCGTGGAATTGAGCCTCATCTGGTGGGTGCAACCATTCTTCACGCTGTCGTCCGTAATGGTCGCCTGCGCTGGCCCGTTTCCGATGAGATCCACGCTCTCAGTGATAAGCCTGTGCTCAGCGTGCAGCGTCGCGCCAAGTATCTGCTGCTGGAATTACCCGATGGCTGGATCATTATCCACTTGGGGATGTCCGGGAGCCTGCGAATTCTCACTGAAGAGTTACCCGCCGAAAAACACGACCACGTCGATCTGGTGATGAGTAACGGCAAAGTGTTGCGTTACACCGATCCTCGCCGCTTTGGCGCATGGCTATGGACCAAAGAGCTGGAAGGGCACAACGTGCTGGCCCATCTTGGCCCTGAGCCGCTCAGTTCGGATTTCAACGCCGACTACCTGAAAGCGAAGTGCGCGAAGAAGAAAACCCCGATTAAGCCCTGGCTGATGGATAACAAGCTGGTGGTGGGTGTCGGTAACATTTATGCCAGTGAATCCCTGTTTGCTGCCGGGATCCATCCCGATCGGCTCGCCTCTTCGCTTTCCGATCAAGAGTGCACATTGCTGGTGAAGGTGATTAAAGCCGTCCTGCTGCGCTCGATCGAGCAAGGAGGAACCACGCTGAAGGATTTCCTGCAAAGCGACGGTAAACCGGGCTATTTTGCGCAGGAGCTGCAGGTGTATGGTCGAAAAGGGGAGCCGTGCAGGGTGTGTGGCACGCCGATAGTGGCGTCGAAACATGCGCAGCGGGCGACGTTTTACTGCCGCCAGTGCCAGAAGTGAATTATTTGAGCTTATCCATCAACGCCTGATGGACGTTTGCTGGCAGAAAGTGCGTCACATCGCCCCCGTGGCGCGCCACCTCTTTTACCAGAGATGATGAGATAAACGACCACTCTTTTGACGGCATCAGGAACACGCTTTCAAGTTCCGGCATCAAATGGCGGTTCATGTGCGCCAGCTGCATTTCATATTCAAAATCGGCCACGGCGCGAAGCCCGCGAATCAGGATAGTAGCCTGCTGTGCGCGGGCGAAATTCGCCATGAGATCGCTAAAACCCACCACTTCCACATTTGGCAGATGCGCAATCGCAGCAGTCGCCAGCGCGACGCGTTCATTCAGGTCGAACATCGGCTTTTTACTTGGGCTGGCGGCAATGGCCAGAATCACCCGATCGAACATGCTAGCTGCGCGGGTGATGATATCAAGATGACCGTTAGTGATCGGATCGAAGGTACCCGGATAAATCGCTTTTGTGCTCATGGCTCACACTTTCTCTGAGTAGCCGCGGTTTAAAGCCCACAGCTCGGTGTATTTGTTGAAAGTATACTGCGCATTCACCACTGCCAGTAGCCAGCCCTGTTTACCATCCAGCACGCCTGCACGCAGTATCAGCGTTTTGAGAAACGCCCCCAGCGTGTGGGCGAAGATTCCGGCAATCGAGGCCTTCTTGCCGCGCTGATGACGCTCCTGCGCCCATGCGGTTGCGTAGCTGAGCTGTTTGCGCTGGAAGCTGGCAAAGTCACGGCAGGTGAGATGGCGTAAATCGCCTGCCAGCGGGATGACCTTTGCGCTCGCGCACTCCAGCGACTCGTGCACCTGATTGCTGTTGTACTGGTAGCGCTCGCGCTCATACAGGCGCATCACGCGGTCTGGGTACCAGCCGCTGTGGCGCATGAAACGACCAAGGAAATAGTTTTGGCGGGCGATACTGTAAACGGCGCCAGGCTGGGGCGCAGCCAGAACAGATAACAGGGATTGCTGAAGTTCCGGTGTGACGCGCTCGTCGGTATCGATCATCAGCACGTAGTCACTGGTGGCAAAAGATTGCGCGCGCTGGCGCTGAATGCCGTAACCCTGCCAGTCCGTATCGACAAAGACTTTCGCTCCCGCTGCGCGGGCGATTTCCGTAGTGTTGTCCTCGCTGCCTGAATCAAGCAGGACAATCTCGTCGGCCCAGGCGACAGACGCCAGGCAGTCCGGAAGCAGGTCAGCGGCGTTTTTGGCGATCATGACGACCGACAGACGCGTCGACATTAGTGGCTCCGCTGAGGCAGATAAGGTTGCAGAAGTTGCAGAAGACGGGTCAAGGCACCCTGGTTCTGATGCAGCACTTCGACGGCATGGCGGCCATACCACAGGCGGTAATCTTCGTCGGTGAGCAGAGTAGAAACCTCTTTCACGACAGAATCCACATCCGTTACGGTAATTAAGCCGTCGGCTTGCTGCAATTTAGCGCAGATATCTTTGAAGTTAAAAATATGCGGACCCATGAGCACCGGAATCGCGTGTGCGGCCGGCTCCAGCGGGTTGTGACCGCCGCGCTCAACCAGGCTTCCGCCGACGAAGGCCAGATCGGCAATTCCGTACAGCAGCATCAGTTCGCCCATCGTATCGCCAATCACCACCTGAGTGCTGCCTGATGGGATCTCACCGCTGCTGCGCAGGGTGAAGCTAAATCCGGCTTTCTGCACCATTTCACGGGCATCTTTGAAGCGCTCCGGATGGCGAGGGACCAGAATCAGCAGGAGGTCCGGGAATTTCGCCAGCAGCTGGCGATGGGCCTGCAGGATAATCTCTTCTTCGCCGTCGTGAGTACTGGTGGCAATCCACACCTGACGGCGCGGCGCCCACTGGCGACGTAACGTGACTGCGCGGGCGGCGAGTTCCGGTGTGACGGAAATATCAAATTTCAGGCTGCCGGTGACAGCGAGCTGATTGCGCTTCAGTCCAAGGGAGATAAAGCGTGCGCCATCTTCTTCGTTTTGCGCGGCGATCAGCGTGATTTTTGAAAGCAGGCGGCGCATAAAGCTGCCCAGCTTGCCGTACCCTTTCGCCGAACGCTCCGACAGACGGGCGTTCGCCACGACCAGCGGAATTTTACGGGCATGCAGGGCGGAGATCATATTCGGCCACAGTTCGGTTTCCATCACGATCACCAGCTTTGGACGCACGGTGTTGAGGAAACGATTCATGGCGCAGGGTAAATCATACGGCAGGTAGACGTGATGCACGTCTTTACCGAAGGCCGACATGGCGCGTTCGGAGCCGGTCGGGGTCATCGTGGTGACGGTGATAGGCAATGACGGATAGCGGTGGCGCAGAGCGCGTACCAGCGGGATTGCCGCCAGCGTCTCACCGACGGATACGGAGTGCAGTAAAATACCGTCCGGGGCGACTTTATTGCGGCAATAGCCATAACGTTCAGCCCAGCGTTTTCGATACGCAGGCGCCTTACGGCTACGAAGCAGCAGTCGCAGCCACACCAGTGGCTGAATGAGGTAAAGCAGGGCGGTATACAACAATTCCAAGCGATTATCCGTTTTTTAGTTTCGGCGGGCAAATTCTAAGCATTTAGTTCATGTAAAGCTATCTCTTATGCCAGATACCTTTTCAATCGGAAGTATCGACGGCCTAATCGCCAGCGCTGGCGCAGCCCACGGGCGTTTTTCCAGATCAGTGACCAAATTCCGCGATCAAACAGCTCCCTGATAATTTCACGTTTTTTCGTCAGATCCGTAATGTTATTAATGGCGTGAAGAATACCTAGCCCTTCTTTTGCGATTTGCCACTGACAGGCAGGTACTTTTCGCACCAATTCTGGATAGCGTTGGTTGATAGCATCCAGCATTTCGAGAATTTTCATATAATGATGCGCGTTACGTATCCGGGTGTCATCCGTACCCGGTGTATGTGATACGGAAGCTGAGTGAATGAGGTAATCGTAAAATACTTCGTCCGTATATTGAACGCGTTCCGCAGTCAGTAGCACTTCAGTGGTCCACGGAATATCTTGATGTCGTAGACCATGCTCGAATGTAAAACCCTGTTTTTTAATAAATTCATGGCGGTAAATATTTAACCATGTAACGTGCAAAAATTTTCGCGAAGAGAGCGCGCGTTGAAGCCAGGTTGGTCCGTCCAGCACCTCAGTTGATTGAAGTTTATCCGACGGGAATATTTTTTTATTGGGTCTGCCGTCATCATAGACATATGTGCCATTACAGGTAGCAACATCCAGGTTGTTAAGTGTAGCCATCTCAAGGAGGCGCGAATACATGCCAGGGTAGATGACATCGTCAATATCTGGAAACGCGATATACTCACCCGTTGCGGCAGCGAGACCTGTATTTCGGGCCGCCGATACACCCTGATTAGCCTGATCGATCACCCGGTAACGGTCAAATTCGCTGCTATATTGCGCAAGTATCTCTGCCGATTTATCGCCAGAGCCATCATTCACAACGATGAGTTCCAGACTGTCCAGTTTTTGAGCTTTGATACTGTCGAAAAATGGACTCAGAAATTTTTCACCATTATAAACGGCGACTACAAGGCTCAATAAAGGTTTGTCGAACATACTGTCTCCGATGGGCTCAAAGCAGGCCACCTGTGTTGGTGAAGCCATTCGTGCTGTATTATATCGGGTAGAGACTAAAAACATATGCCTACAGGACAAAGATCCTCCCGGGCTATCAATTAGAGTTATTCAGGTGAGATTCTTAACAGGAAATGTATGCATATTGTTCACACCGAAGCAGATGGTGGCAAAGGCGGGCAGCCGCTGCGCATTATCAACGAATCATTAGGGCTTATTCATCGCGGCCATCAGGTGACCATTCTCTGCCCGGAAACAGCGCCGCTGCACGCCCTGGCCCGTGAATCAGGGCTGACGGTAGTGACAATGCCGCTGAAGCGGAAAAATTTCAAAAATCTGCAGTTGCTGCGTCGTTGGTTGAAAGACAACCGAAAATCTATAGATGTCATCAATAGTCACAATTCTGCGGATACCTGGCTGGTGGCGCTCGCCAACCTGACTCTCTCGAATCCCGTCCCGCTGGTACGTACTCGCCATGCGTCGGGCGTTCCACGTAACAACTGGACGACCCGCTGGCTGTTTCGCAAAGCCTGCGCCCATATTGTGACCACGGGCGAGGCGCTTCGCCATCAGGTGGCTGATATTGGTGTGCCGATGGCACAGAGCACCTCGGTGCCCAGTGGGGTAGATACTCAGCGTTTTCATCCTGCTGATAAACAGCAGGCCCGTGAGCACTGCGGTTTGACGCAGGATGATTTCTGGCTCGGCGTGGTCTCGCATCTGCGCCCGAACAAAGGCCACAGCGTGCTGCTGCGCGCTCTGGCGAAGATCGATAACCGGCGTATTAAACTGGCGATCGTCGGTGAGGGGCCACACAAGGCGACGCTGGAGCAGGAAATCACCGCGTTGGGGTTGCAGCAGCGCGTACTCATGGCCGGGCATCGCAGCGATCCGGAGCGCTGGTTCCCGGCGTTTGATATCGCCCTTAGCCCATCGCACGATATGGAAGGGGTGCCGCAGGGGGTATTGCAGTCGCTAGCCTCACGTATCGCGACCATAGCCACCGATGCGGGTGGTACAGCGGATGCGGTGATCGACGGCAAAACGGGATTATTGATTGCTCAGCGTGATGAGTCTGCGCTGCAAGGGGCGATTGAGAAACTGTATATCGACGCGTCTCTTCGCGAGACGCTGGCGCAGCAGGGATATGACTACCTGTGCGCCCATTTTACCCGCGAATGCATGCTGGATGCGATGGAGAAGGTTTTCTCTGATGCCGCTCAGCGCAGCAAATCGTGATAAAGCGACTGTAGCTCTTTCGCCATTCTCTCAAGAGTGTAGGGTTCAGCAGTGGCGCGTGCCGCTGCTGAATAGTCCCGCCCGAGTTCTCGCCCTTTAAGCCATTCGCCGACGACCTGCTGATAGCCGTTACTGTCGAGGGCATCACGTACCCAGCCGTTAACGCCTTCTTCGATCCACTCTGCCGCACCGCAGCCGTGGCTGGTTATCAGCGGCAGGCCGCAGGCCAGCGCTTCGACGCAGACGTTCGGGAACGGATCGTAAAGGGTCGGCAGGATCAGCGCATCGGCGGTGCCGTACACCTGGCGAACATCGGCCACCGGTCCCAGAAAACGTACGCGGGATGCCACACCGAGGGTCTGAGCCAACTTTTCGAATTTACGGGCATGTTTATCGCGCCCGGCGATCACCAGCCAGACGTCAGGATGCGGCGCAATGGCCCGCAGGGCAGTAGCCACCCCTTTGCGACTGAAGCCGGACCCGACATACGCCAGCACCGGGGCATGGCGCGGAATGCCCCACGCATCACGCTGGGAAAGCGCGCGCACGTCGGGCGAGAAATGTCGGGTATCGACGCCGTTATAAATCACCGTCAATTTATCGTCCGGCAGCGCAAAGCGGCGAGCAATATCGTCGCGCACCATCTTCGAGTTGCAGATCACTTTGCGCAGCTGCGGATGGATAAACATCTGCGTTTCTGCCTGCAAAATATAGCGATGATAGCGGCTCAGGGACTGCGCCCAGCGCGCCAGCGGCGACAAAATGCGACTGTATTGCTCAAGCCAGGTGGCGTGAACACCATCGCCCGCGCGGAAAATCGTCGCGCCCGGAATGCGCTCATGGCTTTGCACGATATCGAACTGTGCAAACTGCGCGGCGGCGGCGTCAGCAAAGCCGGATTCGCGGGTCAGACGGTTACGAAACGGCGGATTCACCGTCAGCGTGTTCCAGCCGGCAGCGTCTTCCCACTGGCGGGCAATCAGCGTCACATCCAGCGCTGTATCCTGCGCCAGTACGTTCAGCGCGCGGGAGACAAAACGCTCCGCGCCGCCGTTGGGGTTATAGGTTTGTCGGACGATCGCCAGTTTCATGCCGGAGAGTCCAGCAGCAGCGTATCGATGGCGCTCAGAACCTGCTGAGGCGTAATCGCCGTAATACAGTCCGACACGCCGCCATCGCCACAGCCTGCTTTGCCACACGGCTGGCAAGTCATTCCGGCGGTGATGACGCGATAGTTCACGCCCCACGGCGCCCATTTGATCGCCCCTGTCGGGCCGAAAATTGCCACGGTTGGCGTGCCGACGGCGCTCGCGAGGTGCATCGGCATTGAGTCGACGCCGAAGTAGATCCGCGCGTGTTTCATCAAGGCGCCCAACTCTTTCAGATTCAGCTGCCCGCTTAAATCAAACACCGGTTGTCTGAGCGCAGCCCGCAGCTCATCCATATAGGCCGACTCCTCTTTCGACGGTGCAGCCGAGAGGATAATCGGCAGCCCGCGCGAGGCGAGGTTGTCGATGGTGGCCGCCAGCTTTTTGATATCCCAGGCTTTGAACATCCAGCGGGAGGTCGGGTGCACCAGAATATAGGATTTGCTGGCAAGGCCAAAACCGGCCAGTTTTTCCGTGATTGAGGCTTCCGCCACGTCGCCTGGCACAAACAGCGTATGTTTATCGTCATCGTTTTGCGGGTGAATCCCGATCCGACGCAGGGCGTCGAGGTTCACCTCGACCATGTGACGGCTGTTGTCCTGAATCGCCGGATACAGCGTGGTGAAGGATTTCACCCAGCGACGACGCGCCAGCCCGCTGCGTTTCTCCGGCTTAAAGCCCACGGAGACGCGCGGTTTCAGACGACGCGCCAGACGCGCGCCGTGCCAGTGTTCGGTGAGGTTAATCAGCACGTCGTAGTGACGCGCTTTCAGCGTCTTGAGCAGCGCACGGTACAGGCGGAGCTGGGCAAACCACCCCTGCTTGCGCCAGTTGCGGCCAATGGTATGCACCTGGTCAATGTACGGATGGCTGGTGAGCATCGCCTGGGTATCGTCATACACCAGGGCATCGACTTCCACGTCCGGCCAGTTTTTTTTCAATACGGTAAAGACCGGGGAGGTCAGCAGGACGTCACCGTGGTGACGCAGCTTAATGATCAGCACGCGTTTTGGCGGACGCTCCGCTGAGAAAAAATCAGACATAGGCTCTCTCTGCTGCCAGCAAAGGCTCTAATTGCGCAAAAACCGCAGCGGCGCTGAGGTCGCTCAGCTGCAATGAATGTTCCGGGCGGCAGATAGTTTGATTTTTTCCGTAGCCGCCGATAAGGCCCGGATCGGTTGGGCCGTAAAGCGTAATATTAGGTCGATCGAGGGCCGCCGTCAGGTGACTTAGCCCTGTATCCACGGAAACCACCGCGGTCGCCCCCGCCAGCTGTTGTGCGACGCCATCGAGTTTCATGCGTGGCAGAACCTCGACGTAATCAAATCCTTCCGCCAGCCGTTTGGCCCGCGCCTCTTCGTGTGGCGCGCCCCACGGGAGTTTTATGCGCAAGCCTGTGTGGCCGAGCAGCCCGATCAGTTCCCGCCAGTGAGATTCTGGCCAGTGCTTGTCGTCGCGCGTTGTGGCGTGGAGGAAAATCAGGTAGGGCTGAGCGTCATGCGGCGATCCCGTTAAGAAGTGCTGCGAGATAGCGTAATCGCCCTGGGTTTCAGGCTTGGCGTAGCCGAGGCTTTTAGCGAACAGCTCGCGCGTGCGCTCAACGGCGTGCTGCTGCTTAGCGATGGCGTGGCGGCGGTTGTAAAACAGGCTCGCCAGCGGTTCGCGGGCGCTGTGCCAGTCCATACCGTGTTTGACGCCATGCGCCAGGCGCGTCACCAGCGCGGCGCTTTTGACCAGGCCCTGAGCGTCGATGATTGCATCGTAGCGCTGCGCCTGCACCGCCTCGCGAAAGGCTTTGCGTTCAGCTTTAATCGGTGCGGAGAACCAGGCTTTGCGCCAGCGGCGAATCGCCACCGGGATAACGCGGTCTACCGCCTCGTGCCAGGTGGGGATTTGCGCGAAGCCCTCTTCCACCACCCAGTCAAAACGAATACCGGGGATGGCACGCTTCGCGTCCGTCAGAGACGGCAGCGTGTGCAGGACATCGCCCATAGAAGAGGTTTTCACGATCAAGACCCGCATTCGTTATCCTTCATCGTTCAACAGCAGATCGTTGAGTTCATCGAGGACACGCTGAGGCGTAATATCGATCAGACTCTGGTGATAGCCTTCTGCCGCATCGCCTTTGCGGACCTTGTGATAGCCGGTGATCAGGCGAATCACACGCGCTTTATGGGACAGAGGCGGCGTGAAATCCGGGCTGCTTGGGCCGTACAGCGCGACCAGCGGGCGGTTTAGCGCGGCGGCGACGTGCATCAGCCCCGAATCGTTGGTGACGACCGCTTTACAGGCCGCCAACAGGATAACCGCCTGCTCCAGCTGAGTTTCCCCTGCCAGATTGCGGCACCAGGCCTGCTGTTCGTTACTCAGGGTGGCGAGAATTTCGTTGCCCGCTTCGTGGTCTTTCGCCGAACCGAACAGCACGATCTGATAGCCTTCGTCGATCAGTTGTTTTGCCAGCTCGGCGTAGTGATAGTGCGGCCAGCGCTTTGCCGGGCCGAATTCTGCCCCAGGGCAGAAGCCGATCATCGGGCGTTCCGCCGAAAGGTCAAACGCATTACACGTTTGCGATTTTTCGCCGTCGTGCACCTGCAGCTGCGGCCACAGGAGCGGCTGCGGCAGATCCTTCGCTGTGCGCATCACGCCTTTGTCATACGCCAGCGCCACGTAACGCTCGACCATTAACGGCCAGGCCTCTTTATCCAGCACACGGGCATCGTTGAGCAGACCGTAGCGCATCTCGCCGCGCCAGCCGGTGCGGTGCGGGACGCCCGCAAAGAAAGGCACGAGGGCAGATTTGAAAGAGTTCGGCAGAACAAACGCGCGGTCGTAGCGTTTCTCGCGCAGGCTATGCCCGAGCTTGCGACGCTCGCCAATTTCCAGCGCCCCGTGGCCGAGCGGCATGGGGATCGCTTCGTTCACTTCCGGCATCCGCGACAATAACGGACGACACCACGCGGGTGCCATCACGTCGATTATCGCCTGGGGATAGCGCGCCTTGAGCGTGCGATAGAGACTTTGCGACATCATCATGTCGCCCACCCATGACGGGCCAATCACCAGTATTTTCATTCACTTCATCCTTCAAACGGTCTCAGCGTTGGCTGCCTGCATTCACCTCAGTCACACAGTTATCCTATGTTCCTGGGGATGCACTCAGATGCAGCCTTGTTACCGCTTAATGAGTTTGTGAATCGCGGTTTAACCAGGCCATATATTCCGTTACGCCTTCGGCAACGGTCTTGAACGGCTTATCGTAGCCCGCAGCACGCAGGTTGGTCAGATCGGCCTGAGTGAACGCCTGGTAACGGCCTTTCAGTTTTTCCGGGAACGGAATGTACTCGAGGCTGCCTTTTTTATGGTAGGCCAGCGCCGCGTCAGCTACCGCCTGGAAGGATTCCGCACGGCCGGTACCCAGGTTGAAGATGCCGGAGACGCCGTTTTCCCAGAACCACAGATTGACTGCCGCCACGTCGCCCACATAGACGAAATCGCGTTTGAAGCCGTCGCTGCCTTCGAACAGTTTCGGGCTTTCGCCGTTGTTCAGTTGCGTGTTCAGGTGGAACGCCACGCTCGCCATGCTGCCTTTATGGCCTTCACGCGGTCCGTAGACGTTGAAATAGCGAAAGCCCACGATCTGGGAGTTGGCTTCCGGCAGAACCTGACGCACGTATTCGTCGAACAGGAATTTGGAGTAGCCGTAGACGTTCAGCGGCTGTTCGTATTCGCGTGATTCAATAAAGTCGGAGGTACGGCCGCCGTAGGTCGCCGCAGAAGAGGCGTACAGGAACGGAATTTCACGCTCCAGGCAGTAGTGCAGAACCTCTTTGGAGTACTGATAGTTGTTATCCATCATGTACTTGCCGTCCCACTCGGTAGTGGAGGAGCAGGCACCTTCGTGGAAGATGGCTTCGATCTCGCCGAACTCTTCACCTGCCATAATCTGGATCAGGAAATCTTCTTTATCCATGTAGTCGGCGATGTTCAGATCGACCAGGTTCACGAACTTGGTGCCGTCTTTCAGGTTGTCCACGACCAGAATGTCGGTGATGCCTTTGTCATTGAGGGCCTTGATAATATTGCTGCCAATAAAGCCCGCGCCGCCGGTAACGATGATCATAACGGTAACCTTTGTAGTGTGGAGTTCGGGGCCAGTCCCGAACACTAATATTCATATCATATCATTAGTATGGCGCCCCTTCAGCCATTCACCGATATGCAGCAGGGGTACACGTGATTTATGCTGCAAAAACGATAACTGATGATGCGTCATCTCGTATCGACGTATAGGTTTGGGTAATATGTGCCGAAATTTGCCGAGTCTGGAGAATTGCAATGCGTGGTGATTTTTACAAACAGTTAAACAACGACCTGGAGACCGCCCGCGCGGAAGGGTTGTTCAAAGAAGAACGTATTATCACTTCTGCGCAGCAGGCGGATATCACCGTCGCTGACGGCAGCAAGGTGATCAACTTTTGCGCGAACAACTACTTAGGTCTTGCGAATCACCCTGAGCTGATTGCCGCTGCCAAAAACGGCATGGACACCCACGGTTTTGGTATGGCCTCTGTGCGCTTTATCTGTGGCACGCAGGACAGCCACAAACAGCTTGAGAGCAAGCTGGCGGCGTTCCTCGGGATGGAAGATGCAATTCTCTACTCTTCCTGCTTCGACGCCAACGGCGGTC
This sequence comes from Lelliottia sp. F153, assembly GCF_002870005.1. Classification (NCBI taxonomy): domain Bacteria; kingdom Pseudomonadati; phylum Pseudomonadota; class Gammaproteobacteria; order Enterobacterales; family Enterobacteriaceae; genus Lelliottia; species Lelliottia sp. F153. Next base: position 67,327 of record NZ_PKFT01000005.1, on the reverse strand, counting down.
TGTTTGAGACCCTGCTGGGTGCGGAAGACGCGATTATCTCTGATGCCCTGAACCATGCTTCGATTATCGACGGCGTGCGTCTGTGTAAAGCGAAGCGTTTCCGCTATGCCAACAACGATATGCAGGAGCTGGAAGCGCGTCTGAAAGAGGCGCGTGAAGCCGGTGCGCGTCACGTGCTGATCGCCACCGACGGCGTGTTCTCCATGGACGGCGTGATCGCCAACCTGAAAGGCGTGTGCGACCTGGCAGACAAATACGATGCGCTGGTGATGGTCGATGACTCTCACGCGGTCGGTTTTGTCGGTGAAAACGGTCGCGGTTCCCACGAATATTGTGACGTGATGGGTCGCGTGGACATCATCACCGGTACTCTGGGCAAAGCGCTCGGCGGCGCGTCCGGCGGCTATACCGCAGCGCGCAAGGAAGTGGTCGAATGGTTGCGCCAGCGCTCCCGTCCGTATCTGTTCTCTAACTCTCTGGCACCGGCGATTGTCTCTGCCTCTATTAAAGTGCTGGAGATGGTGGAGTCGGGCGCTGAGCTGCGCGATCGCCTGTGGTCTAACGCGCATCTGTTCCGCGAAAAAATGACCGCTGCAGGCTTTACGCTGGCAGGTGCCGATCACGCGATTATCCCGGTGATGTTAGGCGACGCGGTTGTGGCGCAAAACTTTGCCCGCGAGCTGCAAAAAGAGGGGATTTACGTCACTGGGTTCTTCTTCCCGGTGGTGCCAAAAGGTCAGGCGCGTATCCGCACCCAGATGTCTGCGGCGCACTCACCTGAGCAAATCGAGCGTGCGGTGGCAGCCTTTACCCGCATCGGCAAACAACTGGGCGTGATTGCCTGAGGACGTGTGATGAAAGCGTTATCCAAACTGAAAGCGGAAGAAGGGATTTGGATGACCGACGTGCCGGAGCCGGAAGTCGGTCATAACGATCTGCTGATCAAAATTCGTAAAACCGCCATTTGCGGTACCGACGTTCACATCTACAACTGGGATCAGTGGTCGCAAAAAACCATCCCGGTTCCGATGGTGGTTGGTCATGAGTACGTCGGCGAAGTGGTGGGTATCGGCCAGGAAGTGAAGGGGTTTAAAATCGGCGATCGCGTCTCCGGTGAAGGCCATATCACCTGTGGTCACTGCCGTAACTGTCGCGGTGGACGCACCCATCTGTGCCGCAACACCGTGGGCGTAGGTGTTAACCGTCCGGGCTGTTTCGCTGAATATCTGGTGATCCCGGCGTTTAATGCTTTCAAAATTCCGGACAACATCTCTGACGACCTGGCTTCGATCTTCGACCCGTTCGGCAACGCGGTTCACACAGCGCTGTCGTTTGATTTAGTGGGCGAGGATGTGCTGGTCTCAGGCGCAGGCCCGATCGGCATTATGGCCGCAGCGGTGGCGAAACATGTGGGTGCGCGTAACGTTGTGATCACCGATGTGAACGAATACCGCCTGTCTCTGGCGCGCAAAATGGGCGTGACTCGCGCAGTGGATGTCTCGAAAGAGAACCTGAGCGACGTAATGGCCAAGCTCGGCATGACCGAAGGCTTCGATGTGGGGCTGGAGATGTCCGGTGCACCGCCTGCGTTTCGCACTATGCTCGATACCATGAACCACGGTGGCCGTATCGCGATGCTGGGTATTCCGCCGTCAGATATGTCTATCGACTGGAACAAAGTCATCTTTAAAGGTCTGTTCATCAAAGGTATTTATGGCCGTGAGATGTTTGAAACCTGGTACAAAATGGCTGCGCTGATCCAGTCCGGTCTGGACCTGACGCCAATCATTACGCACCATTTCGGCATCGATGATTTCCAGAAAGGTTTCGACGCGATGCGCTCGGGCCAGTCCGGGAAAGTGATCCTGAGCTGGGATTAACAGGCTCAATGGCACCCGATAGTATGGGTGCCATTGCTATTTGTGATGGTTTGACTTTGTGGCTTTTACTTGTTAGTTTTTGGCGAATTTTTCTTCATTCCTTCTTCTCGACACAGTTACATACAGAAACTTATTCCTGTTTTTGCATGGAGTAAATTTTCGGTGTGCAGATCATTTGAATGATAATGTCATGAAGATTAGGGATCTTCGAATCAGGTTAATATGTCAATTTTGTTTTCACAGAAGTCGGTTGGAACCTGTTCAAAATTAACAAGTTATATCTTGTTGATTATTTCTATGCTAATAGTTGCAGGCGTTAATATTTTGACCGCAAAATATAATGCGGTGATTAACAGAACGTTAATTTTTTTATTAATCATGCTGACGTTAAAATGCATTAATAATAAAGTAATCAGGAATGTATTTGCAGCCATTTTGTTAATCCCCATTGCGGCAGATATCAGCCTCCAGTTATATGCGTGGAATAATTTCAATTCAGCATTTAGCTATGGCTTTGCCATGAGTGTGTTAAATACAACACCGGGAGAGGCAAGCTCAATGCTTGGGCTTTATTGGCGAGATTGTCTTATTCTTGTAGGGCTTAGTGCATTATTTATTTACACAATTAATACCGGTAAATATCCAATTAAATCGAAATTCCGTCGCTGGCCTGTTGTCATCCTTTGTCTCACATTGTTTGCTTTTTTCGCACAAGCCTATTTGCATCAGATCAGGAAAAGTAATGTTGAAAGCCTGACTCAACGTTTTGTGCAAGCCACTCCTGTCAGTACCGCAAAAGTGTTTATGCAAGCCGTAGATGATATTTCGGTAGTGGCTAATATTGGTGCAAATATACCTGATTATAAACTGACTTTATCTGAAACTGGTATTGATAACTATGTGCTAATTATTGGTGAATCTGAACGCACGGCCAATATGAGCATTTATGGATATAAAAGAGACACAACTCCTGAGCTCATAGAACAGCAACAAAAGAAACAGTTGCTACTTTTCAACAACGCCGTTTCCCCTGCGCCAGTCACTATCATGGCCGTTCCTTTAGCTATAACGGCGGATACGGTGAATGCCAGAGACCCACGTAAGTACGGTGATAATATTATAAATATCGCTAATAAATCCGGATACGAAACGTATTGGTTTAGCCGTCAGGGAAAAGGTGGCGCGCATAACAATGTTATAACTGGCATTGCCATGAACGCACATAAGTCGGAGTGGGTTGACGAGGGCTATGATGAGGCATTGCTCCCACTTCTCAATGACGCCTTAAAAAAACCGGGCAAGAAGGTTATCGTACTCCATTTGTATGGCAGTCATGAACCCGCCTGTCGACGCTTCCCCGAAAATAAGGCTCTGTTATCCGGTGGTAGTGTTGCAGATGATTGCTACGATAATTCCGTACGTTATACGGATACTTTAATGGGTAATATATTCCGTTCTCTGGAAAATACGCGTTCTTCGGTCATGTATTTTTCTGATCATGGCCTGGTGCGCGACGTTAATCGAGCAGTAGTCTATTCCCATGGTGGGGTTAATCCGCCCAAAGATGCTTTGCAAGTACCGATGTTCATTTGGTACAGCCATCCAGATGATGCAATGGATAAAATCATAGGTACTTATGATACTACGTGGTCTACAGACGATGTAAATACGCTTGCCGAACTATGGCTGGGAATACATCGACAAGGCGAGTCGATTAAAACAGTTGAGTCATGGTTATCCAGCTATGAAAAAGACGTGTCCATCATGGATACTACGGGAAAGACTTATGACTGGCGAAATGTCCGCTAACGTAGATGGGCCCGATTTATTATTAGTGGGATTTTCACCTTGCTATCTTTTTGAAAAATGGAACGATAATGGTCACTTATAAATGTGAAAAAATCCAGTCAGCTTTGATGCACCTATTGTTTGGGTTGTGTGCCATCGCTTTTGGCTGTGTGATTGTCTCGCCAAACTTTTCCGTTAAAGTACTTAGTGTTGCAGGCGTCACTGCATTGCTAGTTTTTATACTTGATCTTAAGAATTTTAGAAAGAATGATGTGTTTTGGATATGCCTTGTACTTTTTATTATTGGAGTATCTGACCTTATTTGGTTTAGGATGTTTAAAACAGATAATAGCACTGCAATAAATTCGTATCGTGCCTATCTTGAGGTCGGGAAAATATGTTTGTATGGGGCGTTTAGTATTTTTGTTTTGGTGAGCAAAAATCATCTTAAGTTAGGCAACAATAAAATTCATATTGTGTTGGCTATAGCGCTTCAGTTAATGATTATAATTTATGGTGGATATCAGCATCTCTATCTCGAAACAAAAAGGGTAACATTTTCACTGGCTCAAGGGGCTGACGCGACAGGGGCGGCTTACACGATTGCGTTCATTTCTTTCTATACAATTTTAGTCATTCAGCATACTTCAAGTAAATGGAAAGAACTCATTATTCTGGGTCATTTCTTCATTACATTTTTGATGCTGATTGCAACTGAAACACGAGCTGCAATTCTAACCTATCCGATAATATTTTTCGGTTTGCTGGTTGTTAAATGTTATAAGGAAAAACATATTCCATGGAAAGGGATAGTGGTTTTTATAATAACATTGCTGGCAGGTGCTTTTATGATGAAAGATAATCTTGTCCAGAGATATAACGACCTTAACCGCGACATTGTAGCATATGACAAAAATAATAGTGCTACTTCAGTGGGTGCGCGTTTTGCTATGTGGGAGACAGGACTTATAGCGGCAAAAGGAAATTATTTTTGGCAATCAACAGACGAACGTAATAAAAAGATAATAGCTGAAGTTGAGAAAGATAAAAGTTTACGAGGTGTTTATCCTCATATCGCCGGTCATTTACATAATGAAGTTGTTGAAACACTTTCCGTCAAAGGACCAACTGGTTTAATTCTCTATATTCTCTTTATTATTTCTGTTGCCTGGTATGCATTGCGAAAAGTAAATAGTATTATTCTTTGTGCTTTTCTTGTTTCTTTAATTATGTTTGGCGTTGGTGGGGTGATGTTCTACTCTAAAACAACTCCTGTTGCCTGGATGCTAACGCTCATTATGTCCATCGTTTTACTTGAGCAAAATAAGCACAGGGATGTCATTAAGTAATCATTTTGATTCTTCACCGGGAAATCGGTATTCTTCCCGGTGGAGAAATACTACCGAACAAACGGGCAAGCTATGGATAAACTGATTTCAGTCATTGTGACTACCTATAACAGAGAAGACTTACTAGAGCGTGCTATTCGTTCAGTTATCGCACAGACTTATTCTGCTATAGAGTTAGTGATAGTTGATGATTGCTCGAATGAAAAAACAACGCAACTCATTGAAAAGATACGCAATGAATGTGAAGCGCGTTTCGTTCGGTTCATTTACGAGCGTAACGAAAAAAACAGCGGTTCTAACTTCAGTCGTAATCGAGGTTACTCGCTTTCGCAGGGAGTATTTGTGACCGGATTGGATGATGACGATTATTTTCTACCTGAGCGTTTATCAAAGCTGGTCGCACGTTACGAAGAAAAATATGCGTTCATTACGGATACACCAGCGCGGCTGGATAAGAAACATAGACGTTATCCTGAAAATAATCATAAAAGACTCATTACGTTACAGGATGTTTTATGTGAAAACGTTGTTGGTAACCAAGTTCTCACAACCAGAGAAAAACTGCTTGGAGTCGGTGGTTTTTCACCTGAGATCAAGCAACAGCAAGATCGTGATGTCTGGATTAAGCTTATTATAAAATATGGTCCAGGCATTAAATATAATTTTAGCACGGCTATGGTTGATGCCGAACATGGCAGTGACAGAATTACTTCACAGATAAAGAAATATAATGCATATCGCAAACTGTATTTCAAATATCGTGAGTTTATGTCCGAAGAAACGCGCAGTAATAATCTTTTTCAGTTAATGTCGTTTAGAGGTTTTAAATCTAATAGAATGAATCAGTTATTATGCGGAAAAAAGAAAGATATGAAATTAAGAATGAAGTTATTGCGTCGCACTTTAAAAGAGATTTTTTAATTTGTTAACGGTGAAATGATGAATATTAATGTATTGAATAAAATCATAAAAAAATCACGTCGCTGGTATAAAAAGACTAATTATTCTTTTTTCAAAGATATAGCGACGCGTTATGAAAAAAAGAAAAAAGATAAAATATTCACAGTCATTGATGATCTTAACATACAGCCTGAAACAAATATTGAATCTCAGTCCAGTTCCAGCGAGTCTCGGATCATTTGGATTTGTTGGTTTCAAGGTTTAGATAATGCACCTGAGCTGGTGAAAAGATGTATTGAATCAGTGCAGTTACATTCACCAGACGCAAAAGTAGTGATTTTAACTGATGATAATATCCCTCTGTATTTGTCCTTGCCTGATTATATAAAGGAAAAATATGAGAGAGGTCTTATTAGCAAAGCTCAATATTCAGATATCGTTCGTTGTTCCCTGCTGTATCAATATGGTGGTATATGGATGGATGCCACCGTATTTATAACTAAACCTGTCCCAGGGTCGTTTTATGAAAATACCTTCTCATCGCTTCGCTTTGAAGCCAATGAAGATACATTAAGTCAAGGTTACTGGACCGCCTATTTTTTGTCTTCTCAGAAATCTAATCAAATTATAAAATTTGTTCGCGATGTGCTTTACCGTTACTGGCAACATCATGATACTTTGATCGAATATTTTTTGATAGATTATAGCTTCTTATATGCTCGTGAAAGATTTCCACAATTCCGACGAGTTATGGATGAACAACCTGTGACTGGAAATTCTCGCTTTCTGCTTCGACAATATATGAATCTTTCAGCAGATTCTGCATCGATCAAAGTACTCAGTAATGATCATATTGGGATTTATAAGCTCTCCCATAAAGAGAGATATATCACAACGCATGAGGGTCAGCCGACAATCTATAGCAATATCCTAAATGGTTCTTTTAAATTAAACTAATCAGCCACAAACTGTGGCTGATTTCTAATTACACCTTCTTACCCCAGCCCTGCCACTGGTGCTGGAAGTAAGTCACCAGCGAGCTTTGGCTGATGCTCTCACCAATCACTGTGAAGAATCGGGTCGCATAGACCGGCTCAGGCGGCTGTTTCGGTTTGCAAATCTGTACGCCACGGAATGGATTTTTAGGCTCCGTGCGTGGTTTGCTGCCTGGCGTGGAAGTGTCTGGCCGTGACGTATCCACCTGCGGTTCGTTCAGCAGACTGCTTGGGCGGACCAGCGTGATGTCTGAGGGCAGCGTCGGCAGCATTTGCTGCAAGACACGCACCGTGGACGGGTGCGGGTGGCCAATGGCGATCGCGGAGCCCGTGCGGCGAGCCAACTGGACGGCGCGATTAAACTGGAAGCGAATATCGGCTTCGTTCTGGGTGTCATCAAGGAACACTTTGCGCTTAATCACTTTCACGCCCGTGCCCTGCGCGGCGCGCATAGACTGGCTATTGCCGATGGTCATACTGTCGAGAAAATAGAGGTTGTAGCGCTCCAGCGCCTGCATCACTTTCTGCATCCCGAACAGGCTCGAGGTCATGGCGCTGCCCATGTGGTTATTCAGCCCGACCGCAAACGGCACTTTGCCGTAGGCGTCGCGAATGATGCGTTCGATCTCGTCGCTGCTCATCTCCGGACGCAGGGTGTCTTTTTCCAGCGGTTGTTTGCTCAGCGGCGCCATCGGCAGGTGGATGAGCACTTCATGCCCGCTGTTGTGGGCTTTGGTCGCCATTTCACGCGCGTGCGGTGCATTCGGTAAAACGGCGACGGAGATGGCCGACGGCATCGCCAGCACCTGATTCTCGTTGTGCGGACGATAGCCAAAGTCATCAATGACGATGGCTAATTTGCCTGCGTAAACCGGTGAAGCCAGCGCCAGTGCACTGACGACGGAGAGAACAATACGACGAAATTGAAGCAAAACTTATCTTCCCAACCACGGCTGTGGATTGACCGCCTGACCCTGGCGACGAATTTCGAAATAGAGTGACGGGCGGCCCTGACCGCCACTGCTGCCCACAAGGGCGATGGGTTGTCCTGCACGGACCTGAGTGCCGACGCTGACCAGCGCGCTTTGGTTGTAGCCGTAAAGACTCATGTCGCCTTTCCCGTGCTCAACCACCACCACCAGGCCGTAGCCTTGCAGCCAGTCGGCGAGGATCACGCGGCCATCGGCGATCGCTTTGACTTCGCTCCCTTCCGACGCGCCAATCACGATACCCTTCCAACGTAGCTCACCCTGCAGCTGTTCGCCATAGCGATGCAAAATAGAGCCGCGCACGGGCCAGTAGGCTTGTCCGCGTGGGGCGCCTAGTCCGCCGGTACGTGAGATAAGCGAGCGCTCGCTTTCCGTTGGCTTGTAGGTCGAGCCTTTGCGGGAGGCTTCCTGTTGACGGTCTTTCACGGCTTGCGCTTCGCGGGCCTCTTTCTCGGCGCGTGCTCGGGCAGCGGCTTCTGCGCGAGCAATACTGTTGCGCAGTTTTGATTCGTTGGCACGCATTTCACCCAGCTGCGCCTGGCCTTCCTGAATGGAAGATTCCAGCCCGGAGAGGGTTTTCTTACGTTCGTTCCGCGCCTGTTCCAGCTTCGCCTGCTGCGCCTGCTGATCGTAAAGCAGGGTCTGCTGCTGACTTTGCTTCTCTTCCAGCTCGGCTTTCTGCGAGGTGACCTCTTCACGCGTCTGTTTAAGCTGCGCGATGGTCTCCTGGCGTGCCTGGTTCAGATAGCCGAAATAGGCCTGCAGGCGCTGCCCGCGCTGGCTCTCTTCCCCGCTGAGAATCAGCTGAATGCCGGTGTGCTCGCCCTGACGAAACGCAGCGTCGAGCTGTGCTGCAAGGTTACGTTCCTGAGTGGCTCGCTGGAGTTCCAGTTTGGCAATCGACGCATTCATCTCATCGATTTGCTTGTTCAGCACGGAAAGGGTGTTCTGCGTTTCGCGCAGTTTGCGCGCGGCGGCGGAGATCGCTTCCTCCTGCTGCTTTAACTGTGCAAGCAGTGAGGCGCGTTGCTGTTGCTGCTGGCGTACCGCGCGCTCTTTGGCGGCGATATCGGCCTGAATAGATTTGAGCTGATCGCGATCGTCAGCGTGGGCGGATGCGGCGCACAGCAATACGCCAGCGCTGAGTGCGCTGGCGTAAAGCAGAGGCCTGACTGATAACCGTAACGGCTTCACGACCCATGTGATTGAAAAAATCGCCTTTCCCCTCATGGGGAGGGATTATTCCACGATGAACAGCGGCTTGCCAGTCATCTCTTGCGGGATTTCCATACCCATCAGCGTCAACATGGTTGGCGCGATGTCAGAAAGCTTGCCGCCCTCCACTGCTTTCAGAGATTTCTCACCCACGTAAATCAGCGGAACAGGCAGGTTGGTGTGTGCTGTGTGCGCCTGTCCGGTAGACGGATCGCGCATCTGTTCTGCGTTACCGTGGTCAGCTGTAATCAGCAGTTGGCCACCGACGGATTCGACCGCTTTGGTCACTTCGTCAACGCAATGGTCCAGCGCTTCAACCGCTTTCACCGCGGCTTCCATCACGCCCGTATGCCCAACCATATCGCCGTTCGGGTAGTTACAGATGATGGTGTCGTATTTACCGCTTTTGATTGCCGCAACCAGTTTCTCGGTCAGTTCAGCAGAGCTCATTTCTGGCTGCAGATCGTAGGTCGCCACTTTCGGAGAGTTGATCAGAATGCGGTCTTCGCCTTTGAACGGCTCTTCAACACCGCCGTTGAAGAAGAAGGTCACGTGCGCATATTTTTCGGTTTCAGAAATACGCAGCTGCGTTTTGTCGTTCTTCGCCATCCACTCGCCGAAGGTGTTTGCCAGTGATGCTGGTGGATACGCGCAAGGGACTTTAATGTCTGCGGCGTATTCGGTCAGCATGATGAAGTCGAGGTTCACGACTTTTTTACGGGCAAAACCGTCGAAATCCGCGTTCACGAAAGCGCGGGTGATTTCGCGCGCACGGTCAGCGCGGAAGTTCATGAAGATCAGCGCATCGCCGTCTTCCATTGCGGCATCGGCCTGGCCTTCAGCACGGATCACGGTCGCTTTCACGAATTCGTCGTTTTCATCGCGCGCGTAAGCGGCTTCCAGACCGGCAACAGCGGTATCAAACTGGAATTCGCCTGCTGCCTGGGTCATCAGGTCGTACGCTTTCTCAACGCGGTCCCAGCGGTTGTCGCGGTCCATGGCGAAGTAGCGGCCAATGATAGACGCCACGCGGCCTTTGCCCAGTTCAGCAAATTTCTCTTCAAAGGTTTGCAGGGAGGATTTCGCGCTGCGCGGTGGGGTGTCGCGGCCGTCGAGGAAAGCGTGCAGATAGATTTTCTCTGCGCCGCGTTCGGCAGCCATCTCAACCATCGCCAGGATGTGATCTTCGTGGCTGTGAACACCACCGGCAGAGAGCAGGCCCATGATGTGGACGGCTTTGCCCGCGTTGACTGCTTTATCAACGGCGGTGGTCAACACCGGGTTGGTGAAGAAAGTACGTTCTTTAATTTCAACGTCCAGGCGAGTCAGGTCCTGATAGACGATACGACCGGCGCCCAGGTTGACGTGTCCCACTTCGGAGTTGCCCATCTGACGGTCTGGCAGGCCAACTTCCAGGCCAGAAGCGTCAATCAGGGTATGCGGACGTTTTGCCCACAGCGCATCCATGACCGGGGTTTTAGCGTTGAAAATGGCGTTATCCTGGCTGTCCTCACGATAGCCATAACCATCCAGAATCACCAGTACCATAGGTTTTTTAGAAACCGACATTGCGACAACCTCATGCTCAAGAGACAAAAAATTTGCGTAATTTTACTACAGCTGAATCGATAAAATAGCCGCAGAAGATCAAAGAAAGGGAGGGGACAGGCGGCGGGTGTGCTCATTTTGACGCTTTTTTTTCGTGGCATGCCGCAGAAAATGGATTAGCTTATTCTCGCTGGCTGTATTTGCCACAACGCACAGGTATACTCCTGTCCTGGTTTTTTTAATCACTACGTCGGGAGTTGTTACCCCCCATGCAAGAAATTATGCAATTTGTTAGCCGCCACCCAGTACTCAGTATCGCGTGGATTGGTTTACTGGCCGCTGTGCTGTTCACCACGTTTAAAGGCCTTACGTCTAAAGTTAAGGTTATTACCCGTGGTGAAGCAACGCGCCTCATCAACAAAGAAGACGCGGTCGTTGTGGATCTGCGCCAGCGTGATGATTTCCGTAAAGGGCACATTGCAGGGTCTATTAACCTGCTGCCAACAGAAATCAAAGCCAACAATCTTGGCGAGCTGGAAAAGCATAAAGACAAACCGATTATCGTGGTTGACGGTACCGGCATGCAGGCTCAGGACCCAGCGAGCGCACTCACCAAAGCTGGCTTCGATAAAGTCTTCGTACTGAAAGACGGCGTCTCTGGCTGGAGCGGTGAGAATCTGCCTTTAGTTCGCGGTAAATAAGAGGAACGACGTGATGGCCAATATTGAAATCTACACCAAAGCGACCTGCCCGTTTTGCCATCGTGCAAAAGCGCTGCTAAACAGCAAAGGGGTAACTTTCCAGGAACTGCCCATTGATGGCGATGCGGCAAAACGTGAAGAGATGATCAAACGTAGTGGCCGCACGACGGTTCCGCAGATTTTTATTGATGCGCAGCACATTGGTGGCTGTGATGACTTGTATGCGCTGGATGCACGCGGCGGGCTCGATCCCCTGCTGTGATAGCGTTTTAGGACAATTAAAAAGGGTATTTCCATGTCAGAACAAAACAACAACGAAATGAGTTTCCAGATCCAGCGCATCTACACCAAAGATGTCTCTTTCGAAGCTCCAAATGCGCCACACGTTTTCCAGAAAGATTGGCAGCCAGAGGTTAAACTTGATCTTGATACTGCTTCTACCCAACTGGCAGAAGACGTGTATGAAGTTGTGCTGCGCGTGACCGTTACCGCTGCGCTGGGCGAAGAAACTGCATTCCTGTGTGAAGTACAGCAGGGTGGTATCTTCTCCGTTGGCGGTATCGAAGGTAATCAGCTGGCGCATTGCCTGGGTGCATACTGCCCGAACATCCTGTTCCCGTATGCTCGCGAATGCATCACCAGCCTGGTATCCCGCGGTACATTCCCGCAACTGAACCTTGCGCCAGTAAACTTTGATGCGCTGTTCATGAACTATCTGCAGCAGCAAGCTGGCGAAGGTACTGACCAACATCAGGATGCCTGATGAGTACAGTTAATGCGTCAATGACTGTGATCGGTGCCGGCTCTTACGGCACCGCTCTTGCCATCACTCTGGCAAGAAATGGTCACGAAGTGGTTCTCTGGGGCCACGATCCCAAACATATCGCGACGTTGCAACACGACCGCTGCAACGTGGCGTTTCTTCCTGACGTGCCTTTCCCTGATTCGCTGCATCTCGAAAGCGATCTTGCCACCGCGCTTGCCGCCAGCCGCAATATTCTCGTGGTTGTGCCGAGCCATGTCTTTGGCCAGGTGCTGCACCAGATCAAGGCGCTGATGCGCCCGGATGCGCGCATTGTGTGGGCGACGAAAGGGCTGGAAGCGGAAACCGGACGTCTCTTGCAGGATGTCGCCCGCGAAATTCTGGGTGATGACATTCCGCTCGCCGTGATCTCCGGGCCGACGTTTGCAAAAGAGCTGGCCGCAGGCCTGCCAACGGCCATCTCTCTGGCATCGACCGATCAGACCTTCTCCGACGATCTCCAGCATTTGCTGCACTGCGGTAAGAGCTTCCGCGTCTACAGCAATCCCGATTTTATCGGTGTTCAGCTGGGCGGCGCGGTGAAAAACGTCATCGCGATTGGTGCCGGGATGTCCGACGGTATCGGCTTTGGCGCCAACGCGCGTACAGCGCTGATCACCCGTGGGCTGACTGAAATGTCTCGTCTCGGGACTGCGCTGGGCGCCGATCCTGCCACCTTTATGGGGATGGCTGGTTTAGGCGATCTGGTGCTGACCTGCACTGATAACCAGTCTCGCAACCGCCGTTTCGGCATGATGCTTGGACAGGGCATGGACGTGATCGGCGCGCAGGAAAAGATTGGTCAGGTGGTTGAAGGCTATCGCAATACCAAAGAAGTTCGGGAATTGGCGCACCGTTTTGGTGTCGAAATGCCAATAACCGAGGAAATTTATCAGGTATTGTATTGCGGAAAAAATGCGCGCGAGGCAGCATTAACGCTGTTAGGTCGCTCACGCAAGGACGAGCGCAGTAGTAATTAATCGCAGGGAACCTTAGTCACCTGAATGACCCGGCTGGCGCAGAACTGGCCGGTCATTATGATACCGCCTGGAGTATGCAATGCCGTGTGAAGAACTGGATATCGTCTGGAACAATATTAAAGCCGAAGCCCGGGCTTTGGCCGACTGCGAGCCAATGCTGGCCAGTTTCTACCACGCGACGCTACTCAAGCATGAAAACCTCGGCAGCGCCCTGAGCTATATGCTCGCCAATAAACTGGCGTCCTCCATTATGCCCGCGATCGCTATTCGCGAAGTGGTGGAAGAGGCGTATGCTGCTGACCCTGAAATGATCGCCTCCGCCGCCTGTGATATTCAGGCCGTGCGCACGCGTGACCCTGCCGTCGATAAATATTCAACGCCGCTGCTGTACCTGAAAGGCTTCCACGCCTTGCAGGCCTACCGTATCGGCCACTGGCTGTGGAATGAGGGCCGCCGCGCGCTGGCGATCTTCTTGCAGAACCAGGTTTCCGTCACTTTCCAGGTCGATATCCACCCGGCGGCGAAAATTGGTCGCGGGATCATGCTCGACCACGCCACGGGGATTGTCGTCGGGGAAACGGCGGTGATCGAAGATGACGTGTCGATTCTGCAGTCCGTCACCCTCGGGGGTACCGGTAAAACCAGTGGCGATCGCCATCCGAAGATCCGTGAAGGGGTGATGATTGGCGCGGGCGCGAAAATTCTCGGCAATATCGAAGTGGGGCGCGGCGCGAAAATCGGCGCCGGTTCCGTGGTGCTGCAACCTGTTCCACCGCATACCACCGCCGCTGGCGTGCCAGCGCGTATCGTTGGCAAGCCAGAGAGCGATAAACCCGCGATGGATATGGATCAGCACTTCAACGGTATCCACCATACCTTTGAGTATGGCGACGGGATTTAAAACTTCGTGCGGGTAAGCGAACCGCTACCCGACAACATCAGCTTCGTAATACCGCGCCAGCATACCCCAGCTGGCGCCAGGCTTCGTATACCACTACCGACACCGCGTTCGACAGGTTCATGCTCCGGCTGTCCGGCATCATCGGAATACGGATTTTTTGCTCAGCAGGCAGGGCGTCAAGAATAGTGGCAGGCAGCCCGCGCGTCTCCGGACCGAACATCAGATAATCGCCTTCCTGATAGCTCACCGCACTGTGTGCAGGCGTGCCTTTCGTTGTCAGGGCAAACATACGTTGCGGCTTTTCCGCCTCCACAAACGCGGCGTAATCGTGATGGCGGACCACGGCGGTAAATTCGTGATAATCCAGCCCGGCACGGCGCAGGCGTTTGTCATCCCACGCAAAACCCATTGGCTCGATAATATGCAAACGAAAACCGGTGTTGGCGCACAGGCGGATGATATTCCCGGTATTCGGTGGAATTTCTGGTTCGAATAAAACGATGTTAAGCATGCTGCCCCCTTAAAATGCGGGGGCAGGATACCACTTTCCCTACGCCGCGTCCCCTCGCGCCAATGGTGCCAGCGCCGCCGGTAATTTACTCAGCTCCTGCACCAGCGAATCCTTGCTGATCTCACCGATGGTTTTAGCCCCGGTCAGCGTCATCGCCACTTTCATCTCTTTTTCGATCAGGTTCAGCAGATTCGCCACGCCCGCCTGGCCATGCGTCGCCAGCGCATACAGATACGCCCGGCCCAGCAGCACGCTGTCAGCGCCGAGGGCAATCATGCGCACCACGTCCAGCCCGTTGCGGATGCCACTGTCGGCCAGAATCGCAATATCGCCTTTCACTGCGTCGGCGATGGCCGGCAGCGCGCGCGCGGAGGAGAGCACGCCGTCAAGCTGACGCCCGCCGTGGTTCGACACCACAATGCCATCTGCGCCAAAACGCACCGCATCGCGTGCATCTTCCGGATCGAGAATGCCTTTGATGACCATCGGGCCGTCCCAGAACTCGCGGATCCATTCCAGATCTTTCCACGAGATCGACGGATCAAAATTATTCGCCAGCCAGCCGATATAATCCTCCAGCCCGGTCGGTTTGCCGAGATACGCCGAAATATTACCCAGATCGTGTGGACGACCGTTGACGCCCACATCCCACGCCCACTGCGGATGCGTGACCGCCTGCCAGTAGCGACGCATGGCCGCGTTCGCGCCGCTCATACCCGAGTGGGCATCGCGATAGCGGGCGCCCGGCGTCGGCATATCGACGGTAAACACCAGCGTTGAACAGCCTGCCGCTTTGGCACGCTCCAGGGCGTTACGCATAAAGCCGCGGTCGCGCAGGACATACAGCTGGAACCACATCGGGCGCTTAATGGTCGGTGCCACCTCTTCAATCGGACACACGGAGACTGTCGAGAGCGTAAACGGGATACCTTTGGCATCAGCCGCCGCCGCCGCTTGCACCTCGCCGCGACGAGCATACATGCCGCACAGGCCAACGGGTGCAAGAGCCACAGGCATCGACAGCGTCTCGTTGAACAGCTTCGTTTCCAGACTCAGATCGGACATGTTTTTCAGCACACGCTGGCGCAGCGCCACTTCGGACAGATCCTCCACGTTGCGGCGCAGGGTGTATTCGGAATACGCCCCGCCGTCGATGTAGTGGAACAGGAATGGGGGCAGGATGCGCTGCGCCGCTGCGCGATAGTCACTGGCTGCGGAAATAATCATGCTTTGTTCTCCCTGGAAATATCATGATCGCCGGGCAGGCGGGTAATGCGCGCCTGTCGGGCCTGATCTTCATCGAATCGTTTGATGGTGGTATGGACGAAACCGAGATGGGCCATCATCGCTTTACGCGCGGCGTCGGCGTCGCCTTTCAGAATGGCGTCGAGCACGGCCTGATGCTGCTCCGTGAGCTGGGCAAAGACCGGCGGAACGAGATACATGCGCTGGCGGCTCTGCTTAACAGAGGATTGCAGCAGATCGAAAAAACCGCGCATGGTTTGCAGCAGCACCACGTTGTGTGAGGCCTCGGCAATGGCGAGATGAAAACGTACGTCCGCCTGCGAGGCGATATCCGGGTTATCGCTCTGCGTCGCCTCAAAGCAGGCTTTGAGCTTCTCTTTGTCGGCGTCCGTCGCGCGCATCGCCGCGTGCCAGGCGGTGCTGGCTTCAATGGCATGGCGGGCTTCGAGGATATCGAAACTGTAATCCGGATCGTTCTCCATCAGCGTTTTAAGAGGCTGAACGATGTTTTGCTCGGACCAGTCGTCATGCTGCCAGCGGACAAAGGTCCCGCCGCCGCGACGGCTGAGCAGCACGCCCTCGCTGACCAGCGTCGCCAGCGCTTCGCGCAGTGAATTACGCGACACGCCAAGCAGCGCCGCCAGCTGGCGTTCCGCGGGTAACTTCATGCCCGCTTCCAGCTGTTGTTCTTCAATCAGCGCCCGCACGCGAGAGGCAATCTCGTCGGACAGGCGTCTGGGCATCACTATCATGGAATCATCCAGGTTAAGACGTAGGCCTGAAGCGTGGTAATCACGCCCACCATGCAGGTGAAAATCAGGCTGTGTTTGACGGTAAATCGGAACAGGTCCGACTCTTTACCCACCAGTCCCACCGCTGCACAGGCAATGGCGATGGACTGTGGGGAGATCATTTTGCCGGTCACGCCGCCGGTGGTATTCGCCGCGACGAGCAGCACGTCCGAAACACCAATCTGCTGCGCGGCGGTCGCCTGAAGCGCGGCAAAGAGGGCGTTGGATGACGTATCGGAACCGGTCAGGAACACGCCCAGCCAGCCGAGGAACGGCGAGAAGAAGGTGAAGGCGTGCCCCGTATGGGCCAGGGCTAATGCCAGCGTCGATGACAAACCGGAGTAGTTCGAGATAAACGCGAACGCCAGCACCATACCGATAGAGTAAATCGGCAGCGCCAGCTCTTTCAGCGTGCTGGCAAAGGTCTGAATAGCCGCCGCCGGTTTCATCCGCAGCCACACCACAGAAAGAATCGCCGCAAACAGGATCGCCGTGCCGGTTGCAGAGAACCAGTCGAACTTATAGACCGCAGCATACGGCGTCGCTTCGTGAACGACCGGCGGCATGCGGGCAACCATTTTGTCGAGGAACGGCACGGAGATGTTAATCACCATGTCGTACAGCGCACCGCCAGGGGCGAACAGCGCTTTGAACGGTGGGACGCTCCAGAGGGTGACCGTCGCGGTCAGAAACAGGAACGGCGACCAGGCACGCACAATCTGGCCGACGCTGTAATGGGTGCGTGCCAGAGTCTGATCGACCTGCGCCGCGCCCATATCGCCAAAGCGGAAGATGCGCACCGGCTGCCAGCGCTTCAGGAACAGGGTGAGGCAGACCAGCGATACCAGCGACGAGATGATGTCCGGCAGTTCCGGGCCGATAAAGTTCGAGCTGAGATACTGGGCGATAGCAAACGAACCACCTGCAACCACCACCGCAGGCCAGGTCTCTTTCACGCCGCGCCAGCCGTCCATAATTGCCATGATCCAGAACAGCACGATAATGGTCAGGAACGGCAGCTGACGCCCCACCATCTGGCCGATTTCGAAGCTGTCTAAACCGGTGACCTGCCCAGCGACCAGAATGGGAATCCCCATCGCGCCGAAGGCTACCGGCGCGGTATTGACGATCAGACACAGGCCCGCAGCATACAGCGGGTTAAAGCCGAGACCCACCAGCAGCGCAGCGGTGATCGCCACCGGTGCACCAAAGCCCGCCGCCCCTTCGAGGAACGCGCCGAAGCAGAAACCGACAATCAGCATTTGCAGGCGCTGATCCGGGGTAATGGAGAGAATCGACGAGCGAATGATGTCGAATTGCCCGGTCTTCACCGAGATTTTATAAACAAACACCGCCGCGATGATGATCCAGGCGATTGGCCACAATCCGTAGAAGAAACCATACACCACCGACGCAAGGGCGTGATCGACCGGCATTTTGTAGAAGAACAGCGCCACCACCAGCGCAATCGCGACGGTGTAGGTTGCGGCGAGATAGCCCTTCAGCTTGAGCTTAATCAGCGCGAAGAAGAAGAACAGAATCGGTAGCGATGCGATCAGGCTCGACAGCCAGATGTTACCGGCCGGATCGTAGTTTTGTTGCCAGAGGCTCATTGCAGGTCTCCTGAGGACCACACATTCCGCTTCGCGGTGAGTCTGCGCTCATCTCAGCGTCACAGTCTGTGTAAAAGTGGTCCTGCCAATAGTGTGATGTAGGGGTAATGACAACAAATGGTTAATCAAATGTTATGGATGGGCAATGATTTTGTGAGCAGAAATAATGGAAGTGTGAACCAGGGAAGTATTGGTCAGGGGATTGGTTGGGCCAATTTTAAGGGGAGGGGGCAGGCCGGGTAAGCATGGCGCCACCCGGCAGCTAAATCAGAACGCCGTCTTCGAAAAGCCGGTCATCTCTTTCAGACCCATTTCACGGCCCAGTTCGGTCATCGGGTGCACAACCACCAGGCCGCGCACGCTTTTTTTCAGCTTGCCCATGTCGGCCTGTTCTTTTTTGGTGATCGCACGGCGATGCGGCATGTCCATCAGCTTCTGCGCTTCTTTGCTCAGCTTGTGGCCTTTCACGGCACGCAGACGATCGATTTCTGCTTCCAGCGTCGCTTTCTCTTTTTCCAGCTCAGCGTATTTCTCAGCGGACTCAACCAGCGACATATCAGCCTGCTGGTGGCGGATCAGATCCAGGCGATCGCTCAGGCGTTTAATTTCGTTCTTTTCGACTTCTTTCATCACATATAGCTCTAAAAACGGGGGAATTAAGGGAAGGATACACCAATGTGCGCAGGGTTACTTCTGAAACGCTTTTTTTAAGCTGATTCGTGAAATCAGCTCAGTCAGGGAAAGGACCATCGTAGAACGCACAACCTGTTGATAACGAAGCTTTTGCATCGCATACAGTTCAGGATCGCTGTTATCGAAATGCGGTGCCGGCGGCAGGGCGGTGACGCAGTGTAATTCGCCAAACGGCCCGAGAATTTCATCGTCGGTAAAAGCGTACTCATTACCGTCGTGATTTAGCTCTTCGCGCAAGGCCATCAGCAGTTCCGCGTCTTCATACTCGGGCCTGCTGAGGACGCCAAGGCCATAAATGAGCTTCAGGCGCACCGACAGATCGCCCAGCGGTCCGTCGCCGTCCAGTAACGGTTCTACAGCATATTTTACCGCGTAGTCGTCTTTGCGGAACACCTGAAGTACCAGAATATTCACCGCCTCGGTGAGTAACTCGACGGCGGCAATCAGGAAACTTCGTACGGTTTTGCCAGCATTCAGACGCTCAAGCACACGGTTTTCAAAGGCCTGGGTTTGTTCCATTATTGCCTGCATATCTGACAATCTGTCGTTCGGGCGCAGGAGAACCTGCGCCTGATCCTGAATCATTTGGTTGCGTTATATGCGTTAACCGCCTCCACAACCGCGCTACTATTGGCCTCAAGCCCTGAAATCTCGGCAAGTGCCGCCTGCGGGCCTTTGGTATCGATCAATTGAGCCAGCTCCTGCGCCTGTGGGTCCTGCTCGCTGCGATAGTGCATGGCCCCCGCAATCCCTTTTACCAGGTTGGCGTGCGGCAGGTCGTACTCCAGCGTGCCCAGCAGCGGTTTGATCAGGCGATCGCCGGCGCTCAGTTTACGCAGCGGCTGACGACCGACGCGCTCAACGTCATCTTTCAGATACGGGTTTTCAAAACGACCGAGGATTTTCTGAATGTATGCCGCATGTTTCTCGGCATCAAAACCGTAGCGTTTGATCAGGACCGCGCCGCTCTCTTCCATCGCACCTTTTACCACCGCACGGATTTTCTCATCGAGAATCGCATCACGAATGGTCTGATGACCGGCCAATTTTCCGAGGTACGCGGTTATAGCATGCCCGGTGTTCAGCGTGAAGAGTTTGCGTTCGACAAATGCCATCAGGTTATCGGTTAATTCCATACCCGGGATCGTCGGCAGCGGGCCTTTGAACTGAGTTTTATCAACAATCCACTCGCTGAAGGTTTCAACGGTCACTTCCAGCGGATCGTGAGTGGCGGATTCAGACGGCGGGACGATACGGTCCACGGCGGAATCGACAAAGCCAACGTGCTCTTCGACCCAGGCTTTATCTTCGTCGGCGACGGCGGCCAGAACGTGGCCTTTCAGCTGCGTGGTACCGCGCACCATGTTTTCACAGGCGATGATATTCAGTGGCGTGGTGATGCCCTGGGCTTTACGTTTTGCCAGACCTTTCGCGACGGCAGGGGCGATACGCTCAAGTACAACCGGACCGACGGCGGTGGTCACCAGATCAACGCTGGCGATCAGGTCAATAACGTCGTCGCCAATGCTGCTGACGGCATTCACACCCGAGACGGTTTCAACCAGCTCGTTTTCGCCCACGACGTGAACCTGGTAGCTATGACGGGCATTCAGGGCGTCGAGCACCACTTGATTCACATCGGCGAATGTCAGCGTAATGCCCGCGTCTGCCAGCAGTTTGCCGATAAAACCACGACCGATATTACCTGCGCCAAAATGTAATGCTTTCATAGTATTAACCTTCATCAATGTTTTTACCCGAGAGGGCTGGGGTGAGGCATTTCCCTCACCCTAACCCTCTCCCGTTTGGGAGAGGGGATAGGACGCTGTTACTTGTTCAGCAGCGCCAGCACTTCTTCAACGCTGGTGGTCTGTGCCAGGCGCTCGATGACGGATTCATCATCCAGAGCGTTGGTCAGGCTGGTAATCACCTGGATGTGCTCGTTGTTGCGAGCGGCGATACCAATCACCAGACGGGCGATGTCGTCTTCTTCTTCACCGAAGCGCACGCCTGCCGGGTACTGACAGAACACCACGCCGGTTTTCAGAACGCGATCTTTCGCTTCAACCGTACCGTGTGGCACCGCGATGGATTCACCCAGATACGTTGGCGTCAGTTTCTCACGCGCCAGCATCGCATCAACATATTCTGGCTCGACGTAACCGCCTTTCACCAGCTGCTCACCCGCAAAGCGAATCGCTTCTTCTTTGTGGCTCGCGGTGCGGCCGAGGAAGATGTTTTCAGCGCCCAGACGGAACAGGTGGCTGTCGTTTGGATCAAAGCTGTCTTTCAGGCTATCACGGACTTTCACTTCGTTGTCGGTGTGACGCTGTGCCGCCACCAGACGCTCGGTCAGGCTAGAGTACAGGCCGCTGTCGAGGAAGTTCGTGAGTGAAATGTGTTGTGCCTGTGGAACCTGACGCATCGCACGTTCTGTCAGATCGCGGTGCGTGATGACCAGGTCGACATCCGGTGGCAGGCTGTTGATTGCGCTGTTGGTCACGGAGATGTTGGTCAGGCCCGCATCCTGGACTTTTTTACGCAGCACGCCAGCACCCATGGCGCTTGAACCCATCCCGGCATCACAGGCTACGATGATTTTACGCACGTGGCTCAGGTCGTTAGAGACATCACCCGCAGTCAGCGGCGTTGCAGCGCCTTTAGATTCGGCTTTCATATCCTGCATACGACGGGTCGCAGCGTCGATATCGTCTTCTTCTTTCACCTTGCTGGTTTTCAGCAGGATAGCGGAAACCACGAAGGAGACTGCCATTGCCGCGCAGATTGCCGCGATGTTAGCGAAGTAGGCACCTTTAGGCGTCATCGCCAGAACCGCCAGGATAGAACCTGGAGATGCAGGAGAAACCAGACCGCCGCCCAGCACGCTCAGAGTGAACACGCCAGTCATACCGCCGAGGATAACGGCCAGGATCAGACGTGGGTTCATCAGCACGTATGGGAAGTAAATTTCGTGGATACCGCCCAGGAAGTGGATGATAGCCGCGCCGCCAGCAGACTGTTTAGCGCTACCGCGACCGAAGAACATGTACGCCAGCAGAACACCCATACCCGGACCTGGGTTAGCTTCAATCAGGAAGAAGATGGATTTGCCCAGTTCATGGGACTGCTGAATACCCAGCGGTGAGAAGATACCGTGGTTAATCGCGTTGTTCAGGAACAGGATTTTCGCTGGTTCTACAAAGATAGAGGCCAGCGGCAGCATGTCATGAACGACCATGAAGTTAACGCCCGCAGCCAGCACTTTCGACAGCACTTCAACCGCAGGACCGATACCCAGGAACGCCAGAATCGCCAGGATCATACCGATGATGCCAGCGGAGAAGTTGTTCACCAGCATTTCGAAGCCGGATTTGATCTTACCATCAACCCAGACGTCAAATTTCTTAATTGCCCAGCCGCCTAAAGGACCTGCAATCATCGCACCGAGGAACATCGGCATATCCGCACCGACGATAACGCCCATGGTGGTGATAGCACCGACCACACCGCCGCGATCGCCGCCAACCAGGCGACCACCGGTATAACCGATGAGCAGTGGCAGCAGATAGGTAATCATAGGGCCAACGAGTTTCGCCAGCGTTTCGTTCGGCAACCACCCTGTCGGAATAAATAACGCAGTGATGATACCCCACGCGATAAACGCGCCGATATTTGGCATCACCATGTTGCTCAGGAAACGACCAAAGCTTTGCACTTTGATCTTGATATCGGATGACATAAAACACCCCTTCTTCTGTTTACGCTTAGGCTTGCGGCCCGAGGTTTATCGTTAATGTGCGGCGGCAGAGGTAGCCGAGCCCTGTTCTGATGCTGTGAAATCTGGCACTGAATCGTTCAACTGTCCAGACAGCGAAATTTTGTGTGATCTCAATCACGTAAATGTAGGGGGTGGGGCTAAAATTGAAGTGATCTTCGTCACAAATGTGGTGTGTAAAAAAAATACACAGGGGAAAAATCCGCCAGGATTGACGCTTTTATGTGATCATAATCACATTTTATGTTGGCGGGTTTGTTGGATGTTTGTGATCATCTTCACAATAAATTTGAAGGCAGAATTCTCCAGGTGTGATCGCCGCCCACTTCTGTTTTGTCAATTCAGCCAGGCTGTAATCCAGTCACTGATTTTCCTCAACATGCTTTCATCCCTTCGTGTTATGGAGAAAAAGCGTAATGAGGATTAATCTGCTAATGTAAGATTAAGTAGATTATTAGTCAGGATATATTTTGTCACGCTATTAAACTTGCGCGGAGATATTTTAATAATAATACTCCACGGCTCTAATTTATATGTGCAAAGAAATTGCACAGTAAGAAATTAATTTGGTTGCTTACCATTTAATATTTTTAAAGAGTTGAAGCTATTTTAGTGAGGCAAATATGTTCCTTAACTATTTCGCGCTGGGCGTATTGATTTTCGTTTTTCTGGTCATTTTTTATGGGATCATTGCGATTCATGATATCCCCTATTTGATGGCGAAAAAGCGTAATCATCCCCATGCCGATGCGATCCATACAGCGGGCTGGGTCAGCCTGTTTACGCTGCATATCATCTGGCCATTTCTGTGGATTTGGGCCACGCTGTACCAGCCCGAGCGCGGATGGGGGATGCAAAATCACATTGCGCAGCCCCCGCAGCAACCCGATATTGATGCCCTCACCAGACGCGTTACCGAGCTGGAACACCGGCTAGCCGCGGAGCCAACGCCCGCAGAAAAAAATACGCCGGAGAGCTAATCATGGATCTGCTAATTATTCTGACCTATGTCGCGTTTGCCTGGGCGATCTTTAAAATCTTCCGTATTCCGGTTAACCAATGGACGCTCGCTACCGCCGCATTAGGTGGGGTATTTATCGTCGCTGGTTTGATCTTATTAATGAACTATAACCACCCTTATACATTTACGGCGCAAAAAGCGGTGATTTCTATTCCGATCACGCCGCAAGTGACCGGGGTGGTGAGTGAAGTGACGGATAAAAATAACCAGCTAATTAAAAAAGGCGACGTGTTATTTAAAATCGATCCGGTTCGCTATCAGGCCCGAGTCGACAGAATTCAGGCTGATCTGGTCACCGCCACCTATAATATTGACGTGCTGAAAGGCCAGCTGTCGGAAGCGCAGGCCAATACCACCCGCGTCTCCGCAGAGCGCGACCGCCTGTATAAGGATTACCAGCGCTATCTGAAAGGCAGCCGGGCGAAGGTAAACCCGTTTTCTGAAAGCGATATCGACAACGCACAGCAAAACTATCTGGCGCAGGATGCGATGGTGAAAGCCTCGGTGGCCGATCAGGCACAAATCAAAAGCCAGTTAGACAGCATGGTCAACGGCGAGCAGTCGCAGATTGCCAGCCTGCGGGCACAGCTGACCGAGGCGAAGTACAACCTCGAACAAACGGTGGTGCGTGCGCCGAGCGATGGTTATGTCACTCAGGTGCTGATTCGCCCCGGCACTTATGCCGCTGCACTTCCGCTGCGTCCGGTGATGGTCTTTATTCCTGACCAAAAACGCCAGATTGTCGCTCAGTTCCGCCAGAACTCTCTGCTGCGCCTGAAACCAGGTGATGACGCGGAAGTAGTGTTTAACGCGCTGCCGGGGCAAGTGTTCCACGGCAAACTGAGCAGCATTCTGCCGGTCGTGCCGGGCGGTTCCTACCAGGCGCAAGGCTCACTGCAATCCCTGACGGTGGTACCTGGCACAGACGGCGTGCTTGCCACTATTGATCTGGACCCTAGTGCGGACGTCGATGCCCTCCCAGACGGGATTTATGCCCAGGTGGCGGTCTATTCCGACCACTTCGCGCACGTCTCCGTCATGAGGAAAGTGCTGCTGCGCATGACCAGCTGGATGCATTACCTGTATCTCGACCATTAACGTTCTGCTTTTTTTGTTGCCTGATCCATACTTACACTTTTGTTGGCGTAAAGGATCAGGCAATGAAACTCATCGGCAGCTACACCAGCCCCTTCGTACGTAAGATTTCGATTCTCCTGCTGGAAAAAGGCATCACGTTCGAGTTTGTGAACGAACAGCCCTATCACGCGGAAACCGGCGTGGCACAGTACAACCCGCTCGGGAAAGTGCCGGCGCTGGTAACCGATGATGGCGAAACCTGGTTTGATTCTCCAATTATTGCCGAGTACATCGAGCTGCTCGGGATTGCCCCGGCGATGGTGCCCCGTGAGCCGAAAGCGGCGCTGGCGATTAAACAGATCGAAGCGCTGGCCGACGGCATCATGGATGCGGCGCTGGTGTCGGTGCGTGAACAGGCGCGACCTGCCGCGCAGCAATCCGAAGCGGAGCTGGTGCGTCAGCGGGAAAAAATCAGCCGCAGTCTTGATATGTGCGAACAGTTGCTTCAGGACGGGAAACTCAAAACCGACGCGCTCAATCTGGCGACCATCGCCATCGCCTGCGCGATTGGCTATCTCAATTTCCGCCGCGTTTCTCCCGGCTGGTGCGTGGATCGCCCGCTGCTGGTCAAACTGGCCGAAACGCTCTTTAGCCGCGAAAGCTTTGCCCGCACCGAACCACCAAAGGCTTGACGCGGGTTATAACACTTCACCTCTGTACGCTGTACAATCCCTCTGCACGTTGACTCCCTCTCCCGTCGGGAGGGGGGTAGAACTCCAACCGCCAGGCATGTTAATGACTACTCATCGTTCCCTCTACAGCCAGATCCCTGCGACCGATCGCCTGCTGCGCGATCCCCGATTCACCCCTCTTCTTGAACGGTCCGGGCACACCTGCATGGTGGCGCTCCTGAATGCGATGCAGGATGAAGCCCGCCTGCACATTCAGACGCAAAATACGCTGCCGCAGTGGTGCGAGGACTGGGCGCACGAGGTGGAGAAACGGCTGACAGCGCATACGCAAAGCGCGTTGCGTCCGGTGATCAACCTGACGGGAACGGTGCTGCACACCAATTTAGGCCGCGCGCTACAGGCGGAAGAGGCGATAACGGCGGTCACGCAGGCAATGCGATCCCCGGTGACGCTGGAGTACGATCTGGACGGTGCCGGGCGTGGACACCGCGACCGCGCGCTGGCTGATCTTCTGTGCCAGATAACGGGCGCGGAAGATGCCTGCATTGTGAACAATAACGCGGCGGCGGTTCTGCTGATGCTGGCGGCTACCGCCAGCGGCAAAGAGGTGGTGGTGTCGCGCGGCGAGCTGGTGGAGATTGGCGGCGCGTTCCGCATTCCTGACGTGATGCGTCAGGCGGGCTGCGAGCTGCATGAAGTCGGGACCACCAACCGCACGCATGCGAAAGATTATCGCGCGGCGGTTAACGAAAACACCGCGCTGCTGATGAAAGTCCACACCAGCAACTATCACATTGAAGGCTTTACCAAAACGGTGGAAGAGGCGGAGCTGGCGGAGATTGGCCGCGAACTGAACGTGCCGGTCATTGCCGATCTGGGCAGCGGTTCGCTGGTGGATTTAAGCCTCTACGGTCTGCCGAAAGAGCCGATGCCGCAGGAGATGATCGCCGCAGGCGTGAGCCTGGTGAGCTTCTCCGGCGACAAACTGCTCGGTGGCCCACAGGCCGGGATTGTGGTCGGTAAACGTGAACTGATTGCGAAGCTCCAGCAGCACCCGCTGAAACGCGCCCTGCGCGCTGATAAAATGACCCTCGCTGCGCTGGACGCCACGCTGCGGCTCTATCTCCATCCGGAGAAACTGGCCGAACGTCTGCCAACGCTGCGTCTGCTGGCGCGCGATGCAGCCTCGATTCGCGCTCAGGCGGAACTGCTACTGTCGCAAGTCACCGCACACTTCCCCGATTTCGACGTGCGCGTGGAATCCTGTCAGTCGCAGATTGGCAGCGGATCGCTGCCCGTTGACCGCCTGCCCAGCGCCGCGCTGACTCTGACGCCGCGCGACGGGCGCGGAAGCCAGCTCGACGCCTTGTCTGCGCGCTGGCGTGCGCTGCCTACGCCGATTATCGGGCGCATTTACGATGGTCGCCTGTGGCTGGATCTGCGCTGCCTTGAAGATGAAGAACGGTTCCTGGAGATGTTGTTGAAATGATTATTGCCACTGCCGGTCACGTTGACCACGGAAAAACGACGCTGTTACATGCCATTACCGGCGTGAATGCCGATCGTCTGCCGGAAGAGAAAAAGCGCGGCATGACCATCGATCTTGGCTACGCTTACTGGCCGCTGCCAGACGGTCGGGTACTCGGCTTTATCGATGTGCCAGGTCATGAAAAGTTTCTTGCCAATATGCTGGCCGGGGTCGGCGGTATCGATCACGCTCTGCTGGTGGTGGCCTGCGACGACGGCGTGATGGCGCAAACGCGTGAGCATCTGGCGATTTTACAGCTGACGGGCCAGCCGCAGCTGACGGTGGCGCTCACCAAAGCGGATCGCGTCGACGAGAGCCGCATTGACGAAGTGCGCGAAGAGATTCGCGCCACTCTGCTGGAGTACGGTTTCACCGATGCGCCGGTTTTCGTCACAGTAGCGACAGAAGGGCGCGGAATCGACGAACTACGCGACCATTTACAGCATCTTTCCTCCCGCGAACCGGCCAGCGATCACAGCTTCCGTCTGGCAATAGATCGCGCGTTCACCGTGAAAGGGGCCGGACTGGTGGTGACCGGGACGGCACTCAGCGGTGAAGTGAAGGTGGGCGATAGTCTGTGGCTGACGGGCGTGAATAAACCGATGCGCGTGCGCGGGCTGCACGCACAGAACCAGCCCACGGAACAGGCCCATGCCGGGCAGCGTATCGCCCTGAATATCGCCGGTGATGCGGAAAAAGAGCAGTTCAATCGCGGTGACTGGCTGCTGGCCGACGCGCCGCCGGAGCCTTCCACGCGGGTGATTGTCTCTCTGCACACCCACGCGCCGCTCACCCAGTGGCAGCCGCTGCATATCCACCACGCCGCCAGCCACGTGACCGGCCGTGTCTCTTTACTGGAAAACGATTTGGCTGAGCTGGTGCTGGATACCCCTTTGTGGCTGGCGGATAACGACCGGCTGGTGCTGCGCGATATCTCTGCGCGCGTCACCCTGGCGGGCGCCCGCGTGGTGACGCTCAATCCGCCGCGTCGCGGTAAACGTAAGCCTGAATATCTGCAGTGGCTGGCGGCGCTGGCACAGGCAGAAGACGACCAGGCTGCGCTGGCGGTGCATCTCGAGCGCGGTGCGGTGAATCTCGCCGATTTCGCTTGGGGGCGTCAGCTGAGCGGTGACAGTTTGCGGCAGCTCACGCAGCAGCCGGGCTTTATTCAGGCCGGATACAGCCTGCTTAACGCACCGGTTGCCGCCCACTGGCAGCGCAAGGTGCTCTCTACGCTTGCGACCTACCACGAACAGCATCAGGACGAGCCAGGCCCAGGCCGCGAACGCCTGCGCCGTATGGCGCTGCCGATGGAAGACGACGCGCTGGTGCTGCTGCTGATAGAAAAGATGCGCGAAAGCGGCATGATCCACAGCCATCACGGCTGGTTACATCTGCCGGATCACAAAGCCGGATTTACCCCGGAACAGGACGCCATCTGGCAAAAAGCCGCGCCGCTGTTTGGCGATGAACCCTGGTGGGTGCGCGATTTGGCCCGCGAAACTGCAACGGATGAAGTGGTGATGCGTCAGGTATTGCGCCACGCCGCGCAGCAGGGGCTGATTACCGCGATCGTTAAAGATCGCTATTACCGTAACGATCGCATCGTCACCTTTGCCAGTTTGATCCGCGATCTGCATCAGGAAAAGGGATCGACCTGCGCTGCCGACTTCCGCGATCGCCTGAACGTGGGCCGCAAACTGGCAATACAAATTCTGGAGTATTTCAATCGTATTGGCTTCACGCGCCGTCGGGGTAATGACCACCTGTTACGTGATTCGCTGCTGTTCCCGCAGATCGAAAAATAACCGCGCAAATAATCCGTGATACCTGTCGTAAAGCTGTAAGCGGCTGGCGAGAAAATCGCCAGCTGTGACTACCCTTGTTAGACACCAACAGCAAGGAGACGGTCATGACGAACAATCCTCCCTCAACGCGTATGCAGCCTGGCGAGTATGGTTATCCTCTCAAGCTAAAACCCCGGTATGACAACTTCATTGGCGGCGGCTGGGTCGCGCCGGTCGACGGCGAATACTACTCCAACCTGACCCCGGTGACCGGGCAACCGCTGTGCGAAATTGCCAGTTCCGGCAAAAAAGATATCGATTTGGCGCTCGATGCGGCCCACAAAGCGAAAGAGAAATGGGCGCACACCTCCGTTCAAGACCGCGCCGCGATCCTGTTCAAAATCGCCGACCGAATGGAGCAAAACCTCGAGCTGCTGGCCGCGGCAGAAACCTGGGATAACGGTAAACCGATCCGCGAAACCACCGCCGCGGACGTGCCGCTGGCGATTGACCATTTCCGCTATTTTGCCTCCTGTATTCGCGCCCAGGAGGGCGGGATCAGCGAAGTGGACAGCGACACCGTGGCTTATCACTTCCAGGAGCCGCTGGGCGTGGTCGGGCAAATCATTCCGTGGAACTTCCCGCTGCTGATGGCGAGCTGGAAAATGGCGCCCGCGCTGGCGGCGGGTAACTGCGTGGTGCTCAAACCGGCGCGCTTAACGCCGCTGTCGGTCTTGCTGCTGATGGAAATCATCGGCGATCTGGTGCCGCCAGGGGTGATAAACGTGGTGAACGGCGCGGGCGGCGAAATCGGTGAATATCTGGCGACCTCAAAACGTATCGCGAAAGTGGCGTTTACCGGCTCCACGGAAGTCGGCCAGCAGATCATGCAGTACGCCACGCAGAATATCATTCCAGTGACGCTGGAGCTGGGTGGTAAATCGCCGAACATCTTCTTCGCCGATGTGATGGACGAAGAGGACGCCTTCTTTGATAAAGCGATGGAAGGCTTTGCGCTGTTTGCCTTCAACCAGGGCGAAGTCTGCACCTGCCCGAGCCGCGCGCTGGTTCAGGAATCGATTTATGAACGCTTTATGGAGCGCGCCATTCGTCGTGTGGAATCCATTCGCAGCGGAAACCCACTGGACAGCGTGACGCAGATGGGCGCACAGGTTTCTCATGGGCAGCTGGAAACCATTCTTAACTATATCGATATCGGCAAAAAAGAGGGCGCGGATGTCCTGACGGGTGGCCGACGCAAAGTGCTGGAAGGCGATCTGAAGGACGGCTATTACCTGGAGCCGACCATTCTGTTTGGTCAAAACAACATGCGCGTTTTCCAGGAAGAGATTTTTGGTCCGGTGCTGGCGGTGACGACCTTTAAAACCATGGAGGATGCGCTCGAGCTGGCCAACGATACGCAATACGGGCTGGGGGCCGGGGTCTGGAGTCGCAACGGTAATCTGGCGTACAAAATGGGACGCGGTATTCAGGCCGGGCGTGTCTGGACCAACTGTTATCACGCCTATCCGGCCCACGCGGCATTTGGGGGATATAAACAATCGGGCATCGGACGTGAAACCCATAAGATGATGCTGGATCACTATCAACAGACGAAATGCCTGCTGGTGAGTTATTCCGACAAACCGCTGGGACTGTTCTAATTAATCAGAGCGGGTCGCCCCTGGGACGGCCTGCTTAATTCGCTCTCGCAGACTGTTCAGCACACCATCCAGAATGTACTGAACCCGCCACGGCTGATATTCGCGCTTGCGGAAAATAGCCGTCAGATCCAGCCACCACTCCTCCTGATGAGAAAAACAGGGCATTAAGATGCCCTGTTCGATCTCGCTTTTCAGGCTCTCTTTTGGCGCAAACACGATACCGAGATGGTTGCGCGCCAGCTCAAGCGCCGTTTGTGTATTATCACAAATATAATTACCGGTGACTTTATAATCGCGCACTTCGTCGCTGCCATGAACGCGAAAACGCCAGATGTTAGCATCATCCACTAATATGGAATCTAACAAAATACAGGAGTGTTTAATTAAATCATCGGGTCCGTTAATGGGGCGCTTTTTGATATATTCTGGCGTAGCGAAGGCGGTAACGGAATATTTTGTTAGTTGATAAGCAACCAGGCTTTCATCTTTGGGTTGTGCATAGGTAATTAAGATATCGCAGTCGTCAGGAAACGTGACGCCTTCAGATAATTCATTACGATTAGGGTTATAGGTTTTTAAACAAATACGAATATCGCCGATCTCTTCGAGAAGATGGATCACATGGCGAGCGAGATAGGTGTTGATCCCTGTAGGCGCGTAAATCGTGACGCGTCCGCTTTTTTCATGTTTATAATCGGCAATAAAATTAATGAGTTGATTATTTTTATCAAGTGATGCGTTGATATAAGGGAGCAGCACCTCGCCGAACTGCGTGAGCGCCAGTTGACGGGTGGTACGTTCAAAAACTTTCAAACCCACGCGGGTTTCAAAATCTGCGAGATATTTACTGACATTGGCCTGCGCCATGCCCAACAACGCGGCGGCGTCTCCGATACTGCCGGTGGCGGCAATAACGGAAATAATTTTTAACTCGCGCGGCTTAATCTGTAAATTATTCATCACGTACGCTCATCTATATGATTTCATATATAATATTATATAAACACATTCATTGCATCGGCAAATTTGTAACCATTATTATTCGCCTCGTTTGTTAGGCATTTAATGGATACAGGGAATGATTACTAAAAAGAATTTGCTCATCACCACAACCTTATTTTTCGCTTCATCAGCAATGGCGGGTGAATTTTCATTGGGTGCGGGCGCTGTTTTCAATGAATCGCCTTACAAAGGGTATAACGAAAATACGACTGCGATTCCACTCATTAGTTATGAAGGCGATAATTTCTACGTGCGTCAGACCACCGCCGGTTGGGCGTTGTGGAAAGACAGTAAGAATGAACTCAGCCTGACGGCGTCCTGGATGCCGCTGCATTTTGATCCCGATGACAATGACGACCACGCGATGAAGCAGCTCGATGAGCGCAAAGCATCTGCATTTCTGGGAGGCGCCTACTATCGCCACGAGCGCTGGGGTAGCCTGAAGTTTGGCGTTGCGGCGGATGCCATGGACGAAAGTGGCGGCGTGGTGGGTGAAATTTCCTACTTCCACCCGATCCGCATGGAGCGCCTGACCCTGATTCCGTCCGTGGGTGTGTTTTACTATGACGAAAGCTTCAACGACTATTACTACGGTGTTTCCGGCAAAGAGTCTCGCCACAGCGGTATGAACGAATACACCGCGGGCGATAGCTGGAACCCGTACGTGGGCCTGGTTGCGAAATACAAATTGACCAATAACCTGTTCCTGAATGCCAGCGCGGTTTATACCGTGTTGCCGGATGACGTTAAAAACAGCCCAATGATCGACCGCGAAGACAGTTTCGTGCTGATGACCGGCATGAGCTGGCGCTTCTAAGTTCAAAAAGCAGTCCTCAAGGATGAGGCTGCTTCACCTGCTTTCCCGGTGGTGCTGTGCTTGCCCGGCCTGCGGTAGTCAGGCCGGGCAGGTTTAGCGTCGTCGGGTATTACGAGCCTGCCTCCACATTCTGCTGTAACTCTCTCCTTTGCCTGTTCTCTTTGCGATCTCCTTTCCCGCTTTGATTTTTTGCCACTGATGTCGCTTAGCCAATAGGTTATCGTGATCTTAAGTGCCTGGCTGGGTGTGTCACAGTCGAGGGATATCCAACAGTCAATTTGCAGGAGGGGTTATGTTCTACCCGGCTTATATTCATACCGACCGCGATGGCCGTGCGACCGGCTTTTTCCCGGATGTACCGGGGTTTTTTTTGCTGGTGGAGATCGATATGCAGCAATTTGACGGCAGAGCACAGCGCATCAATATCACGCTCCCCCGCCGTTTATTAGTGAAAATTGACGCGTTTATTAGCGAGCATCCGCAGTTCAGCACCCGAAGCGTCTTTCTTGCCGAGGCAGCACGGCGTGTGCTGCCTGGATGATGGTCAGGTTTTACACCTCATCCACCCATATCCGCATCTCGCCCTCGCCGCGGTTGGCCCAGCTAAACCACGGAATAAACGTTAGTGTCTGAGTGTGTGGCGCAGTGGGCGTGCGGTCGTATTGCCAGAGCGGTTGCGGCTCGGTCTCAACGGCGCGTTGTGAGATGCCGTCGGCCTGAATCAACATCTTATGCGAGAACAATCCTTTCCCTTCGAACGCGCGGAAGGTGCTGTCGGCGGGCAGCGACAGGTTGTGCAGCCCCGCGCCGTTGTCCGCCTCTTCCAGACAATAGACCAGCGGGCCGCGCTGCAGGGCCACTTTGCCTGCCTGCTGGCGCACCTGTGGATTGCCGTATAACCGACGCACCGGCATCGGCAGCGTGAGGGTCACAGAATCCCCCTCCTGCCAGCGACGGGTGAGATAACAATATCCCTGACGCACGTCGCCTGTTATCGCTTCACCGTTCAGCGCTATCTGCGGGCTGGCGCACCAGTCGGGCAGACGCAGGGCGAGAGTGTGCTCAACCGCAACCGGCGAGGTGATGTCGATCTTCACCTGCTCCTGCCACGGATAGTTGCCGCTAATACGCAGTTGCAGCTCGTGGTTTCCGACCGGAATGGCCGCGCTGTTGCCGACGTAGAGGTTGATAAACAGCGCCTCGGGGCGTGCGGTGTAGATGTAGTGCCCAAGCGAAGTCAGCACGCGGGCGATATTCGGCGGGCAGCAGGCGCAGCCAAACCAGCGCTGACGAATCGGTTTGACGTGATCATAGATATGGTTGAAGGCCAGCGTTTTAGGATGGACCTCCAGCGGGTTCACGTAGAAAAAGTGTTTACCATCCAGTGCCATGCCGCCCAGCACGGTGTTATATAACGCGCGCTCCATGACGTCGGCATACTGGCTATCCGCTTCCATCTCCAGCATCCGGCGGGCAAACATCATCAGGCCAATCGAGGCGCAACTTTCGGCATAGACCGTATCATTGGGCAGATCGTAGTCGCTGCTGAAGGCCTCGCCGCTGCTCTGCGAGCCAATTCCGCCCGTAATATAGAGCTGCCGTTGCACCATATTATTCCAAAGACGCAGGCAGTCCTGGCGTTTGCTTTCGTCACCGCTCAGCCGCGCAAGGTGCGCCACGCCCGTCATCAGATAGACAAAACGCACGGCGTGCCCGATGGCGGTTTGCTGCTCCGCGAGAGGCTGATGCGCCTGACTATAGGCTTTGTCTTTGACCATCCACGCCGGGCCGTAGTTGTGCCAGTGCGATGTTCTGCCGCGCTTTTCGTATTCGATATCGTAAAAATGCGGCTGTGCGCCGCGCTCTTCGACGAAATATTTCACCAGCGCCAGATAGCGTGGCTCCTGGGTGACATCATACAGGCGCATTAACGCCAGCTCGATTTCCGGATGGCCGGGATAGCCGTGCAGCTGGTTTTCTCCGGGTCCAAACACGCGGTCGATATGATCCGCCAGTTTGCAGACCACGTCTAACAGCGCGCGTTTTCCGGTGCCCTGGAAGTACGCCACGCCCGCCTCGATCATATGCCCGGCGCAGTACAGTTCATGGCACTCTGCGAGATTAGTCCAGCGTTCGCCAGGTGCTTTCACGGTGAAATAGGTATTCAGATAGCCATCGTCGCATTGGGCAGCGGCCACCAGTTCAATGACCTCGTCGGCGGTTTTCTCAAGTTCAGGATCGGGTTTCTGGCACAGGGACCACGCCACGGCTTCGAGCCATTTGGCGACATCGCTGTCCTGGAAAACCATGCCGTAAAATTCCCCTTCTTCCCGCCCGGCAGCGATCCGGAAATTGGTGATGGCGTGACTCGGCTCCGCTTCGGCGATGCGGTCGTTCAGCGCATCCCACTGATAGGGAATGACCACATCCCGTACCAGCTGTTGATACTGGCCGAGGAACGGATCGTTAATTTTGAGCTTATGCAGGTCGGGTTCCATGATGGACATGTTGTTCTCCTCAGGACTGAACGTGACGCTGGCGCAGGTCGGTAGAGATGCGCGACATCATCGGATTAGTGAGTCTGCACCAGCGTATTGAAACGGCCAGCAGCAGGTGGAAAAGAGCGGGCAGCAACGTTTCCATTGTGGTGATGCCAGAAAGCGAAGCCGGGGTCTGGTTGCCCGCACCGGGCTGATAGGCGACGAAGATAAACACCAGGCTGATAATCCCGGCACTTGAGGCCCACGCCAGCTTGATGAAAAAGAGGTTAAAGGCGAAGTTCATCCCTGACGAGCGCACGCCGGTTTTCCATTCGCCGTAGTCGTCGGCGAAGGCCATCAGCGAGAAGTGCAACGGCAGCGTAAAGCCGAGGATCACGCCGTTGCCCAAAATCACTGCCAGCCACAGGGTTTGATACGCCGGGCCAGTTGGCAGGAACCACATGGCGAATGCCAGTGCGGCCAACACCAGATTGGTGGTGTAGTACAGTTTCACCGTATCAATACGACGGGTAAGCGGGCTGACGATCACCGCACCGAGAATGGCGGCAAAGGTCACCATGGTGAAGAACAGCGACGTATAGGCAGTGCTGCCCTGCAGCACGTAGGTGATGAAGTACATGTATCCGCCGCCGCGAATGTTAAAGACGTTAATCAGCAGGAAAGACATAACCAGCATCAATAGCAGCTGATCGTTGTTACGCAGCCCGGCCAGATGTTCGCGCAGGGTAAAGCGCCCCATCAGGGCCAGCGGGACGCGCTCGCGTACCCAGAAGAAACAGCACAGGAACATCACCACCGCGATGGCGCACAGCACGCCGACACCCAGCTGATAACCCTGCGCAACGTTGCCCTGACCCAGCGCCGCGACCAGCCACGGCAGGCCTACGGAGACCAAAAAGCCTGCCACGCCGCACAGCACAAAGCGCCAGGACTGGCAGGAGATCACCTCGCTGTGGCGGGTAGTCATGGTGTTGATCAGCGCACAGTAGGGCACGTTGATGGCGGTATAGCCGACGGAAAGCAGCAGATAGGTGCCGAACGCCCAGGCGATTTTCACCCCCATGCTGGCTTCCGGCACGGTGAACGTCAGGACGCCGATAATCCCGATAGGGAAAGCGATCCACAGCTGCCACGGGCGAAAGCGCCCCCAGCGGCTCTGGGTACGGTCGGCAATCACCCCCATGATGGGGTCAGAAACGGCATCAAATACGCGCAGGGCAATAAACAACGTACCGACCAGCGCTGGCGTCAGGCCAAAGACATCGGTATAGAAAAAAGTAAGGAAGTTCATGATCAGGCAGGTGATTACCGTCCCGCCAGCATCACCCAGGCCGTAGCCAATCTTCTCGCGCACTGACAGGCGCTCGTCGGCGGCCTGTTGTACGACATCGGTTTGCGTAATCGGAGTGGAAGTCATTCGATAACTCCTCGTGAAGGGGATTTTATTATGTTCTGCAAGGTACCCAATTCATTCTGCACTGAAAGTCAGCGCCAACAAGGGAAGGGAAAAGTATAAAAAGATGACGATTCCGACCTGATGATGAAAATGTGATTTCGATCGGGCGTAAATACAATTATTCATTAATAATCAATGTGAAAGGTGAATATTAATATGATTTAAAGCGGAAAATTGAATACCGATGCTCGAATTATCCATAGCGCTTCCGATTCACGTTCAAAACGGCGGGTTATTTATTTCCCGGGGCGTTGGGCGTCATCCCGCCCGTAAATTAACCTCGTGGGAAATCATCTTTGTCGAAAAAGGGACGTTAACGATTCAGGAGGAAAATACGGTTTTCGAGGTGAACGCGGGGGAGAGTTTGGTTTTATGGCCGAACCGTCGCCACGTGGGAACTGAAGATTTCCCGGCCGATCTGCGGTTTTACTGGCTGCATTTTGACGTTGAGGCTGAGCCGCACAGGCCAGACGCTTTTGCGCAGCTCGCCATCGAACAACATTGCCGTGTTCGCGAGGCTTCTTATGTGGTGTCTCTTTTCCGCCAGTTCCTGACGGAGCAGGAGAAATTACAGCGAAGCGTGGCGCTGGAATTAATGCTGCTGCTGATTTTGCAGCAAATTTCGTTTTCGGTGGGAAACGAGGAAATTCAGGACGAAGCAGGCACGTCGATCGCGTGGAGAGCCAAACAAATTATCCGCACGCAATTTCATCTGCCCCTTTCGACCTCGCAGCTGGCAAAAGAGCTGCACTGTAATGCGGATTATCTGGGGCGCGTGTTTCGTCGCACCTTTCATTTAACGTTGACCGAGGCGATCCATCGCCAGCGCGTCCGCTCAGCGGAGAAACTGCTGCTTGATGACGCGTCCTCACTCACGGAGGTGGCCAATCGCTGCGGCTTTAATGATGTCGGGTATTTTCGCCAGATCTTTCGTAAACACACCGGACTAACACCCGCCGTCTGGAAACGGCGGTATTGTAAGGAGCATATCAATTCCGGCTGATCATTGGCCGTAATAGGCATTCGCCCCGTGTTTGCGCAGATAGTGTTTATCCAGCAGCTCTTGTTGCATGACCGGCAACTGCGGCGTCAGCTGGCGCGAGAAAAGGCCCATATAAGCACACTCCTCCAGCACCACGGCGTTGTGGACCGCATCGGCGGCATCTTTACCCCAGGCAAACGGGCCATGGGAGTGGACCAGCACAGCGGGGATCTGCATCGGGCTTAGATCGCGCTCTTCAAAGGTTTTGATGATCACCTCCCCGGTCTGATACTCATATTCGCCCGCAATTTCTGCGGGCGTCATCAGCCGCGTGCAGGGAATATCGCCATAGAAATAGTCCGCATGGGTGGTGCCCCACGCGGGAAGATCCAGCCCGGCCTGGGACCAGATAGTCGCGTGACGCGAGTGGGTGTGGACGATGCCGCCAATCTCCGGATAGCGGCGATAGAGCGCCAGATGCGTCGGCGTGTCGGATGATGGCTTTTTGCTGCCTTCCACCACCTTGCCGGTGGCGATCTCCACCACCACCATATCGTCTGCGGTCATGACGTCATATTCGACGCCGGAGGGTTTGATGACCATCAGGCCGCTTTCGCGATCGACTGCACTGACGTTGCCCCAGGTAAATGTCACCAGCTGGTGGGCGGGCAGCGCCAGGTTAGCGGCCAGGACCTCCGCTTTGAGTTGCTCTAGCATGTCATGCCTCCTTCCTGCATGCGGGCTTCGATCCAGCGCCGCGCTTCGATAATTTCCAGTACCGGCTCTTTCGCTTTTTCGGTCCACATTTCGATTAAAAATGCCCCGCGATAGTTGAGCTGATTCAGGGTGTTGAACACGCCGACAAAATCGACGCAGCCCTCGCCAAACGGCACATCGCGAAACTGTCCCGGGCTTTGTTCGGTAACGGGCTGGGTGTCTTTCAGGTGGATGGCGGCGATTCGGTCGATGCCGAGGGTCAGCTCGGCGGTGACATCGTTGCCCCAGGCACTCAGGTTGCCCACATCCGGATAGACGCTAAACCACGGCGAGGCGAGCATCTCATCCCACTTTTTCCACTTGCTGATGGAATTCATGAACGCGGTATCCATGATCTCCACTGCCAGCATCACCTGCGCGGCGGCGGCTTGTTCCACCGCCCACGCCAGCCCTTCGGCAAAACGCTGCTGCGTGCCCGCGTCGTGCTCTTCGTAATAGACGTCGTAACCTGCCAGCTGGATGGTGCGGATACCAAGATCGCGCGCCAGTTTGATCGCTTTGGTCATGATCTCGCGGGCGCGTTCGCGCACGGTTTCATCGCGGCTGCCAAACGGAAAACGGCGGTGCGCCGACAGGCACATGGACGGAATGGCGACGCCGGTTTCCAGCATGGCTTCGACCAGCGAGGCGCGCTGCGTGGTGCTCCACTCCAGCCGTGAGAGGCGCTCGTCGGTTTCATCCACCGACATTTCGACGAAATCAAAGCCGCAGCTTTTGGCTAACACCAGACGCTCCGGCCAGGAGAGATCCTTCGACAGCGCTTTCTCATAAATCCCTAACGGATGCTGACGCATGGTTATTCTCCCCAGATTTCGCGGAGTTGCGTGTGGAACGCCTGTGCCACCTGTGGTGGGTTAGCGGCCCCTGCCAACGCCCGTCCGGCGATAAAGGCTTTGACGTTAATCTCCCGGAACAGCGGTAAATTCGCCGGGGTGATGCCGCCGGTGATAGAAAGCTGCAGGCCGATATCCGACAGGGCTTTCATTCTCGCGAGATCCTCTTCTCCCCACTGCTGGCCACTGGCCTGGGCGTCGCGCCCACGGTGATAAATCGCCTGTTTAACTCCAACGCGGTGCCACGCGCGGGCGTCGTCCAGCGTCCAGTTGCCAAACAGCTCCATCTGGATTTCGCACCCGCATGCGGCAGCCACCGCGTGGCCTTTCTCAATGGTTGCCAGCGGTGCGGCGCAGATGATGGTCATCCAGTTTGCGCCCGCATCAAAGGCCTGCTGCGCCAGCGTTTCACCGGCGTCAGCCACTTTCCAGTCGGCGACGATGATTTTGTCCTGGCACTGCTGGCGCAACGCGCGGACGGCTGAAAGGCCTTCCGTCAGGCACAAAATGGTGCCCGCTTCGACGATATCGACATGGTCGTGCAGCAGCGAGACATCGCGCTGGGCGGCCTGAAGGCTGGTGTGGTCGAGCGCCAGCTGCAGTAATGGTCGGCTCATAGGTCGTGCTCCTTAATTTGGGCGTGATAACCCTGCAATGCTGAAATCAATTGCTGATAGCGGTGATATTTATGCTGATAGGCGGCGTGAGCCTGCATATCCGGCTCAACGACGCGGATGGCGTGTTTGAGATTTTGCTGCGCGGTAAAGAAGTCGGGATAAACCCCGGTGCCGACGAGGGCGGCCAGCGCCGCGCCGGAGCAGCCGGTCTCCTCGACCTGGGGCAGTTCAATCGCCAGGCCGCTGACATCTGCCAGCATCTGCATCCAGACATCGGAATGGGTCGGGCCGCCGGTGACGCGCAGGGCAGACACATCGGTAAAGCGCTCCAGCATGCGGTTGAGGTGGGTCATGTGACAGAACACCACCCCTTCATACACCGCCTGCAGCAGGTGGGCGCGGGTATGGATTGCCTGCATGCCGTAGAAGCCGCTGGTCATCTCAAGCCCGGCGTTGCTGCCGTAGAGAAACGGCAGGAAAAACACGTCGCTTGCCGCTTTCGGCAGGCTGGCGATGGCCTGGTTGATCTCGTCAAAAGAGAGTTCGCCCCACTGTGCCGTGAGCCACTCGAGATTGCCGGAGGAGGTCGGGCTGGCTTCGTGAACGATGTACTGCTGCGGATGAACGTAGCGGCCATAGACGTAAGGGAAAGGTTCGTTATCGCGAATACCCTTCGCAATACCGCTGGTGACGGCCCAGGTGCCCATCACCGCATTGAGCGTGTGTTCGTCGTGCAGCCCGGCGCAGATCGCGGTGGAAACCACATCAAACAGGCCCCCCACGACGGGCGTACCCGCCGCAAGACCGGTCAGGGAGGCTGCCTGAGAGGTGATTTCACCGCAAATTTCTGCTGAACCGACGATAGGCGGCAAGGCGCCGTCGATTTCAGCGATCCCAAGCCAGCGGGTCAGCTGCGGGTCGTAGGCGCCCGTATTCATGTTGTAGAGATTGGATTCGGAAATGTTGCTCTCTTCGCAGCCCTTTTTGCCAGTCAGGCACCAGCGCAGATAGTCATGCGCCATCATTACGCAGCCGATTTGCTGGTAGCGCTGCGGCTCGTGCTCTTTAACCCAGCGCAGCAACGAGGCGGGGTGCCCGGTCCACAGGGTTTGCCGCGTGTGCGGGTAGAGCTTTTCGGGGATCTCGTCCTGCTGCCAGCGTTGCACGATCGCAAGCGCCCGTCGGTCGGAGGAGAGAATGGCGTTGCCCAGGGGGCGATCCTGTTTATCCAGCAGAAACAGCCCCTTACCCTGCGCAGAGATGCCTACGCCTTTGATTTGATCGCCACGGACACCCGTGCGTTTGAGCAGTGCGGCGACGGTTTCGTGGCAGCGCTGCCAGAGCAGGGACATATCGCGCTCCGCATAGCCCGGACGAGGGCTAAGAGTGGCGACCGCGCACCGTTCGATGCACTGTTCTTTACCCTGGCTGTTGTACAGACCGGCTTTCAGATAAGTACCGCCACAATCGATACCCAGCCAGAAGGGCTCTTTTTCACTCATCTTTGCGATTCTCTGTCGTTGCCGGGTGAGCGCAGCCCACCCGGCGTTATCAGGCCACACGTTTGTGTGGATTCACCGTTGGATTGGGCTGTGCGCCGGCATCGCATTTCGCCGGCAGCAGCAGCGCTAACAGCGAGGCCAGTGCCAGGGAGATCGCCAGGCAGTAAACCCCCGCATCTTTGCTGTAAAGGGTGATCAGCACGCCTACCGCGTAAGGGCCGCAGAAGCCGCCGAGGTTGCCGAGCGCGTTGATCACACCGCGCGCACCACCGGCCATTTCTGCGCTGAACAGACGTGCCGGAATGGTCCAGAAGACGCCCGCTGCTGACTGCAGGAAGAAACCGCAACCCACCAGCGCGGCGTAGGCCAGCCAGATGTTTTCTTTCAGCGCCACGGAGAGGAACATGCACAGAGCAAAACCGATCAGCGGCAGGGAGACGAACAGCTTGCGCTTGCCGGTGCGATCGGAGAGGGAAGAGAACAGGAACATCCCGGCAATCGCGCCGACATACGGCAGAATGGCGAGCATCCCCACCTGGCCCATCGTCGAATGGGTTAGCTCCTTCAGAATGGTTGGCAGCCAGAGGGTGTAGCCGTAAATACCGGTCTGGTAGAAGAAGTTAAGGGCGATCAGCTGCCACATGGTTTTGTCCGACAGCACCGCACCGAGCGAGGCATTTTTCACCTCTTTGCCTGCGATAGCGCGCTGCTCGGCGGCCAGCGTTTCAACCAGATAGTTTTTCTCGGCGGCGGAAATCCATTTCGCCTCCTGCGGGCGGTCATAGATGGTCAGCGTCCAGAGAACCAGCACCACCAGGGACAGCAGGCCTTCAATGATGAACAGCCAGCGCCAGTCGAGAGCCGTAATGATCCAGCCGGAGAGCGGGGCGGTAATGATCCCGGCAATGGGTACGAACATAATCACGATCGCGTTGGCGCGACCGCGCTCGGCGTCCGGGAACCAGTTGCTGATCATGGTCAGCACCACTGGCAGCATTCCGCCTTCGGCGACACCGAGTAAAAAGCGCAGTGCCAGCAGCTGA
Source organism: Lelliottia sp. F153 (assembly GCF_002870005.1). Lineage (NCBI taxonomy): Bacteria > Pseudomonadati > Pseudomonadota > Gammaproteobacteria > Enterobacterales > Enterobacteriaceae > Lelliottia > Lelliottia sp. F153. Next base: position 25,352 of record NZ_PKFT01000005.1, on the reverse strand, counting down.
TACTGATTGGTGACGATGCCCGTCAACACGGAGATCACCGCCCAGGCCACCAGCGACCAGCCGATGAATTTTTTACCGCTGCCGTGCACCGCGATTTTGCCGCCGGGAACTTGCAGGAACAGATATCCGATAAAGAATATTCCGCCTGCCAGCCCCGCCATGGTGGCGGTAATCCCTAATTCCTCATCCATACCGCCTGGCATGGCGAAGGCAATATTGACACGGTCCATATAAGAGATAATACAGGCGATAAGAATAGGCGGAATTATTCTTAACCAGCGTTGGCGCGGAATATCCGCATGTAGAGCACGAGAAGAAATAGTCATAATTAATGTCTCATTAAGGTAATCGGCTCGGGAATACAGGTTTTTATTTTTATTGTGCTGCTTTTTTCATAACGCTAATGCCGTCGCGCAAAATGGCGATGCGATGGCTGACGTTAGCATTAGCATTTATTTCCAGTAATTTGATACCGGAGAATTTCAATGTTGCGGCGCTCGCCGCAGTAAATAGCTCAGTGACTTTTTCAGGCGTCATTAAACTGTCGGGGCAGAACGACGAAAATGGCGCGTGAAGATCCTGCCAGTCGCCGTAATCGCCCGTCGCCGTGGTGCCAGAAAACATCAGTGCGCCGAGCTTTCCTGCCTTCTGCGCGGCCTGAACATGCGCGACAGGCAATGCAGTGTCGCGTCCTTCGATGGCTGAGCGCGCCCAGTTAATACAAACGCTGATATCCGTGTCGCCCAGCACCTCCAGAACGTTTTCAAGGGGGAGAAACCCTTTTCGTGGCGCGCGGCCTGTCATGGCATCGCAGTGTTCCAGCACCAGATCGCATGGCCAGTCCCAGGCGGCGATCTCTTTCATCGAACGAGAGAATGCCTCGGTGGCTTGCGCAACGCAGGGGTTGCCAGACTGCGGCGCGGCCTGCATTTCCAGGGCGATCACTTTCCCCGGGAAGCGGGCGTTAACGGCGACAATTTTCTCAAGCAGGTGACGATAAAATGTCACGCTTTCACGACGCTGATCTTCATCGGCGGAGGCCAGGCCAAACCCGCCGTTGGCGCCGCGCCGACGCATGGTTTCCATCACCGCCGTGACCACGATTTGCCAGTCCCCCGGCGTGTGGCGAAACAGCCACTCATCCCCCAGCGGGTGGAGGTTATCCAGGCACGGTTGTTCAAGACCGCGAATATCGGGTGTATCAGCTAACTGACGCCAGAAATCGCGCTCTTCCTGTTCCCCTTTCTGGTGAAACGAGGGTGCGCAGGGGTACGCACCAATAATAAAACCGGTGTGAGTCATTTGGCTTTCCTGTCTAATTCAGAAAAATTACATTAATTCGCTGACAGCCACTTTGACGACAATTTTACGAATGGCCGACTCCTTGTGTTTATGACATTGCGGGCGATGAACATCCTGCGGGAAAAATATGGCGTAACTGCCCGGAATCATTTCAATCAGCGATTCATTTTCCATCTGGTGATAAAAAATAATATCGCGCTGTTCCAGTAATGATTCGCTTATTTCGTTATTACCGGTGTCGATCGCAAAACCTATTTTCTCTTCGCCCCACGCCAGAAATTGAATATCCAGATAGCGGCGATGGACTTCCGGGCGGTTTTCGTGATGCGGCCGGGTGGTGAGATCGAGAACCTGCGCGAAGATAGCGCGTCCGTCGATCTCCACCACGCCGGGTTCCAGCGTGGTGAAATCCGTGGTGCGTAGAAACGCGAGCGCCCGTTCTATTGCCTGCGGCAGGCGGCAAGGATTGGGCTGTGAAATATGTCCGAATATCATACGTCACTCCTTACAGCGACTGGATCTTCGCCCATACGCTGTCATCAATGGTGATGCCATTGCGACGGTTCTCTTCCAGCAGGCGGGTGAATTCATGCCCTGGCAGGCGCAAGGCGACGTCGTCGTCAGAGCGTTCAGCGGTGGTAATGAAATCCATAATGCGCTGCAGTTTGGCATCACGAGTTTTGCCATCGATCAGCTTGTCCACTTCGATGGCGATAAAGATCTGCGACACGCCGTATTCATCGCTATTGTCCTGCGTCACTTCCGCCACGGACGAACCGTTGGACAGCAGGGTGGCGATCATGTCCAGCACGATAGACAGACCGGAACCTTTCCAGTAGCCCATCGGTAAAATGCGGCGGTTTTTCTCAATCACACCCGGCTCTTTGGTCAGATGGCCTTCGTCGTCAAACCCGCCGTCTACCGGCAGTTCGCGCCCTGCCAGACGGTTCACTTCGAGCATGCCGTAGGAGAACATCGACATCGACATATCCACCATGGTGATGGGATTTGATGGAATGGCGACGATCAGCGGGTTGGTGCCGATGCGACACTCTTTCGCGCCCCACGGCGGCATGACGGCGATAGAGTTGGTCCAGCAAATTCCGATATAGCCCTTTTCAGCGGCCTGCCAGCCGTAGCTGCCGCCGCGCATCCAGTGGTTGGCATTGCGCAGCGCCACTAGACCAATTCCGTGATCCGAGGCCAGCTCGGTTGCGCGATCCATCATTTTTTTGGCCGTCAGATTGCCAATGGCGCGCTGGGCGTCCCACTGCTCAATGGCTCCCAGCGTGGTGATGCGCTTCGGCTGCGCGTCAGGAATGATGTCCCCGGCATCCAGCTGCTGAATGAAACGCGGAAAACGGTTAACGCCATGTGAATAGACGCCTGATTCGGTGGTGCGCGCAAACATCTCTGCGCAGGCATCGGCGATTTCTGCCTTGACGCCACGGTTGAGCAGCACCTGATTGAATGCTGCTTTCAACTCGTCAAAGGTCACTTTCATCCCTGTTCTCCTGTTTGTGTTAGGGGCGCGTGTGAGTGCTTTTTTATCTCTAAATTTCACATTGCGAAATCTGATTTCAAATATAGCGATCAATTTTTGTCAGATCAACGACATTCATGTTTTTCAAAATGTAGTAAAATCAACGAATTGTGTTTTTAATGCTGAGATCGTGAACTGAACCACACTTTGCGCTACCATCAGGACGCGATTAACGGAGAACGATGTAATGAGCATGAAAGAGAGCGAGATGACGCAAGAAAAAGAGAGGCCAGCAGGCAGCCAGAGCTTGTTTCGCGGCCTGATGCTGATTGAAATTCTCAGTAACTATCCGAACGGGTGTCCGCTTGCGCATTTATCTGAACTTGCCGGCCTGAATAAAAGCACCGTGCATCGGTTACTGCAGGGTTTGCAGTCGTGCGGCTACGTTACCCCCGCGCCTGCGGCGGGCAGCTATCGTCTGACCACGAAATTTATCGCCGTGGGGCAAAAAGCGCTGTCGTCGCTCAATATCATTCACGTGGCGGCGCCCCATCTGGAAAATCTGAATATCGTGACGGGCGAAACGGTGAACTTCTCCAGCCGGGAAGATGACCATGCGATTCTGATCTACAAGCTGGAACCGACGACCGGAATGCTGCGCACGCGCGCTTATATCGGTCAGCACATGCCGCTCTACTGTTCTGCAATGGGGAAAATCTACATGGCGTTCGGCCATCAGGATTACGTGGCGAGCTACTGGCAGAGCCATCAGGAGCAAATTCAGCCCCTGACGCGTAATACCATCACCGAGCTGAGTGCGATGTACGACGAGCTGGAGGAGATCCGCTCTCGCAGCATGGCGATGGATAAAGAAGAGAACGAACTGGGCGTGTCCTGCATTGCGGTCCCGGTGTTTGATATTCACGGGCGGGTGCCGTATGCCATTTCAATTTCCCTTTCGACCTCACGCATGAAGCAGGTGGGGGAAAAGAATCTGCTTAAACCGCTGCGCGAAACCGCTGAAGCGATTTCACAAGAGCTTGGGTTCACCGTGCGCGGATAAGTGCTAAAAAAAGGCCAGATGGAGAATCTGGCCTTTTTTTGTTGTTCTGCGGGTACGCCGTTAGTGGCCGCCTTCACTCCAGGCCAGTTCGATCTCTTCGGCCAGGATTTTCACCCCGGCTTCGATTTTCTCTGGGTCTGGCACGTAGTTCATTCGCATACACTGATGCGTATGCGGCCACGGCTTATCAAGCCCCGGGAAGAAGTAATCCCCCGGAACCATCAACACGCCGCGCTTTTTCAGGCGCTGATACAGCAGCTCGGTGGTGATCGGCAGATCCTTAAACCACAGCCAGAGGAAAATCGCCCCTTCAGGTTTGTGGATCAGGCAGCGATCTTCGGGCAAATAGCGGCGAATTGTCGCGATAGTTTCTTGCACGCGCTGGTAGTAGAACGGCTTTATCACGTCATTCGACAGGCGCAGCAGATCGTTGCGCTTAATCATTTCGCACATCATGGCCGGGCCCATTCCGCCCGGCGCCAGGCTGATGATGCCGTTCATATTGGTGATGGCGCTGATGATTTTTTCATTGGCGATGATGATGCCGCAGCGGCTGCCCGGCAGGCCCAGTTTCGAGAGGCTCATGCACAGGACGATGTTCGGATTCCACAGCGGACGGGCTTCGCTAAAGATAATGCCGGGGAACGGCACACCGTAGGCGTTATCGATCACCAGTGGAATACCGTGCTGATTGGCCAGCACGTCTAACTTCATCAGCTCTTCGTCAGTGATGACGTTGCCCGTCGGGTTGGTCGGGCGTGAGACGCAAATCATGCCGGTTTCTTCGCCAATGTGCAGGTGTTCAAAATCGACGTGATACTTGAACTGGCCTTCGGGCAGTAGCTCGATATTAGGACGAGCAGAGACGAACAAATCCTCTTCCAGCCCGGAGTCGGCATAGCCGATGTACTCCGGCGTCAGCGGGAACAGCACTTTTTTGGTGCTGCCATCGGCGCGACGTCCTGCAAAAAGATTAAACAAGTAGAAAAATGCGCTCTGGCTGCCGTTTGTCAGTGCAATATTCTGTGGTTCGATATCCCAACCCAGTTCGTCGCGCAGCATATCTGCCAGCAGCGTCAGCAGCTCAGTTTTGCCTTGCGGGCCATCGTAATTGCACAGCGCATCAGTGGCTTTGCCGTTTTGCAGCATCTCCGCCAGCAGGTTGTGGAAGTAGTCGTTCATGGCCGGGATTTGGGCCGGATTTCCCCCGCCGAGCATGATGGCGCCCGGTGTGCGCAGCCCGTCGTTGAGATCCTCCATCAGGCGGGTAATGCCTGAATGGCGGGTGAATTTATCGCCGAAAAGTGAAAACGTCATAACAGGTGATCTGGCATTCTTATAATGAAAGTGGGTAACCATAACGCTAGCATCGTGCGGGTGCAAATCGAGGGAAGAGGGGCGGATCGTTGTTTTGTTTTGCTGATTTGTATTTGTTTGGTGAATTATTCTGGTTGAAGATCGTCCCCTCCGCTTGAAGGGGACGCAGCAGGAATTAGTGATTTCCAGCCCAGACCACCATCACTTTATCGTCCTGGTGCTGGCGCACAAAACCGTAGCCTTGCGCGAGGGAGAGGGTGGTTTGCGTACCCTCGCCAATAGCCGGATGGCGCGCCCGGAACTGCCCGAGAATTTGCCAGTGTTTGACGCCCGAAGCCTGGCTGCCGGTGACGTCCTGCCAGTTCATGTCTGAGCGTGTGCCTTGCAGCGGATCGGAGCCGGTTGGGCCAAATGGCCGTGCTGATTCGTCACCGTAATAGATCTGCACCGACCCCGGAGAGAGCAGCAGCAGTTCTGCCGCGCGCTGGCCACCTTCGCGGAACAGGCGGGTGTCGTGAGACGAGAGATAGCTTAGGACGTTGAAGCTCTGTAATTTTTCCGCCATCTGCTGCCAGGTGAGATCGATATCCGCCAGACAATCGACGGCTTTGGCGGCCTGCTCCTGATAGTCAAAATTGATCATCGCATCGAAACCATGGCGGTAATAGTCGCTTTGCATCACGCCATGCCCCCAGGATTCACCCGTCATCCAGAATGGCGCATCATCCAGCTTTTTGTCCGGATTAGCGTGCTTCCACGCTTTCAGCGCCTGAGTGGATTTATCCTTCAGCTCTTGCCAGGCGGGCAGTTCAACGTGTTTAGCCGTATCCACCCGGAAACCGTCAATGCCGTAGTCGCGCACCCACTGGCTGAGCCAGTGGGTAAGATAATTGCGCGGGGTGTAACCGGCGATTGCTTCGGCATGGGTGTCCGGCTTGTGGCGGTAGAAATTCGGTAAACCGGAAGGGGTGGTCGATTCGGTTTTGAGATCGGGTAAAAAGGCCAGCGACATGGTCAGATCGTCAAAGCCAGGATTGTCATAATCGCCGATATCGGTGCGGATCCAGTGTTTGCCCCACCACTTTTCCCACCCGGCTTTGTCGCTGAAATTGATGTAGTCGTTAAAACTGTGCCAGCTTTGCCCGGCCGCGGGTTTCCAGTCGGTCCAGCGTTCGCCCAGCGTTTTTTTCAACTCATCGCCCTGCAGGTATAACGCGCCAAACTGATACTCCTGCATATCCGCAAGCGTGGCGTAGCCGACGTGGTTCATCACGACGTCAAACAGAATGCGGATACCGCGCTTGTGCGCCTCGTCGACCAGGTGGCGGAGATCGTTTTCGCTGCCCATGTTGGCGTCGAGTTTTGTCCAGTCCTGCGTGTAGTAGCCGTGATAGGCATAGTGCGGGAAATCGCCTTTGGTGCCGCCGCCAACCCAGCCGTGAATCTGCTCCAGCGGCGAGCTAATCCACAAGGCGTTGACGCCAAGCTGCTGGAGATAATCGAGCTTAGTGGTGAGTCCTTTAAGATCGCCGCCGTGGAAGGTGCCAATTTCCTGCATACCGTCTTTGTGGCGGCCATAGCTGTTGTCATTAGACGGATCGCCATTCACGAAGCGGTCTGTCAGCACAAAGTAGACGGTGGCGTTTTGCCAGCTGAATGGCGCGGCTTTATCGGTTTCGGCCCGTTCAAGCAGGAGCAGACCGTTGCTGTTCGCGGCGGGTTGCAGGGTGATTTTCCCTTGCTGCACCGTGGCCGTCTGCTGGCTGTAGAAATCTCGTACCACGGAGCCTTCCGGGAAAGTGTCTTTCACCTCGATGGTGAGCGGTTTACCGTCCCATTTCGGGCACTGGCGAGTGACCTCTGCGACGGGTTTCTCTGCGGCACTTTGCACCGTCAACATCAGCGTTGGCGTGCCTGAGCGCGTATCAATGCGCATCTGATAATCGCCCTCGCGGAAGAGGCGCCACTGAGGTGGCGTTCCCTCGCAGGGCTTAAGCGACATCATCTCATTGAGTTTAATGGGATTTGTGGGCTGCCAGCACGCATTGTCAAAATTGAGGGTCAGAGGACGAGTACCCTTCGCGAGCTTTGCATGGCTTGTGAACACCCCAGCGCCTTCGGCGTTAAAGGTAGAAAAGCCGGGAGATGACCAGTCTGCATTCGCTATCGCGGGCAGTAGCAAAAGAGCTAAAGCGGAGCGTTTCATTCCATTTTCCTGTCGCGGCAATTTTAACCAGTGTGCCATCAGGTTTATCGCGCTGACTCCTCCCCCTGAGCTTTATGGCGGGATGAGTCGAAAGGGTGAGTGATCTCGCGCAAAATTAGGCGTTTATCTGCGATATCGCACACAAATTTGTAGAAATGATGGTTAAGTGAGCAAGTTTCAGGTGACATAGTTTCGGAATTAGACTATTTCTTTGGATGCTCTTGAAGACTATTTTTGATATGATTTGAGATTCCGCTCTCAATTTTGTGAAAAAAATAAGGTGTTGGAATGCATATATCCGACCAGGAGAACTAATGATATCGACTCCCATACGACGATTTGGGGCTACGATACTCATGTTGCTCACCGTGACATTTTCAGGTGAGGTGCTTGCGAAGACGCACACGGATACAACGAGTAAAAAAGCCCACGTCATAAAGACGACCAGCAGTAGCAGTAAGATTAAGGTTAGCAGTAAACAAGAGTATTCTCGCAATAGTGTAAAGAGCAGTTCACTTCCTGATTTGCGAAAATACCCTTCCGGGACACCAAGGAAAAAAGCGTTTCTCCGGACGGTAATGCCTTATATTACAAGCCAAAACTCTGCAATTACTGCAGACCGTAACTGGCTGGTTTCAAAACAGTACGAAAGCCGTTGGTCACCCAGCGAACGCGCACGTCTGAAAGACATCGCGAAGCGCTACAAGGTGAGCTGGAATGGTAATACCCGCCGCGTGCCGTGGAACTCACTGCTTGAGCGCGTGGATATTATTCCAGGCAGCATGGTCGCGACCATGGCAGCCGCAGAGAGTGGTTGGGGCACGTCAAAACTGGCGCGTAACAACAACAATCTCTTCGGCATGAAGTGCGCCAAAGGCCGCTGTAACAACGCGCCAGGCAAAGTGAAAGGCTATTCGCAGTTCGAATCGGTTAAAGATTCCGTGAATGCCTACGTGGTAAACCTGAACACGCATCCGGCCTACTCTTCGTTCCGTAAGTCACGCGCTCAGTTGCGTAAAGCGGATCAGGAAGTGACGGCGAGTACCATGATTCACAAGCTGAAAGGGTATTCAACGCAGGGGCAGAGCTACAACAACTACCTGTTTGCGATGTACCAGGATAACCAGCGCTTAATTGCCGCTCACATGTAAGTTATCTCAAAAAAACGCCTTCCATCGGAAGGCGTTTTTCTTTGCTGAATCAGCGCTACAACAGCGTTACACCAACACTTCGCTATACCGCTCCCGATACTCTTTCGGCGTGGTGTCGTACTCTTTCTTAAATACTGAATAGAAATACTGCAGTGACGGATAGCCGCACATCTGTGAAATTTCGTTGATCGACAGCGAAGTTGAGATCAGCAGGCTGCGGGCTTTCTCCAGTTTTTCGGCGTGAATCACCGCGTGGATCGTCTCCCCGACCTCTTCTTTAAAGCGCTTCTCCAGATTTGAGCGAGAAATACCGACCGCGTCCAGCACCTGATCCACTTTGATGCCTTTACAGGCATGGTTACGGATGTAGTGCATGGCCTGAATGACCGCCGGATCGTTTAACGAGCGGTAGTCCGTGGAGCGGCGCTCGACTACGCGAACCGGCGGCACCAGCAGGCGCTGAAGAGGCAAGGATTCGTTATCCAGAAGACGATGAAGTAATTTCGCGGCCTGATAGCCCATCTGTCGCGTCCCTTGTGCCACCGACGACAGGGCCACGCGCGACAGATAGCGCGTCAGCTCTTCGTTATCGATGCCAATGACGCACAGTTTCTCAGGAACAGGAATGTGCAGATGATCGCAGACCTGCAGCACGTGGCGCGCGCGGGCATCCGTGACGGCAATAATGCCCGTTTGCGGCGGTAGGGTTTGCAGCCAGTCGGCCAGCCGATTTTGTGCGTGCTGCCAGTTCTCTGGTGCGGTCTCCAGCCCCTGATAGACCACGCCCCGGTATTTCTCCTGCGCGACGATCTGGCAAAACGCATATTCGCGCTCCATCGCCCAGCCTTTGCCACTGGAGGAGGGCAGGCCGTAAAAGGCGAAGCGGTGTACGCCTTTTTCTTTTAAATGCAAAAATGCGCTCTCGACCAGCGCGTGATTGTCCGTTGCGATGTAGTGGACCGGAGGGTACTTTTCGGGCGAGTGATATGAGCCGCCGACGCCCACAATCGGGACGTCGACGTCGGTTAGTAACTGCTCGATCACGGGATCGTCGTAATCGGCGATCACGCCATCGCCCAGCCAGTCCTTGATGTTTTCAATGCGGGTGCGGAAATCTTCTTCAATAAAAATATCCCACTCCGATTGCGACGCCTGCAAATATTCACCCACGCCTTCAACTACCTGACGGTCATAGGCTTTGTTGGCGTTGAATAACAACGTAATGCGGTGACGCTTCTCAAACATGGTTTATCTTTCCCAAATCAGTGACTCATGCCCGTCGCTTGGTCGCGGAGTCCATCCAGACCGCCAGCAACAAAATGGCGCCTTTAACGATATACTGCCAGAAGGTCGGAACGTCCATCATACTCATTCCGTTATCCAGCGACGCCATAATAAATGCCCCCATCACCGCGCCCGCAACGCTCCCGATGCCTCCTGCGAGGCTGGTTCCACCAATGACGCACGCGGCGATAGCATCCAGCTCGGCAATGTTACCGGCAGAGGGAGAACCGGCGCCGAGGCGCGAGCTTAAAATCAGCCCGGCGATAGCCACCATCAGACCATTAATCGCAAACACGGCGAGTTTGGTGCGCTCCACATTGATCCCTGAAAGACGTGCGGCCTCAATATTGCCGCCGATGGCGTAAATGCGTCGGCCAAAAGCGGTGCGAGTCGCCATAAACATACCGGCCAGTAACAGCAGGGTCAGAATCAGCACGGGCGTCGGCACGCCACGATAATCATTCAGGAGCCAGATCGCGCCCAGCACAATGACGGCGGTCAGCGCCTGCCGCCCGACGACCGACGTTGAAGGCGTCGAGGCGAGCCCCAGCGCCTGACGGCGCATTCTGGCGCGCCACTGCCAGGCGATGAATGCCATCAGGCCGATAGCGCCGAAGGTAAAACCAACGCCATCGGAGAGATAACTCTGACCAATTTGCGACATCGACGCGCTGGTGGGTGAAACCGTGGTGCCATTGGTGATGCCGATCAGGATGCCACGAAATGCGAGCATCCCCGCCAGGGTGACGATAAATGAAGGCACCTTACGATACGCCACCCACCAGCCATTCCAGGTGCCGAGCAGCAGGCCGAGCACCAGCGTGACGGCCACCGTCAAGGGTAGCGGCCAGCCGAGCCAGACGTCAAAGATTGCGGCGACACCGCCCAGTAACCCCATCATCGAACCGACCGACAGATCGATTTCGGCAGAGATAATGACGAATACCATTCCGACTGCCAGAATGCCGGTAATCGCCGTCTGGCGCAGCAGGTTGGAGATATTGCGCGCGCTTAAATACGAACCGTCGGTCATCCAGGTGAAAAACAGCATGATGGCGATAATGGCCGCGATCATCACGAAAACCTGTAGGTTCAACGCTTTAAATCCCGAGAACAAACCTGGCGCAGACACAGGGACTTTGATATCAGACGGGTTGCTTTTCGACATGACGTTCGCTCCTCAGGGCGGCTTCCATCACCTGTTCCTGGGTCAGGTTTTGGTTGATCAAATTGGCTTTCAGTTTGCCTTCATGCATGACCAGAACGCGATCGCTCAGGCCGAGCACTTCGGGCAGTTCGGACGAGATAACAATGACCGCGATGCCCTGTTGCACCAGCTGGTTAATGAGTTTGTAGATTTCATATTTTGCGCCGATGTCGATTCCACGCGTCGGCTCATCCAGAATCAGGATGCGTGGATTCAAAAGCAGGCAGCGCGCCAGAATCGCTTTCTGCTGATTGCCCCCGCTCAGCCGCCCGATGGCCAGCTCAGGTGATGAGGTTTTGACTTTCAGGCGCGCTAAAGACTGGAGAATGCACTGCTGTTCCGCCGCATCGTCCAGGCTGCTTAGCGCACCCGAAAACTGGTTGAGGGCCGCGAGGGTGATGTTTTTTCCCACTGCCATGACCGGCACAATGCCGTCTTTTTTTCGATCTTCCGGGACCATCGCGATGCCCTGGGCGATGGCCTGCTGACAGCTGTTGATATGTACGAGCTCGCCGTCGAGATAAATGCTGCCTTCCCAGCGGCCCGGCCAGACGCCAAACAGGCACTGGACCGCTTCGGTTCGCCCTGCACCCACTAAACCGGCAATGCCGAGGATCTCCCCGCGCCGCAGCGAGAAGGAGACATTGTTGACGCGTTTGATATGGCGGTTAACCGGATGCCAGGCGGTCAGGTTTTCGACTCTTAAGATTTCGTCCCCGGTGGTGTGCGGCTCGTTTGGGTAGAGCGCGGTGAGTTCACGCCCCACCATCATGGTAATGATGTCGTCTTCACTCATCCCGGCAGCTTCTCGTGTGCCGATGTGTTGCCCATCGCGGATAACGCAGATGGTGTCCGAGATGGCTTTCACCTCATTGAGTTTGTGAGAAATATAAATGCAGGCGATGCCGTGATGCTGCAGGTCACGGATGATATCCAGCAGGACCGCAGTTTCTTGCTCTGTCAGCGATGCGGTAGGTTCATCGAGGATCAGCAAGCGCACCTGTTTGTTTAAGGCTTTGGCAATTTCGACCAGCTGCTGCTGCCCTAACCCCAAATCGCCGACGCGGGTATTGGGCGAAATTTGAAGGCTGACCTGAGCCAGCAGCTTTTCACAGCGCAGGGTCATGGTGTCGTAGTCCAGAACGCCGAAGCGTGAGATCTCGGCACCGAGGAAAATATTCTCCAGCACCGTGAGATGCTTCACCAGCGCCAGCTCCTGGTGAATGATGGCGATCCCTTTACGCTCCGTGTCGCGAATGTGCGTGGCTTGCAGCGTTTCACCGGCAAAGACGATTTCACCATCATAGCTGCCGTGCGGGTAGATGCCGCACAGCACTTTCATCAGCGTGGATTTGCCAGATCCGTTTTCACCGCACAGCGAGACAATCTCGCCGGGGTTCAGGCGCAGGCTCACGTTGTCGACGGCTTTCACCGCGCCAAAAGCTTTGGTAATGCTTTTCATTTCAAGTAAATACGGCATAACTGCTCCACATGACCCGAGTCAAATCGTACAAGTCGACATGCCCCCGCAAAGCAGGGGCGATGCGGGATTACAGTTCGCTTTTCTTGTGGAAACCGTCTTTCACGACGGTGGAATCAATGTTCTCTTTGTTGACTTCGATTGGCGTCAGCAGACGGGCAGGGACATCTTTGAGGCCGTTATTCAGTTTGGAATCGGCCTTAGGCTGCTGATCGTTGCCCAGCTCAACGGCGATTTCCGCAGCAGTAGTGGCCAGTTCGGTGATAGGTTTGTAGACCGTCATGGTCTGGGTGCCGGCAATAATACGTTTTACGCCCGCGAGATCCGCATCCTGACCGGAAATCGCGACTTTACCGGCCAGACCTTGCGCACTCAGCGCCTGAATTGCACCGCCCGCAGTGGCATCGTTGGAAGCGACCACAGCGTCAATTTTGTTATTGTTCGCGGTTAACGCATTTTCCATAATTTTTAGCGCATTTTCCGGCAGCCAGCCGTCGGCCCATTGATCGCCCACCACTTTAATTTTACCGTCGTCGATATACGGCTTAAGGACCTTCATTTGCCCTTCACGGAATAATTTGGCGTTGTTATCAACAGGGGAGCCGCCCATCAGGAAATAATTCCCCTGCGGCACTTTGTCGACCAGACTTTGCGCCTGAATTTCACCGACTTTTTCGTTGTCGAAGGAAATATAAAAATCAATATCAGCGTTATTAATCATGCGGTCATAGGCTAAGACTTTAATTCCTTCTTGTTTGGCCTCTTTTACCACATTACTTAGCACCTGGCCGTTGTAAGGAATTATCACCAGCACATCTACGCCGCGGTTAATCATATTTTCGATTTGCGACATTTGCGTTTCTTCATTGCCATTGGCAGATTGAACAAACACTTTTGCACCGAGAGATTCCGCTTTATTCACAAAAATATCGCGGTCTTTTTGCCAGCGCTCCAGGCGCAGGTCGTCAATGGCCATTCCGATTTTGACTTCTTTTGCATGCCCCGCAAAGCTGGTTAGCAGTAGCGAAGCACAGAGAGTAAGGCACAGGTTTCTTATCGTCATAATTATTTTACCTTTTTCTGTAGGGTGGTAAGGCTGAGACAAAAGAATCATTCACTGCCAGATACGCAGCAAATTCTTAACGGGGAAAGGCAAACTGGCAATTACAGATTTTTATCTTCTCATTACGATATTTGGTTTATTTGCGAATTTATGACCGCGATCTGATTTTAAAATGTGCAACTTATTAATTACACATGATTCTGGAATAAGCGCCGAAAAATCGTTTGCTTGCGTATTATTTTTGCGAGCCAGCGCACGTTTGTGCATTCTCTCAATAGCAGTGTGAAATAACGTAATTGAGCAAGCTGCAATGAGTATTCACTATTACTCCATTATCGATTACTCGCCGCACCTCTTGATTATGGAGTTCAATATGCAAGCTTATTTCGACCAACTCGATCGCGTTCGCTACGAAGGCCCAAAATCCACCAATCCTCTAGCATTTCGTCATTACAACCCGGATGAGCTTGTACTCGGTAAGCGCATGGAAGATCACCTGCGTTTCGCTGCCTGCTACTGGCACACCTTCTGCTGGAATGGCGCGGATATGTTTGGTGTCGGCTCGTTTGACCGCCCATGGCAGCAGCCTGGCGAAGCGCTGGAACTGGCGAAGCGCAAAGCCGATGTGGCATTCGAGTTTTTCCACAAGCTGAACGTCCCGTATTACTGCTTCCACGATGTGGACGTCTCGCCGGAAGGGGCCTCGCTGAAAGAATATCTGAACAACTTTGCGCAGATGGTGGAATATCTGGGCGAGAAGCAGCAGAAAAGTGGCGTGAAGCTGCTGTGGGGGACGGCGAACTGCTTTACGAACCCGCGCTATGGTGCCGGTGCGGCGACTAACCCTGATCCTGAAGTGTTCAGCTGGGCTGCCACTCAGGTGGTGACGGCTATGAACGCCACCCATCAGCTGGGCGGTGAAAACTACGTGCTGTGGGGCGGTCGCGAAGGCTATGAAACCCTGCTCAACACCGACCTGCGTCAGGAGCGTGAGCAGATTGGCCGTTTCATGCAGATGGTGGTCGATCACAAACACAAAATCGGGTTCCGTGGCACCTTGCTGATTGAGCCGAAGCCGCAGGAGCCAACCAAGCACCAGTACGATTACGACGTGGCAACGGTCTACGGCTTCCTCAAACAATTTGGTCTGGAAAAAGAGATCAAAGTGAATATCGAAGCCAACCACGCCACGCTGGCGGGACACTCTTTCCATCATGAAATCGCCTCTGCTATCGCGCTGGGCATCTTTGGCTCTGTCGATGCTAACCGTGGCGATCCGCAGCTCGGCTGGGACACCGACCAGTTCCCAATTAGCGTGGAAGAGAATGCGCTGGTGATGTACGAAATCATCAAAGCAGGCGGCTTTACCACCGGCGGCCTGAACTTTGACGCCAAAGTACGCCGTCAGAGTACCGATAAGTACGATCTGTTCTACGGCCATATTGGCGCGATGGACACCATGGCGCTGGCGCTGAAAGTGGCGGCCCGCATGATTGAAGACGGTGAACTGGATAAACGCGTTGCGAAGCGCTATTCCGGCTGGAACAGTGAACTCGGCCAGCAAATTTTGAAAGGGCAGTTATCCCTTGCCGAGATCGCGAAGTACGCTGAACAACATAGCCTGGCGCCGAGCCATCAGAGCGGCCACCAGGAACTGCTGGAAAACCTGGTCAATCACTATTTGTTCGATAAATAGTCAGTGTCGCCGGGCGGTGCTGAGCCTGCCCGGCCTACGGAAAATATTGGTATTGTAGGCCCGGTACGCTTTGCGCCACCGGGCGTTTCTGTTAAAGGAGTCACCGCAATGTATATCGGGATTGATCTTGGCAC
Organism: Lelliottia sp. F153; assembly: GCF_002870005.1. Lineage (NCBI taxonomy): Bacteria > Pseudomonadati > Pseudomonadota > Gammaproteobacteria > Enterobacterales > Enterobacteriaceae > Lelliottia > Lelliottia sp. F153. The sequence goes on along the minus strand of NZ_PKFT01000005.1, from coordinate 9,966 downwards.
ATCGGGTGTGAAAGCCATCCTGTTAAACGAGCAGGGCGACGTACTGGCCTCACACACTGAGAAGCTGCACGTTTCGCGCCCACATCCCTTATGGTCAGAACAAGACCCCGAACAGTGGTGGCAGGCGACGGATCGCGTGATCAAAGCGCTGGGCGAACTGCACAGTCTGCGTGAGATAAAAGCGCTGGGGATTGCCGGGCAGATGCACGGCGCCACGCTGCTGGATAGCGCGCACTGTGTGCTGCGCCCGGCGATTTTGTGGAATGACGGCCGCTGCGCCGAAGAGTGCGCCATCCTCGAAGAACGGGTGCCGACGTCACGGCAAATTACCGGTAACCTGATGATGCCGGGCTTTACGGCACCGAAGCTGCTGTGGGTGCAGCGCCATGAGCCGGACGTTTTTAAGCAGGTGGCGAAGGTCTTGCTGCCAAAAGATTATCTGCGTTTTCGCATGACGGGTGATTTCGCCAGCGACATGTCGGACGCCGCAGGGACGATGTGGCTCGATGTCGCTAAACGCGACTGGAGCGAGGCGATGCTGGATGCCTGCCAGCTGACACGCGATCATATGCCTGCGCTCTTCGAAGGCAGTGAAATCACCGGCGTGCTGAATCCTTCGTTAGCGGAAAGCTGGAATATGCCTGCCGTGCCGGTAGTGGCGGGCGGTGGCGATAATGCGGCGGGGGCGGTGGGCGTGGGAATGGTGGATGCTGGACAGGCAATGCTGTCGTTAGGCACCTCGGGCGTCTATTTTGCCGTCAGCGACGGGTATCGCAGCAATCCGGAAAGCGCCGTACACAGTTTCTGCCATGCGTTGCCGGGGAAATGGCATCTGATGTCGGTGATGCTCAGCGCCGCATCATGCCTTGACTGGGCGGCAAATCTAACGGGGCTTAAGGACGTTCCGGCGCTGATCGCGGCGGCCCAGCAGGCCAATGAGGATGCCGGTGCTGTCTGGTTTTTACCCTATCTTTCCGGTGAGCGCACACCGCACAACAACCCAGAGGCGAAAGGCGTGTTCTTTGGTCTAACGCATCAGCATGGCCCAGCTGAACTGGCGCGTGCGGTGCTGGAGGGCGTTGGCTATGCGCTGGCAGATGGGATGGATGTGGTTCACGACTGCGGGCTAAAACCGACCAGCATTACCCTCATCGGCGGAGGCGCGAGAAGTAGCTACTGGCGGCAGATGCTGGCGGATATCAGCGGCTTGCAGCTTGATTACCGCACGGGCGGCGACGTAGGGCCTGCACTGGGCGCAGCCCGTCTGGCGCAGATTGCGCTGAACCCGGACAAACCGCTTTCGCAGCTACTTCCGCAGCTCATGCTTGAGCAGGAACATAAGCCGGATGCGGCGCGTCATAGCCGCTACGGCGAACGGCGCGAAGTGTTCCGCAAAATCTATCAGCAGCTCTTGCCGTTAATGTCGTAAGGCGACGTTGTCCCAATGGGACATGAGGATGTCCTTTTTTGGTCTTCTCGTGGAGCCGTCTCCTCGTCAGTATAGGGTTATACCCACTGGCGAGGAGAATCACCATGTCGCGCACCGCATTAATCAATATCGATACTCAGCAGTCGTTCCATCACCGTGAATACTGGCAGGAAGAGGGTTTTGAGGCATTTCAACAGGCCATGCTGGGGCTGATTGAAGGCTGTGAATCGCGCGGTATCCCCGTTGTGGATATCTTCCATGTCGACGATACCGGGCCGTTCTCACTGCAAAGCGGCTATGTCACTCCTATGTCCTTTTTACGTCATCAGCCTGCGGTCGTTTTCCAGAAGCATGTGCATAACGCCTTTACCGATACGGGTCTTGACCACTGGTTGCGCGAACGGGATATTAATCGTCTGATCATCTGTGGTCTGCGTACGGAACAGTGCTGTGAAACCACCGCGCGAGTGGCCTCGGATTTGGGCTATGCGGTGACCTTCGTCAGTGAAGCGACGCTGACTTTCCCGATGACCTGGAAGGGCACTACGCTCGATACCCACGAGCTACGCCATCGTACCGAAACGGTACTGGCCGGGCGTTTTGCAGAAATTAAAACTGTGGCGGAGACGCTGGAGTCGCTCTGATGAGTATCGACGTCTGGTTTGTGATGTTGCCGGGAGTGCTGGCGCTGGATATGTCCGGCCCGGCAGAAACCTTTGTGCTGGCAGGCGATGCGTTTCGTCTGCACTACATCGGCCCGCAGCCGGAGGTCCCCACCTCGATTGGCCTGACGATGGGCGGAATTGCGCCTCTTCCCGAGACGCTGCCCGAGGGCAGTTTGCTGGTTTTACCGGGCGTGAGTGATTCGCGCCATCAGTTTTCGACGCCTCAGGCGCAGAGCGTTCAGCACTGGCTGATGCGCCTGCAGCCCGAGATTCACCGTCAGGCCATCACCGTTATGTGCGTTTGCTCCGGAGCACTGCTGGCGGCGAAGTCGGGTTTACTCAACGGCAAGCAGTGCACAACGCATCACGATGTTATCGGGCGTCTTCGCGACGCGGCCCCCGGTGCGCTAATCAAAGAGAATCGTATTTTTGTGCAGGACGGTAACATCTGGACCAGTGCCGGGATCACCTCAGGGATTGATCTCACTCTGCACCTGATGAGCCGCCTGTGTGGGCCGGAAAAGGCGCTGGCCGTCGCCCGTGAAATGGTGGTGTGGTTCCGACGTTCGGGCGACGATCCGCAGCTCTCGCCGTGGCTGCGTTATCGCAATCATCTGCACCCGGCCATCCATCGCGCGCAGGATGCGCTGACCGCCGAACCGCAAAAAGGCTGGCAACTGGCCGATATTGCGGCTCTGGCGCATGTCAGCCCCCGGCATTTAACACGTCTTTTTCAGGAACATCTGGGGATCAGCGTGCGCGATTATCTGGAGCAGCTGCGGCTGGCGATTGCACAGCAGTGGCTGTTGCAGGGGCGCGGCGTGGAGCAGGCGTCCATCGCCGCAGGGTTTTCGTCTCCACGCCAGTTTCACCGGGCAAAGCAGCGTGCAATCAACTGACAAACCGGCGCGTGTCCACGCGCTGCAGCAGCATCGACAGCAGCAGGCTGATGAGCAACGTCGCGGTGAAAATCCAGACGATATCCAGCAACGGCCAGCTTTTCAGCTCAAGTCCGCGCGTGCGCAGAGCGTGGATCACCAGTGCGTGAAAGCCATAAATCCCGAGGGAGTGGCGTGAAATCAGCCCCAGTACCGGAAGTGGGCGCGTGTTTAGAGTGTTTTTGACCAGCGTCAACAGCGAAACGGCGCAGATAAAGACCATCGGGCCGCAGTACACATACCAGGTATCGGCAAAGTTCCCGCGCCAGCGCAGCTCATAGAGGGTTCCGCGTGAGATCACAAACACCGCCCCGATGAACAGCGCGGCGCAAAGCCACGTCAGCCAGGGCTTACGTGTATCCAGCATACCGATTGCCCGCCCGAGCATTCCATAAATCACGTAGTAAAACGTGTCGCCGTTAATATAGAGATTGATCGGCAGCCATTCGAAGCCGCCTATTTTCTGCGAGACGGTATTAGGGTTGGCGAGCAGGCCAATCACCACCATCAACGCCAGCAACATCTTCCCGCCGACGTTTTTGACCTGAATCAGCGGGGAGACCAGATAAATTACGATGATGGCGAAGAAAAACCACAGATGGTAGAAAACGGGTTTTTGCAGCAAATTCTTCAGCGACAGTTCGGCGTTTATTGACGTAAACAGGCTGATATAAAGCAACGCCACGGCGCTGTAAAACAGCAGGCACAGGCCAATGCGCAGGAAATGGCGCGGTTGTGCGCTGCGCTCACCGAAAAACAGATAACCGGAAATCATGAAAAACAGCGGGACGCTGACGCGCGATGCCGAGTTGAGGATATTGGCGATATCCCAGTTCATTGGGCTGATGCTGTGGGCATTAGTGATGTACCAGGTCGTGGTATGAATCATCACGACCATCAAACAGGCTATCCCTCGCAAATTATCAATCCAGCTAATTTTTGACTGCATCAGTTCCTCTGTTTTGGTGGTAAATACGGTCTGACTGTCATTGTGTGCTAGCCTCTCTCTGGATAATTCTGAGTTTGCCTGGGCGCGCTTGAACGAAAGTCGCGAGATTCGCAGAATGCCGGGCCATAATCTATAAAGTTTTAATACTAAAAATAACAGCCAGAAAATAGGGCGGTAATAAAAATGATGATCACGCGCGCTGCGTCACTGATTCTGCTGGTTTTACTTGCAGGGTGCAGCTCACAGGAAGACGCTCCGGTACAGCGGGCGCAGAAAAGCAAAGTCAGCCCGGAACGTTCGTTAAATATGGAGCAGCTGTGTAAGGATCAGGCCGCCCATCGCTATAATACCGGCACACAGAAAATTGATGTGACAGGCTTTGAGCAATTTCAGGGCAGCTATGAGATGCGCGGGTCTACGGCACGTAAAGAGGGCTTTGTCTGCTCTTTTGACGCAGACGGGCAGTTTTTGCATCTCTCAATGCGCTAAGCGCCTTATTTCCCCAATTTTCCCTAAACAAACCCGTTTCGTACTGTATATCTTGCAGTCAGCGGGTATACTGATCCCTTCCATTTAAAACCACACGTATCCAGCACGAAATACTATGCAAAAGTTTGATACCAAGACCTTCCAGGGCCTGATCCTGACGTTACAGGATTACTGGGCTCGTCAGGGCTGCACCATTGTTCAACCTTTGGACATGGAAGTTGGCGCCGGCACTTCACACCCGATGACTAGCCTGCGTGCGCTGGGGCCTGAACCTATGGCAACCGCGTATGTGCAACCATCCCGTCGTCCGACTGATGGCCGCTATGGCGAAAACCCGAACCGCTTACAGCACTATTACCAGTTCCAGGTGGTGATTAAGCCTTCTCCGGATAATATCCAGGAGCTGTACCTCGGTTCCCTGAAAGAGCTGGGCGTGGATCCAACCATTCATGACATTCGCTTCGTGGAAGATAACTGGGAAAACCCAACGCTGGGTGCCTGGGGTCTGGGCTGGGAAGTGTGGCTGAACGGCATGGAAGTGACGCAGTTCACTTACTTCCAGCAGGTTGGCGGTCTTGAGTGTAAGCCAATCACCGGTGAGATCACCTACGGTCTGGAACGTCTGGCCATGTACATTCAGGGCGTAGACAGCGTTTACGACCTGGTCTGGAGCGACGGCCCGCTGGGTAAAACCACCTACGGCGACGTGTTCCATCAGAACGAAGTGGAGCAATCCACCTATAACTTCGAATACGCGGATGTGGACTTCCTGTTCACCTGCTTCGAGCAGTACGAGAAAGAAGCGCAGCAGCTGCTGGCGCTGGAAACTCCGCTGCCGCTGCCAGCCTACGAGCGTATTCTGAAGGCCGCCCATAGCTTTAACCTGCTCGACGCCCGTAAAGCCATCTCCGTGACTGAACGTCAGCGCTATATTTTGCGCATTCGCACGCTGACCAAAGCCGTTGCAGAAGCTTACTACGCGTCCCGTGAAGCCCTTGGCTTCCCGATGTGCAATCGAAATAAATAAGAGGCGGCCATGTCTGAGAATACTTTCCTGGTGGAAATCGGCACTGAAGAGCTGCCACCAAAAGCCCTGCGCAGCCTGGCGGAATCCTTCGCTGCAAATGTCACGGCTGAGCTGGATAACGCTGGCCTGGCGCACGGTAAAATCGAATGGTTTGCGGCTCCACGCCGTCTGGCGCTGAAAGTTGCTAATCTCGCAGCCTCCCAGCCAGACCGTGAAGTCGAAAAACGCGGCCCGGCCATTGCCCAGGCGTTCGACGCGGAAGGCAAACCGAGCAAAGCCGCCGAAGGCTGGGCACGTGGTTGCGGTATCACCGTTGACCAGGCTGAGCGTCTGGCGACCGACAAAGGTGAATGGCTGCTGTATCGCGCCCATGTGAAAGGCGAAAGCGCAGAAGCGCTGCTGCCAAACATGATTGCCACGTCGCTGGCTAAACTGCCGATCCCGAAACTGATGCGCTGGGGCGCGAGCGACGTGCACTTTGTACGTCCGGTTCACACCGTGACCCTGCTGCTGGGCGATAAGCTGATCCCTGCGACAATCCTGGGTATTCAGTCCGATCGCGTGATCCGTGGCCATCGCTTTATGGGCGAGCCTGAGTTCACCATCGAGCACGCCGATCAGTATCCGCAGATCCTGCTGGAACGCGGCAAAGTCATTGCCGATTACGAGCAGCGTAAAGCCAAAATCAAAGCAGACGCGGAAGAAGCGGCACGCAAAATCGGTGGCAATGCCGATCTGAGCGAAAGCCTGCTGGAAGAAGTGACCTCGCTGGTGGAATGGCCAGTGGTCCTGACGGCGAAGTTCGAAGAGAAATTCCTTGCCGTTCCGGCTGAAGCGCTGGTTTACACCATGAAAGGTGACCAGAAGTACTTCCCGGTTTACGCGGCGGACGGCAAACTGCTGCCAAACTTTATCTTTGTGGCGAATATTGAGTCGAAAGATCCGAGCCAGATTATCTCCGGTAACGAGAAAGTGGTTCGTCCACGTCTGGCGGATGCTGAGTTCTTCTTCAATAGCGACCGTAAAAAACGTCTGGAAGATCACCTGCCGCGCCTGCAAACCGTTCTGTTCCAGCAACAGCTCGGCACGCTGCGCGACAAAACCGATCGTATCGCGGAGCTGTCTGGTTGGATCGCCCGTGAAATCGGTGCCGATGTTAACCACGCGACTCGCGCGGGCCTGCTCTCCAAGTGCGACCTGATGACCAACATGGTGTTCGAATTTACCGACACCCAGGGTGTTATGGGCATGCACTACGCACGTCATGACGGCGAAGCGGAAGATGTCGCGGTTGCGCTGAATGAGCAGTATCAGCCACGCTTTGCGGGCGATGAACTGCCGTCTAATCCGGTGGCCTGTGCCGTCGCGATTGCCGATAAAATGGATACCCTTGCGGGGATCTTTGGTATCGGTCAGCATCCAAAAGGCGACAAAGACCCGTTTGCACTGCGTCGTGCGGCGCTCGGCGTGCTGCGTATCATCGTTGAGAAGAACCTGAATCTGGATCTGCAGACGCTGACTGAAGAAGCGGTACGTCTGTACGGCGATAAGCTGACCAACGCCAAAGTAGTGGATGACGTTATCGACTTTATGCTGGGCCGTTTCCGCGCCTGGTATCAGGACGAAGGCTACACCGTCGATACCATTCAGGCCGTTCTGGCACGCCGTCCAACGCGTCCGGCAGATTTTGATGCACGCATGAAGGCGGTTTCGCACTTCCGTACGCTGGAAGCTGCGTCTGCGCTGGCTGCGGCTAACAAGCGTGTTTCCAATATTCTGGCGAAGTCCGATGAACAGCTCACCGAACGTGTCAACGCTGCCACCCTGAAAGAACCAGAAGAGATCGCGCTGGCGATGCAGGTTGTGGTATTGCGCGACAAGCTGGAGCCGTTCTTCGCGGAAGGCCGCTACCAGGAAGCGCTGGTGGAACTGGCGGAACTGCGTGAAGTGATCGATGCCTTCTTCGAAAAAGTGATGGTAAACGTAGAGGATAAAGAGCTGCGTATTAACCGCCTCTCGATGCTCGAAAAACTGCGTGAACTGTTCCTGCGCGTGGCGGATATTTCGCTGCTGCAGTAATCGGTTATCGATATAAAAAAACCCGCTGAAAGGCGGGTTTTTTATTTTCTGAACGTGTTCTCTTTTAAAAAATATATGATCTGTCAGACACTATTCAGTGTGAGAAAGAGTAATATAATGATGCTCATTTAATTGGCTCAGGGAATGTTGCCAGATAAGGACATCAACATATGAGTAATACCGTTTATTTAAGGATGAAAGGCGAACGTCAGGGTGAAATATCTTCAGGCTGCGGAACAGAAAAATCCATTGGTAATCGCTACCAGTATCAGCATCGGGATGAAATTCTTGTTTACCAGCTTGCCTCTAGTATGACGAGCACCGCATATGGCATGAACCACCCGGGCCTGCGATTTACTAAACCGATAGATAAAAGCACGCCATTACTGACGACCGCGATTAATGAGAATGAAAAGCTGCAGCTGATCTTCGATTTTTATCGTACTAATCGCTACGGGCGACAGGAGAAATACTATCAGATAGAACTCCGTGGGGCATCTATTCAGGGGATTATGTATTCTATAAATCCGGATGTTCTCGATAGCGAAAATATCACTGTGAGTTATGAATATATTCGCAGTAAACATCTTGGCGCTAACACGGAATACAGTGATCTGATCCTACCGGATAACTATAAACAGCTGTTTCCGCCGAATGAAAAGCCGCAGCCAGAAATACGTCATATTATTTTGACACTGGGCGTCTTTTTTGATGGAACCGGTAATAATGCCGTGAACACGCAGAATATGTTAGCTGCCTGTACCGCTGCCCATTTCGAACTCTCCGATCCGGATGCTGAAATTATTCTGGCCCGTACTGCCGAGGAAAAGATGGGCATTTCAGGTACCAGCGCTACCAGCTATATCGGGGGCTATACAAATATTCATTGGTTAAATACGTTGTACAAAACGGATATCCCCATTGATACAGGGCAAGTGCAGGCAGCAATTTATGTGGAAGGGATTGGTACCGAAGCGGGCAAACCGGACAGTATGCTTGGCCTGACCTTAGGTGTGGCGGATACCGGGGTGATTGCGAAGACGGACCTTGCGGTGAAGCAGATTGCGGTGGCGATCGAAGAGACTTTACGCAAACTTCGACAGACAATTTCTGGGGGTGGGATGACGGTCACGTCCTGCCAGTTTGATATCTTTGGTTTTAGCCGTGGAGCCGCCGCCGCACGCCATTTTGCCAACCGTATTCAGGATAAAGACAGAGTGATCGCCAATGCCATTCGCTACGGAATGGGGGAGGTCAATTATGTCGGTGCGCCAGCCGGGAAAACGCGTTTCATCGGCATTTTCGATACTGTCGCCGCCATCGGCACGCCACAGAACGGCCTGAACCCGCACACGGCGAACACCGGCGAGGTCAATATCATGCTGCGTCCTGGCGTGGCGGAGAAAGTGTTTCATATCACGGCACAGAACGAATGCCGCTTTAACTTTGCGCTGAACAGTGTCCAGCCCGCCTGGCCTGAACTGGCGCTGCCCGGCGCTCACTCCGATATCGGCGGAGGTTATTTGCCAGTGGTGCGCGAAAATATCTTCCTTACACGCCCCGAGGGGGAAACGGTGCCGCTCAACACACCTCCTCAAAAGTCGCGGGCGTACCGTCATGCCGTAGCACAATTGTCTGTACTTGAGGCTTCCGCAGTGGTGGCCCCGCTTATCCGCACCAACGACATTAGCGCGGATGTGTGGGAAGACGAGCGAATGCCAGCCCATCACATTGAGGGGATGCAAAAACGGGCATTTGCGGCGCTGACCATGAAGCAAAGACTGGTGAAGAACGACTGGTCCAAAGTGGTACTAAGGGTCATGCTCGATGCGGCGCAGGAGGCGGGAGTCGTGTTTGAAAATATTCCAGATGATAATGACGATCTTAGTCTTACCTCAGAGCTTCTCGAACTTTCTGGGAAGACGATCATGATGGGAAAAAGAACTAGAGCGGGAATAACTCCTCCACTTTTTAACCAGCAAGAGATTGATCTTATTGCACAAGATTATATCCACTGCTCGGCAAACTGGAACAGCATTACGCTCGACTCACACAGGAAGATTTATGGTGGTATGTCACCCTCGCAGATAATTGGTTTTGTAAATCGTCCTGATGAGGGATGGAAACGGACAACCTATGACATGGATGGCAATAAAAAATGAAACTGGGCAAACGGTTCTTTCTTTCACTTTTGCTTGCAGTTGCAGGTTGCCACTCGGCCGGATCTATAACTCCGGAAGAAACCGGTGAGATGCCTTATGGGCTGTGGGAGTTTGCATTTTTTACGCCGAAAGCACTTCCGGCCCTCGTGACATATGTCGGCATTATCGATGATAAAAATATTCTCTACTCATTCAGAACGCTGGACAGTACTCAGGATAGCTGGGTCA